>NZ_PDJC01000001.1:2400000-3000000 GCF_002563675.1 Propionicimonas paludicola | reverse complement strand
CGCCGCCGACGCCGAGGATGACGAGGAGCTCTCCAAGGTGCTGCTGGAGCGTCCTGCCGTGGCCGGAGTGAACTCAGTCTCGGCCACCACGATGATCATCCGGATGACCGCCAAGGCCACCGCGAATCAGCACTTCGGCGTCCAGCGCACTCTGCTGGCTCGCAGCATGGCCGCCCTGGCCAAGGCCGGCGTTCGCGGCCCGGTGACCACCTTCGGCGTGGTCGGCCAGCAGTAGCCGGCTACTCGTCGACCGCGTCGGAACTCGGCAGCGGCGCCCGGAGCACGCGCTCGACCCGATCAGCCGGTGTCAGACCGCCGACTTCGTCGTTATCAGAGGGGTTCCGGAGGCCAACTCGCATCCGAGCGCCAATGTCGTCGTTATGGGCCGCCGTGAGCCAGGTCATTACGACAACATTGGCGGTCACGCTGATCCGCGGCAGCGAGACCGTGCTGACAACCACAACATCGGAGGTCGCGTTCAGCACCCCAGGGCTCGAGCGACCCGATCGACCACCACGGCAGGGTCGGTCATGATCTCCTTGGCCTGCCAGCGCACGAAGCGGTAGCCGAGGTCGCGCAGCACCTGCTCCCGTTCCTTCTCCAGGACGTAGCCGCTGGGGTCGGCGTACTTGACGGCACCATCGCACTCGCCGATCAGCTTGTCCTCCCACAGAGCATCCGGGAAGAAGGTCCCGCGATGGGTCCGCACCTCGGCCTGAAAGCGCGGACGAGGAAGCCCGGCCAGCTCGAAGTGACCGGCCGACAACGACTCCGCCGCAGACTCCCGACTTGGGTCGACCAGGGCCACCATCGGCCGAATCCGTGCGCAGTGGATGGTGGCTGCCGCCTCAGTCAGGAGGGTCGCGGCCGCCTCGACCAGGCGCCGGTTCGCGTAGTCGCGACGTCGGATGGTGGGGACGAGTCCCTGGCAGATCAGCCGGGCCGCAGCATCGAGCAGCACCAACGCCTCCGGCAGGGTCAGTCGGGCAGCGAGATCGACGGCCGTTCGCGCCGGGCTGGTCACCGGGTAGCCGGAGGGGTCGCGCTGTACCTGCGTGAGTGGCAGCGCCGCGACGCGATGGACGCTCGCCCGTGCCCGCGAACGGTGTCCGCCGGGCGGCAGGGTCACGCAGACCGGGAGGTCGTGCCACCCGCCGAAGCCCGGTGCCGGCAGCGACCACACCAGGGCGGCCGTCTGATGACTCAGCACCGCATCTGGGTTCACCACGAGCTCGGCATGCCCCCGGATCACATGCTGCTCGCCGGCATCAGCGGGCCAGCTCGCCGCGCTGAGATACACACCGTCGCGCATCGTGATCAGCTCGCCGCTGCGCAGCCGACTGCGGATCATGGCCTCGGTGACGCCCATGGCCAGCAGGGTGGCCCGGCTGACTGGTTGGGGCGGCAGGGGCCACGGCATCGGCTTTCGCACGTTGATCAGCGTGAGTCAGCCGCGCACTGCTGCGGAAGCGGTCGACGCAGATCTGTGGACGACAGCCGTGGCGATCAGCTGGTTCCACAGGTCCGGCGGGTATCCGCGACCAACGAGCGCCCGCCCGGGCACACCGTTCGCAGAACCTATCCCTTCCTCACCCACGCCCCACTCCACCGACAGCCGAGGCACTCACCCAGCCACCATGTTCAAGAACGGTGTGCCCGGGTGGGCTCCAGAAGGTGAGCCACAGGGGCCGCCCGCTCACCGCTCCAGGTTGGGACGGAAGTGGACGACGCTGCGTGGAAAGGCCTCAGTTCGGAGCCGGAGCGGACGCCAGGCTGCGGGTCGAGCCGATCGAGGCGATGACCACACACACCATCGCCACCAGCTCGACCCAACTCAGCTGCTCGCCGAGCACCAGCAGTGCGAACGCGGCCGCGGTGGCCGGCTCCAAGCTCATCAGGATCCCGAATACCCCGGACGGGATCGAGCGCAGCGCCACCATTTCCAGGCCATAGGGGATCACCGAGCTGAGCAGGCCGACCAGGGCACCCAGCAGCAGTACCTTGGGCTGCAGCAGGTCGGCCCCACCGGCGATCAGGCCCGGCACCAGGAAGAGCGCCGCACCGACCATCGAGCCCATCGAGACTCCGGTGATGCCTTCCCAGGAGCGTCCCGTGCCCCGGCCGAGCACGATGTAGCCGGCCCAGGCCACCCCGGCCAGCAGCGCGAAGCCGACTCCGATCCAGTCGATGCTGACCGGGAAGACGCCGAGCAGCGCCACGCCGATCGCGGCCAGCAGCACCCACAAGACATCGCGAAGCCGGCGTGAGCTGAACAAGGCCAGGCTCAGCGGGCCCAGGAACTCGATGGTCACGGCCAGCCCGATCGGGATCCGCGAGAAGGCCATGTAGATCGACCAGTTCATGGTGGCCAGCGCCAGCCCGTAGCCGAGCACCACTCGCCATTCGGCCGCGCTGCGTCCGCGCACCCGGGGACGGGCGATCACCCAGAAGATCACGGCGGCCACGGCCATCCGCAGCCAGGCGACCGCGGTCGGCGCGGCCAGCGGGAACAGCGACTTCGCGAAGGCCGCACCCAGCTGGACGGACGCGATCGAGCCGATCACCAGCCACACCGGGCTCAGCCAGGTCGGGAGCTTCAGGCTCATGCGGGCAGGAACTCGTCGTGCGCCGGGCAGGTCACCAGGTGGTCGTTGAACATTCCGACGGCTTGGGCGAATGCGTAGACGATGGTCGGCCCACAGAACCGGAAGCCGAGCTTCTTCAGCTGCTTGGACAGCGCATCGGTGCGCGGATCGGTCGCCACGTAGTCGAGCGGGCTGACCATCTCCCGGTCGATCTGGACTCCGCCGACCGCATCCCACATCAGGGCAGAGAAACCACCCGGGTAGGTGGCCTCGACCTGCTGCCAGGCCCGGGCATTGCCGATGGCTGCCTCGATCTTTCCGCGATGCCGGACGATCCCAGCGTCGCCGAGGAGGCGCACCACGTCCGGCTCGCCCCAGTCGGCGATCACGTCCGGATCGAGTCCGGCGAAGCCGGCGTAGAAGGCGTCCCGCTTGCGCAGGATGGTGATCCAGGCCAGGCCGGCCTGGAAGCCGTCCAGGATCAACTTGGCGAACAGCGCCTTGCTGTCATGGACGGGGCGCCCCCACTCGTCGTCGTGATAGGCGACGTACAGCGGATCATCCCCGCACCAACCGCAGCGCTCGCCCATCCGTCCGCCCTTTCGTCGGACTCATGCTAGGCCGAAGCTCCGACACCGGTGCGCGCTGCACACGCACCGGGCGGGTACAGCTCAGTCCTGGCCGAACTCGAGGAACATGACGCCCTCGGTCAGTCTGATCCGGTAGGTGTAGTTGCCCGGCTCGAGCGGCTGCTCGCCCACGTAGTCGATCGGGGTGATCCGATAGGGGTGCCCGTCAACCTTCGCCTCCAGGCTGGCGAGGCGGTAGGCCACCTTGAGGCCCATGTACTCGCTGTAGGTGCCCGGGGCCATCGCGCCTTCCCTGATGACGAGTCCATCCTGGAAGCCGAGCTTCACATCGCGCACGGTGACGCCGGTGTCGTTGTAGATCCGGACGTGCACCCCAGCGGTCGGGCTCGACGTCGCCACCGGCGGCTCGGTTGGGGTGGGGGTTGCCGACGGCACACCGATCTCCCCGGGGACGGAGTTGGTCGGGTTCGGGGTGGGGGTGGGCTTGGTCTGCGTCCCGTCAGCCCGGACGAGGCGCATCACTGCTTCATCATTGCCGCCGAAGAACTCCAGGAGATCCGCGCTGAGGCGAGCCTGAACCGTGTTGTCCAGTGCCTTGGCGAAGCGCTTCTGCAGCGCGGGGTCGCAGCCGTCCGTGACCTGTCCGCCGGTGGCGGCGAAGCTGAAGTCGAGAAGAACGCCACGCGGTGCGAACCGGTAGCTGCGCTGGCCGGTGTTGCAGCCGTCATTGGTCAGGGCCTTCGTCTCGGACGTGAAGGTGACACTCGGCTCGCTGGCGTTGCCCTTGGCCGCCACGGGCTGTCCGTCCAGCTGGATGACCGACCACCGGCTGCCGATGAGCTTGCTCGGATCGAACCAGCTGCTCGGCGACGCCGTCGGCGACGGGGCGGACGGAACGGCGGGCACCCCTGCAGAGGGACGCAAGGCCACCATGGTCACGCCCAACCCGGCGACGACCAGCACCGCAGCCGCGGCAGCCAGCCAGCGCGGCGGCGTCCAGCGAGTCTCGGGGACGAAGTCGGGGGACGACGCCCGGGCGATCACCTCGTCGATGTCGACCCGGACTCCGCCGGGACGATCGGCCACGGCCTGACGCAGGCCCTCGCGGAAAGTGCGCTCCAAGTCGTTCATTTCCCCTCCTCAATCCGTGAGCGCAGCCTCTTCAGCGCCCGGTTCACGTGGGATCGCGCGGTCGCCTCCCGGCAGCCCAGCGCGGTGGCGATCTCGGCATAGCTGAGGTCGCCGTAGAAGCGCAGCACCACCGCGGCCCGCTGGTCGGGCGCCAACTGCTGGCACAACCGCCAGACCTGATCGCTGGCCGCCACCGCCACGGACGGATCCGCGCCCACCGGAGCCGACGCCAGCAGCGCCGGGTCGGCCACACTGAGCGCCCGCGGTCGCCGCCGGATGACACCCAGGCAGGCGTTCACCAGCGTGCGATGGACGTACGCCTCGAACTCATCTCCGGAGGGCAGCTTCGCCCAGCGCCGGTAGAGCCCGGCCAGGGCGTCCTGCACGGCATCCTCGGCATCGGCGAGGTTGCCGGTGATCAGCCAGGCCAAGTCCCCCAGGCGCCGGCTGCGACTTCGTACGAAGTCGCTGAAGGCGGCGTCCCGGCCGGTCTCGACAGTCATGGTGACAGCATCCGTTCCCACACCTACAACAAGTCGGAGCGGGGCCGATTCGTTGCGGCGTTCGTACAACAGTTGGCCCACCGCTGCGCGAACCGGTCACGAATCTCGTTCTCCGCGCCCCCGTCCGGACCCGCTTCACACTAGGGTGAACGTGTGGACGCACCATGGGTGAAGCACTATCAGCCAGGGGTTCCGGCCCAGATCGAACTGCCAACAGAGTCGTTGGTTGCGCTGTATGAGCGCTCGGTCAGCGAGGCCGCGAACTCGATCGCTTTGGAGTTCTTCGGACGCACCACGACCTATGCCGCCTTCGGTGAGCAGGTCGAGCGGGTGGCCGAGGGACTTCGTCGACTCGGCGTGCACGCCGGCGACCGGGTGGCCCTGGTGCTGCCCAACTCGCCGCAGCATGTGATCGCCTTCTACGCCGTGCTGCGGTTGGGCGCGGTCGTGGTCGAGCACAACCCGCTCTACACCGAGCGTGAGTTGCGCCATCAGTTCGAGGATCACGGCGCCCGGGTGGCGATCTGCTGGGACGTCGCCGTCGCCAAACTGCAGGCACTGCCGGACGACATCGCGCTGTCCAAGATCGTGGCCGTGAACCTGCTGAAGGCGTTCCCGAAGCTGAAGGCCATGGCCCTGCACCTGCCCGTCCGCAAGCTGCGCGATACCCGGGCCAAGCTGACCCAGCCGACCTCGGGCACCCTGTCCTGGGAGCAGCTGGTGGCCTCCCCTCGGATCGATCCGGAGCACCCGAAGCCGAGCGTCCATGACCTGGCCGTGATCCAGTACACCTCGGGCACCACCGGGGTCTCCAAGGGTGCGATGCTCAGCCACTACAACCTGTTCGCCAATGCCCGGCAGGGCGAGGCCTGGATGCACGGCGCGCAGTACCGCAAAGAGAACTTCTACGCGATCCTGCCGATGTTCCACGCCTTCGGGATGACCCTGTTCCTCACCTACGGGATCTTGAAGCAGGCCCGGCTGGTGATTTTCCCGTCCTTCGATGTGGATCTGGTGCTGGCCGCGGCCAAGAAGACCCCACCGACGGTGTACTGCGCCGTCCCGCCGATCTACGAGAAGACCGCGGCCGAGGCCAAGAAGCGTGGGATCAGCCTGCGCTCGGCGAAGTACTGCATCTCCGGGGCCATGAACCTGCCCGAGTCGGTGGTCGAGCTGTGGGAAAGCGTCTCCGGCGGGCTGCTGGTCGAGGGCTACGGGATGACCGAGGCGTCCCCGGTCTGCCTGGGCAACCCGTTCGCGCCGTCCCGGCGGTCCGGGACGATCGGAATCCCGTTCCCGAGCACCTACATGAAGGTGGTCGACACCGAGGATCCGACCAAGGAGGTCGGCGTCGGTGAGCGCGGCGAGCTGCTGATCAAGGGCCCGCAGGTCTTCCACGGCTACTGGAACAACGTCGCCGACACCGAGAAGACGCTGCTGCCCGGCGGCTGGCTGCGTACCGGCGACGTGGTGACCGTGGACGCCGACGGCTTCACCACCATCGTCGACCGGGTCAAGGAGCTGATCATCACCGGTGGCTTCAACGTGGCCCCGTCCGAGGTGGAGGCCGTGCTGCGCACCCATCCGGATCTGGCCGACGCCGCGGTGATCGGGGTGCCCTCGCCGCACGGCGGCGAGAAGGTCGTGGCGCTGGTGCTGCTGCGTCCGGAAGGCAGCCTCGACGAGAAGGCCATGCGGGCCTGGTGTCGCGAGCGACTGGCCGCCTACAAGGTGCCCAAGCAGATCGTCGTGGTCTCCGACTTCCCGCGCTCGATGCTGGGCAAAGTCCTGCGCAAGCAGCTTCGCGACGAGTTCCTCACCCGCCAGGGCTGACCCGGCCGGATCAGGAGGGCAGCGGCGCCACGGTGGCCGCGTCGTCGGCCTGCCAGCGGGAGAGCACGGCGAGCGCGACCAGGAAGGTCAGGGCACAGGCGATGCCGCCGATGGCCAGCGTCCAGCGCGGACCCCAGGCGTCGCCGATCCAGCCGATCAGCGGAGCGCCCAGCGGCGTCCCGCCCAGGAAGATCGCCTGGTACAGCGCCATCACCCGGCCACGCATCACCGGCTCGGTGGACATCTGGACGGACGCATTGGCTGCCGTCATCACGGTCAGCGCGGCCAGGCCGGTCGGCACCAGCAGCACGGCGTAGGACCAGTAGCCGGGCATCACCGACAGCCCGATCTCGGCCAGCGCGAACGCGCCCAGCGAGCCGACGATTAGCTTCCAGGGCAGGTCCACCCGCCGGGCCGCCATCAGGCCGGCCGACAGCGAGCCGATCGCCAGCACCGAGCCGAGCAGACCGTACTGAACCGGGCCCACCTGGAACACGGCGGTCGCCATCAGCGCATTGGTGATCTGGAAGTTCATTCCGAAGGTGCCCAGCATGAACACGATGAACATGGCCAGCATGATGTCCGGACGCCTGCGGACGTAACGAACCCCGTCCATCACTGCTCCCTTGGCCCGAACCCGGGGAGCCGGGGTGAGCCGCTCGGGATCCATCCGGGCCAGCGCGGCCAGGACGGCCAGGAAGCTGAGTCCGTTGATGGCCAGCGCGGGACCGACGCCCCACCAGCCGATGATCAGTCCGGCCACGGCCGGTCCGATCAGCCGGGCCGCGTGGAATGAGGTGGTGTTCAGGCCGACCGCATTGGGGATGAGCTTGTCGCTGACCATCTCGGGCGCGAAGGCCTGCCGGGCCGGACCGTCGAAGGCCGCCGCCACGCCGAGCAGGGTGGCCAGCAGGTAGACGTGCCACAGCTGGATCCAGCCGCCGATCACCAGGACCGCCATGGTCACGCCGATCAGGCCTTGGGCGGTCTGGGTGCACATCAGCAGCCGGCGCTTGGACAGCCGATCGGCCAGCGCTCCGGCGTACGGCGCGAACAGCGCGATCGGCAGGAACTGCAGGCCGGTCACGATGCCCAGCGCCCAGGCCGAGTTGTTGGTCAGGACGGTCAGCACCAGCCAGTCCTGGGCGACGCGGGCCATCCAGGTGCCGATGTTCGAGATCAGCCCTCCGGTCCAGAACAGCCGGTAGTTGCGAATGCTGAGTGAGGCGAAAGTGGGCACCCGCTGGGCAGCGGCGGTGCTCACGCGTCCAACACCCGGTTCAAGACCTCGGTGGCCGCACGCAGAATCTCCTGGTCGGCCTCGCTGAGCCCGGCCAGCCGCCGCATCATCCAGTCGTCCCGGGCGTGGACGGTCTGCTCCAGCGCGTCCCGGCCGGAATCGGTCAGGGCGACCAGCTTGGAACGTCCATCGTTCGGGTTGCTGGCCAGGCTGGCCAGTCCTCGCTCGACGAGGCAGTTCACGGTCCGGGTCATGGACGGCGCCGCGACCCGCTCCTGTTCGGCGAGTTCGCTGGGGGTGCGCGGCCCGTCCATCAGCTTGAACAGCGCGCTGGCGTGGTGGGGAGCCAGTTCCGGGTTGGCTTCGAAGCGCACTCGACGGCTCACCTGCTGGCAGGTAGTACGGACGGCGTTCGCCAGCTGGCCCAGATCTTCACTCACAGTTAGTTAGCTTAGCTCATTAGTTTGGCTAACTAAAGTCACCAGCTGGCGGCCCACTCCACGAGGTCCGGGTCGGCCAGCGAGTCGACCACCAGGTCGGCGTCGAACTCGAGGTTCTTCAGGGTCGGCACCCCGACCACCGACAGCCCGGCCGCCCGCGCCGAGGCCAGCCCGGTCTCGGAGTCCTCGAAGGCCAGGCAGTGTTCGGGGGTGGCGGCCAGGGCGGCACACGCCTTCAGGTACAGATCGGGGGCCGGTTTGCCGATGGCCACGTCATCCAAGCTGACCACGGCGTCGAATCGTCCCCACAGCCCGGCCGGACGCAACGCGGCCTCGACCAGGCCGCGCGGGGAGTTGCTGGCCACCGCGATCGGCATCCGTCCGCGCAGTGAGTAGACCAACTCGACCGCGCCCGGCATGGCCACCGACTCCGCCGAGATCACCTCTGCGGCCAGCCGCAACAGCCGGGTGCCGATCGCAGCCTCGTTGCCGACCTCGCCGAACCGCTGCGCCATCAGCGCCACGGTGTCGGGGACCGACTTGCCGATGAACTCCGCCTTGATCGCCGGTGGGTACTCCAGGCCGCGCTCAGCGAAGATGGTCGCCTCGGCCTTCGTCCAGCAGGACTCGGTATCGACCAACAGCCCGTCGTTGTCGAACACGACCGCTTCGGGCCGGAAATGCAACGTCATTCAGTTCTCCTGCCGCCCGGCCCACCAGGCCAGCAGCTCGTCCTTGGCCCGTTGCTCACCGAGCGGTCCGTCATCAATCCGGCGCTCCAACAGGTACTTGTAGGCCGCGCCGACCTCCCGCCCGGGACCGATCCCGAGCACCTCCATGATCTGGGTCCCGTCCAGGTCCGGACGCATCGAGTCCAGCTCCTCCTGGGCGGCCAGTTCGTCGATCCGCCACTCCAGCTCCTCGTACGCGCGGCGCAGGGTGTCGGCCTTGCGCTGGTTGCGAGTGGTGCAGTCCGAGCGGGTCAGGATGTGCAGCCGCTCGAGCTGATCGCCGGCATCGCGGACGTAGCGGCGGACGGCCGAGTCGGTCCACTGGCCCTCGCCGTAGCCGTGGAAGCGCAGGTGCAACTCGACCAGCTTCGACACCGCCTTGATCTCGTCGTTGGAGAAGTGCAGCGCTTCCATCCGCTTGCGGGTCAGCTTCGCCCCGACCACATCGTGGTGGTGGAAGGACACCTTGCCGCCCGGCTCGAACCGCCGGGTGGCCGGCTTGCCGATGTCGTGGAACAGCGCAGCCAGTCGGCTGATCAGGTCCGGAGCGTGGCCGCGGGCCCGCTCCAACTCAATGGCCTGCTCGACAACGATCAGGGTGTGATCGAAGACGTCCTTGTGCCGGTTGTGCTCGTCGGACTCCATCCGCAGCGCGGGCAACTCCGGCAGCACGATGTCGGCCAGCCCGGTGTCGACCAGCAACTCCAGGCCCGGACGCGGGTCGGGCGACAGCATCAGCTTGGTCAGCTCGTCCCGGACCCGCTCGGCGGAGATGATCCGGATCCGCTCGGCATCGGCCTTCATGGCCGCGATCACGTCCGGGGTCGGCCGGAAGCCCAGCTGGGAGGCGAACCGGGCGGCCCGCATCATCCGCAGCGGGTCATCGGAGAAGGAGATCTCCGGGGCCGACGGCGTCCGGATCAGGCAGGCCTCCAGATCGTCCAAGCCCTTGAACGGGTCCAGCAACTCCCCGGTGACGGTGTCCAGGGCCATGGCGTTGACCGTGAAGTCGCGCCGGATCAGGTCGCCGCCCAGATGGTCGCCGAAGACGACCTCGGGCTTGCGGCTGTGATCGACGTAGCTGTCGGCGCGGAAGGTAGTGATCTCGACCAGCCAGGACGTCTTGTCGTCGATCCGGCAGGCGATCGTCCCGTAGGCGCGCCCGACGTCCCAGACCGCCTTGGTGAACTTCCGGACGATCTGCTCGATCTGATCCGGATGCGCAGAGGTGGTGTAGTCCAAGTCGGTGCCCAGCCGGCCGAGCAGGGCGTCCCGCACGGACCCGCCGACCAGGTAGAGCTCATGGCCCGCGGCGGCGAAAGCCTCAGTCAGCTGGCGCACCTTCGGCCCGGCGGCCAGCACCGCGTCCAGGGCGGCGCGTCGTTCAGCAGTCAGGTCAGGCACGACCGAGCAGTCTACCGGGCGGAGCTCCGGCTTCGCCTGTGAGCCTGGCCTCGGCTGAGCGCGTCCGGTCGGACGGCTCCGGCGACCCCCGTACGATAGGACGGTGACACGCGGTGGATCCGGCTTCTGGCGCCGCGCCCTGGGCTACCTGCTCGCGGTGCTACTGGCGGCCACCGGCATCGCCTGGCTGGCCCCGTCCACGGCCGAGGCGATCACCGTCCCGCAGCTGCAAGTCACCCTGAACAGCCTCACCGTCAGTGGCAGCGAGCCGGACGACACCGTCAAGATCACCGCCACCGTCACCAACACCAGCCCCGACCCGGTCTACGGAGTGCAGGCGATTCTGTGGCGCTCTCGCGATCCGATCCGCGACCCCGGGACGCTGCGCAAGGCCGAGGCCGCCGAGGCCGGCTGGGGCTCGCGGATGACCGCCACCCCGGACCACTACCGGCTGGTCACCCGCTCCACTGAGGCCTTCGCCCCGGGCGCGAAGACCCAACTCAAGCTCAAGGCCACGCTGGCCGACCTCGGCTTCGACACCACCGGAGCGGCCTACGCCTTCGGTCTGCAGGTGCTGGGCACCTCCGATCAGAGCAGCAGCTACGCCGTGGCCGGACAGATCCGCACCTTCGTCAGCCTGCCGGGAGCGCAGGTGCCGGTCACCTCGGCGGTGCTGCTCTCCACCACGCCCAGCAAGGTGATGGACGGACTGTTCAGCAACGAGTCGTTGTCGGCCGAACTCACCGGACGGCTGGGCACTCTGCTCACTGCGGCCGAACGGCCCGGACACAGCTGGCTGATCGACCCGGAGTTGCTGGACGAGGTCCGCGACCAGGCCGACGGCTACCAGGTGATCACCGGCGGCCAGACCGTCCCCGGTGCCGGCCAGGCGATCGCGGCCAGTTGGCTGGCCCGCTATCAGCAGCTGAATCGCAACTGGGGAGGCCGGACGCTGTACGGCAATCCGGACGTGGTCGGGGCAGCCGCTGCCGGCAACGCCGCGGTGCTGAGCCGCGCCGAGATGGTCGGTGACTCCGTCCTGGGGCTGTCGGATTTGCCGTTGGTGGTCGTGCCCAACGGCCTGATCCTCAACCAAGCCACGCTGGAGTCCCTTTCCGGGCTGGAGGACGCCGCCGTGCTGGCCGGCAACAGCTCGGCCACGCAGGTGCTCCAGCCGACCTCCGGCGGACCGATCGTGGTGCCGGTGATGAACACTGCGTCCGCCACCGCCGAGCCCGGGTCACTGGAGAGCCGACTGCTGTCCCTGGCCACCACCGTGGTGGCCGGCGGCTCGGGCCAGTTGCGACTGATCACCTCGGCCGCCGATCTGGCCAAGGATGAGTCCAGTCGTCCGGACTGGGTGGACGATCGCTCGCTGGCCGACCTGCTGGCCAGCGCGAAGGACGGCAGCCCTGAACTGATCGAGCAAGTCGGCCCGACCTTGTCGACCGCCGACTTCGACCAGCTCACCCAGATCGAGCACGACTTCGCCACGTATGAAGAGGTGGCGCCGAGCGCCGCCGTCCTGGCGCAGAGCGCGCCGGCCCTGGCCCGGCTGAGTTCCTCGGCCTGGATCCAGGTCCCGCAGGCCCGCGCCGACCTGCTCCGGGCGCTGTCGGATCGGGTCGGGCCGCACGCCCTCGATGACGGCATCGAGCTGCATGCCAGCTCCCGCTTCGTCATGTCGTCGCGGACGAATGAGTTCCCGATCACCGTGACCAACGAGCTCAGCGACCAGATCCAGGTGATGGTCCGGATCGTCTCGGACAACCCGCAGCGACTCACCGTCCCGCCGTCGAAGGTCTTCACCATCGACCCGGGCCAGAGCCAGACGGTGAACATCCGTCCCGAGGCCAGCTCCAACGGCGTGGTGGTCGCCACGGCGCAGCTGACCTCGGCGTCCGGGCACCGGATCAGCGAGGGCACCCGGATCGTGGTGGAGGTCACCGATCTGGGCATGGTGGCCTGGGTGATCGTGGCCATCTCGGCAGTGGTGCTGGTCGGTGCCACCGCCTTCCGTATTCGTCAGGTGCGCCGCCGCAACGCGGCCGCCGAGGCCCAGGTCGAGCCGGAGAGAGCCGAATGAGCGAAGCCACCAACTCTGGGCGCAAGCTGCTCAGCGCCACCGCAGTGATGGCTTCGGGGACCATGGTCTCCCGGGTGCTCGGTCTGATCCGAGCGGTCCTGATCGCGTTCATTCTGGGCAACTTCACGATGCGGGCCGACGTCCTCACCCTCGCGCTGACCGTGCCCAGCTCGCTGTACCTGCTGCTGGCCGGCGGCACGTTGAACAACGTGCTGGTCCCGCAGATCGTCCGTGCCGTCACCCGGGACGAAGACGGCGGACGGGCCTTCGTGGACCGGATCATGACCGGCTTCCTGCTGATCCTCGGCGCTCTGACTGTGGTGTTCACCGTTGCCGCCCCGCTGGTGATGTCGGTCTACACCAAGTCCAGTTGGCGAGCTCCGGAGATGGCGGAGCATTGGCGCGCGCTGCTGCTGATGAGCTATCTGACCATGCCGCAGATCTTCTTCTACGGCGTGTTCTTCCTGATCGGACAGGTGCTCAACGCCCGGGAGAAGTTCGGCCCGATGATGTGGGCGCCGGTGCTGAACAACGTGGTCTCGATCATCTCGCTGAGCGCCTACCTGTTCTTCTGGGGCGCCCAGACCTCCCGCGATCTGCCGTTCACCGACCAGCAGGTATGGCTGCTCGGCATCGGCTCCACGGTCGGCATCGCCGTGCAGACCTTGATCCTGCTGCCCTATCTGCGCCGGGCCGGGTTCAACTACCGTCCGCGGTTCGACCTGAAGGGCACCGGTCTGGGCCGCACGTTCCACGTGGCCAAGTGGATGGTCGGCTACGTCGCGCTGACCTCGCTGGCCCAGGTCGTGGTGACCAACATGGCCTCGGCCGGCGGCGTGAACGCCTACCAGCAGGCCTATCTGATCTGGATCCTGCCGCACTCGCTGCTGACCGTCTCGCTGGCTACCGCGATGCTCCCGGCCGCGTCCACCGCTGCCCTGGCCGGAGACCTGGCCGGGGTGGCCGCCGAGACGAACCGCGCGCTGCGGCTAGCCCTCACCTTCCTGGTCCCGGCCTCGGTGGCCTTCGTGGCGCTGGCCGATCCGATCGCCCGGGTGCCGTTCGGCAACGGCGCCGGCGCCAGCGACTATCACTATGTGGCCTGGGCGCTGGCCGCCTTCGGGATCGGCCTGGTGCCGTACACGATCCAGTATCTGTACCTGCGGGCCTTCTACGCCCTGGACAACACCAAGACCCCGTTCGGACTGCAGATCTGGATCAGCGGTGCGAACGCCACCCTGGCCGTGGCCTTCGTCCTGGCCTGGAACGACCCGAACACCGTGGCCGCCCGGCTGGCCCTGGCCTACTCGGTCTCCTATTTCCTGGGGGTGTTCCTCACCTACCGCTCCTTGAAGCGCCGGCTACCCGAGTTGGACGGACGGTCGCTATGGCAGCAGTTGGCCCGGCTGCTGCTGGCCTCGGCCCCGGCCGCCCTGGTCGGCTGGCTGATCACCTGGGCCGGCGCCGGGCTGGCGTCCAGCTGGCTGCGGCTGCTGGTCCTGGCTGTGGCCGGCGCGGCTGCGGTCGCGGTGTTCGTCCTGGTCGCCCGGCGGTTGGGGATCGATGAGGTGTCCTCGCTGCTCTCGATGCTGCGCCGAAAGCATGGCGACGACGGTGAGGCGGACGCCGCCGAGGTCCTGGTCGCCGAGGAGGACGCCGAGCTGTCCGGTGAGGTGCCCCTCGAGGAGCATGGCCGACCCGCCGACTACGAACGGCCGGAGCCGCCGCGAGCCGACATCAACCCGGACACCGATCCGGACGGGATCGGGGTCTTCGTCCAGGTCACCCCGCTGCCGCCCCCGCCGGAAGCGATCCTGGAGTACCCCGAGCCGTCCGTCGATCCGGGCACGGGTCGGGTCCTGGCCGGACGGTACCGGCTCGGCACCCTGCTCGCCGCCAGTGCGGCCGGCCAGTCCTGGCTGGGCCAAGACATCGTCCTGGGCCGCCCGGTGCTGGTGCAGCTGCTTCCGTCCGGGGCACCTCGGACCGCGGCCGTCCTGCGTTCGGCCCGGCAGGCGGCCGGTGCCACCGACGCCCGCTTCCTGCGCGTCCTGGACGTCGTGGTGCCCGACCTCACCGACCAGGCCAGCCTGCTCGATCAGACCGATGAGCCGCCGGAGGGTGCCTTCGTCGTCTACGAGTACGCCGCCGGCCAGACCCTGGCCAAGCTGCTCCGACGAGGGCCGCTGACCGGAGTCGAGACCGCCTGGGTGATTCGGGAGATCGCCGACGCCATCAACGGCCTGCACGCTCAAGGGCAGCACCACGGCCAGCTGAACCCGGCCACCGTGCTGATCACCAACTCGGGCAACCTGAAGATCCTCGGCTACGCGGCCGGGCTGGACGACGCCGCGCCGGGAACCGAGGCCGGCGACATCCTGGCCCTGGGCGAGCTGCTCTACGCCTGCCTGGTGGCCCGGTGGCCGATGGAGGCCGCCTTCGGCCTGCACCCGGTCCTGGAGAAGGACGGACGGCTGCCGCTGCCCAGCGAAGTGCGCAACGGGGTGGCTCCACAGCTGGACAAGATCGTCGATCGGCTGCTGTCGGTGGAACCCCGCGGGCATGCCGCCCCGATCGAGACCGCCTCCGAACTGACCACGCAGCTGTCCTTGGTGCTCGGCCCGACCAGCGCGGTCTCCGACCTGCGGGCCCGGCTGAACCGCAACGCCGACGAGTTGGACAGCCCGGCTCCGGTGTCGCGAGTGGCTCCGCCGCTGCCGACTCCGGCCGCGAGCCGGTTCCAGATGACGGTGCCGGTGGACGGCTCCAGCGCGGAGTCCGGCGATGAGGAGGAGTTCGTGGCGTCCGCCTTGGATCGCCAGGAGGGCTTCACACCCGTCCCGCCACCCCCGGTCAGCGCACCGGAGGCGCCGGAACCCCGCAAGCCCCGACTGCCCTTCGTGATCGGCACCTTCGGGCTGGTCCTCGCCGTGGGGCTCCTGGCCGCCGCGACGCTGACCGGCAACCCGGTGGTGGTGCCGACCACCGCACCGCCGGTCAAGCTGACAATCATCGCGGCCGACGACTTCGACCCGAAGGACGACGGTGGCAGCGGGGCGGAGAACCCGAAGCTGGTGCTGCAGGCCATCGACGGCAACCCGAAGACGTCCTGGGTGAGCGAGAAGTACAAGAAGACCGGCAACTTCGGCGGCACCAAGCCCGGCGTCGGACTGATCGTCGACCTGGGCACCATCCGTGAGGTGACCACGGTCGAGGTGATGTCGACCGACCCGGGTGGTGCCGTGCAGGTGATGGTCCCGAACGAGTCGCCAACGGCCGCTCCCAAGCGATCGGTCACCCAGTGGCACGCCGTGGCCACCGCCGCCGATCTGGCCGCGGACACCCTGCTGGCTCCCAGCGCACCGGTCCGGAGCCGCTACCTGCTGGTCTACCTGACCTCGCTGCCCTCGATCGGCAAGAGCGTCTACCAGGGCACCATCTCCGAGATCGCCGTCCTCGGCCGCTGAGCCGAGCCTCGGGCTCGCAGCCAACCCGGCGGGGTGGGCTGGTCGCGTTCTCGGACTGACCACAGCTGGGTCAGCGCGCACCTCCAGCCACTGCCAATTGCGGGTTTCAACAGACACGTCGCTCGAACGCGACCACCCCACCCCGCTCCCCCGACACCGCGCACCAGTGCCGAACCCGGTCCCTGAGCCCGTCGAAGGGACCCCCAGCGTCGGACGAGCCCAGCCAACCGACCGGGGCACCATGCGGCCAGCCCGGCGGAGTGAGCTGGTCGCGTTCTCGGACTGACCACAGCTGGGTCAGTGCGCACCTCCAGTCACCGCCAATTGCGGGTTTCAACAGACACGTCGCTCGAACGCGACCACCCCGCCCCGCTCTCGGGACCCCGGCCCCTGAGGCCGTCGAAGGGAGCCTTGTCTTCGACTGGGGCAAGGACACAAAACAGCGGTGCCGCCGGGGAGACCCCGGCGGCACCGCTGCAGTTCTGGCGAACTCAGATCGCGACGTCCCCGTCGACCCAGTCGAAGGTCTTGGTGACGGCCTTCTTCCAGTTGCGGTAGAGGCGAGCGCGCTCGTCCTGCTCGGCGCTGGGCACCCAGCGCTTGTCCTCGGCCCAGTTGGCGATGACGTCGGCCTCGCCGTTCCAGTAGCCAGTGGCGATACCGGCCGCGTAGGCCGCACCAAGGGCAGTGGTCTCGGCCACGACCGGACGAACCACCGGCACGCCCAGCTGATCAGCCTGGAACTGCATCAGGGTCTCGTTGGCAGTCATGCCGCCGTCGACCTTGAGCTCGGCCAGCTTCACACCGGAGTCGGCTTCCATGGCGTCCAGGACCTCGCGGGTCTGGTAGGCGGTGGCCTCCAGGACGGCGCGGGCGATGTGGCCACGGTTGACGAAGCGGGTCAGGCCGACGATCGCGCCGCGGGCGTCGGAACGCCAGTACGGAGCGAACAGGCCGGAGAACGCCGGGACGAAGTAGCAGCCACCGTTGTCATCAACGGACGCGGCGAGCTCTTCGATCTCCGGAGCAGAGGAGAACATCTTCAGGTTGTCGCGCAGCCACTGCACCAGCGAGCCGGTCACTGCGATCGAGCCCTCAAGGGCGTAGATGGTCTTCTGATCGCCGATCTTGTAGCAGACGGTGGTCAGCAGGCCGTTCTTCGAAGGAACGATCTCCTCGCCGGTGTTCATGATCATGAAGCAGCCGGTGCCGTAGGTGTTCTTCGCCATGCCGGCCTTGAACGCGGCCTGGCCGAAGGTTGCAGCCTGCTGGTCGCCCAGGTCGCCAGCGACCGGGACGCCACCGAGCAGACCCTGCTCGCGGCCGTAGCCGTAGACCTCGGAGGAGGACTTGATCGCGGGCAGCATGCTCATCGGGATGCCCATGTCGGCAGCGATCGAGGGATCCCAGCTGAGGGTCTTCAGGTCCATCAGCATGGTGCGGGAGGCGTTGGTCGGGTCGGTGATGTGCACGCCGCCGTCAACACCGCCGGTCAGGTTCCAGATGACCCAGGTGTCCATGTTGCCCATGAGCAGCTTGCCGGCCTCGGCGTCGGCGCGAGCGCCTTCGACGTTGTCCAGGATCCACTTGACCTTCGGGCCGGAGAAGTAGGTCGCCAGCGGCAGACCGACGCGAGCCTTGTACTTGTCCTGGCCCTCAGCGCCGCCCAGATCCTCGACGATCTTCGAGGTGCGGGTGTCCTGCCAGACGATCGCGTTGTAGACCGGGAGGCCGGTCTCCTTGTTCCACACGACGGTGGTCTCACGCTGGTTGGTGACGCCAACAGCCTGGATGTTCTCCTTGTTGAGGCTGGACTTGGCCAGGGCCTCGGCGACGACCTCGCGGACGGCGTCCCAGACCTCAATCGGGTTGTGCTCGACCCAGCCGGCGCGCGGGAAGATCTGCTCGTGTTCCTTTTGGCCCACGGAGACGATGCGGCCTTCGTGGTTGAAGACGATTGCGCGGGAGCTGGTCGTTCCCTGGTCAATCGCGAGGATGTACTTGTCGGCCATGGATAATTCCTTCCACATCTTTGTCGAATGGAGTGTGTGAGCGGGTCGGCGGCCACCGGCCCGCTCGTTTTCGTTCAGGGGCGGGTTGGGTGGTGGGTGAGCCCGGGATCGCCGGACCCACCCACCGTTTGTTGGTTATCAGGCCGGCAGCAGGAAGCCAGCGGTCAGGCCGGCGATAACGCCACCGACGATGGGGCCGAAGACCGGAACCCAGGAGTACGCCCAGTCAGACGAGCCCTTGTTCGGGATCGGCAGGACAGCGTGGGCAATACGGGGGCCGAGGTCACGGGCCGGGTTGATGGCGTATCCGGTGGGGCCACCGAGCGAGGTACCGATGCCGACGACCAGGAGGCCAACCGGGAGGGCGCCGAGCCAGCCGAGCTGACCGCCGCTCCAGTGGCTGAGGCCGAGGATGAACAGGACCAGAACGAAGGTGCCGATGAGCTCGGTGATGAAGTTCCAGCCGTAGTTACGGATCTCGGGACCGGTGGAGAACACGCCCAGCTTGTAGCCCTCGGGGGCATCCTCATCGAAGTGCTGCTTGTAAGCCAGCCAGCAGACGACTGCGCCGAGGAAGGCGCCGACCATCTGGCCGGCCAGGTAGGTCGCGATGGAAGCTGCGTCGACCGGCACGCCGGCAACGAACTCCTTGGCACCCGATGCCACCACGCCACAGCCGAGGAGGACCAGGATGGCGGTGCCAACGACCTCCGACAGGAAAACAGTTGGAAGCATCGTGATTGCTCGCTTTCCGACACCAACTCTGGTGTCAGTCTGTGCGTCCAATGGGACGCGGGGTTATCGATAGCTATACCGAGTGAGTAGGGATGGAGTGTTGGTCGAACCGGCCGTCAACGCCGTCCGGCGGGAACCTCGCCTGGGGTGAGGGACGAGTGGTGATTCAACCACTGGGGCCGGTGAGCGCGCGACTCGCAGCAATACCGGTCATGGCGAGCGGGCCAGCACCCTCGCTGTCCCGCCACGCTGGACATTTCACAGAAGCGCCGACCGGGCACCGGAGTCCAGTTCCGATGCCCGGTGGAAGCCGGACGACCGCTCGTGGCAGCGTCCCCCTCCCGGTTACAGATGAGGTTCATTTCGGCAACGGCAAGCGTCGGCGTTGCGTGAAGGCACATCGACGACTCCTTTGACGACTGAACCCCGTAGCAGCAGGCCAGATGAGCGCTTCTACCCCTGCCGGATGGCTTCATCTTGCTAAGGGTTGAACGCATGCGCTAGACCTGTGCACGAACGTGCATCGGAGGGAATCCCGGGTGAACGAGCGCTACGAGGAGATGTACCAGGCTGCGTCCCGGTACTACATCCAAGGTGAGACGATGGAGAGCATCGCTCGCCAGCTACGGCTCTCCCGTTCGTCGGTGTCCCGGCTCCTCAAGGATGCTCGCGAGTCCGGCCTGGTGCGGATCTCCCTGGCCGACCACCAAGGCTCCGCCTCTCCGATGGCCGCCACCTTGAGTCGCTACTTCGGGGTCCGGGTGCACATGGTCTCGGTCCGGGAGAACGCCAACGAGAACGTCCGCTTCGATCAGGTGGCGCGGCTGGCCGGACGACTGCTCACCGAGGCCGTCGAGGATCACCAGCTGATCGGGGTGGCCTGGGGAGTGACCCTCTCCCACGTGGTGCAACACCTGGGACGCCGCCCGCTGGTCGGGGCCAGCGTCGTCCAGATCAACGGCGGGGCCAACCAGCGCAGCTCGGGCATTCCCTACATCGGCGAGATCCTGCAGGCCTTCGGCGACGCCTTCGACGCCCGGGTCGTGCTGTTCCCGGTGCCGGCCTTCTTCGACTACGCCGCCACCAAGCAGGCCATGTGGCGGGAACGCTCGGTGCAGAACGTGTTGCGGCTGCACGAGCGGCTCGACCTGGCCATCTTCGGGGTCGGCTGCCTGGAGGGACGGGTGCCGTCCCACGTCTACAGCGCCGGCTACATGGACGCCGGCGACATGGCGTCCCTGGCCGCCGACGGCGTGGTCGGGGACGTCTGCACAGTGCTGCTGCGCGAGGACGGGTCCTATGCCGACATCAGCTACAACGAGCGGGCCACCGGGCTGACTCCGGCCGAACTGTCCCGGATTCCGCGCCGCTTCTGTGTGGTGGCCGACCCGTCCCGGGCTCCGGCCGTGGTCGGTGCATTGCGCGCCGGAACCGCGACCGACCTGGTGCTCGACGAGGGCACCGCGCGGGCCGTTCTGGACCGGCTACGCCTCTAGTCCGACCCTCGTGGCGCGATTTCCCAGCCTGAGGCTGCTCGCGTGCACGTCTGCCATACCTAGGCCACTAGCGCATTCAATCGACCCACCGGCGCTTTAGCCTAGGCGAGGACGCCTCCTCGCTGTGGTGGAGATCAACGTGGATCCACTGCCCCGTGGCCTGGCGTCGCCACGAAACCAGGAGGAGACGTGAGGAAACTCGCTGTTGACGTCGTCGTCATCGGTGGTGGCTCGACCGGCGCCGGCGTGGTGCGTGATGTCGCTATGCGCGGCTACAGCACTGTGCTGCTGGAGCGCGCGGATCTGGGCCAAGGCACCACCGGACGCTTCCACGGGCTGCTGCACTCCGGCGGCCGCTACGTGGTGTCCGATCCGCTGTCGGCCACCGAGTGCGCCCAGGAGAACGCGATCCTGAGCCGGATTCAGGCCGGTGCGGTCGAGATGACCGGCGGCTACTTCGTCACCGGACCCGACGACGACCCGTCGTTCGCCGACAAGTTCCTGGCCGGCGCGGCCGCCACCGGCGTCCCCGCCCAGGAGATCACCGTCGCCGAGGCGCTGCGCAACGAGCCCCGGCTGAACCGCGGCATCAAACGGGCCATCGAGGTGCTGGACGGCACCGTGGACGGCTGGCAGCTGGTCTGGGGAGCCGCCAACTCGGCTCGCCACTACGGCGCCCAGATCCTCACCTACCACCAGGTCACCAAGATCGACACCGTGGACGGGCACGTCGCGGCCGTCCACTGCAAGGACCTCAAGAACGGCGAGGACGTCCTGATCGAGACCGGCTTCGTGCTGAACTGCGCCGGCCCGTGGGCCGGACAGATCGCCGCCATGGCCGGCGCCCACCCGGTCGACGTCATCCCCGGACGCGGAATCATGGTGGCGATGAGCCACCGGCTGGTGAACCGCGTGGTCAACCGCTGCATCTACCCGGCCGACGGCGACATCCTGGTCCCGGTGCACACCGTCTCCATCATCGGCACCACCGACGTGAAGGTGGACGATCCCGATCACTTGGAGATCGAGCAGGCCGAGGTCCAGCAGATGTTCGACGCCGGCGAGGTGCTGGTGCCCGGCTTCCGCAAGGCCCGCGCCCTGCACGCCTGGGCCGGGGCCCGTCCGCTGATCAAGGACAACCGGGTGGCGGCCACCGACACCCGGCACATGAGCCGCGGCATGGCCGTCATCGACCACACCACCCGCGACGGCCTGGACGGAATGCTCACCATCGGCGGTGGCAAGCTGACCACCTACCGGCTGATGGCCGAGCACATCGTCGATGCCATGTGCGACAAGCTCGGCGAGAAGCGGGTCTGCCGCACCGCCGAAGAGGACATGCCGGTCGAAGGCGCCGGCCCCAACTACGTGGTCACCCATCGGCTGCATGACCGCGAGCATGACCGGCTCGACGACCAGATCATCTGCGAGTGCGAGCTGATGAGTCGCAAGATGTTCACCGACGCCCTGGCTGAACAACCCAAGGGCACCTTCGACGACCTACGCCGCCAACTGCGTCTCGGCATGGGTCCTTGCCAGGGCGGCTTCTGCAGCATGCGCGCGACCGGAATCGCCCTGGCAAGTGAACACATCGACATCGAGCGGGCCACCGAACTGCTGCGCCTGTTCCTGAAGAACCGCTGGATCGGGCTGTGGCCGATCCTGCACGGCGATCAGCTGCGGCAGACCGCCTTGGACAACTGGATCTTCTCCGGGACCCTCGACATCGAGCACCTCCCGGCCGCCGAAAGTGAGGTCGTGCTGTGAGCCGCGTGATCGTGATCGGGGCCGGGCTGGCCGGCCTAGTCGCCGCCAACCGGCTGGCCGACGGCGGGGCCGAGGTGCTCCTGCTCAGCAAGGGCATCGGTGGCCTGCAGCTCGGCCAAGGAACCGTGGACGTGCTGGGCTACAACCCGCAGCGGGTCACCAACCCGATCAAGGCCGTCGCTGAGGTCGCCGCCGAGCATCCCTACGCCACCATCGGCGCTCAGGGCGTGCTCACCGCGCTCGGTTACCTCAAGGAACTGGTGCCCGACCTGCTGGTCGGTGACCCGGAGGCGAACTACCACCTGCCCACGGCGGTCGGCGCGCTGCGTCCGACCTGCCTGGCCCAGCCGAGCATGCTGGCCGGCAACCTGAAGGCGGGTAGCTCCGTCGTGGTGGTCGGCCTGCGCCGGCTGAAGGACTTCCAGCCCGAACTGATCGCCGGCAACCTGGGCCGCACCGAGTTGCCCGATGGTGGACGGGTGGCCGCCCGCGCCATCAACGTCGACATCGCTGCTCGTGAGGGCGAGATCGACTCCTCCGGCCTGGCCTTCGCTCATGCCTTCGACGTGCCGGCCTTCCGGCAGCAGTTCGCCGATCTGCTGGCCCCGCTGCTGAAGGACGGCGAGATCGTGGCGCTGCCGGCCGTGATCGGGCTGAAGGATCGGCAGGCCCACTCCGACCTGGCCGCGAAGCTCGGGCACCCGGTCTTCGAGATCCCGCTGCCGCCGCCTTCTGTGGCTGGCTTGCGACTCAACCAGGCGCTCAACGCCCGGGCGCTGGCCGCCGGCGTGCGGATGGTCTCCGGGGTTCGTACGGTCGGCTTCGCTGCCGACGGCGACCGGATCCTCAACGTCCGCAATGCCACCGTGCCGGCCGAGCGGGAGTACCGCGCGGACGCATTCGTCCTGGCCACCGGTGGTTTCGAGGCCGGAGCTCTGGCCATGGACTCCTACGGCACGGTGACCGAGACCCTGTTCGGGCTGCCGCTGGTCGGCACCGAGAACACCCCGCTGATCCACGGTGACTACTGGGGTGCCGAGCAGCCCATCTTCTCCGTCGGTGTCGGCGTCGATTCGCAGATGCGGGTACTGGGTAACGGGAAACCGGTGTACGCGAACCTGCGCGCCGTCGGCGATGTGATCGCCGGCAGTACCCGCTGGGCCGAGAAGTCCGGGGACGGAGTCGCTGCCGCCAGCGCCGTCCTGGCCGCCGATTCGATCCTGAAGGAGTTGTGATGGCAACCGAAGGCTTGGAGTTCGCCGGCCACTCGCTGTCCCGGGCCAGCCTGGACGCATGTGTGAAGTGCACGATCTGTGAGACCCAGTGCCCGGTGGCCGCGGTGACCCCGCTGTTCTCCGGACCGAAGTACGTCGGCCCGCAGGCCGAGCGGTTCCGCAACGGTGAGTCGGTCGATCACTCCCTGGACTACTGCTCCAGCTGTGGCACCTGCACCCTGGTCTGCCCGCAGGGCGTCCAGATCGCCGAGCTGAACAGCCAGGCCCGTGCGGTGATGAAGGCCGACCACATGCCACTGCGCGACCGGCTGATCGGCCAGACCGTGCTGATGGGCAAGGCCATGACCCCGGTGGCGCCGATCGCCAGGGCCGCCCTGAACAACAAGCCGATCCGCAAGGTGATGGAGGCCGTGGTCAAGGTGCACGCGGACGCACCGATGCCGCCGCCTCAGTCGCAGACCTTCGAGGGCTGGTTCCGCAAGCGTCCGACTCCGGCCGGACCGTTCCCGCGCGGCACTGTGGTCTTCTTCCATGGCTGCGCCGGTGGCTACTTCGAGGTGGAGACCTCCAAGAAGTCGGTGGAGGTCCTGGAGCACCTCGGCTACCAGGTGCTGGTGCCCAAGCAGGGCTGCTGCGGCCTGGCCCAGCAGTCCAACGGGCTGTTCGCCGGCGCCACCAAGGACGTCCTGAAGCTGTGCGACGACCTGCGCGCGGCCGGCAAGGACCTGACCATCGTGTCCTCGTCCGGCTCCTGCACCGGCATGCTCAAGCATGAGGCGCACGAGATCATGGGCGTCGACGACGAGCGGCTGAAGGACGTCGGCACCCGGATCGTCGACATGATGGAGTTCCTGCTCGACCTGCACGAGGCCGGCGAGCTGCCCACCAACTTCGCCCCGATCGGGATGAAGGTGCCCTACCACGCTCCGTGTCAGCTGAAGAGCCAGGGCATCGGCAAGCCGGCCCTCGAGGTGCTGCGACTGATCCCCGAGCTCGAGGTCGTCGATTCCGGCGCCATCTGCTGTGGCATCGCCGGCACCTACGGTCTGAAGAAGGAGAAGTACGACGTCGCTCAGGCCGTCGGAAAGCCCTTGTTCGACATGGTGAAGGCGACCAGCTCCGAGCTGGCCCTGTGCGACACCGAGACCTGCCGCTGGCAGATCGAGAAGTCGTCCGGGGTGAAGACCGAACACCCGATCTTCCTGATTCACCGGGCCTACGGGCTCAGCTGAGCCGATCCCCGCAAGAGAGCGCGCCGTCGACGGTTGATGGTGCGCTCGATTGCGGGCTCAGCTGCCTGGCTGCGTCCGAGCTGCGAACGGACGCACAAAGACCGGCTGATCCGGAGTGGATGCGGCCTTGTCGTAGCGATATCCCGCGCCGTCGAACTCGATGATGGCCCGGGCGCTGTGCACCCGATTGAGCACCAGCCAGGCGGCCAGTTCGCCGCGAGCGCGCTTGGCGAAGAAGGAGATCACCGAACGGCGTCCGCGCGGATCGGTGTCCTCGAACCGCGGTGAGATCACCCGGGCGTCCAGCGAGCTCGGCTGGACGGCACTGAAGTACTCCGTCGAGGCCAGGTTGACCAGCACCGCAGAACCCGGCGACGCGGCCAGGTCCTCGGCGATCAGGTCGGTGATCCGCCGTCCCCACCACTGGTAGAGGCTGCCGCCCTGCTCGGTCTCCAGCCGGGTGCCCATCTCCAACCGGTAGGCCAGGATCAGATCGAGGGGACGCAGCAGCCCGTAGAGGCCCGACAGGATCCGCAGCGTCTTCTGCGCCTCGGTGTAGTCGCGGGTGCCGAACCGCTGCCGGGCGGCCAAGCCCTGGTAGGCGTCGCCGTTGAAGGCCAGCAGCGCCACCCGGGACGCCGAGGTCGGGAACGGGACGTCGAAGGCGGCCCACCGTTCGGCATTGCGAGCGGCCAACTCGTCGGAGATCCCGGAGAGCCGGGCCAGGTCGGCCACCGACTTGTTCTTCATCACGGCGGCCAGCGCCATGCTGTCGTCGAGCAGTCGCGGCAGGGTGTGGACGGTCTTGGGCACCGGGGACTCGAAGTCGAGCGCCTTGGCCGGCGAGATCAGGCTGAGCATTTGCCTGTGATCCTAGGCGGTCGACGAAGCCCGGACAGCGGGCAGTTTCTCGCAGTCAGTTCGCCCGCGGGTGGGCTCCTGGCACCAGTCCTGGCTAGGCCGAACGTCCTCCGACGGCCAGGATGGCGGTGGCCGGCAGGTGCAGCATTCCGTCCGCGGCCAGGTAGGCGGCGCTGAGCCGCTGGTACGCGCGCTCCATGGCGTCCGCCTTCGCCGGGCTCTGCGCCCGGTAGACCTGGCCGATCCAGGCGACGCCACGGCTCGGACCGCTCCACCACAGCTGGGGGTCGACCCGATGGACGAACTCGTAGGCCCAGACCCGCTCCAGCTGCACTCCGGCAGCGGACAGCAGCCCGCTCACCCCGTCCAGGCTGCGTTCGAAGCCGGTGGCGGCCGCCGACCGGGCCGCACCGGACGGCACCTCGGCCCCGGCCTGTGCCACCACGTCGTTCCACAGCTGCTGCAGCGGGTGCACCTCCGGCCAGGTGGAGATCGCCAGTCTCCCGTCCGGGCTCAGGAGCTGGGTCAGTCGGCGCACCGACGCCTGCGGCTCGGCCAGCTGATTGAGCACACAGTTGGCCGTGATGGCGTCGAACGGGCCGGTGACCCGGTCAAGGCCGGGCAGGCCGTCCTCAATGAACTCGACCCCGGGTACGGCCTGGACGGCCATGGCCAGCATGTCCGCCTCCGGATCAACGGCCACCACCTGACAGCCGCGATCTCGGGCGGCTCGGGCCACGCTCCCGGTACCGGTACCGACATCGAGCAGCCGGCTCCCGGCGGTCGGCGCCAGGGCGTCCAGCAGCGGGTCGACCAGCTGCGCACACAGCAGCGCAAAGGTCTCGGCATAGGCCTCCGCCTTGCCGGCCCACTTGCCGGTGTGGTTGCTCACCCGAGCGAGCTTAGGCCGGTCGCACGCCGGGCGTGCCGCAGTCTCAGCCGTTCCCGCGTCGACCCGACCGGCCGACTCACTCCTGGATGCTGATCAACCCAGTCCGAGCCGCAGCCCAGAGCTGGTTCTGCAGCTCGGCGATGGTGGCAGTGAGGCTGAGCAGCCAGCTGCCGTCCTCCTGGACTACGACCAGGCCGATCTGGCTCGGGTCGATGGCGGAGATGGCCGTATCGGTGGCGGCCTGGAGCTTGTGGATCACCTTGTCGCTGCTGATCCCGGTGGTGTCCTCGAAGGGCTTCCAATCCAGCTCGGCCAGGGTGGCGAACATGTCGTGTACGGCCTCCGACTGCTTCAGATCGCTCAGACAGGTCTTTGAGCCGTCCGCGGTGACGCAGGTCCCGTCCGTGATCTCGGTCTCGCCGTCCGGCGTGCTCAAAGTGAGCTGGTCGACCCGAATCTTGGCCTGCTGCCCACTGCGGACGATCTCGGAGAAGTGGCTCCTGCTCTGCAGTCCGGACAGGTTCACCTCCGACAACAACCCACTGGCCGCGGCGTAGCGACGCTCGGCCAGCGGCAACTCGGCAGCCACGGCCCGCGGCTCGCCCAGAAGCAGCGTTGAGATCAGCCCGCCGGGAGCATCGGTCGGGTTCGCGTGCCGCGCCGGAGTGACGCTCAGCAGCTCCTTGCGCTCCGGATCGGTCAGGACCTTGATGCCCTCTTGTCCGGTCGCTTCACCCATGCCGATGCTCGAGGTGAGCATCGGCGAGAGGTACCAGCGGCCGCCCTCGTTCACCACCACAACCCGGCCGACCAACGCGCACACGGCAGCGACGTCGGGATGATCTATGAGCTCGCCGGTCTTGGTCCACTTCGCACAGTCGGCCAGGTCCACCCAGTACGGGAAAGTGGTCTTGGCCTGGGTCAGCAAGTCGTCCTGCCAGCCATCCGGAAAGCCCAAGTCGATGGGCTTGGTCGGTGGCAGCCCGTACTTGGTCAGTGTGGCCGTCACCTGTGCGGACGCCACTGCCGGCACCTTCTGCAGCGCCGCCTTCAGGCGAACCAGGTCCGCGCTGACGGTGAGCTTGCCTTCGGTGAAAGTGACCAGTGCAATGTCATCGCTCACCTCGGTGGCCTCGGTCTTCAGACCTTCCAGGGACACCTGGAATGCCCCGGCCATCTCGGTGCTCAGCTCGATCGACTCCTTGGTCAGCGCGAGCAGGTCGGAGTTGTCCACCTTGGTGAAGCCGGGCTCCAGTCGAACCTCACTGGGCGCGATCTCTGCGGTGAGGTCGCCGACAGCGGTCAGCGGGTTGCTGAGCAGGTTCTTCATCGAGATCGAGTTGAACAAGCGGACGGACTTCTCAGCGACCTTGGCCGCCTCTTCGGTCGGGGTGGCTGCTCCGCCACTGCGCAGCAGGCCGAAGCCCCCGGTGAGGAAGCCGGCGACCAGAGCCACCACCACAATGGCCGCGGCCAGGGCGAGCGCCCAGCGGCGTCGGGTCAGCCGCGGCGCCGGCGCAGGAGTGACGCCGATCGGGGGCTCTGGCAGGTCGGTCGACGACGAGGTGGTCTGGACGGGCGGCTCGAACCAGACCGGACCGGTCGGGTTGGACGCCGGCTGTGCGGGATCAGCGGGGTTCGGGGCCTGGGCGGCGTCATCTCCAACCGGACGCGGTTCGTTCTCGTCGCTCATCGCGCCACCTCCTGTGTGCATCGCCGGACGGCGTTGCTGCTGACCCTAGCCTGCGGATCGGCCCGCTGACGGCGCCTGATGCGGGTCGTCAGGCGATTGTCCGCTGCACTGTCGTAGGGCGTCGCTCCGGCGCCCTGGGAGCCCCGATCTGGGGGCGTCGGAGGCCTCGACTGCGGATTGCCACACTCCCGGATCTGCCGTGCCTCACCACGTGGCTACCCTCAAGATCAGCCAGTGAACCTGTGACAGGTGGTTACCGCCATGACCTCCGCCGATCGCCGTCTTCGGACGGGCTCCCGTGCGTCCTCACCGATGCCGGACTCGGCTGGGCTGGCGTCACTCACCTCATGCAGGCGGATGGTTTCGCTGTAGTGATGCCTCCGGCCGGGCTCGGGAGTGGGGACCCCCGGGCCCGGCCGGGCATCTTCTTGCGGGTCACGCGCTCATACCACCCAGGGGTATCGGGAATGTCGCGGCGGCCGCCGTGGTTACAGCTGCGTGCCGGGCCCCGACAGCTAGAGTGGGGCGTCCGAGAATTCGTATGAGGAGCCATGTCCGAGATTCGCGAAGTCATCATCATCGGCTCCGGCCCGTCCGGTTACGCCGCGGCCATCTACACCGCCCGGGCCGGGCTGCGTCCGCTGCTGTTCGAGGGTGCGCTGACCGCCGGTGGTGCCCTGATGACCACCACCGAGGTGGAGAACTACCCCGGCTTCCCCGAAGGCGTAATGGGGCCGGATCTGATGGTCAACATGCGCGCTCAGGCCGAGAAGTTCGGCGCCGAGATCATCACCGATGATGTCGCTGCCGTCGAGCTCACCGGCCCGGTGAAGACCGCCACCGACTCCGAGGGCACCACCTACCAGGCCAAGGCCGTGATCTTGGCCATGGGCTCCGGGTACCGCCGGCTGGGCCTGGCCGATGAGGATCGGCTGTCCGGACGCGGTGTGTCCTGGTGTGCCACCTGCGACGGCTTCTTCTTCCGCGAGAAGGACATCGCTGTGGTCGGTGGCGGTGACTCCGCTCTGGAGGAGGCCACCTTCCTGACCCGATTCGCCAAGTCGGTCACCTTGATCCACCGCCGCGACGAGCTGCGCGGCTCCAAGATTATGGTCGAGCGGGCCAAGGCCGATCCGAAGATCCACTTCGCCTGGAACTCCCAGATCGTGGGCCTGGTCGGCGATCAGTCGCTGACCTCGATCACGCTGGCCGACACCGTCACTGGCGAAACCCGTGCGCTGCCGGCTGATGGCCTGTTCGTGGCCATCGGCCACGATCCTCGCTCGGAGATCGTCCGCGGCCAGATCGAGCTGGATTCGGCGGGCTACGTGAAGGTGGACGCTCCCAGCACCCGTACCAACCTGGACGGTGTTTTCGCTTGTGGCGACCTGGTCGACCACACCTACCGGCAGGCGATCACCGCCGCCGGCTCCGGCTGCGCGGCAGCCCTGGACGCAGAGCGCTACCTGGCGGCTCTGTCTGACGCCCCGGCTAGCCTGGCTAGCGCCAACTCGAACGCCTAGGAGCTTTCAATGTCCGCAGTTGCAGATGTGACCGATGCCACCTTCGACGAGGTGGTGCTGAAGTCCGGCAAGCCGGTGGTCGTCGACTACTGGGCCGACTGGTGCGCCCCCTGCCGTCAGCTCTCCCCGATCCTGGATGAGCTGGCCGGCGAGTACTCCGACAAGATCACCTTCGTGAAGCTGGACACCAACGTGAACACCCAGGTGCCGCTGCAGCAGGGCGTGCTCGGGCTGCCGACCGTCCAGGTGTTCGTGGGCGGCGAGGTGGTGAAGTCGTTCACCGGTGCCAAGCCGAAGTCGACCCTGCTGAAGGCGCTCGAAGAATACCTCTGATCCGTCCTGACTAGTCCGGGCTCGACACGGCGCGCGGACTGAGACCGCCGGCCGCCGGTTCGCCCGGGCCCTGAAGTGCAGCGGTCACCCGGTCGAGCAGAGCCTGGAACGGGTTGCGGCTCGCTACGGCCCGGTTCAGGTCCAGCCGGTAGTACCGCTCGTCCAGCTGACGGGTGAAGCCCACTGCGCGCAGGAAGTCCCGCGGCGGCACGCTGCAGCTGGGATGTGATCGCGAGCCTCGGCTGAGGATGGTGGTGGCTCCGTTCGCCTTCAACGCCGCCGCGGCACCCTGCACCAGTCGCTTGCCCAGCCCTCGTCCAGTGGCGTTCGGGGCCACCCACAGCTGCATGACCAGGACCGCAGCCGGCTCGCTCTGGCTCGGTGCTACCAGCAGCAGCGCGTCGGTCTGCCCGTCGCCGGCGATCCGCCACCCGCACAACCCCCAGGCGCGCACAGCCTCGACGACCCACTCGGCGTCGGGCGGCGTAGTGGTCCCACAGTAGGGGCACGCCAGGTTGGCGAGGTCGGCCTCGGTGACCGGGGTAAGGCTGCGCATCTGACTCCATGGGTGAGGTCGAGCCATCGGGCACTTCTCATCCTAGGCGGCCGGTTGCCGTAGTCCGAACCCTCCGTGCTGTGGGTCGCCGGCTGGCTAGGGTTGTTCCCGACGACGAAGTGAGGGGACATGGACGCGCAGGAGCCGGACGGCCCACTTCAGGTGGTGACCCTCGGGGCCTCCCGCTACCCAGAGGTGCTGGCGGTGTTGCGCGCCGGATTCGACACTGTGCGAGAGCAGTTTGGGATCACCGCGCAGAACAATCCGCACTACCCGGTGTACTGGACGGTGGGCGACGTGGCCCGAGCCGTGGCGCGGCCGGCCCGGTTGCTCGGGGTGGAAGTCGACTCTCGGGTGGCCGGCTGTGCGTTCGTTGGGCCGTCCCGGCGTCGTGAGGGTTGTTGGGAGTTGCGGCATCTGGCCGTGGATCCGGAGCATCGGCATCGTGGTCTCGGGCGGCTGCTGGTAACCGAGGCGGCGGCACATGCCGCCGCTGACGGTGCCGAGGCGCTGCGGATCGGCATCGTGGCAGAGAACCGACGGCTCTCCGACTGGTACCACGGGCTCGGCTTTGTGGACGTCTCTTGTGGAGAGAGCTACCCGCCGCTGCCTTTCACCGTCGACCACCTCGAACTCCCCTTGGCAGCCAAAGTGGATATGTCGATATAGAGCTAAATCAATAGATCGGCAATGCGAGCGAGGTCGGCCTGGTCAGCGAACTCGATCACCACTCGGCCGCGTCCCTTGCCGGGAGTGACCGTGACCCGGGTGTCCAGCTTCTCGCTCAGCTCGTTCGCCACCTTCGCGGCTTCGGGCGACGGCTCGGCCGTGCGCTGGGACCGCGGCGCCCGCTTGGGGCCGCCCTCCCCCAGGGCTACGAGTTCTTCGACTGCCCGCACCGAGAGCCCCTCGGCGACGATGCGGGTGGCCAGGTGCTCGATCTTGTCGCCGTCCGGCAGTGCCAGCAGCGCGCGAGCATGGCCGGCGCTCAACACACCGGCAGCCACCCGACGCTGCACGGGTGCCGGCAGCTGGAGCAGCCGAATGGTGTTCGAGATCTGCGGACGCGACCGCTTGATCCGCACCGAGAGCTCCTCCTGGGTGCAGCCGAAGTCGCTGAGCATCTGCTGGTACGCCGCGGCCTCTTCCAGCGGGTTCAGCTGCGCCCGGTGCAGGTTCTCCAACAGGGCATCGCGGAGCAGGTCAGCTTCCTCGGTGCGCCGAACAATGGCCGGAATGACGTCCAGCCCCGCCTCACGGGACGCACGCCAGCGACGCTCGCCCATGACCAGCTCGTAGCGTCCCGGCTCAAGCGGACGGACGACGACCGGCTGCAGGAGCCCGACCTCCTTGATGGAGCCGACCAGCTCGGCAAGCGCGTCGGCGTCGAAGTTCGTCCGAGGCTGGCGAGGGTTGGGCGTGATCGAGTCCAGCGGCAGTTCGGCGAAGTGCGCCCCCTGCGGCTCGGCCGGGACGGCAGCGTCCGGCTCGACACCATGGGCAAGTTCGGGATCGGTGCGTTGCAGTAGGTCCCCCAGGCCTCGTCCAAGTCCCGTGCGCTTGGGCTGTGCGTTCATGCGCTGCGCTCCTCTCCGGCCACCACGCCGCGGTTGGCGATCTCGGTGGCTGCGTGGAAGTAGGCCTGAGCTCCGGCCGAGGCCGGGTGATAGGTGAGGACGGTCTGTCCGTAACTGGGCGCTTCCGAGACCCGCACCGAGCGCGGGATGACCGCCTCTAGTGTCTGCTCGGCGAAGTGCTTGCGCACCTCCGCCGAGACCTGGGTGGCCAACCGGGTGCGGCCATCGAACATCGTGAGCAGAACCGTCGACAGGTACAGCTGGTCGTTCATCGATCCCTTGACCAGATTGATCGTGCGCAGCAGCTGGGTGACACCCTCCAGCGCGTAGTACTCACACTGAATCGGGATCAGGATCTCACTGGCCGCGACCAACGCATTCAAGGTCAGCAAGCCCAGCGATGGCGGGCAGTCGATGAAGATGTAGTCGGGCTTGCGGACCAGGAAGTAGTCGCGCAGCGCATGCAGCAGACGGCTCTCTCGAGCCGGTGTGCTGACCAGGCCGATCTCTGCGCCGGCCAGATCAATCGTGGCCGGCAGCACCCACAGACCCTCAGCTTCAGGGGACGCCTGGGCAAGCTCGGCGATCGAGGCTCCTGCGGTGAGCACCTCATAGGTGCCCTGGATCCCCTCGTGATGGTCGATCCCCAGTGCCGTGGAGGCATTGCCCTGCGGGTCGAGATCGACGACCAGCACTTCGAGTCCGCCGAGAGCGAGCGCGGTGGCGATGTTGACCGCCGTGGTGGTCTTGCCCACGCCGCCCTTCTGATTGGCAATCACGAAGGTCCGGGTCTGGGCAGGCCGGGGGAGCGTTGTTTCACGTGAAACAGGAGCGTCCAGGTCGTCCGGCTCGTCCGATCCATCGGCCGGAGTCTCCGGTCCCTCGAACGCAATCCGACGCGGCGCGTCAGGTGGCTTGATCGACATCACACTCCCACTGGCAAGACGGTTTCACGTGAAACATCAGGATAGGGTCTGCGGGTCCCCGTGGCGTCGGATCTCCACCGCCCAAGTGACCTCATCGGTCCCAGGGACCGGCAACTCACGAACAACGCCAGTAAGCCGGTCGCGGCGCAGGCTCCCCGCGGACGCCGCCAACTCCGCGGACGCGCTGGCGCCCTTCAACGCGACTATGGCTCCACCGGGGGCCACTAGCGGGACGCACCAGCCCACCAATCTATCCAGCGGAGCCACCGCCCGAGCGGTGACCACCTGATACGAGCCACGATGATCCTCGGCACGGGCCCGCACCACCTGCACCCGATCGGACAGACCGAGCTCCTCCACCGCGAGCTCCAGGAACTCCGAGCGTCGCAGCAGTGACTCGAGCAGGGTCACCTTCAGATCCGGTCGGTACAGCGCGAGCGGCAGTCCCGGCAGGCCGGCGCCCGAGCCGACATCCACCACAGTGGCGCCCTCAGGAAGCAGCGGGGCCAAGGCCACGCTGTTCAGAACGTGACGATCCCAGAGCCGCTCGCCCTCGCGCGGCCCGAGCAATCCCCACTCCACGCCTCGCGAGGCGAGTATGTCAACATATTGCTTTATCTCTTCAGTCGACGGGCCGAACAGCTCGGCCGGATGCCCGGTCACGCCTTGGGCAGCACCACAACGCGGCGCTGGGGCTCCTCGCCTTCGGACTCGCTGATCAGGCCGGCGGCCGCCACCGCGTCATGGACGATCTTCCGCTCGAACGGATTCATCGGGGACAAGCGGACCGGCTCACCGGACTCCTTGACCTCGGTCACCGCGTCAGCGGCCAACTCCTGCAGCGCGGTCCGACGGGTCTCCCGATGGCCGGCGATGTCCAGCATCAGCCGACTGCGGTGACCAGTCTCGGTCATCACTGCCAGCCGGGCCAGCTCCTGCAGCGCCTCGAGCACCTCGCCGTCCCGGCCGACCAGCACCTCGGAATCGGTGATGATCGAGACGTGGGCGCGGCCACCCTCGGTGAAGGTGTCGATGTCACCGTCGAGATCGACGATGTCCATCAACTCCTCCAGGTAATCCGCAGCGATCTCGCCCTCGTTCTCCAGGGCAACTTCCTTCTTGGAACGGCCCTCAGTGGTCTCGGCCTGGTCCTCGTCCACCGCAACGGGGACGTCGTTGTTCTCTTCGCTCATCGCAACTTCCTCTTCCATCTGGCTCTCACTCACTTCTTGCGGGCGGCGCGCGGGTTCTTCCGCGGCTGCTGCCGCTGGATCACCTGACGCTGCACGCCGGCATCACCGGACGCACCGGACTCGGTCGCCGTCGACTGCCGCGCGACCTTGGCCGGGTCGGCAACCGGACGCTTGGTGGCCCCGCGCCGCTTGGCGGCGATCTCGTCGGGGTCCTTGCCACGGGCCCTCATCCGCTCTTCCCAGTCGATGTAGGCCGGGGTGCCGGGTGCCGGGTTGTTGTGGATCAGGATGTACTGCTGACCCATGTTCCAGGTGTTGGTGGTCAGCCAGTACAGCAGCACGCCGATCGGGATGTTCACACCGCCGACCGCGTACATGGCCGGGAACATGTACAGCATCATCTTCTGCTGCTGAGCCATCGGCCCGGTCATGGCGTCCGGGGGCATGTTCTTGCGCATCAGCTGCATCTGCGTGATGAACAGCACGCCGGTCATCAGGACGATCAGCACCAGGGCCACGATCTGGGTAGCACCGAAGGTGGTGATCGGCAGGAAGGTCTGCGAGATGTGTGCACCGAACAAGGTGGCCTTCTGCAGCGAGGTCACCAAGGTGGCGTCCTGCTGGAAGAAGTGCCCCAGCACAGTGGGCAGGTAGCCGGTCGCATTCTCGGGGACGACCGTGCGCGAAACGCTGTTCAGCACGTTGAACAGCGCGATGAAGATCGGCATCTGCAGCAGGATCGGCATGCAGGAGGCCATCGGGTTGACGCCCTCCTCCTTGTACAGCTTCATCGTCTCCTGGCCGAGCTTCTCCCGGTCGGTGCCGTACTTGGCGTTGAGCTCCTTGAGCTTCGGCTGCAGCATCTGCATGTTGCGCGCCGAGTTGATCTGCCGCACGAACAGCGGAATCAGCAGTGTCCGGATCACGACAGTCAGCAGGACGATGGACAGCGCCCAGGTGCCTCCCCAGTTGGGGTCGAACACGAAGCCGAGCAGCCAGTGGAAGCCGACCATCACGCCGGACACGGCCCAGTACAGGGGCTGCATCATCGCGTCCAACAGCCGCATGAAGTCGTCCCACAGGTTCAGCGGGAGCAAAGAAAGTAGGGTCAACATGTCGCCTCTCGGGCGCTCAACGCGCCTTCATTGGTGCAGTTGCAGGCAGCAGCCTGCTCAGCGGCCCAAGCCGCCGCAGCCTCAGTTCCCGGGACCGGGTCGTAACCGCCGGCGGCCCACGGATGACAACTCAGCAGTCGCCGTCCGGCCAGCCAGGTGCCCTTGATCGAGCCGTGCACCGTCACTGCTTCCAAGGCGTAGGCCGAGCAGGACGGGTAGTACTTGCAGACATTGCCGTACAACGGGGAGATCACCGCGCGGTAGGCCTTGAGCAGGCCGATCAGGACGTACCTCATGAGGCAAGTCTCCCCAGGCAGTCACGCAGAGCGGTATCGAAGTCATCCCTGAGATCACCCGCAACTGCGGACGGCAGCGCCCTGACCACGACGTCCACACCGGACGGCGTCGCCGAGAACGCTGCGGCCGCGACATGCCGAAGCCGGCGCTTCACTCGATTACGAGTGACCGCCTTGCCCACGGCCTTGGAGACGATGAAACCCGCCCGCGAGTCATCCCGGCCATTGAGCCGGACGTGCATGACCAGGCTCCTGCGCCCACAACGGACGCCCTGATGCAGGGTGTCGCGGAACTCGTCAGGACGGCGAAGTCGCGACTGCGCAGGCAGCACCGCCCGCCGGCTCAGCCGGCCAGACGGGCGCGGCCCTGACGGCGCCGGGCCGAAATGATGGCGCGCCCTGCACGGGTGCGCATCCGCAGACGGAAGCCATGGGTGCGGCTGCGACGCCGGTTGCTCGGCTGGAAAGTGCGCTTGCTCACGCGAGTGCTCCCATATTCGGTAGGTTCTCGAAGCTGATGCGCCCACCTGGACGCACGGATGCCGCTGGTGCGACCGTCCAACGATACGCGGAGCGCATGATTCCGGGCAAACCGAACCCGAATCGCCGCACCGTCCAGACGACACGCCGATCATAGACGACCCAATTCTGAAAACTGTTTGCGAAGTCCTTCAGTCGTCGCTAAGTTGCTGGACAGCCGCCACGGATCACCCCCGTGCGCTGACGTGCGTACTCGTACACAATCTGTGGACAACCATGTGGGTAACGGGTGTCACGGTCGGGGAAGGGAGCCGGGTCGAATCAATGTCGCAATCTTCAGCGAACGCAGATCCAGCCTCCGCACAACTGGTTGACGCCTGGGATCACGTCCGGAAGAGCTCCGACCCATCGACTCTCGCCTGGCTGCAAGGCACGCGTCCGATCGCGATCCACGACTCGCTGGTCATCCTGGCTGTCGCCAACGAGTTCACCCGCGGACGGGTCGAGTCCCGGCTCCGTCCGATCATCGAATCCCAGCTCAGCGAGTACTTCGATCGGCCGGTCCGGCTGGCCATCACCGTCGATGCCAGCATCGCCGAGGAAGAGGCCGCCGAGGAGGAAGCCGCGGACGCCTTCGTGGCCGAGCCGGATCCGGTCCCGGCCAAGGCCGCCCAGCGCGGCGGTGACCGGCTCAACCCGAAGTACTCCTTCGAAACCTTCGTGATCGGGAACTCCAACCGATTCGCCCACGCGGCCGCCGTTGCCGTGGCCGAGGCGCCCGGCAAGGCCTACAACCCGCTGATGATCTATGGCGACTCGGGTCTGGGCAAGACCCACCTGCTGCACGCCGTCGGTCACTACATCCGCAACTATTACGACCGGGTCCGGGTGAAGTACGTCTCCACCGAAGAACTCACCAACGACTTCATCAACGCCGTCTCAGCGAACCGGACCGCGGAGTTCCGCCGCCAGTACCGCGAGGTGGACGTCCTGCTGGTCGACGACATCCAGTTCCTGGAAGGCAAGATCCAGACTCAGGAAGAGTTTTTCCACACCTTCAACACCCTGCACACCGCGCAGAAGCAGATCGTGCTCACCTCCGACCGTCCGCCCAAGGCCCTTGAAGCCCTGGAGCCGCGGCTGCGCAGCCGGTTCGAGTGGGGCCTGATGACCGACATCCAGCCCCCGGACCTCGAGACCCGGATCGCGATCCTCCGAAAGAAGGCCGTGGCCGAGCGGCTCACCGCCGGCCCCGACGTCCTGGAGTTCATCGCCAGCAAGATCCAGACCAACATCCGCGAACTCGAGGGTGCCCTGATCCGGGTCACCGCGTTCGCCAGCCTCAACCGGCAAGAGGTCGACCTGTCACTGGCCGAGATCGTCCTGCGGGATCTGATCCCCGACGGCGGCGAGACCCAGATCTCGTCCTCGGCGATCATGGCCCACGTGGCCGACTACTTCTCGGTCACGGTGGACGAGCTCTGTGGACAAAGCCGCACTCACGTGCTGGTCACGGCCCGTCAGATCGCCATGTACCTGTGCCGCGAGATGACCGACCTGTCCCTGCCGAAGATCGGCCAGCTGTTCGGCGGCCGCGATCACACGACGGTCATGCACGCCGATCGCAAGATCCGCCACCTCATCCGGGAGCGCCGCAGCGTCTTCAACCAGATCACCGAGATCACCAACCGAATCCGGCAGTCCGCCCTGCGCTGAGCGGCCTTCGCCCCTCACCACCCCTCCGGCCATGCACATCGGCCGCTACCACAGCAATAGCTGCACCGGTGAACATTGCGACAACCTCTAGACAACCGTCTACCAACATGGTCCCTCTCATGGGTGACTGTGCACCGATGTGAACAACCCTGGGGATAACTGGGGATGACTGTGTGCACAGCGCGGGACTCGGCTTGTTATCCGCAGCCGGCCCGAGTTCTCCCGAAGCTGTCCACAGCCTTCGTCCACAGGAGTTCAGGCGTGGCGACCAGCGATGTCAAGAGTTATCCACCGGATCCACAGGCCCTACTACGAGTACGAATTGATACATGTCGAGAGATCTTCAATGACGGGTTCTGCACAACTAGGGGATACTGCCTGGACCAGGCAAGCCTGTGCTGGGTGAGCTGCGCCGATATGATCGCGGCAGGTTGATTTCTAGGGAGTCATCGTGAAGATCCGTCTCGACCGCGACGTTCTGGCCGAAGCCGTCCAGTGGGCTGCCCGCAGCCTGCCCACTCGTCCGAGTGTGCCGATCCTGGCCGGCCTGCTGGTCAAGGCATCCGGCGGGCAGGTCGTGCTGAGCAGCTTCGACTACGAGACCTCGGCGCAGATCACGGTCAAGGCGGACGTGAGCGACGACGGCGTCGCGCTGGTGTCGGGACGACTGCTGGCCGATATCGCCCGTTCCCTGCCGAACAAGACCGTGGAGATCACCTCCGATCAGACCAAGATGGAGCTGGTCTGCGGCACCGCGCGCTTCACCCTGCAGACGCTGCCGGTCGCCGACTACCCGGCGCTGCCCGAAATGCCCGAGGCCACCGGGACCATCCCCAGCGAAGACTTCGCCAAGGCGGTCGGCCAGGTCTTCGTCGCGGCTGGCCGGGACGAGTTGCTGCCGGTGTTCACCGGTGTCCGGATGGAGATCGAGGGCGAGACCCTCTCGTTGCTGGCCACTGACCGGTACCGGATGGCGCTGAAGGAACTGCAGTGGTCGCCGCGCTCCAGCAAGGGTGAGGGTGCCGCGCTGGTACCGGCCCGGGTGCTGGCCGAGACCGCCAAGTCGATGACTGCCGGCGAGTCGGTGACGGTGAGCCTGTCCGCGGCCGCGACCGGTGACGGACTGATCGGCTTCGAGGGCACCGGCGCAGCCGGCGTCCGGCAGATCACCACCCGGCTCCTCGACGGTGAGTTCCCCAAGGTTCGCCATCTGATGAGCGTCCAGGCCGTGGTGAGCGTCCGCGCCAACACCGCCGACGTGATCGCCGCGGTGAAGCGCGTCGGCCTGGTGGCTGAGCGCAACACGTCGCTGCGGATGCTGATCGCCGACGGCTCGATCACCCTTGAGGCAGCCACCGGAGACCAGGCCCAAGCGGTCGAGGCGCTGGAGGCCATCGTGGCCGACACCACCGGCAACGGGTTGTCGATGACTGCGGCCGGCTTCAACCCGCACTACCTGTCCGATGCGCTGGCCGCCCTGGACGCCCCGTACGTGCAGTTCTCGTTCACCGCTCCCGGCAAGCCCTGTCTGCTGACCGGCCTGAACGACATCGACGGCGAGGAGCTCGGCGACTACCGGCATGTGATCATGCTGATGCGCCTTCCGGCCTGACCGGAGCCATCCACAATGCGCCTCCGGTGGCCGTCCCACCCGGCGGCAGGTAGCTAGATGTTCGTCACCCACCTCAGCCTGGCCGACTTCCGCAACTACACCTCGGCCGAGGTCGCTCTGGACGCGGGCGTCACGGTCTTCACCGGCGCCAACGGTCAGGGCAAGACCAACTTGGTCGAAGCCATCGAGTTCCTGGCCACCCTTGGTTCGCACCGGGTGGCCGGTGATCAGCCGCTGGTCCGGGCCGGCGCCGAGCGAGCGATCGTCCGCGGCAAGGTGCAGGCCGGCTTGGACGATTCGCGCAGCCTGCTGCTCGAAGTTGAGATCATTCCGGGCCGAGCCAACAAGGCGGCGCTGAACCGGGGTCCGCTGCGCCGGCCGCGAGATCTGCTCGGCGCCCTGCGGGTGGTGTTGTTCGCACCGGACGATCTGGCCATCGTCAAGGGCGATCCGGCCGACCGTCGCGGCTACCTGGATTCCTTGATCACTGCCCGTTGGCCGCGGCTGGCCGGCGTCCGCGCCGATTACGACCGGGTGCTCAAGCAGCGCGCCACCCTGCTGAAGTCGCTGTCGGGCCGCACCGGACGCGCCTCCGGAGCCGACGTGGCGGCCACCCTCGAAGTGTGGGATGGACAGCTCGCCGCCTTGGGTGCCGAACTGATCGCCGCGCGGCTGACCACGCTGTCCGAACTGCGTCCGCACTTGCTGCGGGCCTATGCCGACATCGCGCCCACCAACAACGAGGCCGGCATCGCCTACAAGTCCAGCTCGGTCACCGAGGATGAGGCGTCGATCACCGAGCTCACCCAGACCCTGCTGGAGAAGATGGCCGAGCGCCGCGGCGAAGAGATCGCCCGCGGACTGTGCCTGGTGGGCCCGCATCGTGACGACCTGACCCTCACTCTGGGTGGGCTGCCGACCAAGGGGTACGCCTCGCACGGCGAGTCGTGGTCCAGTGCTCTTGCGCTGCGGCTGGCGGCCTTCACCCTGCTGCGCGCCGACGGAGTGGAGCCGGTGCTGATCCTGGACGACGTCTTCGCCGAGTTGGACGAGACCCGGCGCGATCGCCTGGCCGACCTGGTTGGCTCGGCTGAGCAGGTGCTGATCACCGCGGCCGTGGTCGCCGATGTGCCGCCGGTACTGGCCGGGCGGCGCTACCAGGTGAAGGCTGCGACTGTGGAGGAGGTGGAATGAGCGAGCACGATCCCGAAGGCCAGGAACTGGCCCGGCAAATCGCGCGGGCCGCGCGGGGCGCGGCACCGAAACCCAAGCGTGGGCCGCGGGAGCGTCCGCTCGACGAGCCGACCCGAGTCGGCGACCTCCTCAAGGGCGTGATGGACGACCAGGGCTGGACCGCCGAGGTGAACGTCCATCAGCTGCTGGCCCGCTGGCCGGCTCTGGTCGGCCCGATCAACGCCGCCCATTCCACGCCGGAGTCCTACTCGCAGACCGTCCTGATCGTCCGGGCCGACTCGACGGTGTGGGCGGCCTCCCTGCGCAGCATCGCCCCGCAACTGGTGGCGGTGTTGAACGAGCAGCTGGGCCAGGGCACGGTGACCCGGATTCAGGTGATCGGGCCGCAGGCGCCGAGTTGGAAGAAGGGCCCGCGCTCGGTGCCGGGCCGCGGCCCGCGCGACACCTACGGCTGACCGTCGCGGGGTCCGGGCGGCGGCGGCCACGCGGGCCGATTTGGCCGCCTGAGCCCCGTCACCACATATCGGACCTTGTCCAGACCCCCGGTAGAGGCTGCAAAACGGCCTCTAAGGCCGGATAGGCCACACTGAGTGTGATCGGTGACCAGGAATCTTGGGTGGATGCGGTAGTATTGGGCCGTTGGAGAGCGCCGCTAGCTGCCCTGGCAGTTGGTGGCCATTATCACGTCCGAGGGGAACCCGAGTGACAGACGACCCCAGCGTCGCCGCCCAATCCGCCGCCGAAGCCGCCCACGTTGCCGAAGGCAACTACGACGCCTCCGCGATCACCGTCCTGGAAGGCCTCGAAGCCGTCCGCAAGCGGCCGGGTATGTACATCGGCTCGACCGGTGAGCGCGGCCTGCACCACCTGGTCTACGAGGTGGTCGACAACGCGGTGGACGAGGCCCTGGCCGGCTACTGCGACACCATCCTGGTCGAGCTGCTCGAAGGCGATGGGATCCGGGTCACCGACAACGGCCGCGGCATCCCGGTCAAGGAGCACCCCAAGGAGAAGATCTCGGCGCTGACCGTTGCGCTGACCATCCTGCACGCCGGCGGCAAGTTCGGCGACGGCGGCTACAAGGTCTCCGGCGGTCTGCACGGCGTCGGTGTCTCCGTGGTGAACGCGCTGTCCGACTCGCTGACCGCGGACGTGCGCCGCGACGGCTACCACTGGCAGCAGAGCTTCCACCTGGGCGACCCGCTGGCTCCGCTGGAGCAGCTCGAGGCCAGCGACGAGACCGGGACCACGGTCACCTTCTTCGCCAGCCCGACCATCTTCGAGACGACTCACTACTCCTACGAGACGCTGGCCACCCGGTTCCGGGAGATGGCCTTCCTCAACAAGGGCCTGAAGATCACCCTGGCCGACCGCCGAGCCGTCGATCCCGAAGAGGACGAGCCGGCCGAGCGCGAGCAGACCTTCTACTACACCGACGGCCTGATCGACTACGTGAAGTACCTGACTGGCTCGAAGGAGACCATCCACTCTTCGGTGATCGCCATCGACGCGGTCTCCGAAGAGCAGAAGATGAGCCTCGAGGTGGCCATGCAGTGGAACTCCTCGTTCAACGAGAGCGTCCACACCTTCGCCAACACGATCAACACCCACGAGGGCGGCACCCACGAAGAGGGCTTCCGCGCCGCGCTGACCAACACGGTCAACAAGTGGGGCGAGACCTGGGGGATGATCAAGAAGCGCGACGACCGGGTCTCCGGCGACGACATCCGCGAGGGCCTGACCGCGATCATCTCGGTGAAGCTGGCCGAGCCGCAGTTCGAGGGCCAGACCAAGACCAAGCTCGGCAACACCGAGGCCCGCTCGTTCGTCCAGAAGGTCGTCAACGACCTGCTCGGCGACTGGTTCGAGAAGAACCCGGCCGAGGGCAAGGACATCGTCCGCAAGTCCCAGGCCGCGGCGTCGGCTCGACTGGCCGCCCGCAAGGCGCGCGATATCGCCCGTAGCCGTAAGGGTCTGCTGAACCGCGGCCAGTACGGCAAGCTCTCCGACTGCTCGTCCACCGAGCCCAGCGAGTGCGAGGTGTTCATCGTCGAGGGTGACTCCGCCGGTGGCTCGGCCAAGGGCGGACGCGACCCGCGGACCCAGGCGATCCTGCCGATCCGCGGCAAGATCCTGAACGTCGAGAAGGCCCGGCTGGACAAGATCCTGCAGAACCGGGAAGTCGAGGCCATCTTCAACACCCTCGGCACCGGCGTCCAGGACGATTTCGATCTGGACAAGCTGCGCTACCACAAGATCGTCCTGATGGCCGATGCCGACGTCGACGGCGCCCACATCCGGACGCTGCTGCTCACCTTGCTGTTCCGGTTCATGAAGCCTCTGATCCACGCCGGCCACATCTACCTGGCCCAGCCGCCGCTGTTCCGGTTGCGCTGGAGCAACGCCGCCCACGAGCTGGCCTACTCCGACGAGGAGCGCGACCGGCTGCGCGACGAAGGCGTGGCCGCCGGCAAGAAGCTGCCGCAGGTGAACCCGATCCAGCGCTACAAGGGTCTGGGTGAGATGGACGCCGGTGACCTGTGGGACACCACGATGGATCCAGACAAGCGATCGCTGCTCCAGGTGACCTTGGAGGACGCGGCCGCCGCCGACCAGATGTTCTCGATCCTGATGGGTGAAGACGTCGAGCAGCGACGCAGCTTCATCCAGCGCAATGCCAAGGACGTCCGCTTCCTTGATATCTGACCTCAACCCGAACGTTGCGAGCCGTTGGCTGAGCCAGTCGAAGCCAACGCCGGACGTGATCCCTTCGACAGGCTCAGGGATCGATCGGCTGTACGAGCAAGCTCCGGAGAAGGAGAAGTTGAATGACTGACGGTCCAGACGAACCGATCGGCGCCGAAGACGTCGAGCTCGAAGCTCCCGAGCAGGGCCTGGTTCCGACCAAGGCCAAGACCGAGGAGATCGACCTGCAGGTCGAGATCCAGCGGTCCTACCTCGACTACGCCATGAGCGTGATCGTCGGTCGTGCGCTCCCGGACGTCCGTGACGGCTTGAAGCCGGTGCACCGCCGAGTGCTCTACGCCATGTACGACGGCGGCTACCGCCCCGACCGCGGCTGGAACAAGTGCTCCCGCGTGGTCGGTGAGGTGATGGGTCTGTACCACCCGCACGGTGACTCGGCGATCTACGACACCCTCGTCCGTCTTGCCCAGCCGTGGGTAATGCGGGCGCCGCTGGTGTCCGGTCAGGGCAACTTCGGCTCCCCGGGCAACGACCCTGCCGCCGCCATGCGATACACCGAGTGCAAGATGGCGCCGTTGTCGATGGAGATGGTCCGCGACATCACCGAGGACACCGTCGACTTCGTCCCCAACTACGACAACCGCGAGCTCGAGCCGACCGTCCTGCCGGCCCGGTTCCCGAACCTGCTGGTGAACGGCTCGACCGGTATCGCGGTCGGCATGGCCACCAACATCCCGACCCACAACCTGCGGGAGGTCTCCTCTGCGGTCCAGTGGGCACTGGAGCATCCCGAAGCCAGCAAGGAAGAGCTGCTTGAGGCGGCCATGGAGCGGGTCAAGGGCCCGGACTTCCCCAACGGCGCGCTGATCGTCGGACGCCAGGGCATCGAGGACGCCTACCGCACCGGTCGCGGCTCGGTGATCATGCGGGCCGTCATCGACATCGAAGAGGACAAGGCCGGACGCACCCTGCTGGTGGTCACCGAACTGCCGCACATGTGCAACCCGGACAACCTGGCCATCAAGATCGCCGAGCTGGTGAACGCCGGCAAGCTGACCGGCATCGCCGACATCCGCGACGACTCGTCCGCGCGTACCGGCCAGCGACTGGTGATCGTGCTCAAGCGCGACGCCCAGCCGCGCGTGGTGATGAACAACCTGTACAAGCACACCCAGCTGCAGGACACCTTCGGCTGCAACATGCTGGCGTTGGTGGACGAGGTGCCGCGCACGCTGCGGCTGGACCAGTTCATCAGCTACTGGGTCAAGCACCAGATGCAGGTCATTCAGCGCCGGACCGCGTTCCGGCTGCAGGAGGCCGAGAAGCGGGCCCACCTGGATCGCGGCTTGGTGGCCGCGCTGAACCGGCTGGACGAAGTGCTCGCCCTGATCCGGGCGTCCCGGACCGCCGAGGCGGCCCGCGAGGGACTGAAGGACCTGCTGGGCATCGACGACGACCAGGCGCTGCACATCCTGAACACCCAGCTGCGCCGGCTGGCCGCCATGGAGATCGAGCAGATCATCGCCCGGTTGGCCGACCTGGAGACCCAGATCAAGGACCTGCAGGACATCCTGGTCCGGCCCGAGCGTCAGCGTCAGATCATCAGCACCGAGCTGGCCGAGATCGTCGACAAGTACGGCGACGAGCGTCGCACCCGGATCATCGCCGCGGACGGCGATCTGTCCGAAGAGGACCTGATCCCCGACGACGAGATGGTGGTCACCATCACGCGCGGCGGCTACGCCAAGCGCACCCGGACCGACCTGTACCGGACCCAGAAGCGCGGTGGCAAGGGAGTTCGCGGCGCCTCGCTGCGGGCCGACGACGAGGTGGATCACCTCTTCGCGACCACCAACCACCAGTGGATCTTGTTCTTCACCAACCTGGGCCGGGTCTACCGGGCCAAGGTCTGGCAGCTGCCGGAGGCCGGACGGGACGCCAAGGGCGGCCACGTGGCCGGCCTGCTCAGCTTCCTGCCCGACGAGCAGATCGCCGAAGTGCTCACCCTGCGCAGCTATGACGACGCGCCGTACCTGCTGCTGGCCACTCGCAATGGTCTGGTCAAGAAGACCGAGCTGCGGGCCTACGACTCGCCGCGACAGGCGGGCGTGATCGCGGTGAACTTCCGCGAGGACGACGACGAACTGATCGGCGCCTCGCTGTGTTCGGCCGAGGACGACGTCCTGCTGATCTCCCGCAAGGGTCAGGCGATCCGGTTCGCCGCTGATGATGAGCAGCTGCGTCCGATGGGCCGAGCGACGTCCGGTGTCACCGGCATGAAGTTCCGTCACGGCGACGCGCTGCTGAGCATGTCGGTGATCGGGGCGGACATGCCCGAGGACGATCGCTTCGTGTTCACCGTCACCGACGGCGGCTTCGCCAAGCGGACCGCGGTCAGCGAGTATCGCCAGCAGGGCCGCGGCGGCCTGGGCATCAAGGCCATGAAGCTGAACGAGGATCGTGGATCCCTGGTCGGCGGCCTGGTCGTCCAAGAGTCCGACGAGGTGATCGCCATCAAGACCAGCGGTCAGATCATCCGCTCCGCAGTCGCCGACGTGCCGGCCAAGGGCCGCGACACGATGGGGGTCAAGTTCGTGGCGGTGGCTGGGGACGACGCGGTTTCGGTGATCGCCATCAACCCCGAGTCCAGCACCGACGACGAGACTTCCGGTTCCGTTGACCCGGAAGCTGACGAGCAGGGTAGCGTTGAGGCGCAACAGCCGCCGGCTGAGACTGATGAGGTCGAGCCGAACGCCGAGGAGGGAACCGGTGACTGACCAACCAGACCCCGCGTCGTCTGCCCCCAAGGGTGGACCGGACGCTCAGTGGAGCGTCGAGGGGGCCACCGGCGAGGCCACGTGGAACGAGGGCATGGCCGACACGGTGGTGCGGCTGCCCAAGGTGCCGGTTGCGCCGAAGCGTGACGGCAAGAGCCAAGGGCCCAACACGGGACGGACCCGTGCGGTGAGCGCCAAGGCGCCCAACCCGCCGGCCACTTCGACCCAGCCGCGAGGTCGCGCTACGCGCCGTCCGGCTGCCGAGGCTGCGCCGACCGCGGTGCAGGCTCCGGTGGCTGCTCCTCCGGTGCCGCCGACTCCGGTCGTCCCGGTGGCTGCGGCCGCCGCGGAGGCCACCAAGCCGCGCAGCGCCAACCTGCGCCGCACCCGGAAGGCGCGGCTGCGCTTGTCCCGGGTGGATCCGTGGTCGGTGATGAAGACCTCGTTCCTGTTCTCGATCGCCTTCGGGATCATGTTCTGGGTCTCGGTCTACGTGCTGTGGAACGTGGTCTCGTCCTCGGGCGTCTTCGAGGCGTTGAACAGCCAGATCACCAAGATCATCGCCAGCCCGACCAGCAACGACACCTGGAACATCCAGGACTACATCAGCACCAACAAGGTGCTCGGCCTCAGCGCGCTGTTCGCTGCGGTGAACGTGGTGCTGATCACCGCGCTGGGCACCCTGACCGCGTTCTTGTACAACCTGTCCGCCAACATCCTCGGCGGCCTGGAAGTCACCCTCGCTGAAAACTGATCCTTCGTGGACGTTTCTAGAAACGTCCACCCTGGTCAGCCCCGATTGTGGTGGCGGTTCCGCCACCGTCCAGCTGGTCCGGATCACCCCGATTTGAGCCTCTGGACGGGAGTCGGTAACCTTTCACCTTGCGTGTTCACCCGCGCGGCGGGCCTATAGCTCAGACGGTTAGAGCGCTGCCCTGATAAGGCAGAGGTCACTGGTTCAAGTCCAGTTAGGCCCACCAGATCTCTCGGAGATCCCCGCCGCCTTCCGTGAACCTTTCGGATGCGGGCACCCTCCTGTTCGGCTGCCCCGATCGCGCGGCCCGATGATGAGGCGAAGCGGGTCCCCCGTGCGGCACGAGGGTTGAGCGAAAGTGACCTGGCCGCCGAGCCCATGAGACAGGTCAAGCGATCGATCGCCACGATACGCAGGTTGCCCTCGAAGATGTACCAGGCGAGCTACATCGGGCCAGACATGGCTCGATACAACGCTCCGGGCACATTCACGGCCAGAGCGGGCGCGGAGGGCTGGGTCGCTTTGGAGCGACGGCTGATCGAGTGGGAGGAGTGGATGCCGCCAGCTCAACGGCGGGCCAAGCACATCCAGGATGACACTCAGACATTGCGCACCTACGCCGACACCTGGCTTCCGGAGCGGACCGCCGTCCGCGGCCTGAAGCCGAAGACTGTGAGTGAACATCAGCGCTACCTCGACCGGCTGATCTACCCGACGCTGGGGGAGCTGCGGCTGAAGGACGTGACGCCGGCGACGGTGCGGGCGTGGATCGGGAAGCTCAACGCGGGGACGCCGCGGGTCAACAAGCACGCCTACGCGCTGGTGAAGACGATCTTCGCTACGGCGGTCCAGGACGAGCTGCTGGATCGGAACCCCTGCCGGGAACGGATGCGGAAGCCCGTCCGGCACATCGGGGGCCGGCGACCCTGGGCGAGTTGGCGCTGTTGGTGGCAGCGATGCCGGAACGGTTGCGGCTGATGATTGAGCTGGCCGCCTGGTGTGCACTGAGGTTCGGTAAAGTGGTCGATCTGCACCGAGGCGACGTCGACCTCAAGAGCGGTGAGATTCGGGTCAGCCGCGCCGTCCAGTGGGTCGACGGCAAGAAAATCGTGGCAGCGCCCAAGGCCGACAGCGTCCGAGTGGTGGCTTTCCCGCCCCACATCGGGGAAGCGATCAAGGAGCATCTTCGGAAGCACGCCCAATGGCGCAAGGACGGCCTGCTGTTCCCAACGATGCATGGTGAGCAGTACCGGGCGCCCACCTTCCACCAGGCCTACTTCAGGAAGGCCAGAGAGGCCGCTGGACGGCCCGACACCTGCGCTTCCACGACCTCCGCGGCACACCGGAGCCACTTTGCGGCCGCGCCAGGCGCCACGCTGGCCGAGTTGATGCAGCGCTTGGGCCACTCCACCGTCTCAGCGGCTCTTGCCTACCAGCACGCCGCACAGGGCTCGGATAGGCGGATCGCGGAGCCGCTGTCAAGATTCGCCATTACCAGCAGCCACGAGCGTGGAACCTAGAGCGAGGGCGTTTCGTCAGACGAAGTCTCCGGCTTGGCAACATCGCCAGGCAGTGTGAAGTACAGTGTGAAGTATGAGTGAAGTGGTAGTGGATCCATTCATTGACGAAGAGCTCGAAGAGATCCCTCTAGCTGCGAGCCCCCTCGAAACGGTCATCTTCCAAGTTCAGTTCCCTGGGTCGCTGTCCAAACTGAAGCAAGCCCTCGCGACTGAGCGCCTGCAAGCGCTACTCGTGGACGACTTTCCCTACGCTGAGAAGCAGCGTGGCATGAGCTGGACCTTCCAGCCGGGCCAAATGCCTGTACAAGAGGCGGGGTCGGAGTTCTGGAACCTGTCCAGTGCGGATCGCAACGTCACAGCTTCCTTCGGTGGCGAATCTGCCTCGGTCGTGACCAGATCCTATGGATCCAGGGGCGAGTTCGTGGGACTCGTGCGAAGGGTACTGGCCGCAGTGCAGGAAGCGGGGAGTCCGCCCGCCGTAAGTCGGATCGGGCTTCGCTACATCGATCGGGTTGTCTTGAGGGAGAGCGGAGCCCGCGAATGGCTATCGTCTCTTAGTGAGCCATCTCGGGGCGTGCTTGCCGTGATTGACGAGGCTGACATTGAGTGCGTACCACTGTGCATACAGCAACTTGTGTACAAGTGGAGGGACGGTCCCCAACTGCAGGGCCGATGGGGCGTGCTTCCGAAGGGTGCGGTGATAGACCCAAACATGAAGGTGCACGACACGGAAACTTGGTTCCTAGACATCGATACGTTCATCGAGGATCCAACCGGAGGTCTCGGGTTCGATGCGGCCACGGACCAGTTGGAGTCCCTTGCTCGCCGGTCATATCGGTTCTTCCGCTGGATGGTTCCACTTCCTGCGCTGGGCCGATTCAGGCCCACTGGGATTGCCTCATGAACCCCTCGGTCCCGCAGTTGCCAGTGGTCTTCCGCGCCGCCAAACGGGTCGCTGCCATAGGCATGGCGGCAAGTACTGTCGCCCCTACTTCTGGCGGGGCTATGACCTTCTTTGAGGCGAGACCGTGGACCGCTTCACCAGTCCAATTTACTCAGCCTCCTCCAGTTCAGAGCACGACTGGGGGTCCGCTGAGTTTTGATGAGGTCCTAAACCGTCGCGCCGTAGTTGTTGGACTCGGGTCAACCGGACTCGCGTCGGCCGACAACATTCGCACGATCTACGAGCGATCGGGCCTTACCTGGGAGCAGCTGGCGCGGCTCTTCGGCGTCTCCCGTCGGGCGGTGCACTCTTGGGCGTCCGGCAGCCGCGTTAGTGCGCGTCACCTTGAGGCCATATATGACCTCGCTGGTCGACTCTCCAGTCGCGCTGGCGACCCTGAAGACAATCGAGCCTGGCTCCTCGACTCGTCATCGGGGTCCAGTGTGTACGAGCAGATACGGCTAGCCAACACGCGCAAGCCCGTAGAAGCCCGGCTCACCCCCCGTGAGCTGATGGGTATCAGCTGATCCCATCGAGATGGCAGACAACAGCATTCGTCAGGGCGACTACCTTCCCGAGGTTCGTCGCATCTTCTCTGTGTCGTCTGACGGCCCTGTAGAACACCCGACGGTGCTTGGGGTCGTCGTCATCTCACAATGCTGCGACCTTACGAAGGCGTCTGCAACCAACCTTCCCGTTTGTGCTGCCGTGGTTGAGCTACATGGAAGTGATGCGGCGCTGGCGAGATCTGGGAGGCAACCCCGGTATGCGAGCGCCGAGCATCTGGGCGAGGGCTTTTTTGTCGACTTCGGGGCCATGGGCTCGATTGAGACCGACCTTCTTGACGGGGCTGTTGCCGAGGAGGATGACGAACGTCGAAGAGTGTTGGCTGGAAGAGTCTCCCGCCGATTCAGCCGTTTTGCGTACCCTGATGAGGTCCAGCGCTACCTCCGCACGCTGCAAAAGAACCTGCGATCCCGAATCACAAAGGACTCCGCAGTTGCACGATGCTTGGATCAGCTCGCCACCCTGCGGGTGGAAGCTGACTGGGACGACGGCCCGCCTTGGGCCCTCAATGTCGTGTTCGTTCTCGGTGATGGAATCCTTCCGCCCCTCGGGGACGACCTTCCCCAACCCACTCTGCTCCGCGTCCTTCCAAAGGACCTGACCAAGACCGCCCAGTTGATCGATGCTTGCGCACCGGAAGATGCGCAGCTATTCCCGCTGTGGCAGCGGTTCTCACAGCTCTTGTGCGAGAGTGCCCTTGCCGAAGGTGTGCCAGGCGTCATTGAAGAGTGGACGACCGAGGTCACGGACGAGTCGGACTTCAGTTACGCACGGTTCATGAGATCAGCGGATCTGGATGTAGATGACCTCTCAGAGGTTGACTGAGCGACTCACCCAAACCCTTGTGTCACCCGAGTCATCGTGCCAACGATTTGACTCGCCACCGAGATGCATGAGGTCTGTGCCAGATCGAACTGCTCGGAGGCTGCTGGCGCACTCGCGGAGTTCGTGGGTCAGTGCCAACTCGCCAGATGCGCGGCTGCTTCTCCGTAGGTGATGGCGCTACTCGCGATGGCGATGACCAGGTCGTAGGCGTCGTCGTCGGGCACGTCCAGTTCGATGCTGTTGAGTCCGTAGAACACGACGGCCGCGAGCCAGCCGATGCGCCTGTTGCCGTCGATCAGGGCGTGGTTGCGGACTATTGACTCCAGGAGCACGGCAGCCTTCTGGTCGATCTCGGGATAGGCGTCCACACCGAACACCGTCGCCTGCGGTCTGTGCACGGCAGAGTCGAGCAACCCGACGTCCCGGATCGGGCCGACCTTCAGGTCATCGATGAGCGCTAGGACGTCTTCCAGCGTGAGGTACTCGATCACTTGCCCAGGCGGTCCAACAGGTCGGCGTACTGCTCTCGGGCGCCGGCGGACAGGGTGCGGATCTTGTCCTGTCGCAGCCTGCGGGAGGCCGCCTCGTGGATCGCACGGACGGTCGCTTCCTGCTTGCTCACGCCGTCAGCCTCAGCCAGAAGGGCGAGGGCGCGCTCATCGTCGGGGTGTAGTCGCAAGGTCATCGCCATCAGGCCATGATACCAACCTGGTATCGGGTCCCATGAGTTCGCTCGAGGATGCCGGGGAAGACGAGGCGGCGGAAAGTCAGGAGACCGCCTCAGTACTTCAGCACCCCGGGAGCAAGGTTGGCCACCAAAGCGACTAGCCCGCCCGCTCGATCTGGCGCCACCTGAAGAGCCTGCTGACCCGTTAGGGGGTTGAACAGGGTTCCGTCGACGAGCGCCAGGATGGAACCACCGATCCGATACATCGGGACTTCCAGCAGAGGATCCGCGAAGGCGTAGGGAGGCCTCCGCAGAGCGTGGCAAGCCGCCGTGAGGTGCGTCAAGCGCCGCAGCCGCTGACCCTCGGCCAGCGCTTCCAGACCCCCGCTCAGGTCGATCGCCATCGCCAGTCGAGCCACATCGCCGATTGTGAATCGGATCCATGACCCATCCGCCCCGTCCGCTGAGTCGGGGGAGACCTCCCGGACTCGACCGGCTAGCCATCGCAGGCGCCTCGACGTCATGAGGTCCTCAACCCCAAGCAACCGGCGCGTCGCGAGGAGCCCGTAGGTGGCCCGCAGTGGCTCACTCATCCGACGACGCGGTCCCGATCTTGGACCAAAATCTCCATAGAAATGACATTAGTGGCTAGTATTGGCAGAAATATCCGCGAAGGGCACCAATTTGTCGGACGTCCGGGCGAAGAGATAGACTCGCTCGATCACGCGTCAAGCCGACACGCCGACGGCTGATCGGGTGGCCATCAAGGATGGACCGAGGGAGAACGACGTGGCGAACGTCTACGACACGACGGATGGCGAGAAGGCCTGGGTCGACAAGGTCTGGAACAGCCAAGGCAAGGATGGCTTCATTGTCGTCCGGTCGGCTGAGGGTGCCCTCGCGACGCGCGCGAGCGCCCGCGGGTTCCGTCCCGCGCACTCGCAAACCCGTCGAAGTCGGTGAAGCTCGATGCTGGCCCATCGTCTCCCAAATCGGCGCAGACGGTGGGCCGGTACTTTTGTGCCTTAATTGATGACCCTTCCTGGGTGCGCCGGCGAGTTGAGACTGTTCACATCGTTGACCTCAAACGAGTCGAACGGCGGGTGACGCTTGACATCGATATGGAACGAGTAGCGGAAAGGGCTCGCGACGCAGGAGTCGATGGGGAGCACGTCCGCAAACTCCCCGTTCCTTTGGCAATGCTCCAGAAGACCCTGCTCTTGGATGTCGATGTGCGCGACCACAGCGGAGGCGCCGTCTCTATTGCCACCAGCCACGAGGACTCCCAGGCCGCTCACGCCACAATGCTCAGTCGCATCGCCGAACACATGCCAGGTATCGAACTGTCGGACTACCTGATCCAGAAGCTCTACGTAATCGCGAAGGACATGCCTTCCAAGACCGACTACGAAAAGTTGGTGAGTGGGGACCCTGCCTCCCGGGACATCGACGCGTGGACGCTCGGAGGCGAGAACGGTGTCATACCAAACGCTAAAGACAGCGCGGTGTGGGACGCGGTCTTCGAGAATGAGCACATCGTGCCGACGATCGTCGACTTCACCAGACTCTTCATGCCGACCATCTATCTGCGGAAGGACGGAGGACTGACGCTGGTCAAACTCCGCTATGTAGAGCGTGAATCGATCATCACGAGACGACGCAACGCCGGGCGGATCGGATGGGAACCAGCATCAATCCTCATCGAGGCGCCCGCCGTTGGTCGAGCGGAGCGAGAGCATCTGAGGTTGATCGCGCCGCCAGGCTTAAGCCTCACGGAGATGACCCTGGCCCGGATTCAGGACGGGTCGCCCCCGGCAGGAAAGCAGACCTTTGAGCGCCGGGTTACCCATGAACGCGGGGTGCTGTACTCGTCTGGGCTGCAGGTTGGGTCTTACCTTGCCCTCGCAAGGCTGGTGCCGAGCGCTGCTGAGTTCGCCATACCCGCCATGATCACGACTGGTATCTCGGCTTTGCTCCTACTCGTGGGTGCCTGGTACCAGGCTACTTTCGGGATCTTGGCCGACGCGCAATCCACCATCGCCCTCCTTCTTCTCGCTCCGTCAACCGTGGCGGCATACCTCACCAGAAGAGGCGAACACAAGCTGCTCGGCAGAGTCCTGATCTGGCCAAAGGTGCTCGTAGGAATCACCGTGCTTGGATCCCTGCTAGCGGCAGGCTCGATGGTTCTCGTCCGCAACCAGTTGGGCCCGTATCAAGTGTGGCCCGTTGTTGCACTCGACCTAGTACGCATCTGGACGACGACCGGGGCGTACAGCCTCTTGGTGGCGGTCGTGCTTGCGGTGTCAGCAATACGAGGCAGGATGGCTATGTCGAAGGTTGACGAGACCCCGTTGTCATGGCAGGTCCGAGTGCGCATCCTGTCCCACCGCTGACTGCGCCCGCCGAACGTCCAGGAGTTGAGAACGATTCCTTGTTGTCGGCCACCCACGAATCGGCGGTCGCGATGCCTGGAACGCGGCATTGCACGTAAGATGCACCGTCGCGAGGCCAGTTAGGCAACGCGTCTCGTTTGGCCTTGTGAGAGGCACCTTCCGGGAACCGCGTTGACTGGTTCAAGTCCAGTTAGGCCCACCAGATCTTCCCCGCCCGCCCCTCCGGTTCTGTGAGGGTGGGGCACATGCCGTCCGAAGCCTCTTCTTCTGGCATTTTCGGCGCGCCTCGTCTCTTGCGGGATCTTCATCGGGCCACCAAGGCTCGTCGACGGGAGACGGAACGCTCGCATTTGCCGCCGACAGCTCGGCCGTCTTGGCCTCCGCTGAGAATGCAACGCTCGTGGTGTCGAACGCGTGGAGGATGTGATGAGAAACACTGTCCTAGTCGCCGTCATCGGCATGGTTCTCGCGGGGTGTGGGTCTGTCTCGGCAGCTACGCCCGGGAACGTGCCGTCCTCAGTTCCAACGCCGACGCTCACCGTTCGGCATGGCGACAAGGAGGCTCCCAGCTTCAGGCCGAGACCATTCGTCGTGCGGTACGCCGATACCCAGCTCGAACTCGAGCCCTACACCTACTGCTGGTCGGGTGGGTCCAGCAGCGGCTGTGCGGATGGTGTCGATCATCATCCGCCGGAGATCGGTTCGCCGAGGGAGATCCTCGTGTTCGTCGCGACCAAGGAGTTCAACGAACTGGTGGTGACGCTAGAGCCTCTCGGCGCCGACGGCGCCGACCATGCGGTCGAGGTGAACAGCCGGTTCCTGGGGGACGGTTGGTGGCAGGCCGCGCAGCCCAGGGTGCCTGCCGGGACGTACCTGGTCAGCCTCTTCGCCGCCGACACCACCAGCAGTGGCGGCTCCGGCGATATGGTCGCCGATCTCATGTGGACTATCGACACGGATCGGTAGGAACGCGAACAACACGCGCGCTTGTGCCGCACAGGTCGCGGGAGCGTCCTATCGCGGGCGATCTGGAAGTGCGCGAGAAGGGCATCAGGGTCACCGCTCCTGGCTACGATCTCGCCTTCGTCAGGAGCGTCGTCGGGCTCAAGTTGGGGTGTGAGCCATCCGGCAGCCCGCTGTTTCAACAGCCGGAGCCGGGTGTGGAGGGTCCGACCAGCGAGGGCCGCGGTTACCTGCGCTGCTTCTCGATCATCTCGACCCAGCCACGCCACATCTCGCCTTGTTCGGCGTCGTCGAGCATCGCAGGGGTGATCAGGGCGAGCGCCTCGTCCAGGGCCCCCATCTGCATCAGGGTGGACAAGGCTGAGGACACGTCCACCCGTCCCTGCTGAGCCACCGCACTCACAGCCTGAGCCAGCGACGGGTCCCGCGGACGCGAGGCAGCCGAGACGAGCCTCTCAATCCGGTCGGCTGGCGTCGACGCGTCCACTAGGAGGGCGCGAGCGGGTTCAGTCGCCCGGGGATCGCCGCAACCGACCAGCCGCTCGAGGCATTCGGGGTTGTCGTGGAGCAGCCACGCGTCCCACAGCAGGTCGAGCCCGGCTTGGTCGGCGTACACCGTGTAGGCGATCCGTCCACGAGAGAGCAGGTCGACCCCTGCCTGGTGCGCGCGCGGGTCGGGGTCGGTGGCCAGCCGGGTCATCACCGAACCGATCACCCACTCATCGCTTTCGGTGTGGACGAGGCCGAGCACCGCCTCCAATGCCTCGGTGGTGGGGACGCGAGCGATCGCGCTCCACACGGAGCTGCGGACGTCGGCGTGGGGGTGGTCAGTGAGGGCGATTAGTCGGTGCAGCCATGGCTGCGGGTCCTGCAGTTGTCTGATCTCCCAGTGCCGGTTCACTGCTGCGTCGTCCGTGCGCGCATCGAGTTCAGCGAAGGCCGACTCCAGTCCAGGGATGTACCCCGAGGCCTCCGCGATCTCTTGCGCGTGGCGCTTGCGGAGCTCGGTCGTGTCGGCACGCAGGAGGTCGGCAAACGAGCGGTACCGGAATGCGCCGGGGTCGGTGACATCGAAGCTCCAGGCCTCCCACTCGCCGTCCGACTGGCAGGCCAGCGGATTGAGCAGGATGGCACTCTCCCACTCGAAGCACGAGATCTGGAGCAGGTGCGGAAGATGGCTCACCTTGAGCTGGACGCAGTCCTGCGTCCGGCTGTAGTCGAAGTACACCTCGTCGGGGAGGTTGCTCTCGGGCCCATCGCTCCAGATCTCCACAGTGTCGGGACTCTTGTCTCGTAGCCATCCGACCTGGCCGGTGGTCAGCAGTCCGGCATCGTCGCCTTCGTTGCTCGGGAGGAGGATGTGGTCCCACCCCGGCTTGGTGATCGCGCCATCGGTGAGTTCCAGGAACGCCCGATAGGAGGGCGGAAGGGTGCGGCCGAGCCGCTCCTCGAGCGCTGCGATCGCCTCCGCCGAGGCCGGTGCCCGGAGGATCGACGGGACGCGTTCATCCTCGTCGAGTCCGTCCAGAACGGCGGCCTCCCAGTCCAGCACCAGCCGATGAACCGTCTCCTGAACGCTCACCTCACGACCTCCCAGCTCAGGCTATCGACCACTTCCTGTTCGTATCGGGCCTGGCGAAAAGTGAGTCGAGGAGCAGCCGCTGGCCAGAATGCCGAACCTGCGCGGCGGCTACGGGTGAATCGAAGTGGTTTCCAGTGTGTAGGTTCCGCCTGACCGAATGGTCACCTCGTGCGGATCCACTTGCCCGCCACTTTCGTTCCCGATCGGGACGCTGGTGACCATGTAGATGCCCGGCGGCAACTCGATACGGAACGCACCATCCTTGCCTGCCTCGAAGTTGTAGACAGCTGGTGTCGAAGTGTAGATCGCGGTCGCGGTCAGCTTCGCCGCATAGGTATAGGTCTTGGGGTCTAAGCCTCCCTTCACGTACAGGTGCCCGACTAGTAGGCCAGGCGCAGGTGTTGGCGTTGGCGTGGACACGGGCTCATTGCTCGCTGCAGTGCAACCGGCCAGCAGGGCGAACACAGCCGCAACAGCTACCGGCAGCAGGAAGAGGCGTCCATGGCGTGCTCGGTTCATGATCAATCGATCCTCCTTCACTACGTAGACGCCTTCCAGACCAGCATTGTTGAGGCCCCTAGGTGACAACTTGAGTGCAACTCAAGACGCAGTAGGTTTGAAGCAACCCCCGTCTGAATGCAGACTCCACCAACGTTGGCGGTGACATGAAGTTGTCTGATCGTGCTCTTGCCTGGACCATCCTGGCCGTGGTTGGTGTCCTGGTGAGCGGCGGACTGACCTTCTGGTGGCTGCGTGCCAACGTGATCGCCCCGTCGTGTGGCGACTCTGCCACGGCGCAGCTGGACCGCGCGGTCGATGAGCTCAGCAGCCGAATCCCGAGCCTGCACTTCACCAGGTTCGGCGATAGCTGCGACTCAGGCGGTCAGGTGTACGCCTCGTGGGAGCACGATGGCCTGGACCAACTACTCACGCAGGCTGTGGCCGCCGGCTGCCGGGTGGAGGCTCGGGATCCCGACGACCTGGACAGCTCCCAGTCGATCACTTGTGGCACCACCGGACGGGACGTGATCCTCACCGCAGAACTCGGCAGCGTCCCTCTCGAGGGTCTACTGCTTCTGTCCTGAGTAGGCAGAACTCCCTCGCACGTCTCGAGCAGCCAGCATCGGAGGTCCCGAGGACTCCCGGGGCTCCCCATTCCCGGCCCGAGATGGTGTCGCCACTTGGTCAGAAGCAGCCCCAACTATCCCAGCGACGTGCTTTGATCGCAGCATGCTTCAACAGACCACACTCGCCAGGAAGATTTCTGACGGCCTGTATGGCCGACTTGAGTTCGATTTCGCGTGTAACCTCGGGCACGCCTTCAGTGAGGCGTACTTGCATGGAGTGCTTATGCAGATACTGGCTTCGAACTCAAACGCTCAGGATGAGGCGATACGCCCGTCTCATGCAGTGCCGGTGCTGCAACGGCGAGGTGTAGCTGGAAGTGGCCGTAAGCGAGAGGTGGACTTCGCCATCACCTCTCGAGCGAACGAGACGATCCCCCTGGTGTGCATCGAAGCCAAGTGGGCTGGATCCACGCACGCAAGCGAGGAGAACATCCTCCTCGACCTGTGCAGGCTGGCCCTTGTCCGCCAAGCCCATCCCGAGGCGACCTGCCTCTTCGTCCTTGCCGGGGGTAAGAGTGCCATGGCGAAGAGGCTGTCGACTGGCGTGCTGGCTCCACACGGGGGGAGAAGACCCAAGCAGCTTCTCCAGTCGGCATATGACGGGAATCAGAACACATACTTCATTAGGTCGACCGTTGGCGCCGCCTCAGTTCTCGATGCAAGCCTGCGGGCCAAGGTCGCTGAGAAGTTGCCTGAGATGCCGACCAGAATCGTGACGCGGCTCCACAAGCCGTCTTATGTGGATCCGCCGAACTGGGGTGTTCTGGCTTGGAGTGTCTTCGTCTAGCGGAAAAGCAACGAAGGCCTGGGAGCAATGGCATCGGTCGCTCGCCACCATTCCGCCTAGCGGTCCCATGATAGATCCCAGTCATGAACTGCTGCTCCCCAAGTCAATGCGGCTGATGGTGACGATGACAGCCGACCTGGAAGATCTCCGGTTCGAGAAGCTCGGTCCGGCTGTTGCCACCCGTGGTGTCTCACTAGTTCAGATCGGTGGGGTGTGGAGAGTCTGAGCCGTCTTGCTGGTGATAGCTGTCCCCGCGCTTGGTGTGACGCCTCCTTGTTCCAAATCCCCCAGTGGACGCAACGTTTCGCGTGATCGGTGCGTGGGTGTGAGTGTTGAGTGTCCATCCGGAGAGAGGCCCGGTATGTTTCGCAAGTTCATCGGCGTCGCGGCGCTGATCGCGGCAACCATCATGATGACCGCCTGCACCAGCGCGGGTGCGCCGGCTAGGTCGACGACGGTTCCGGCCACAAGTCCGTCCGCGGAGGCGTCGAGTGCCGGTAACTCCCAACTGCGTCCGCCGGTCTTCGTTGAGCCGGACAAGCTGGCCGGTCAGACCATCAGCGTCCGTCAGGACAGTGCTGTGGTGATCACGAGTGAGTCCACCGGGGACGAGCTGGGCAAGTGGACGGGCAGTACCGAGGACGCCACTGTCGCGGTGTTCTCCCCCGGTGGCACCCGGGACGGGGCCAGTTTCAACCCGGGCTTCGACGCAAAGAAGGTGGGCACCACGAAGGCGACCCTGACCGATCCGGCCGGCAAGTCAGTGAGCTTCACCATCCAGGTGCAGCCGGCCAACAGCTGACCAGGATGATCGCCCCGGCACCGTCCGGCGTTCAGCTCAGGCTGCCCCGCAGCAGGCTGTCGCCGGAGTGCTGGGGACGGTCGTCGAACCGCTCGCGAGAGATGTCGACGATCACGTAACCCTGCTCGATCAGGCTGCCGGTGATCCGGAAGTCCTGGACGGTGGCGTCCTTCGGCAGCACTCCGATCGAGACCATCCGCTTCAGGTCGGTGTTGATCAGCCACACCTCGAGGTAGCCGTCGCCGGGATCCAGCGGCTTCACCTGCACCCGTAGATCCAGACCGCTGGCCGCGGACGAGAGCAGTTCGGCCTCGCCGCCGCGGGTGCCGGTGTCGAGGGTGTCCAGCTGCGTCTGGGCCAGCACCGTGGGTCGGAGTCCCGGGGCATTCCCGACGACCTGAGTTCCGACTACACCGGCCACCACACCGATCGCCGCGGCTGCGGCGATCCAGCCGAAAGCCGGACGTCGCCGCCGGGCCAGTTCGTCCGGGACGCTCGGAGCAGCGGGGGCTGTGGGCGCCGGTGCGGCCTCGTCCGCCACCTCGGCACGAATGGACTCCCACACCGAGGCGGGCGGAGCCACCAACTCCTCGTCGGCGGCCTCACCGACCAGCGACATGGTCTCGCGCAGCTCGCCGACCACTGCCTGGCAGGACTCACAGCCGGCCACATGGGCGGCGGCCGACGGATCCACGGACTCGCCGAGAGCGAGCTGGGCCAGGATTTCGTCCTCAGGATGCATCGGCCCTCACCTCCCGGATGTCCTCTCGTAACTGCAGCAGTCCGCGCCGAATGTGGCTCTTCACCGTACCCAGCGGAAGATCGAGGCGCTGGGCGATCTCCTCATGAGTGTGCTCCTCGCCGAACGACAGCCGCAGGATCGTGGCCCGTGGCTCGCCGAGGTTGGCCAGCGCCGCAGCCACCACGACCTTGTCGACGACAGTTCCGTCCAGACCCGGAGTCGCCGTCGGCCCGGCCTCGGCAGCCACCGCGTGCAGGTTGCGGACGCTCCTGGCCCGCTGCGCCATCACATCGGCGATCACATGCTTGGTGATCCCCACCAGCCAGCCGGCCAGACTGCCCCGCGCCGGATCCAGACCGTGACGGCCACGCCAGGCGGCCACGAAGACTTGCTGGGTGACGTCCTCGGCATCGTGGTGATTTCCCAGGGTCCGCAGTGCAACCGTATGGACCAGGCGGGAGTGCTGGGCGAATGCTTCGGCCAGCGCCTGCTGATCGCCGTTCCGCAAGCGGACAGCCAGCTCCGCCGACGGGAGGGCGCTGTCGCTCGGCACGTCTTCAGCATAGGTGGGCCCGGCCCCTCCGCCGAGGGTTGCCGGGAAGGGGCCGGTGCCCACGCGGGTCAGAGGTTCAGCGGCCGAAGGACCAGGGTGATCCCGTGAGCGATCTGCTTGTTGCCCTTGTTCAGATCGAAGGCTCGCGGGTTGATCCACGGGTTGGCGTCGTTGCGGTCCAGATCCTTCAGCTCGATCAGACGCAGCCACTTGCTCTTCACGTCCACCGTGATCGCGGCACCCGGCAGCGCGGTGGCGAGCTTCGCGCCGTCCGCCTTCAGTGCGTCCTTGGAGCGGATCGTCGCTCCTGGCACCACGTGGTAGAGCAGGACGGCCTCGACGGCGTCCACCCCGACGGCACCGACCAGCGCCTCGAACGTCTTCTTTTCTGTGCTGGGCCACCGTCCGGTCAGGTCGCGCACCAGCACCTGGAAGGCGCGGTCGTTGGGAATGAAGGCGGTCAGCGGCACTGAGCCGTCGGCCAGGACGCCGACCGGGCTGCTCGGCTTGGCAGCCAGGACAGCCAGCACCGCCTCGGTGACGATGTCGTAGTCGTACCAGTTGTGGTCGAAGGTGTTGCCGTCGGAGGTGAGCAGCGCGGCCAGGCTGCGCTCACCCGCAGGCGAGGTGGACGCCTGGGCGGGCACTGCCACCAGGCCTGCGGAGACCAAACCGGCCACGGCAATCACACCGAGCCGGGCCAAAGTGCGTCGAAGCGTCATCGAATGCTCCCTTCAGCTGTGGCTGCACCGGCGTGCAGCTCGTCCTCTCTTCGCAGGCAGGGCCGCGGCTGGATGCAGACGAGGTCCACAGATCGCCCGATCTGCGCAGCACTACCTAGTCGTGCATCCAGCCACAGGGCTGGGGACGAAGCACAGGTACATCACTCGACCGAAAGGACCGTTCATGAAGCGCTTCGCTATTGCGGCCGCCATCCTCAGCCTGGGCCTGATCGCCACCGGCTGTACCGCTGCTGCCCCGGCCGCCCCGCCCAGTTCGGCCCCGGCCAGCTCGGCACCGGCGACCTCCGCCCCCGCCTCCCCCAGCCCGTCAATGAGCGAACCGATGATGTCCGACATCGTCGACACCGCCGTCGCGGCCGGCGACTTCAAGACTCTGGCCACGGCGTTGACCGCAGCCGGCTTGGTCGAGACCCTGAAGGGCCCCGGCCCGTTCACGGTCTTCGCGCCCACCGATGAGGCCTTCGCCAAGCTGCCGGCCGGCACCCTGGACGGTCTACTGAAGGACAAGAAGGCGCTGACCAGCGTGCTGACCTACCACGTGGTCTCCGGAGAGGTCATGGCCAGCCAGGTCGCCGGAATGAACGGCGAGAAGGTCAAGACCGTCCAGGGTGGCACCTTCACCGTGAAGGTGAAGGACGGCAAGGTCAGCCTCACCGACGGCGCCGGAAACACCGTGAACGTGATCAAGACCGACATCACCGCCAGCAACGGCGTGATCCACGTGATCGACGGCGTCCTGCTGCCGAAGAGCTAGCCCGTCCCCCAGCCGAGCCGCTCCCGGGTGCCCCGGGGGCGGCTTCGTGCTGTCCGGACGGAGCGCGTCGTCCGGTGATGACGGTTCGGCTCAGACCGGGTTGGCCCGGAGTACCCCGAAGCGCCGCAAGAGGAGTGTGGACAGCCAAGTGACCAGGGCGCCCAGCGCCGTCCCCCAGGCGATGTCGGTGACGGCGACGAATGCCGAGAAGCCGTTCAGCACGGTCAGGGCGGTCAGCCCCCAGGTGCCGTAGGTGAACAGGCCGAACAGTGCCCCGGCCAGCACCCGCCGGCCCAGCGGGACGTCCCCGGCCAACGGCTGCACTCCGAAATGCACCAGTCCGGCCACGTAGCCCAGGTAGAACACGATGGCCGCGACCGGCTGGAACGAGGCGGCCAGCAGCGAGCCGAGCTCAGCCCGATACACCCCGGACGCCACCAGGCCGATCCACACCCCGTCCACCAGGGTGAACACCACCAACGCGACCACGTAGCTGATCAACCAACGACGGAACCTGCTCATCTGCGACTCCTAGGATCTCGATAGAGGTTCTCGACAATGTCGTGGACCCGGGCCAGCAATGCGGCCCGCTTCAACTTCAGGGTAGGCGTGACCATGCCGCCCTTCTCGGTGAGGTCGGCGATCAGCAGCGAGAACCGCCGCACCTGCTCGGAGCGGGCCAGCTGTGCGTTCGCGGCCTGCACGGCCCGACTGATCGCCGCGACCAGCCGCGAGTCGTCGACCTGGACCAGGCCGCCGTCCACCGGAGCGCTGAGCTTCACGGCTCCGGCGAGACCTTCGCGCTGCGCCCAGGCATTCACCGACTCCGGATCCAGCAGGATCAGGCCACCCAGGTAGGGCTTTCCCTCACCGACCAGGACGGCGTGGGCCACCAGCGGGTTCTGCTCGACCGAACCCTCCCAGGCCGCCGGGGAAACGGTCTTGCCACCGGAGGTGACGATCACATCCTTGCTGCGCCCGCGCAGGGTCAGCCGGCCGGCGGCGTCCAACTCGCCCAGATCGCCGGTGCGGAAGAAGCCGTCGACGAAGGCGTCCGTGTTCGCCTCGCGGTTGCGGTAGCCGGCGAAGACCCCGACGCCGCGGGCCAAGACCTCGCCATTGGGGGAGATGCGGACGGTGGTGCCCGGCATCGGTACCCCGACGCTGCCGGCTCGGATCGAGCCGGGCAGGTTCCCGGTGAGCGGGGCGGTGGTCTCGGTCAGGCCGTAGCCCTCGACCACCGGCACCCCGATCCCGGTGAAGAAGCGGCACAGTTCGGCGTCCAGGGACGCCGCCCCGGACAGCAGGTACTCGATCCGTCCGCCGAGCAGGCCGCGCAGCCGGGAGTAGAACAGCCGATCGAAGACCCGGCGCCGCGCCGTCAGCCAGGGCGACGGTCGGGCGTCCGGGACGACCTGGCGCTCCTCGAGGAACCGTCCCCAGGCGATGGCGGTGTTCTGCGCGGCCGTCCAGACCAGACCCAGATGCTTGCTGGCCGCGGCGGCCGCGGCGGCGGCCTGCACCTTCTGCAGCACCCGCGGCACCACCACCAAGAAGGTCGGACGCAGCACGGCCAGCGCCGGCACCACCTCCTTCGGTTCGGCCAAGTGCGCGATCCGCATCCCCGAGGCCAGGCAGACCAGCTGCAGTCCGCGGGCCAGCACATGGGCCAGCGGCAAGAAGATGATCGTGTTCCCGTCCGCCTTCACCACCTCGGTGTAGGCCGCGGCGATGTTGCGGACCTGCAGGACGAAGTTGCGGTGGGTGATCAGGGCGCCGCGCGGCTCGGCCGTGGTGCCGGAGGTGTAGACGATGGTGGCCACCGCGTCCAGGTCGGCCGCGGTTCGGCGCTGCTCGAGCAGCTCATCGGAGACCGCCTCGCCCAGCTCGGCCAGCGCGTCCAGATCGTGGCCGGGGGCAGGGTCCATGGTCCACACGCCCAGCGGGCCGACGGCCTGCTCGGCCAGCGCTTCCCGCAGCAAGTCGGCTTGCTCGGACGAGCCGGCCACGCCGAGTCGGACCGCGGCGTCGGCGACGATCGTCCGCACCTGGACGGCAGCGGACGTGTCGTAGATCGGCACCACCACGGCGCCGGCGAACCAGCAGGCCATCTCGGCCACGGCCCACTCGTAACGGGTGGCGGCCATGATCCCGACCGAGTCCCCGGTCTCGATCCCGGCCGCGATCAGGCCACGGGCCAGCCGACGGACCTGTGCGGCGAACTCCCTGGTGGAGACCGGACGCCACGGCCCGCTGACCGGTGCGCCGGCGTCCCGGACGTCGAAGGCGACGTGATCGGGCGCCTCCGCCAGCCGGTTCAGCAGCAGATCGGTGGCATTCTGAAAACCAGTGGCGTCGACGAGCAGCGGTGTGCTCGCCTCAGCCAGTTCCGTCGACGGCATCGGTGCCTGGCGGATTTCGGTGGTCATGGCATTTCCTCCCCTTGTCGCCATCTTGGTCGTGATTGGAGGGAATCCACCAGCATCTGGTGCAGTTGTTGGGAGCAAAGGAATAAACCCGGTCGAGACGACGGCTGATTGCGGGAGGGAATTCAATGACGAAAGCTGAACGCACCTCGCTGGTGGCGACGCCGCTGGTCGTGGTGCTCGGGGTCGGGCTGGCCCTGGCCGGCAGCCAGGATGGCGCCATGATCGGATCGGTTCCGGTGTTCGCGGTGGCGGTGGCCGCCGCGTTCGTGTTGCAGTGGTTGGTCTTCGTGCCGTCCTTCGTAGCTCACACCGAGCGCTTCTTCGATCTGACCGGAAGCCTCACCTACATCCTGGTCACGCTGGCCACGCTGCTGATGGTGGGCAGCTGGGAGCCGCGTCGGATTCTGCTGGCGGCCGTAGTGCTGATCTGGGCGGTCCGGCTCGGGAGTTTCCTGTTCGGGCGGGTGAGTCGCACCGGCGCCGATGATCGTTTCGACGAGATCAAGGGCTCGCTGCCGCGATTCCTCGGGGTCTGGACGATTCAAGGCCTGTGGGTCAGCGTCACGGCGTCCGCGGCGTGGATCGCGCTCAGCTCGTCCGCCCCGCTGGGAATCGATGTCTTTGCGGTGGTCGGCCTGCTGTTGTGGGCAGTCGGATTCGCCATCGAAGTGATTGCTGATCGGCAGAAGAGCGCCTTCCGGGCCGATCCCGCCAATCGGGGACGCTTCATCTCCACCGGGCTGTGGTCGCGTTCCCGGCATCCGAACTACTTCGGCGAAATCCTGCTGTGGGTCGGGGTCGCCGTGATCGCTTTCCCGGCACTGCACGGCTGGCAGTGGGTCGGCCTGGTGTCGCCGATCTTCGTGGCGCTGCTGATCACCCGGGTCAGCGGGGTGCCGCTGCTCGAGGCGAAAGCCGAAGCCAAGTGGGGCGATCAGGCCGACTACCAGGAGTATCGACGCCGCACCCCGGTGCTGGTGCCACGCCTGGGCTGAGGTGAGGTCGGCGGTTCGGGCTCAGGACTCGACGGCCTTGAGCCCGATCACGCCGCCGATGATCATGGCCAAGAACAGCACCCGCCACAGCGAGGCGGTTTCGGCGCCGGTGATCATCCCGTAGCCGACGGTCAGGGACGCGCCGATGCCGACCCAGACCGCGTAGGCGGTGCCGGTCGGCAGACTGCGCATGGCGTAGGCCAGGCCAGCCATGCTGAGCAGTAGGGCGACGACGAAGACCACGCTGGGTGCCAGACGAGTGAGCCCCTCGGAGCGTCGCAGGGCCAGCGCCCACACAGCTTCAGCGATACCGGCCAGGACGAGGATGAGCCAGGACATGACGAGCCTTCCTGGCCGTCTTGTCGCTGACCGGGTACGGCTCCCTCGTCCGGGGCCCACGAAGGGGACCTGCCCTCCACTGTGCCAGAACCGTCCGCGGCGGGCACTCCGGACGGTTGGGCTCAGCTGCCCTCGGTGGCCAGGCTGATGGCCAACTCCATGTCGCGGGCCGCGCCCTTCGGGTCGGCGCGGACGGTGCTGAACGCGGAGACCAGCAGGGCCGTGAGGGTCTCGGCCAGCCGGGTGATCGAGGCGCCGCTGCGATCGGGGAAGCGGGCCTGAAGGCCGTGGGCAAGGCCCTCCTGCAGTTCGGCGCGATACTCAACGATCGCCCGTGCCACCGCCGAGTCCGCGCCCAGTGGAGAAGTGGCCGTGTTGATCAGCAGGCAGCCGTGGACGCCGCTGGCCTGATGTGCCGCGGTCTGGATCAGGCGCAGGTAGGTGACCACCGCGTCCGGATCGACCGGATTGTCGTACAGCGGACGAAGCCGCGGCCGGACCACCTCGTCCAGGTAGCTGATCACGGCGGCGTCGAAGAGACCGCGCTTGCTGCCGAAGGCGTGGTAGATGCTGGAGCGGCCGACGCCGGTGGCATCTTCGAGGTCGGGCATCGACGCCTCGGCGTAGCCCTGCTCCCAGAACACGCGACGGGCCGCCCGGACCGCCTGAGCGGTATCGAACTCCTGTGGTCGTCCCATCACTCCTCCACTTCTGATCAGCACCGCCACCCAGCCGATTTGTGTACCGGATGGTTCAGTATATATATTGGAACGGTCGATACACAACTACGGAGGCCCGGCCTCGCCCAGGTGGACAACCCCCGGCTGACTGCCGCGGTGGGCGTCCCTGGGAACGCAACGAAAGGCAGTGCAGTGACCAATCCCGTCCTCGAGCAGCTCACCGAGCGCCGTTCCGTCCGCGCCTTCACCGGCGAGACCGTGAAGGAGGCCGATCTCGCCGAGATCATCAAGGCGACCCAGCAGGCCCCGACCTCGATCAACGGCCAGCAGATCACTCTGGTCGTGGTCCGCGACAAGGAGCGGATCGCTCGGATCGCCGAGCTCGCCGGCCAGCCGGGGATCGCGGCCGCCGACGCCTTCGTCGCCTTCGTGGCCGACTTCAACCGGACCGCGGAAGCCGCCAAGCTGGCCGGCACTGAACAGGTCGTCGAGCGCAGCGCTGAGGGAATCCTGGTCGGTGCGGTCGACGCGGGTATCGCCCTGGCCACCTTCCAGGCCGCGGCCGCCGCGCTGGGCTACGGGACCACCCCGATCGGCGGGATCCGCCGCAATCCGGCCGAGATCATCGCGCTGCTGGAGCTGCCGCCGCGCACCTTCCCCATCGTCGGCTCCACCTTGGGGGTGCCGGACCGGGCGCGGCTGAACAAGGTGAAGCCGCGGGTTCCGGTGGAGTCCTTCGCCATGGCTGAGCGCTACGACGCCGAGAAGGTCGCCGAGGGCGTGGCCAGCTACGACCAGGTGCTGCGGGCCTGGTGGGACGGCCAGGGCCTGACCCAGATGGGCGGCTATGCCCAGGAGACCGCCGGGGTCTACTCCCGGATCTACTACCCCGAGGTGGCTGCCACTCTGCGCGCCCAGGGCTTCGAGTTCACCGACTGAGGTCGACTCCGGCGGCGGCTGACCCGGCTTCTCGAGCCCGGGTCAGTTGCCGTTGTCGTCTGTGGTGGACGGACGGGCGGCTTGCCGACGCTGCTCGGCCCGGGCCCGGTTGCGCAGGATCCGCTGGGCGCGGGTGGTCGGCATCTGAGTCCAGGTCGGGTTCGCGACCGTCCAGGCCGGATCGGTGAGCATCCGGGCGATCGCCAGGCCGGCCGCCAGCGCCACGATCACGCTGAGGGCCGCCGAGGCGTTGCTCAGCGCGTTCAGCGAGTCCCGGTTGATCATGGCCACCAGCGCCCGATAGGTGCTGGCGCCCGGGATCATGATCAGCACGGCCGGCACCGACAAGATGATCCGCGGTGCGGGCAGCCGCTGACTGGCCCAGCCGGCCAGCAGGCCGACCAGGATGGTGGCCGCCACCGCACACAGCAGGGGGTTTGCGGACGCGTCCATGGCGGTCAGCCGGGCCACGTTGGCGATCATCCCGATCACTGAGGCGGTCAGCGCCGGACGCAATGGGGTGTTGAAGGTGATCGCGAAACCGAACACGCCGATCAGGCTGGCCAGGGCACGCAATCCGAACAATGCGGCCGGCGCCAGATCCAGCGGTGCGATCTCGGCTGGGGTCAGACCGAACGTCCACGCCACCAGCCAGGCACCCAGCGCCGCGGCCAAGGTGACCATGGTCGCGTAGAGCAGCCGGGACACCCCCGAGGTGAAGTCGAACCGGGCCAGATCCAGGGCCGCGGTGAGCAGCGGGAAGCCGGGCACCAGGAACAGGATGGCCGAAGTGAATGCCGCCTCGTGGAGCGGGTGCGCGGCCGACGGCATCAGCCAGGCCAGCGCGGACGCACACAGCATGTAGACCAGGCAGGCAGCGGTCGCGGCCAGCCCGACCACGGCCAGCTGGTTGAGCCGGAACCGCTGCAGGGCGAGCTGGACGCCCTTGCCGAGCCCGGCCGCCAAGGCGGCGGCCAGGCACTCCTGCCAGCGTCCGTTGTTCAGGAAGGCGAAGGCCGCGCAGGCCGCGGCGGCTCCGGCCACGATGGCCAGGTGCGAGTAGTGGCGCGCCTTGGCTTCGACGGCGTCCAGCTGAGCATGGAGTTCTGCGGCGGTCAGCCCCGGTGCGGCCCGCAGCGAAACCCGTAGCAGCGCCGAGATTCGATCGGCGTTCACCACCGGAACCGGCACCTCCAGAACTTGGGTCCGGAAAGCGCCCTGGGCGCGGGTGGTGGCCACGATCTCGGTGAGGCTCACCTGCGCTTCGAGTTGCTCGATGCCCAGCGCCGCGGCCACCCGTCCCATGGCGGCCTTCACCCGGTAGGAGCCGGTGCCGGCGGTCAGCATCAGTGAGCCCATCCGGCACACCGCGTCCGACTTCTCGGCCAGGGCGGCGTCGCGTCCGACCGGTTCGGCGGGAGGGTTCGGCTGCAGGTCAGCCATGTCGTCACCTTCCTGGTCGGCCGAGGACGAACATGCCGGGCTCGGCGGAGAAGCACTGGGTTCTGATTGTCTCAGCCCTCAAGGTCCGGCTCGCCTACAGCCCGCCGCGCTACCCGAACTCCGCGAAGCTACCCGTGCACAGGTAGCGCGGTCGGGCTACGGGTAGCGCCGCGAGCAGGAGCGGTAGCGCAGTGGGGCTACGGGTAGCGCGGCGAAAATCGAGATCCCGGGCGCACCACGGGCGCCACGTCCTCAGTGGACCTCGACTTCGTCCTCGTCGGCAGAGGCCGGGCTAGCCACAGCGGTTCCGGTGCCGGCCAGCGCGTCCCGCACGGCCGCTTCGATCCGGGCGTCCTGCGCGGCCTTGGCCCGGCGGCGCAACCAGATGGTCAGGAGGACCGCACCGACCACGAGCACCAGGGCCAGCAGCGGGAACACCGGCAGCGCCATTGTCGAGCCGGACGCGGTGACCGGGGCCAGTGGCGAGGTCGAACCCGAGGCGTCGATCACCAGCGGTACCGCGCTCACCGTGGCGAACACCACGAAGCCAGCCAGCACCCCGGGCACCTGGACGGTCTGCGTCCAGCTCTCCCCTGGCAGCAGCTTCGGCGGTGCCGTGGCGGTCACCGGCGGGCTGGCGAACCAGCCGAACGGGCCGTTGACCAGGGCGGACGACTGCGCGGCCAGGACCGTGTTGCCGTTGTTGTGCAGGGTGTAGCTGATCGTGGCGTCACCGCTGGCCAGCGGGTTCAGCCAGCCACCCCAGCTCACCTGGACGCCGTCGACGGCCAGCTCCGGGGCCAGCGCACCGCCGACCCGCAGGCCGATCCGAATGCCCAGCCGGCGATCGACCGAGATCCCCGAGGCACCTTCGCTGGACAGCGAGGTGACGATGCCGCCGACGTAGTCGCCGGGGCTGGCATTGGTCGGAACCGCCACCCGGAAGGCGACCGCCTGCTCCTTGTCCGGGGCGATGGTGACCCGCTCGACCGACGGCTTCACCCACGCGCCGATCCCGGTCGACTGCTGGTCCTTGGTGAGTAGATCCAGCTGACCGTTGGTCGTCGTGTAGCCGTCGGCGGCGTAGATCGCCAGCTCGATGGGCTGCTTACCGTGGTTGGCGACCACCAGTTCGTCGTCGATGCTGCCCCCCGGCTCCACGGCATAGCTGAAGCTGGTCCGGCTCTTGCCGAAGTCGTTGGACGCGGTCCGCACCGTCCAGCTGGCATCGTCGGCCCAAGCCGTGGTCGGTAGCCAGGACACAGCAAGCAGCGCCGCGGCCGCGGCCGCGATCCCTCGGACGAAGGTGGAGCGGGTGACCATCGGAGTTCCTCTCGGGCGGACGATCGATGTTTGTGGGGAGGCGCTGGGGACGGCGCCACACGCTCCGTCCCCAGCGCCGAACCGGCTCAGCTGGAGAGCGCGGTGATGGTGAGGGTCGCGCGGTACGCGCCCTCGTCTGCGGACAGCTCAGGCACCTTCAGATCGAGGTCGGCGCCGAGCACGGCGCTCCCCCGGTCGTGGCCCTGCGTGGTCGAGCCGAGCACCCGAGAGATCGACAGGCCCTTGCCGTTGTCATCGAAGGACGACGCCACGGCGTCCCCAAAGGTGGCACCGCCACCGGCGGTGACCAGCTTCGGCCTCCAGCCGAGGTAGGAGCCGGAGAAGGACTTTCCGCCATCGGTGAAGTTGCCCACCGATGCCGACAGCGACCACGGCGACAGTGCGCTGCGGGTGTCGTTCACCTTGATCGGGTTGATCGCGCCCTGCGCCTCGAAGTAGCCGCCGGAGCTGTGGCTCGCGGTGCCCAGGTCGACCAGGGTGTTGTGGCCGTCGATCGTCCAGCCGAACTCGCCGGGCAGTTCCGGAACCGCAACCTGGATGTCCTGACCGTCGCCGTGGTTCGGGTGAATGGTGACCGAGTCGAAGACCGAACCGACCGGCTTGGCCGCCTCGCTGCCGTTCTTCGGGCCACACCACAGGACCTTGCCCAGCTCGACGGCTGCGTTCGGAGCGTCACAGGTGCCCGAACGGATGCCCTTCACGACCAGGGCGTCGTTCTTCACCTCGACCTTGACGTAGCTGCGCACGTGCTCCTGGTTCTGCACCGAGTTGTACCAGTAGCTGGACGGGTTCAGCGGGTCCGCCCCGTTGCCGGCGCCGCTGGTGCCGGAGGAGTCGGGGGTGGTCAGGTCGTAGTACTTCGAGCCGGAAGCCGAGTTGGCGGTGACGTAGATCACGCCGCCGGGGCCTTCGTAGACCTCGTCCTGGGCCGGCTGCTCGTCAGCATTGGCCTTGGCGCTGTTCTTGATCTCGTAGCTGCGCGAGTAGCTGTGGTCGTGGCCCTGCAGAACCAGGTCGACGCCCAGCTTGGAGAAGGTGGTCGGGAAGTCGACTCGGCGCACCTTGTTGTCGTTGTCCTTGGCGTGATCGGCCGGGGAGTAGATCGCGTGGTGGTAGACCAGCACGGTGTACTTGGCCTCGGCCCCGTGGTTGTTGATCACGTCGGTGACGTAGGCGACATGCGCCGCGTCGCCGCCGCCACCGGTGGCCGTGGTGTAGCTGTTGCTGTTCAGGTCGATGAACAGAACATCCTTGTAGATGAACCAGTAGTCGCCACCGGAGGTGTTCGACGCCGGGTTGCCGTTGGCGTACAGGGACGCCGACCGGTCGGTGTTCGGAGTGAAGAAGTGCTGCTCGTAGGCCTTGCCGCCGACGTCGTGGTTGCCGATGGTGGCCACCCACGGGTAGCTGCGCAGCTGCTCGGGCTGGGCGAAGGCGTCCCACTGGAGCTCGGTGTTGGCCGTCTCGACTTGGTCACCGCCGGAGACCAGCAGCTCGCTGTTCGGAGCCTCGTTGACTGCCACGTTCACGGTGTCGACCCAACCGGCCGCATCCTTCGTGACGTTGCCGGACGACCCGATCTGCGGGTCACCGAAGAACAGGAAGTCGAAGTTCCCGTCGAAAGACTGCGTCTTGAAGCTGTAGGTGTTCGACCAGTTGCCGTCCGAACCCACCCGGTAGGAGTAGGCGGTGTTCTTGGTCAGGCCGGTGAGGGTGGCGTGCCGGTTGAAGCCGCCCACGCTGGTGATGTTCGCGGTGCCCGAGGCGCTGAAGGTGGTGGCGCCGCTGGGGAAGTCGCCGCTGACCAGATCGGAGGTGCGGGCCAGCTGCACGACCTGGGTGGTGTCTGCGGTGGAGTACCAGCTGACGATCCGCTGGGCCTCATTAGCACCGACGCCAAGAATGATGTCGGTGAAGGTTGCGGGGGTATCGGCGTAGGCCGGGGTGGCCAGCAGGCCGCCGGTGCCGATCGAGACGCTCAGGGCGACTGCGGACGCCCAGAGCACGAGCCGTCGACGCACTGGCCGTCCGTCCCGTGCCGCTGCACTGAAGGAAGACATGGGTATCCATTCCTGTCAGGGGTTGCTCGCCGCCCGGCTGGACGGCAGCAACACTGTTTTGGCGCCAGGTGGACACCAGATGAACGGTTCCTCCGAGGCAATGGGCGGTTCCGGAAACACTGGCCGGTTGAGCGCGTGTTGTAGCTCGGACGGATGACCGGGCTCAGCCGAGGATCCGCTGGACGAACCAGATCGCTCCGGCCAGGACGACCCCGCTGGCGATCAGGATGCTCACCCAGCCACCCCACCGCGGTGCTCGTCGGCGCAGCAGGGCCAGCAGCGGGAAGGTGATGGCGATGATCCCGATCTGGACCACCTCAATGCCCAGGTTGAACACCAGCAGCGACCACAGCAGCGTCCATGACCATGGCTCGTCGATACCCAAGGCCGAGGCGAAGCCCATCCCGTGGACCAGACCGAAGATGAAGACCACGGCCAGCCGGAGCCGTCCGGCCCGATCCAGGCCCCAGGTGGTCCGACTGGCCAGCTCGGGGGCGGCCAGCGGGTCCTTACGGACCCGGAACAGATGCCAGGCGCCGACCACGGCGATCGAGGCCGCGATAGTCGGTTCGACGAACTCCGGCGGCAGGCTGGCGGTGTGGGTGGCGGCCAGGATGAAGGTCACCGAGTGGGCCAGGGTGAAGGCGCTGGCCGCGTAGATCACCTCGCGCAGCCGCCGGGAGCCGACGATCAGGGCCAGCAGGAACAGGATGTGATCCAGGCCGCCGAGCAGGTGCTCGGCGCCGAGCTGGAAGAACTCCCAGAACCGCTGGCCGACGCTCTGCGCGGTGGAGAAGGACGGCTGCTGCGCGGTGAGCGCGGCGCTGCCGGAGTGCAGATCCAGGTCGTAGGTCAGGATCGTGGTGGTGCCGGTGACGAAGCCCTCGGAGTCGGCGAACAGCGTGCTGGTGATCTCGTGGGCGTCGCTGGGCCGCGCGCAGTCGGCGTCCAGCACCAGGCCGGCGTAGGGGACGCCCTCCCGGATCGACATGGTGATCGGTCCCACCACCTGGGCCGGGCACGGGGCACCGTCCGCGCTGATCCGGAAGCGCTCGTCGACGTAGGCCTGGACGGTCGGCAGATGCGTGGTCAGAGCGGACGCCTGGGCGGTGGCGTCCTGATCCTCGAAGGCTGCGGTGCCGTCCCGGAAGAGCTGGTCGGTGTGCTGGGTGTCGGCGGCCGAGACCACCAGCAGGTCGTACTCGAGCTGGAGTTCAGCGCGGACCCGTCCGCTCTGCTCGCCGGGGGCGACGCTGGCGTAGACCACCGAGCTGAAGCCGTGGGCGGATGCGGCCGGCGCGAACCAGCCGGCGCCGAGCAGGATCGTGATGGCGATCAGCGCCCCATTGCGCGCGGCGGGGCGGACGGTGGTGTGGGGCATCGCCTGGTTCCTTCTGTCGGTTCAGCGCAAGGCTCACGGGCGCAGGTGAACGCCGGTTGGTCGGCTGGCGAACGTCGGAAGAACTCTGCTGCGGACGGCTGGATCTGAGCCTTGATCACCCCGCACAGTGGATCCGACAAGGCCCGGACGACCAGGAGCAGGCATGACGACTTCCCCGCACCGTGGGCTGCTGCTGGTGGCCGCCATGGCCGGGCTGGCCGCCGTGGCGGCGGTTGCGGCCACCGCCTTTGCCGCCGATCCGTGGCTGGAGGCTCGGCCGGTGCCCCGTCCGATCGGCGGGCTGGCTGCGGGCTTCGTCCCGTCCGGGACGCCGGCGCCGGAGTCGACCTTCACTCCGACCGCCGGATCCTGGCACGACCTGCGACCGGCCCCGGGGTATCGGGTGGTCCTGCTCACCACCGGCAATGATCGGCCGACCGGGACGCTTCGCTCTGCGGTTGGGGAGTGGGCGCGGGAGAACGGCGTCGACCTGCGCACGATCGTCGCGGACGCCCGGATCATCGCCGGTGCCAACGAGGCCATCGCACTGCATCCGGACCTGATCATCATCGTCGGGGAGGACCTGATCGATCCGATGGCCTTGGTCTCGGCCAACCACTTGAGCCAGCAGTTCCTGGTGGTGGGCGCCGAACTGGCCGAACCGACCAGCAACGTCACCGCCGCCGACTGGGCCGGCGCCTCCTTCCGCGGTGAGGGCCTGGGCACCTCGTCCACCTACAACCCGGCCTCCTTCACCCCACAGCGATGTGCGGACGCCGTCCGTGCCGGAGTCGCTGCCGTACTCAGCGGCCACACCGGCTTGGTGGTCTGGCTGGGCGACTGAGCGTCCGCGCACGCGGGTTGGCCGCTCACCGCTCCACCCTCAGGTTCGCAGCGGCGCTGCCCGTCTCGACACTTCGCTACCCGTCCTGTCGCGCCGCTACCGTTGCACGGGTAGCGAGGCGGGCGGAGCGGTAGCGCGGCGAGGTGGACGGGTAGCGCGGCGACCCCGGCGGGACGGCGATAGCATCGCGGGAACAGCCGACGAGGGAGTGGTGATGGGCTTCGCGGAACTGCATCTGCATCTGGAGGGGACGCTCGAGCCGGAGCTCGCCTTCGAGCTGGCTGAGCGCAACCAGCTCACCCTGCCTTGGCGCGATGTGGACGATCTGCGCAGCCGCTTCGACTACGGCTGCCTGCAGGACTTCCTGGACATCTACTACGCGAACATGGCCGTGTTGCGCACGGAGGCCGACTTCGCCGAGCTGACCGACGCCTACCTGGCCCGGGCTGCCCGGGCCGGCGTCGTCCGGGCCGAGGTCTTCCTGGATCTACAAGCACATACGGCCCGCGGAGTGCCGGCAGAGGTGGTCCTGGCCGGAGTCAGCGACGCGTTGAGCCGATCCGAGGTCGACCATGGGGTGAGTTCGGGGCTGATCGTCACCTTCCTGCGCCACCTCAGTGCGGACGACGCCGAGTGCGCCTACGACCAGGCCCTGGCCACCGGGGTCGAGCTCCTCGGGATCGGGCTGTGCTCGTCCGAGGTCGGTTTCCCGGCCGCACCATTCGCCCCGCTGTGGCAGCGGGCGCGCGCCGACGGGCTGCACACCGTCGCTCACGCCGGCGAGGAAGGCGGCCCTGACTACGTGTGGGAGGCGCTGCGCGAGCTGAAGGTGGAGCGGGTCGACCACGGCATCCGGGCCGTGGAGGATCCGTCACTGGTCGCGCATCTGGCCGAGCAGCGGATCCCGCTGACCAGCTGCCCGCTGTCGAACGTCCGGTTGAAGGCGGTACCGCACCTGGCCGCGCATCCGCTCCCGGCCATGCTGGACGCCGGCCTGCTGGTCACCGTGAACTCCGACGATCCGGCCTACTTCGGCGGCTATCTGGACGACAACCTGGTCGCCGTCCGCGATCAGTTCGGGCTCAGGCAGGATCAGCTGGACACCCTGGCCTGCAACAGCATCGAGGCCTCATTCCTGCCCGCCGCCGAGAAGGCTCGGCTGCTGGCGGTCGGCTGAGCCCAGGCGCTCAGAAGCCTGGCGCGGTGCCCGGTCCGAAGTTCTTCAGCATCACCAGCGGCTCGGTCGAGCTCTGGTTGACCACCCGGACGCCGCGGCGCGCGGCCGGCTCGGAGACGAAGAACTCGTCCTCGGTCAGCTCACCGAAGCGGATCAGCGTCGGTGCCGCGGCCGGATGGACGCCGAAGCGTCCGTGGCCCTGGATCACGATCACTCCGTAGGCATCGGCGTCGGTGATCACCACACTCGCGCCCGGACGCACGGTCAGCTCCTTGGCGCTGAACATGGCCGACTTGTACACGATCCACTTCTCGACGTAGCCGGGGTCGGCCGCGGCGACAGACTCGTCCGTCTCGAACGGGATCAGCCGGCGGCTGTTGGTGAAATCGGGGTCGGTGTTCAGCTTCCAGTCGAGCAGGTCGAGGATGTAGTCGTAGTCGCCGACCCGGTCGGCCGGGGCGTCCTTCCAGAGCAGCTCGTCGGGCACCTCGCGGTTGTTGCTCCACGACTCGCACATGCACAGCACGTCGGAGGCGGCCTGCGGCTCGTAGGTGCAGGCGCTGGCCGGGGCGTGCAGGACGCCGGCCGGCACGTCCCAGCCGGTGCCGAGCTGGGTCCGGTAGCCGAAGGACAACTCGGTGATCCGGTTGTCGCCACCCTTGCCGAAGCCGATCAGCCGCTCCCGCAGCTGGTCACGGGTCACTCCGGGCTGCAGGCCGAGGAAGGAGACCGGGTGTGCGGCCAGGTGGTTGTTCAGCTGCGGGGCGTAGTAGTAGGCCTCCGGCTTGGACACCTTGCCCAGTGCCCGGGCGTCCTCGTCGCGGTGATGGACGTGGAACGGCAACGACTGCTCGTTGTCGAAGAACTTGGCGAACACCGGCCACTTGCCGTAGGCCGCCCAGATCCGTGAGCCGATCAGGGTGTCCTGGTGATGGGCGATGAACTGGTCGAAGGGCAGCAGCTGACCCTCGGCGCCGCGCACCAGGCTGAGTCCCTCGAAATCACCGGTGGCCGGGCCGTTGTCGGCCCTGATCGGCGAGGCCAGCCAGCGCTCGTCGATCCCGCCGCGGTCCTTGCCGAAGGCGTAGTAGTCCTCGGGGTGCAGCCGGATCCGCCGGCCGGGGGTGGAGAAGACCCGGGGCACCCAGGTCGGGGCGAGGCGGACGACGCCGTCCCCGGCATCCAGGGTGCGATCGGCGGCAGCGGCGGAGAAGGTGGGCAGGACAGACATCGGTTCTCGATTCAGAGTGCGGAGCTCAGTCGCGGGACTGGGCGTCCTCGAACTCGCTGGTGATGATCACTCGGGCGCCGACCTCGGCGGCCATATCGAGCAGCGCCTGGCTGGGCCGCTTCTCGGTGATCAGAGTGGTGTTGGCCGACAGGTCGGCGACTTCGGCGAACTCCTGCTTGCCGAACTTGGTGGCATCGGCCAGCAGCAGAGTGTGCGAGGCGCAGTCCATCATTTCCCGCATCATCCCGGCCTCAGGAAGGCTGCTGGTCCAGACCGTCCCCTCGTCGGACACGCCGCCGACGCCGATGATGGCCCAGCGGGCGTGGATCGAGCGCGGCTTGCCGGCACCGTCGGACAGCGCCACCGGGCCGATGGTCACCTGGGAGCGGGGACGGAACGAGCCACCCAGCACATAGATCTCGCGGACCCCTCGGGAGTAGAGCTCCTGAGGCAGGGCCAGGTTGTTGGTGACCACGGTGATGCCGCGCAGCGCCGCCAGGTACTTGGCCAGTGCCAGCGTGGTCGTCCCGCCGTAGATGATCAGGCTCTGACCCTCTTCGATGAAGGTGGACGCGACCCGGGCGATCTCGTCCTTGGCCGCGGAGTGTGCGTCGATCCGCTTCACGAACGGCACCACATCGTTGAACCGGTCCTCGCGGGAGATGGTCACCCCGCCGTGCGTCCGCTCGACCGAACCCTGTCCGGCCAGGGTCTCGACGTCGCGACGGACGGTGTCCTCCGAGACCGCGAACTGCGTGGACAACTCGTGAATCGAGGCCTGGCCCCGGTCCCGCAAGAACTCCAGCATCTCGGCACGGCGACGCGCAGGGTAGAGGTTCTCCTTAGCCATACTCTCTCCTCAGGGGTGCGGCTTTATGCGGCAAATTGTGCCACTAGTGCCGCATCTATAGCAAGAGTCCGCGGAAGTTATCGATCTGTAACCGCAAGAACCCGCAAAAATGCCTTGACTCTCGGAGGAAATCGACGGCAGGATGAGCACGCCGGCGCGATCGTGAGTCTCAGAGCGGAGTCGCCGCTCCTCCGGCGCGTCACGCACGAACAAGGGAGTGAGATGCGTAAGAAGTTCCTGGCGGGGATCGCTGTGATGGCAGCAGCGACTCTGGCAATGACTGGATGTGCCAGTGGCAGCACCACCGCACCGACTTCAGCCGCAGGTAGCAGCAGCGCCGCCGCTGAGGAAGTTACCCTCGAATTCGCCCAGTGGTGGGAGCCGGAACTGCCCGCCAACGCACTGCGCGGCCTCATGGATCAGTTCGAGAAGGCAAACCCGGGTATCAAGGTCAAGCTGATCAGCGGCCCGTACGCCTCCACCAAGGAGCAGGTCGTCGCCGGTGCCGCGGCCGGCACCATGTCCGACGTGGTCGGCCTCGACGGAGCCTGGGTCAACGACTTCGTGAAGCAGGGCTCGCTGGCCAACCTGTCCGAGCTGATGAAGGCAGCCAGCTTCGACGAGAAGCAGCTGGCTGCCCAGGTGCAGCTGAACGGCTCCACCTGGATGATCCCCGTGGCGAACTTCGTCTACCCGATGTTCGTCAACGACGATCTGCTCAAGAAGGCCGGCGTCTCCGCCGTCCCGACCAACCGCACCGAGTTCACCGCTGCCGCCGCCGCGCTGACCAAGCTCGGCAACAACACCGCTGGCTGGGTTCTCCCGCTGGATTCCAGCGCGCCCAACGGCATCCAGAACGACGTGATGAGCTGGGTCTGGTCGTCCGGTGGCTCGATGCTGAAGGACGGCAAGCCGTACCTGACCGGCAATGCTGATGTGAAGTCCGCCATGGAGTTCATCAAGGGCATGTACGACGCCGGCTCGATCGCCAAGGGCAGCTTCACCATGAAGGAGCAGGACAAGGTCAACGAGTTCACCAACGGCCGGGTGGGCATGATGATCGACTCGCTGGCTCACGTGAACCTGATCCGCGAGCAGAACAAGGATCTGAAGTTCCAGGTCGCCGCGATTCCGTCCGCTGATGGCTACTCCGGCAAGCGCGGTATGCCGTACGCATCGTGGGGCATCGGTGTTGCCGCCAACTCCAAGCACCAGGCCGAGGCCTTCAAGCTGGTCGCCTTCCTGCTCGGCAAGGATGTCAACGCCACCCTCTGCAACGCGGCCCACGCCTTCCCGGGCAACGCCCAGGCCGTGCCGGACTTCGTGAACAGTGATCCGATCTTCAAGCAGGCCTTCGACATCTACCAGGCAGGCACTCCGACCAACGAGTTCACCGGTCTGCCGGTGGCCGAGGATCTGATGCGTTCCTTCGATGAGCAGTTCCAGAAGTACCTGGCCGGCAAGCAGTCCGCAGATGATGCGCTGGCTGCTGCGCAGAAGGCCTGGGACGCAGCCTTCGCCGGCTGATCCCACCTGATGTACCGAGTGGGGGCCTCACGGTTCACCTTGAGGCCCCCACTCCATGATCGAAAGGAGGCGCGGTGAGCACCACCACGCTCCCGGCACGAGCCAAGAGCTCCGGACCCGGCGGTAGCCGCTCCCGGGCGACTGGCGGCAAGAAGGGCTTGGCCAAGGCCTTGGTTCCCTTTGGCTACCTCTCTCCGACCGTCATCCTGCTGACAGTCTTGATGGTCATTCCGATCGTGATGGTCATCGGCTACTCGCTGATGGACAACGTGATCATGAAGAAGAACCCGCAGTTCGTCGGGTTCAAGCACTACAGCGACATCCTGTCCAGCGAGAGCTTCTGGACTGCGGTCACCAACACCTTGTTCTTCACCGGGGTGAGCGTCGTCGCTCATCTGATCCTCGGCCTGGCTTTCGCCATGATGCTCAACACCGACTTGTTGGGTCACAAGACCAAGGCCATCTTCCGCACCATCTACGTGCTGCCCTGGCTGTTCACCGTGGCGATCATCGCCGTGCTGTGGCGCCTGCTGCTCGAGCCGAACGGCGTCATCAACTACCTGCTGACGGCGTCCCACCTGGCCGGCTCGCAGATCGAATGGCTGGGCTCGCCGGAGACCGCACTGTTCGCGGTCACCTTCATCAACATCTGGTCCGGCTACCCCTTCTACATGACCAGCCTGCTGGCCGGCCTGCAGGGAATCCCCGGTGAGTACTACGAGGCCGCTCAGGTGGACGGTGCCAGCGCCTGGCAGCGCTTCACCCGAATCACCTTGCCGCAGCTGAAGCCGATCATCATCAGTATGGCCCTGCTGGACTTCATCTGGACCACCCAGCAGTTCGCGCTGATCTGGATGACCACCGGCGGCGGTCCGCTCGGCACCACGGAGATGCTGAGCACCTTCACCTACAAGCTGGCCTTCACCAAGTACCAGTTCGGGGCCGCGTCCGCGTCCGCCGTCATCGTCTTGGTGATCTCGATGGTGCTCGCGTTCTTCTACGTCCGCGCCCAGAAGGCGAGGGACTGATCATGACCAAAGCACAGACCCGCATGCTGGCCCGCACCGGGCTCTTGATCGCCCTGGTGCTCGGCGCGATCTTCGCCGGTGCGCCGGTGCTGTGGATGCTGTCGAGCTCGTTCAAGCCGAACACCGACATCTTCCAGTTCCCGCCGCATCTGATCCCGTCCACGTTCACCTTCGATGCCTACACCGCGATCTTCACCGATCCGGCCAAGGTGCGCTTCTTCCTGAACAGCTACTTCGTCTCGCTCTCGGTGACGGCGCTGACCTTGCTGGTCGGCATCCTGGCCGCCTTCGCGCTGAGTCGCTACGAGTTCCCGTTCAAGAAGATCCTGAACATGATCATCGTCAGCGTCCAGGCCGTCCCGCCGATCACGCTGCTGATCCCCTACTTCGGTCTGATCGTCTTCCTGGGCCTCTACAACAGCTACGCCGGGCTGATCCTGACCTACCTGGTCTTCACCCTGCCCTATGCGATCATCATGCTCACCGGCTACTTCAACACCTTGCCGCGTGAGTTGGACGAGGCCGTGAAGGTCGACGGCGGATCGTCCTGGACGGCGTTGTGGCGGGTCCTGGTTCCGATCAGCATCCCCGGCCTGGTCTCGGTGGGCATCTACACGTTCATGATCGCTTGGAACGAGTACCTGTTCGCGCTGACCCTGACCAAGACCCCCGAGATGCGGACGGTGCCGATCGGCATCCAGCTGCTGATGGGCCAGCACTCCTATGAGTGGAACCAGATGATGTCGATGTCGATCCTCGGATCGATCCCGATCATGCTGCTCTTCCTCTTCTTCCAGCGGTACTTCATCGGCGGCATGACCGCCGGTGCCGTTAAGAACTGAACTTCCCTACCAAACAAAGAAACACAAGGAGAAATAGCATGCTTACCAGCGGTGACGGAGTTCTCAAGGTCGCCAACGAGGCCGGCTTCGCCGTGCCGGCGTTCAACATCAGCGACTACGCGATGTTCCAGGGGATCGCGGACCTCTGCGAGGAGCTCCAGGCGCCGTGGATCGTGGCGATTCATCCCGATGAGTACGCCCACATCGGCCCGGACCTGATCAAGGCAATCCTGGCCCGCGCCTACCGTTCGTCGGTGCCGATGGCCGTCCACCTGGATCACGGCGGCACCTACGAGCAGGTGCTCACCTCGATCCAGAACGGCTACACCTCGGTGATGATCGACGCCTCGATCAAGCCGTTCGAGGAGAACGTCGAGATCACCAAGAAGGTCGTGGCCGCGGCTCACGCTGTCGGGCTGTCGGTTGAGGCCGAGCTCGGCACCATCGGCGCCAACGACTCCTACGGTGAGTCCGGCGCCAGCGAGGTCATCTACACCAAGCCCGAGGACGCCGTGAGGTTCGTCGAGCAGACCGGTGTGGACAGCCTGGCCATCGCCATCGGCACCTTCCACGGCCTGTACCCGGCCGGGATGAAGCCCGAGCTCAAGCTCGAGCTGCTCAAGGAGATCAAGGCGGTGCTGCCGATTCCGCTGGTGCTGCACGGTGGTTCGAACAACCCCGACGACGAGATCGCGATCGCTGCCAAGACCGGCATCAACAAGATCAACATCTCCTCCGACATCAAGGTCGGCTACCACGCCAAGATGCGTGAGGTGCTCGGCGACGATCCCAAGCTGCGTGAGCCGCTGATGATCCAGCCGGCCTGCATCGAGGCCATGAACGAGGTGGCGGCGCACAAGATCCGTCTCTTCGGCGCCGACAACAAGGCTCACCTGTACCGCTGAGGTTGGAGATAGTTCAGCAATGACTCACGAACTCGTCCTCGGACTGGGCGGAACCGTCGACTTCGAGATTGCTTGGGACGCCGAGCTGCTGGCCGAACTGGCCCGGCAGTATCGGATCGTCCGAGCCGACCTCGACGTGACCGCACCGGTCCAGGACGAGCGTGATCTGGTCTGCGCCATCCTGGCGTTTCTGGACGCCGACAGCGGCGGCGAGAAGTACATCTCGTCCTCGCAACTGGGCATCGACTTCGCTGAGCGCTTCGACTATCTGATCAGCCTGGGCGGCACCTGCGTGCGGGCCGCCCTGGCCATCGCCAAGCTGGGTGTACCCAGCCTGGTGCACCTTGTGAGCATCGACGACAACGTCCGCCGGCTGCTCCCGCCGGGAATCGACTACCTCAGCAGTGCGACTCGGGACTCTCTCGACCCGCACCTGATCGTCCAGTTCCCGGCTGGAGCGCGGGTGGCGCTCGTCGATGGGGAAGTGCGGGCCGAGCACCCGAACCGGATTATCTTCGTCAATGATCCGCCCAATCGGGACCTTGTGCTCAGCCCGGAACTACCCGCCGCCTTGGCCGGAGCACGGGCCTTCCTCCCGTCCGGCTTCAACGTGATGCGCGATCCGACCTTGTTGGCCGACCGGATCGCGTTCCTGCAGCAGGCGATGACCCAGCTGCCGGCCGAGGCGGTGGTGTTCTACGAGGACGCCGGTTTCCACGACAACGCCATGCGCGAGCTGGTCAGCCGCGACTTCCGCGGCCGGATCGACGTGCACAGCCTGAACGAGGACGAGCTGCAGTCCTACCTGGGGCGCCGGGTGAACTTGCTCGACCTGGACGACGTACTGGCCGCCCTGGGCGAGTTCAACCGCTTCGCGATCGCCCCAACTGTGGTGGTGCACACCAAGTACTGGTCGCTGGCCCGCGGTGCCCGAGCCGGGGAGTTCACCGATGCCCTGGCCGGTGGGATCGACCTGGCCAGCACCCGCTACTGCTACGGCGACAACTTCACGGTGGCGGATCTGGCCGCGGTGCGGCAGCTGAGCGTCCATGCCGGTGGGGCGCAGTTCTGTACTCAGATCCAGGATTGGTTGGGCGGTTCGGTCCGCTGCGTTCCCGGACGGGTGCTGGACGTGCCCCGTCCGACCACGATCGGCCTGGGTGACACCTTCGTTGGCGGCTTCCTCGGCACCCTGGTCTACGGGCCACTGGGCACCGAAACCGCTTCTGAGGAGGGCTGATGCTGAAGAGGATCTCGCCACTACTCACCCCGGCGCTGCTGGCCGATCTGGCCGCAATGGGCCACGGAGATCGGTTGGCCATCGTCGACCGCAACTTTCCCTCGACAACCTCGGCCTCGCAGGTGCACCACCTGCCGGGCGCCGATACGGCGGCCGCCTCGAAGGCCGTCCTCGAGCTGTTCCCGGTGGATACCTTCGACGTTCCGGCCGCCTACCGGATCGTTCCGCCGGGACAGCTCGAGACCTGGTTCGACTCACACCGCGAGTTCCAGGCCGAGCTGAACGCCGCCGAGGACCGCGAGGTGGAGGTCGCCCCGGTCGAGCGCTTCGACTTCTACGAGCTGGCCCGCACGGCCCACGCGATCATCCAGACCGGCGAGCCGCGCGGCTACTCCTGCTTCGTCCTGGTCAAGGGCGTCCTGTAGGTCACCGGTAACGGCGGACGGCCTCGCGGATCGCCTCCGCGTGCAGGTAGATGTCCTCGACCCGCTCCAGCGCGACCCTGGTCTCGACCTTCTCCTCGTTCAGCAGCCCCAAGTAGAGCTTCTTGCCGTTGAAGTGCAGTCGGCACACCGGCTTGCGGTTGTTGTCGTCCAGCAGGACCGCGAAGTAGGAGTGCTGGTCCCGCTCGTAGACGCGGTCGTAAGGCACTTCACTCGCCGCAATGGCCCGGACGATCTGGAAGCCCGCCCGCTCCTCTTCAGTGGTCTCAGTCTCCGGCGCCGACGGATCGGTCGGCTGGCCGTCCGCCTCGACCGGGGCTGTCGCCGGAGCGCCCGCCGCGTCACCGCTGAGCGCCGACTTCAGGCGGTCGTTCACGCGTTCACTGATGAACTGGGCCATGGCCTTGGATGTCAGTCGGCTGAACTGCTCGCGGACCTTGGCGTTGAAGTACTTGTCGTAGACCTGGGTGGCGAGCAGCTTGACCAGCTCATCGCTCGGCCGCTCGAACTGATCGGCCAATGCCCGCTTCAGTCCGCTGACGTACTTGAGTTCCTCGGCCGCCTGGATCACCGACTCCAGGTCGAAGACCTCCTTGGTGAGCTTCTTGAGTTCGGGCAGAACGTAGGGATCGATGTTCAGCAGGTCCAACTGCAGGAACGGCCGCTCGTCCATGATGTTGGTCCGCTCGAGGTCGGTGTAGAAGTGCCAGTGCTGACCATTGGTGAGGACGCCAATGCGCGCGTTGGAGGTGTGGAAGTAGCGGACGAGTTGGCCGGCATGGTCGAGGCTCAGGCTGTCGCCGATCCGCTTGGCCTCGATCAGCATCTGCACCTGGCCGTCGCGGAGGATCGCGAAGTCCACCTTCTCCCCGTGCTTCAGGCCCAGGTCGGCGACGTACTCGGGAAGCACCTCCTGGGGGTTGAACACGTCATATCCGAGGACGCGGCTGATGAAGGGCATGATCACCGCGGTCTTGGTCGCCTCCTCGGTGGTGAGCGCGGGACCGAACTCGCGGACCTTGTCCGCGACGTCATGCAGGGCATCTTCGAAGGTCATTGTTGATATCTCCCGGAGCGAAGTTGTCCGCATTTTCGCACCGGGATGAAATCCCCGTGCCGAATTCGGGGACTTGGCCGGCAATCGACCCCTGACGCAGGATTGCTCGCCGGTTCGATTGTCCGGGGCGACTAGCGTTGGTGCATGGACTACCAGCCGGAGTCGATCACTCGAGAAGAGGTGGACGCCCACGCCGGGGCCACCGTGCTGCAGTTCGGCACCAACTGGTGTGGCTACTGCCAGGGCGCGGACGCCGCCATCGAGCAGGTGCTCGGCGGACGCAGTGACCTGACCCGGATCCGGGTGGAGGACGGCAAGGGCCGTCCGCTGGGTCGCTCGTATCGGGTCAAGCTGTGGCCGACCCTGATCTTCCTGGCCGACGGCGTCGAGGTGGCCCGGGTCGTCCGGCCCTGGGGAACCGGCGAGCTGAGCGCCGCGCTCGACCAGCTCGACGGCGCGATGCCCGACTAGCCTCGGCGGACTCAACTGGGGACGGTTCCATTACCGTCCACCCCTTGTCAGGGGGCAGCGCTACGAATTTCGGAACCGTCCCCACGGCGCGGGTTGAGGCGTGAGTACCGCGGTTCGGGCCCAGAAGCCGGCCGGCGGCCCGCACACTACGATGCACAAGTGGCGAATCTCGTACTGACTGTCGTAGGTGACGACCGGGCCGGCCTGGTGGCGGCGCTGGCCACGGTGGTCAGCGCGCATGGGGGCAACTGGGAACAGAGCCGACTGGCCGAGCTGGCCGGTACCTTTGCCGGCATCGTCGAGGTCTCGGTTCCGGACGTCCGCAGCGCAGAGCTCATCGAGGCTCTCGGCGAGTTGGACGGCCTGCTGAAGATCACCACCCACCCCGGCTCGGAGCCGGCCGCGCCGGCCTGGCGCAGCCTGGAGCTGAACGTCCTGGGCAACGACCACCCCGGCATCGTCCGCGACGTCACCGACGTGCTCAACCAGCACCGGCTGAACATCGAGAAGCTGGCCACCCGAATCATCGAAGCCCCGATGTCGGGCGGACGGCTGTTCGAGGCCACCGTGGTGGCCCGGCTCCCGCAGGAGGTCGACCCGGAGGCGCTCACCGCCGACCTGGAGCGACTGGCCAGCGAGATCCTGGTCGACATCTCCCTGGTCGACTAGCCCGAACCGGGCACGAAAGAGGGCCCAGGGAGCGGACCAAGCCGCGCCCCGAGCCCCGTCTTCGGGCGGCCTACTTGGCCGCGGTCTCCAGGTGAGCCCGGACGAACCACTGGAACTTCTCCAGCGCCCCGGTCTGCCCGATCAGCAGATCCTGGGTGACCAGATCGGCGTCCTCCAGGGCGTCCATCGCTGCCCGGTTGTCGGCGATGACCCGATCGTACTCGCGGTCGATCGCGGCCAGATGGTCGGGAACCAGCGCGCGGCCCAGCGGGTAGTCGGCCCAATCACGGGTCTTGGTGATGGCACCGACGGTTCCGCGCGGCGAGCCGCCCAGGGTGGCGATCCGCTCAGCCACGGCGTCCGCGCTGAGCCGGACCCGATCGACCTCGGGATCGATCATCTCGTGCACTCCGATGAAGCTCGGGCCGACAACATTCCAATGCACGTGCTTCAAGGTCAGATGCAGATCGTTGTAGGCGTTGAGCCGTTCCTGCAGGATCTCGATCACGGTGGCTGCGTCCTCGGCGCTCAGACCGGACGGACGCTCAGTGCTCTTCGTCTTCGTTGCCATCAACTCTCCTGATTGTGGTGGCCCGGGCTCTGGTTCGCCCGAGCGCTGCGTTCACTTGTGGTGTCACCAGGGACAACCACCTGGCCGTCCGGGGCATTCCGGCCCGAAGCCCGGCCCGGCACTACCCCATTACCCAGTCGGGGCCCAGTTGTGGCTAGGGTGCAGAACGTGAACGGACTTCGCCTGGCCCTGGGTTTGCTGACGCTGATTCCGGTGCCCGCACCGGACGGGGTCGACCGGGACGCGGCTCGGCGCGCCATGCTGCTGGCACCGCTGGCGCTGCTGCCGATCAGCCTGGCGGCCGCACTGGCCGGTTGGGGCTGTCTGCTGCTGGGCCTGCCCGGCTTGGTGGCCGGGATCGTGACCGTGGCGGTCGGGCTGCTGGCCACCGGTGCCCTGCACGCGGACGGCCTGGCCGACACCGCAGACGGACTGGGCAGCCGCCGCGATCCACAGACCTCGCTGGCCATCATGAAGCGCGGCGACGTCGGGCCGATGGGCGCGGTCGCGCTGGCGCTGGTCTACCTGGCCCAGGCGGCTGCGGTGCCGGTGCTGCTGGCGCGTCCCTGGGGCTGGCTGCAGGTCGCGTTGTTGCTGGCCGGCGCCCGGGTGGCGCTGGCCGTGCTCACCCGGCGCGGTCAGGCTCCGGCTCGTCCCGGTGGCCTCGGCGCCCTGGTGCTGGGGACGGTTCCGGTACCGTCCGCCCTGGTCGCGGTCCTGGTGGCCTGGCTGATCACGGCCGCCACCGGCTGGCTGACCGGACATCTGATCGGTGCCATCGTGGCGCTGCCGCTCGCTCTGGCGGCCGTCCTCTGGCTGTCTCGGACGGCTCGGCGCCGACTCGGCGGTCTCACCGGTGACGTCTTGGGCGCCGGGGTGGAACTCGCGGCCACCGTGATGCTGATTGTGGCCTCGATCGCCTGGTAGTCGGCCGGCCGATCGGTGAAACCAGCCCTACGACCTGAACGGCATTGGGGACGGTTCCCGTACCGTCCACCCTTGTCAGGGGAGTTGGCAGGAACCGTCCCCGGGCTGCCCAAGACCGCCTGCGGAACCGGACTCGAAGGTGTGTCCCAAATCGGGGCGCCGGTGCGTTGTATGGGTGTGGGCAGCCGTCCACCTAGACACCGAGGGACGAGGCGTGAGCGAATACGCTGTGCAGGTGGCGGTCACACCGACGACCAGCTTTGAGAGTTTCGTGGCCAGCAACGGTTCGTCGCTGGCCGGCTTCGCGCTCATGGTCACCGGGAATCGCCAGGACGCGCAGGACATCGTCCAAGACGCCCTGATCGCGGTCTACCCGCGCTGGCAACGCCTCAGCGAAAGCGGAGACCCGCTGGCCTACGTCCGTCGTTCCATCGTGAACCGACAGATCTCCCTTCGCCGCAAGTTGTACCGCTTGGTGGCCCTGGGCGATCGCGAGCCGGCCAGCGCTGACCCGACTGTGCGCCTCGCGGACGCCGACTGGGCGCTCAGCCTGGTCGGGCGGTTGCCCGATCGTCAGCGGATCGCGGTGATCCTTCGCGTGATGGAGGACCGCAGCTTCGCCGAGGTCGCCGAACTGCTCGGAGTCAGCGAAGCGAACGCCCGAAAACTCGTCTCCCGTGGAGTGGCTGCCCTGCGGACGCATCTGAGTGAGGGAGAACTGTGATGACCGACCCGATGGACGAGCTTCGACGCAATCTGCAGGACACGGCCGACGCCTTCCGTCCTGCTCTCGATCCGGCCGACCTGGCCGCCACCAGTCGGCGCCGCCGGCGCACATCGGGCGTGGTCAGTGGCGTTGCTGCCGCGGCGGTCCTCGCGTGCGCCGTCTTCGTCGTCCCGGGCTGGACGCATTCGGCCGCGGTGATCGCCACACCGGCGTCGACCCCACCTCGCCCGTACACGTTCGAGCCGATGAACGACTGGAAGCTCTTTGTGTCGAAGGAATACCCGATCACTTTCGGCATCCCCAAGGACTGGTCGATCAGTGGCCTGATCGGGCGCACCGCCGGCTGCTCTATGTCTGGGTGCGAGTTGACCTTGCTGCCGCCGAAGGGGAGTTCGATGACTCCGGTGGTTCTCGCCCGCAACGGTTTCGAAGCCACGGACAGCGTGGCGGATAGCTCACATCGGTCTCCCCGGGTGCTGGTCGACGTCCCGGAGCTGACCGGGTGGGGCGACCCCAAGGATGCCGTCGCGCGCCCGATCTCGGTCGCGCGGTCGGAAGCGGGCGAGCACGGGGAGGACTTCTTCCTGGCCGTCAGGGCGGCCGACGGATCGGTGGGACCGGCAGCGATCGCGGTGGGACCGACGAATCCGCTGAGTACTCATCGGGAGGCGCTGTTTACCTTTGGAACCGCGCTGGACAACCTCGGTGGCTCCACCACCGACGACGAGGAGAGGCGAACGGTGATGATGATCTTGGCCAGCGCTCGGCTCAACCTCGACTACGACCCCACCACGCCGGTGGGCGGCGTGCTGGCCCAGTTCGACTCGATGAGCACGCCGGTGCTCGGAGCCGTCGCTCCCGACGAGAGTTGGCGCACGCTCACCGTCGCCGAGGCCGGGGTTCGGCTGCGGTATCCGGACGGCTGGAAGCTCAGCCACGATGCCGAGTCGCAGAGTTGGGCGATCACGGCCCCGAGCGGATATCAGGTCAAGGTCGGGCTGGCCATGGACGGCAACGAGTACTTCGCCCACAAGACCGACTCGGAGCTGCTCGGACGGTTGACGCAGGTGTCGGCCAAGGCGGCCATGGAGCTGGGCTTCAACGAGACCACGGCCGCAGCGGCCGGACCGGTCGAGGTGCGCTGGGTCAACGGCGGCCAGTTCGCTGCGAGCGCATATCTGGCCTTGTCAAAGGGCGATCGTGAGCAGAGCCTGCTGCACTTCGGGAATCACCGCGGCGTGCAGGTGCTGGGAGTGGGAACCGCCGACAACCCGACTCCGGCCGAACTCGACCAGCTGGTCGCAATCCTGGCCAGCGTGCAGACGGTGGGCTGAGTCGTTCTCGACTAGAGGGTGATCGGGCGTCCCGCGACCAGCAGGACGACCTGATCGCAGGCCGCGGCGATGACCTGGTTCAGCCGTCCGAGGTGGTCGGCGAAGATGCGTCCAGCCGGGTACTCCGAGACCAGACCCCAGCCGACCTCGTTGGTGACCACGATCACGTCGGACGGGTGCGCGCTGATCGCGGACGCTAGCTCGGCGACTTCCCGATTCAGCCGCGGCTCCCAGCTGGCGACCGGGGCCTCCCAGGCCTCCCAGGTGTCGAAGGTGCGAGTCAGCCAGGTGCCCAGGCAGTCGATCAGCACCGGCCTGTCCGCCTCCCGGACGCCCTGCGCCAACTCCAAGGTCTCGACGGTCCGCCACGAGGCGGGGCGATGCAGCTGATGCGCGGCCACCCGGGCGTTCCACTCCGGGTCGTCGCCGGTCGGGTAGCCGGCCGCCAGGTAGGTGACCTGCTCGACATCGGCCAGCAGTTGTTCTGCGTAGCGGGACTTGCCGCTACGCACGCCACCGGTGACCAGGACATGTGCCATGACCTGAACCCTACTAAGGTCGCCGCCATGTCCGAATCGTCCGTGGCCCGCGCACTGGCCGCGACCTACGCCGAGGTGCTGCCCGAGCAGGGCGGCCACAACGCCGCGGTCTACCCGAGCCTGGCCGGTGCCGACCCCGAGCAGTTCGGGCTGAGCGTGACCCTGGTCGACGGATCCCAGGCCGAAGCCGGGGACGCCACCGCAGAGTTCGCCCTGATGAGCGCGGCCAAGCCGTTCACCTTCGCGGTGGTCTGCCAGACGCTGGGCGTTGCGCGCGCCGCCGACGAACTCGGCGTCAACGCCACCGGCGACACGTTCAACGCCGTCGAGCCGGTCCGCAAGCGCCGCGACGGTCGGACCAACCCCATGGTCAACGCCGGCGCCATCGCCACCTGCTCACGGCTGCCCGGGACGTCCCTGGTGGAACGCTGGGACGCGCTACGCAGCGCCCTGTCCGCCTTCGCCGGACGTGAGCTGCGGCTCGACGAGGAGTTGCTGGCCGACGTGGCCGCCACCAACGTCCGCAACCGGGAGCTCACCGAGGCACTCGCGTTGCGCGGCCTGCTGGTCGGGGAGCCGGCCGAGGCGCTCGAGCTGTACTCGCGCCAGTCCTGCCTGAAGGTCTCGGCCCGCGATCTGGGAGTGATGGCCGCCACCCTGGCCCACGCCGGACGCAACCCGCTCACCGGCGTCCAGGTGGTGCCGGCCGTAGTGAGCGCCCCGGTGCTGGCCGTGATGACAACTGCCGGGCTCTACGAGCGAAGCGGCGAGTGGCTCTACCAGGTCGGCCTGCCCGGCAAGTCCGGGCTCGGCGGCGGGATCCTCAGCGTCGTGCCTGGTCGGGCCGGCATCGGCAGCTTCTCACCGCGCCTGGACGAGGCCGGAAACTCGGTCCGCGGACGGGCGGCCACCGCCGCTTTGGCGGCGCGGCTCGGTTGGAGCCTGTTCGGCTGAGGCCGGCTCGGCCAGCCTCGGCGTCCGACCTCAGCGGGCCCGATACTCCTCGGTGGCCAGCCGGACGCAGGCCGCAGCCACGGTCATGGCGGTGCGCACCTCGTCCAGCGGTGGACGGGTCGGCGCCAGCCGGATGTTGCGATTGTCGGGATCGACTCCGCCCGGATAGGTGGCACCGGCCGGGGTCAGGCTCACTCCGGCCGCATCGGCCAACTCGACCACTCGGGCCGCCACCGGCGCGGTGGTGAACAGCGAACTGAAGTAGCCGCCGCGCGGCGTGGTCCAGGTGGCGTAGCTGCCGTCGGTGCCGAGTTCGGTCGACAGCACCTCGTCCACGGCGGCGAACTTGGGGGCGATCAGCGCGGCGTGGGCGCGCATCAGGCCGTCCAGCCCACCCGGGTAGCCCGCGAGGAAGCGGACGTGCCGAGCCTGCTCGACCTTGTTCGGGCCGATGCTCTGGGCGCTGAGCAGCCGGGAGAGCCAGGCCACGTTGGCCGCCGACGTCCCCACGAAGCCCAGGCCGCCGCTGGCGAAAGTGATCTTGCTAGTGCTGCCGAACGCGAACGCCCGGTCCGGATGGCCGGCCGCCGCGCACAGCTCGACGAAGTTCACGGCCGCGTCCGGCTGGCCCAGGTGGTGCACCCGGTAGGCGTCGTCGGCGAAGATCGTGAAGTCGGCCGCAGCCGTCACCATTTCGGCTAGTCGAGCTGCCTTTTCGGCACTGATGGTCTCGCCGCCCGGGTTGGAGTAGGTGGGGACGAACAACACCCCGCGCACGGCCGGGTCGGCAGCTGCGGCCTCGATGGCGGCGACGTCCGGGCCGTCCGGCTCCATCCCCACGCTGATCAGTTCGAAGCCGAGCGTGGTGAGCATCAGGAAGTGCCGGTCATAGCCGGGCGTGGTCACCACGATCTTCGGACGATCGTGCACCCACCCGCCGGTGGAGCCGGGCAGGCCGTGCAGCAGCGCGAAGCCCAGCACCAGCGCCTGGAGTTCGAGGGAGGAGTTGTTCCAGACCACGACGTTGGCCGCATCCAGGCCCAGGTAGCGGCCGAACAGCGCCCGGGCGCTGGGCAGGCCGGCCACCCCGCCGGGGTAGTTGCGCAGGTCGACCCCGTCCATGGTGGTCTCGCCGGGCGTGACCGCGGTCAGCAGCGCGTCGGAGAGGTCGAAGTCGGCGTCGGAGGGTTGCCCGCGCTGCAGGTTCAGCTTCAGCCCGAGCGCAGCGAGCTCGTCGTAGGCGGCCTGCGCGGCGGCCAGCGGTGTGGTCATGACTGTCTCCTTGGCTGGGAGTACGGCGTCCGGGGCGGCGCGAACCGTCCCACCGAGCTGTGGACGGGCGAGCCGTCCCAGAGGTCAGAAGCCGATGGCGTTCAGGGTGGCCCGGATCGCGGCGGCCGACTTGTTCAGCAAGCTGATCTCGTGGGCGTCCATGGGGAACTCGAAGGTGCGCTCGATGCCGGACGGGCCGACCAGGCTGGGCACCGACAGGGCCACGCCGGAGACGCCGCGGTAGTCGGTGAGCACGCTGGACAGCGGCCAGATCTTGCGCTGATCCTTCAGGATCGCCTCCACCAACCGGGCCCCGGCCAGGCCGATGGCGTAGTTGGTCGCACCCTTGCCTTCGATGATCTCGTAGGCGGCGTGGACGGTGTTGTAGGCGACCGTGGCCAGCACCTCTTCGGTGAAGATCCGCTCTCCGGCCGGGTCGGTCCAGCCTCGAATCGGGATCTGGGCGATCGAGGCCGACGACCAGATCGGGAACTCGGTGTCGCCGTGCTCGCCGAGCATGGCCGCGTGCACATTGGACAGCGAGACGCCGGCCCGCTGGGCGATGGCCCAGCGCAGGCGGGAGGTGTCCAGCAGCGTCCCGGTGGACAGCACCCGTCCATAGGGCAGGTCGCTGACCTTCTGGGCGACCACGGTGAGCACGTCGCAGGGGTTGGTGACCAGCACCAGCACCGCGTTCGGCGCCTGCTCGAGCAGGTCGGGGACGAGCTTGGTCATGATCTCGGCGTTCACGCCGGCCAGTTCGAGTCGGGTCTGGCCGGGCTTCTGCCGGGCGCCGGCGGTGATGATGATCACCGAGGAGTCCTTGGCCACGGCAATGTCGGCGCCGCCGGTGACCACCGAGGTCGGGGTGAACTGGGTGCCGTGGGCCAGGTCGTGGACCTCAGCCTCGACCTTCTTGGCATCGATGTCGTAGAGCGCAATCTGACGGGCGGAGCCTCGGATCAGTGCGGCGTAGGCGATGGACGTTCCGACAGAACCCGCGCCGACCACCGTCAGCTTCGAGTTGGCCAGATTGAATGATTCGACGCTGGCTGCGGTCATGCCTTCAGCCTAGTGGGTTCCGCCCTCGGTGGCGCGTTCGGGAAGGACCACGAGGGCCCGAATCAGCTTCTCCATTCCGGCCCGCCAGCTCGCGTGGTCGGCCCGGTCGGAGCCGAGGATCTCCTCCAGCCGCAGTCGCTCCCGGTAGGCGTCCAGCGTCACGATGAACTGCTCCACCGGAATCAGCAGTTGCGCCTGCTGCCGATCGAAGGCCTCCTGGATGGCCTCCCGGAACAGCTCGGAGACCTCATTGGTGGCCGCCTGCAGCGGCGGCCAGAACGACCGGTTGCGGTAGGCGTACAGGCGCAGCTCGTCGCGCACCACCACCCAGTTGTGCTCATGGCCGATCTCGGCGTCCACCAGGGCCACGACTTTGGCCACGATTTCGTCCAGAGAGCCGTCGTCGACGGTGGCCTCCGGGATCGCGGCCAGCGCCTGGCGGGTCGACTCCAGCATCAGTGCACTCTGTTGCCGGACGATGGCCAGGCAGAGCTCTTCTTTGGAGTCGAAGTTGGAGTAGAAGGCACCCCGGGTGAAGCCGGCTCGTTCGCAGATCTCCTCGACGCTGGCCGCCTCGACGCCGCGCTCAGCGAACACGTCGATGGCCGCCGCCACCAGTCGATCGAGAGTCTGCTGACGCCGCCTACTCACCACTTCGCTGGACACCGTCACCCCCATCTTCGCCCGCCGGATACGCCACTGTATCCAACCCGTCCAGCCTAGTCGGGAGTTCGCGCCTCGGCAGGCAACCCGACGGCGCGGGGTGTGGATCCCGGCGTCCGATCGGGCCTCGAGAGGTTCAGTCATCGGGTTCGGACGGGCTCAGCAGGCTGGCCGCATCCGCATATCGGCGTAGTACTGCAGTCGTTTCCGCCTGGGCTCGGGCATTTCTCCCGCTTCCTGCGATTTGGGTACACCGCTGTATCGCATACAGTTGTGTATCGGGCGCACCGACAACGCGGAGACTTGACCTCTCCTCCGGTGACCTCAAGACAGCGCACAGTCACCCGGAAGGTCCTGCATGTCGTCGTTCCTGTATCGCATCGGACGGGCCAGCTACCGTGCCCGCGGCCGCGTCGTCGCCGCCTGGCTGCTGGTGCTGGTGGTGCTCGGCGCGCTCGCCTTCACCATCGGCGGCAAGTTCGACGACAGCTTCCGGGTGCCGAATGCGGCCTCCACGATCGCCCTCGATCAGCTGAAGGCCACCTTCCCCGAAGCCGCGGACGCCACCGCCACCGTGCTGATCACCGTGCCCGAGGGCAGCAAGCTCGAAGACCCGGCGGTGAAGAAGAAGGTCGAGACCTGGCTGAAGAAGTTCGACGACCTCAGCTTCGTCCGCGGCACGGTCAGCCCCTACAACGAGCACGTGGACGGCCTGATCAGCTCCGACGGACGCAGCGGACGGGTGACCGTCCGGGTGAACACCACGGCCTCGCTGGTCACCAACGCCCAGCGCGAGCAGATCACCGAAGTCGCCGACTCGCTGGCGGAGCAGCTGCCGGGCACCAAGGCCTTCGCCGGTGGTGAGATCTTCGGCATCCACGTGCCGCACCTGAGCATCGTCGAGGCGCTCGGTCTGGGCGTGGCCGTCCTGGTCCTGCTGGTGACGCTGGGCTCGTTCGTGGCCTCGATGATGCCGATCGGCAGTGCGATCACCGGGGTGGGCATCGCCGTGATGATCACCCAGATCGCGGCCGGGGTGATCTCGGTCAGCTCGACCACCCTGATGCTGGCCATCATGCTCGGCCTGGCAGTCGGCATCGACTACGCGCTGTTCATCCTGTCCCGGCACCGCGATCAGCTGGCCAGCGGGATGGACGTCGAGGAGTCCGCGGCCCGCGCGGTCGGCACCGCCGGCTCCGCGGTGGTCTTCGCCGGCCTCACCGTGATCATCGCCCTGGTCGGGCTGAGCATCGCCGGGCTGCCATTCCTGTCGGTGATGGGCATCTTCGCCGCGGTCGGGGTGGCCGTCGAGGTGTTGCTGGCGCTGACCATGCTGCCGGCCTTCCTCGGCTTCGCCGGTGACCGGCTGCGGCCCAAGGCGCCCAAACCGAAGAAGAACAAGCGGCCTCGGCGCAGCCTCAACATCGCCGGCGGCTGGGTCAAGGCCGTCACCAAGTGGCCGCTGGTCACGGTGGCCATCGTCCTGGTCGGGCTGGGTGCGCTGGCCATCCCGACCAAGGACCTCTACCTGGCCCTGCCGACTTCGGGACGCTCGCTGCCGGGCACCCAGGACCGGGTCGCCGCCGACGAGATCACCAAGATCTTCGGGGCCGGCGCCAACGGGCCACTGATCGTCACCGCCAACATCGTCGAGTCCGACGACCCCATGAAGGTCATGGACGGGCTGAAGGCCGACATCGAGGCGATGCCCGGGGTGAAGATGGTGGCCACGTCCACCCCGAACGCCAATGCCGACACCGGCATGGTTCAAGTCATTCCGACCACCGGCCCGGACGATCCGGCCACCGCAACCCTCGTCCAGCAACTGCGCGATCACCAGGGGCAATGGAAGTCCGAGTGGGGCGTGGATACCGCCGTCACCGGCTTCACCGCGGTGACCATCGACGTCACCGAGCGACTCCGGGACGCCCTGCTGCCGTTCGGCATCTTCGTGGTCGGGCTGTCCCTGGTCCTGCTGACCATGGTCTTCCGCTCGGTCTGGGTGCCGATCAAGGCGGCCCTGGGCTACCTGCTCAGCCTGGGCGGGGCCTTCGGCGCCACCACCTTGGTGTTCAACCAGGGCTGGTTCCGGCAGGCCATCAACCTGCCCGAGGCCGGGCCGGTGATCAGCTTCCTGCCGATCATCGGGATGGGCATCTTGTTCGGGCTGGCCATGGACTACGAGGTCTTCCTGGTCTCCCGGATGCGGGAGGAGTACGTCCACGGCAGCACCACGACCTGGGTCGAGGACGGCTTCGTCCACTCGGCCAAGGTGGTCGCGGCCGCCGGCGGCATCATGTTCGCGGTCTTCGCCTTCTTCGTCCCCAACGGTGAGGGTGCCATCAAGCCGATCGCCTTCGCCCTGGCCGTCGGGGTGGCCCTGGACGCCTTCGTGGTCCGGATGACCCTGGTGCCGGCAGTGATGAAGTTGCTCGGCCGGCACGCCTGGTGGCTGCCGAAGTGGCTGGATCGCCGGCTGCCGTCCCTCGACATCGAGGGCGAGTCGCTGGCTCGCCAGCTCGAACTGGCCGACTGGCCCGCCCCCGGCGACACCGCGGCCGTGGTCGGCCAGGGCCTCAGCGCCCGGCTCAAGGACCGGATCATTTTCGACCAGCTCGAACTGCGCGTGGAGCCCGGTGAGGTGCTGGTCATCGAAGCCGAGCCGGCCCAGCGCCGGGCCTTGCTGATGGCACTTTCCGGACGACTGAAGCTCACCGAGGGACGGCTGAAGGTGCTCGGCTTGGTGTTGCCGGAGGAGGCGCCGGTGCTGCGTCCGCAGGCCGCCATGCTGTCGGCCGGAACCGCCGACTTCGAGCGGCTGCTCGGCCGCCAACACGGAGGCCTGGTCTGCGTCGACTCCGCCGACGACCTCAGTCAGCGCCGCGACACCCTGCTGACCCAGGCGCTGAGTGCCTCGGCCGACTCGCCAACCCCGATCACCTGGCTGCTGGGGGTCTCCCCCGGCGCCGAGCTGGACGGCTGGTTGCCGGTGCCCTACCGGGTGCTGCATCTGGCCTCCCACCGCGCGCTGGAAGGAGCGAGCAAGTGAAGACCGAACTGGTGAACTCCACCCCGGCCCGTTGGTGGAGCCTGCTCGGACTGGTCCTGGTCCCGCTGCTGGTCGCCGGCGGCTTCCTGATGGCCGGCCTGACCTCTGACCACCGCTTCGGGCAGGTCCGCGCCGCCGTGGTGAACCTCGACGAGCCGATCACTCTCAACGGCAAGTACATCCCGCTGGGCCGTCAGCTCACCGCCAACCTGGTCGACTCCCAGCGGGTCCAGAACCTCGGCTGGCGGCTGGACACCGAGGCCAATGCCAAGGCCGGCCTGGCCAACGGCAGCTATGCGGCCATGGTGGTGATCCCGAAGAACTTCTCTGCGGCAGCCACGTCCTACTCGAAGAACGACGCCGCCACCGCCGAGCGGGCCACCATCGAGCTGTCCACCTCTCCGGTGGCCGGCGTGGCTGACGCGACTCTCGGCAAGGTGGTCGCGCTGGCCGCGGCCGACTCGCTCAACGAGACCCTGACCTCGGGCTACCTCGAGAATATCTACGTGGGCTTCAACGACCTGGGCAAGCAGTTCTCGACGATGGCCGACGGCGCCACCGACCTGGCCAAGGGCGGCGACAAGCTGGTCTCCGGCATCGGCGATGCCGCGGACGGCTCGGCGAAGCTCACCAGCGGCCTGAAGACCATGGCCGACAAGACGTCCTCGATGCCCGGCGACGTGAGCAAGCTCGCCGATGGCACGGCCGGCTACGTGGCCGGCGCCAACCAGCTGGCCCAGTCGACGATCGACTCGCTGCCGCAGCAGGTCGCCCTGATCGGCGGGCTCAAGCAGGCGGCCGACGGAGCGTCCGGACTGAGCGGAGGGTTGAGCACCTACAAGAGCTCGCTGCTCAGCCAGGCCAGCCAGGCCAGCCAGGGCGCCACCAATGTGCAGAACGTGCTGGACGCCGCTGCTGCCGATCCGGGCACCTACGGCGCAGCAGCAATCTCGGCGGTCCACTCCGCCTGTGGCGTGACCACCGACCTCGCCCACCTGGCCACGGCCGGGGCCGGCTGCGTCGGGTCACTGAAGGGGGCCGCGCAGGCCCTTCAGGGGGCGGCCGGCGGGCTCAGCCAGGAAGATCCCTCGACTCACCAGAGCCTGCTCAGCGGGGCGTCGGCGTTGGCGTCCAGTCTGACCGACGCCGCCGATCAGGCGGCCGCCGGGGCTCCGGACGTCAGCACCACCACCGCACAGCTCAAGAAGCTGATCGCCGGCGGCAAGAAGCTGGCCACCGGCACCGACCAGCTCGCCGACGGGATCCCGGCGCTGGCCAGTGGGATCCAGCAGGCCGCGGACGGTTCGGCCCAGCTCAGCTCCGGCCTGGCCCAAGCCAAGACCGGCGGCACCAAGTTCACCGACGGGCTGTGGAAGCTGGCCAACGGGATCACCGAGGGCAAGGACAAGGTGCCCAGCTACTCCAGCTCGGAGCGAACCGATTTGGCCAGTGTGGTCGCCCAGCCGGTGGCCACCGAAGGCCTGGACGGGCTGGCCAACACCAACATCGGCTGGATCAGCCTGTTGCTGATCGTGGCCTTGTGGGTCGGTGCGCTGGCCACCTATGCCGTGGTCAAGGCGATCGGACGCGGCCTGCTCAGCTCGCCGGAGCCGACCGTCCTGCTGATCGCTCGGGCCTTGGTGCCCGGCATCGCCGTGGTCGGCCTGCAAGCCCTGGCATTGGCCGGGCTGGCCCAACCTGGGCTCGGCCTGTCCTGGCAGAAGTGGCTGGAGGTGACCGGCGTCCTGCTGGTCGCTGCCCTGGCCTTCGTGATGGTGAACCATGCACTGGTCGCCTGGCTGGGTGGTCTGGGCCGGCTGATCTCGATCGGCTTCGCCGTGGTGACCACGGCCATCTCGCTCGGGCCGGCCACCGACGGACTGCTCAGCGGACTGCGGGCCTTCTCTCCGTTGACCCCGGCGCTGGATGCGGTGCGGGCGGTCGTTACCGAATCGGGGGCAGCCACCACGTCCACGTTGACCCTGGTCGGGTGGCTGATCATCGCCTTGGCCGCCAGCGCCATCGCGATCACCCGGCGCCGAACCACCAGCCTGGCTGAAGTCGCGGCCACCACCGCGGCCTGAGTCCGGCGGGCCTAGGCCTGGTCTGAGTCGGTCGAGTCCGGTGGTTCCAGTGGGACGACCGGCTCCGGCGGACTGAGCGGGACGATCTCGTCCGGCGGCTCCAGCCGAACCACGGTCTCGTCGGCTGCCAACGGGATCTGCTGGTCTGCCGGCGCTGGGCTGGTCTCCGGCCCGGAGGCTGACTCCGGCTCGGCTCGGACGGCGCCGTCGGCGGCCTGATCGGCGCGGGCGGCTGCGGAACGCAGCGCCACGGCGCGGGCGAAGTCGGCCTGGGTCGGCATCCCGTAGGCGCGTGCCGTGCTGTCGTGGAGTTCGACCACGTAGCGGTGCAGCCGCTCGGCGAAATGGTTCGCGGTCTCGCCAGGAGTGGCCCGCAGCGGGCGTCCGAACACCACGTGGACGTGCGGACGTCCCGGCACCGGAACCGTGGCCCCGTACGGCATGGCCGCATAGGCGCCGACCAGGGCGATCGGCACGATCGGGGCGTTGCGGGAGATGCTCAGCGCGGCCGCGCCCGGAGTGAAGTTCGCCATGGCGCCGGTGCGGGACCGGGTGCCCTCGGGGAAGATCAGGATCGGGACGCCGTCGTTGACCAGCTTGGCGGCCAGACCGCGCTGGCCATTGCGGTTGGCGTGACCCTGCCGGACCACGGGGAACGAGTTGAAGAACAGCTTGGTCGGCAGCGCCTTGTACCAGCTGTTGAAGAAGTAGTCGCCGGCGGTGGCCGCGGCCAGGTTCTGGGAGAGCCGGCGCGGCAGGGAGCCGTAGATCAGCGGGGCGTCCAGGTGGCTGGAGTGGTTCGCGATCACCACGAACGGCGGCTTCAGGTCGTCCAGGTTGCGCAGGCCATGCAGGTTCACAGTGAGGGCCGACCAGATGTACGGCTTCATCACCAAATGCTGGGCGACCAGGCGGGCGAAGGCCGGAGCCGCAGCCGAATACTGGCTCGTCTTTGGGTCGCTCACCGGTTCCTCTCACACGTCGTGCGTCGGCCATTCTCGCACCGCAGGACGGTCGGGACCAGTGAGCTTGAGCCGTGAACCTCCTTTCCGGGTCGGCTCGGACCCGGTCAACCGGCCAGTAAGGCCGCCTGTCGATGGAGGTTTCGCAGTGCCCGGCTGCATCGCCAGCGGACCGCCTCCGCGCTCAACCCGAGCTCTCGGCCAGCCTGTGCGCTGGTCTTCCCGGCCAGATAGACCGAACTCAGCGTGCGATGGGTGAGCGGGTCGATCAGGCCGAGCTCGCGGGCTCTGGCCAGTGTCCGGGCCGGATCGGGCTCCGCCTCGGCGAGGGCAGGGTCGGGCAGCTCGGCGAGGCCGGTTCGCGGCGGGAGGCTGCGTTCGGCGACCCAGCGGCGCAGCGCCCAGGCCAGGTTCGCCACGATCGAGGACGGTCGCCGGGCCAGCGGGTACTCCGCGATCAGCAGCCACGCCTCACCCACGGCTTCCTCGAAGACCTCCGGACGTCCTTTGGCCAGCCGAACGATCAGCCCGAGCATCGCTTGCAGGATCACCCGGCGCGCCAGTCCGCTGCCGTCGGCGCCCAGCCGCAGCAGTGCGGCGAAGACCGGATCAGGGTGCTGCCGGGCCGCGTCCAGGATGGCCGAGAGGTCGCGGCAACTGGCCAACGCCGGCTCGGTCTGAGCCCAGCAGCGCACGGTATCGGGGCTGGTCAGATCGAGGTGTGTCCACTCGCGGTTGAGTGCGATCAGAGTCGGGAAGCTCGTCGTCATGGCCGCAGCTTGGTCGGACGGTGTTGGCGCCGGTGTTGTCCGGATCTGAGGCGTTGTTGGCACTCTGCGCAGAGCGCTAACGATTTAGCAACGATGGCGTCTCAGCTGTCGAAGAGAGAGGTCTCAAAAAGCTATGATTTCCCTAACCATCCGGCAGTCGGCGGCTGCAAGAACCTCCGCCCCACATTCGCCCAGGTGGCCACTCGGATATCCAGTGGCCACCTGGTGCCATGTCTGGGTCCGGTGGGCCTAGCTGGCCGGGTTGTACCGCTGTCGGGCCCGGTCCAGGAACTCCGACAGATCACCGGTCTCGCCATCGCGTCCGCCGCGGCCAATCACCAGGGTCGGTTCGGCCGGGAACACCCGGACGCCGGTCAGCCGAGACAGCGGCGAGCCCGGGCAGATCAGCTGGAAGTAGCGTCCGACCTGGTCGACGGCCAGAGTCTCGGCCCGGTTGAGGTACCAGCCGAGCAGCCCGGTGCGGACCCGGACGCCGTTCAGCAGGGTCGCCCGCAGCGGGTGCGGCGCGATCCCGGCCGCGCGCAACTCGGTGACGAACTCGTCCAGTTGGAGCTGGGCTGCCGCCGCCTCGCGCCGCTGGGCGGCCCGGGCCATTTCCTCGCGGCGTAGCGCGTCGGCCTGACGCTGGTTCTCAGATGGCACCCGGCCAGCCTAAACGGCTCGCGGCCGAGCGGCGGAAACGTCCGGGTTGTCCGGTGACCCTAGGGTTGATGGTGATTACCGAAGGGGTGGCATGCAACCGATCGTCGAGCCCAGGGCCCGCAGTGGCTTTGGCCATCGGCTTGCCCTGACCGCGATCATCGGAGCGTCGGTGCTGTCGGTCGCGGTGGTGGTGCTGCTGTCGATCTATGTGGACCGGATCAGCGACATGGCCACCGGCCTGCGTCGAGTGGACGGGCTGGCCGACTACGACGGCCGTCCGACGCCGGTCCAGGTGGCCGAGAACCCCGCGGTGAACTTTCTGATCTTCGTGGACTCCGGGGATCAGCTCCAGGCTGCGGTGATCGCCAACCTCTCCGGCTCTCGGCGTGATCTGACCTTGGTCGCGCTTCCGGCCGATCTCGTGGCCGGGCCGTCCGGTCAGACGCTGGCCAATGCCTATGCGTCCGGCCCGCTGCCAGCGACCCAGCTGGTCGAGCAGCTGACCGGTGCCCGGATGGATCATCAGGCGCAGCTCGAACTCGACGGCTTTGGTGCAGTGGTGGACGGTCTGGACGGCCTGGCGATCGCCGACCGGCGGCTGACCGGAGCCACCGCGGCCAGCTACCTCACCGAGGCGAGTTCCTCGCCGCAGCGATCGCAGCGGGCGGCGGAGCTGATCCGGCAGACGATGATCCAGGCCGAGGCGGACGGCGGAGTGCTCAACCTGCCGCGCTTCGACCGCGTGATCAGTGCCTTGGGTGGCTGCCTGACCATCGACTCCGGGCTCAGCAATGACGCGATCGAGGGAATCCTGGTCGAGTCCCGGGTGCATCTGGACGACGTGGGGCTGTGGCCTGTGCTCGGCTCGCGGACGGCTGAGGGCACCGTGGCCGATCCACAGGGCTTGGCCGCACTGCGGGCCGGCCTTGCCAGCGACGCCCTGGCCACGGCGCGGCAGCTGGGCGTCGGCGGGCTGACCCGGTCCGGAACGGCGGTGCGCACGCAGGCGACCGACAAGAGTGTGTCGCTCCCGGCCAGTTCGCCCACCGCCACCCTGGTCACCAGCGACGCGACCGAGGCTCCGATGCCGGCCGTCACGACCGGGCCGACGGACGAATCGCTCAGCCCGTCCGATGGTGGCGAGGACGCCCCGTCGCCGTCGGTCACTCAGACGTCCCGCTGACCTAGGCTGGAGCCATGGCCAAGTACTTCAGATTCACCGTCTTGGTGGCGCTGGCCGGCTACGCCGCCTACCGCTACTGGCAGGACCGGCAGTTGCCGGCTCGTCAGCGCTGGGCCGACGGCACCGACCCCGTCGAGTAGGCCGGTCAGTCCAGGTAGTTGTCGTCCGGATCAGCGACGGTCAGGATCTGGTCGAAGGCTTCGGCGACGGCGGCCGCGTGGTCACTCGGATCGTCCAGCGTGTTCAGTCGATTGCGTAGCGCCGCGTCCGTCGATGCCGTCCAAGCCAGCAGATCGACGGTCTCGAACTCGATCCGCAGCGGGTCGAGCCGCTGGTCGAAGTCGAGCACCAACCTCAGCTGCGGCGGCGGCCAGGACTCGCCGTAGGAGAACTCGACCCCGAGTTGCGGGTGCTGCCGGGCAAAGCCCTCCGGGTCGGTGGTGAACGTCAGTTCGGTGAGCCCGCCCGGGAGTTCGTCTGTGCGGCCGTACTCCAGGCCGTAGGGCGCCAGGTTGTCGCTCAAGCTGGCCAGATAGCCGTCCGGTAGTCCCATGCTCCAACGCTAGCGCGCCGGATCGGGGTGAGGCGGGGCCCCAAGGTGTGGTGGATCCCGGCTGCGGGGACTCCCAGCGGCTGGTCCGGAGTGGATACGATCGTCGACATGCCGCATGCGATCAACCGGGCACTGCGCTTCGCGGAGTTCGGCGGGCTTGAGCAGCTCAGCCTGGTCACGTCCGAGCGCCCCGAGCCCGGGCCGGGGCAAATTCGAGTACGGGTCGCGGTGGCCGGGCTGAACCCGGTGGACTGGCAGATCCTCGCCTCCCCGGCGCTGGCCGCCCACTTCGGGGTGCAACCGCCGACCGGCTACGGCAACGACTTCGCCGGCGTGGTGGACGCCGTGGGTGCGGAGGTCACCCGGTGGCGGGTCGGCGATCGGGTCTTCGGGGGAGCCCGGGCCCGGGCGGCCGCCGACTACTTCCTGGCCGCCGCCGACGACCCCAGGGTTCTGGCCACGCCGTCCGGGGTGACCGACCTGGTGGCCGGGGTGATCGACATCGTCGGACGGACGGCCAGCGCCGTCGCCGACCGGCTGCGGCTGGGCCCGGACGACACGGTGCTGATCGGCTCAGCGGCGGGTGGGGTGGGCACCGTGCTCACCCAGTTGGCCGTGGCCACCGGAGCCCGGGTGCTGGGCAGCGGCTCTCCCGACAGTGCCGAGGTGATCCGGTCACTGGGGGCCGAGCCGGTGCGCTACGGCGCCGAGCTGGTTTCCGAGGTGCGCCGGGCGGCCCCGTCCGGGATCACGGCGGCCGCCGATCTGTACGGCGTGACGGCGGCGACTGCCGCGTTGGAGTTGGGCGCTACCCCCGGACGTGTGGTCACCATCGAAGCCGACGACCCGCCGGTGGGTGCAGTGGCGATCAACGGCCGCGACGCGCGTCCCGAGGCTCTGCCGGAGTTGCTGGGCCTGGTGGCGTCCGGACGATTGCGGATTCCAGTCGAGCAGACCTTCCCATTGGCCGACTACCGGGTGGCCATCGAGCGGCAGCAGCAGCGTCACACGCGCGGGAAGCTGGCCCTGGTCATGGCTGAGCCCGGTCGGTGAGGACCGGTTGGCTCTTTTCCTTCCGACGCTTCGGCTGCGCCGGTTCGGTTGTAGCTTCTGATCATGAGGACGCTGCTGGTGCTCGGCGTCGCCGGTCTGGCTCTTGCGCTTACCGGCTGCTCCTTCTTGCCCTGGGAGTCGGACGCCACTGCTCCCGAGCCGAGCTCGTCCGCGCGGGTCAGCTCAGCCGTGGAGACTCCCTCTGGAGCCGGCGGACTCCGGCCGGCGACCAGCCAGGAACGCGTGGCACTGTCATCTCTGGGAATGCTCGAGCTGAAGACGAGCGCCTACGCTTTCGACCTTCCCGAGGGACGTTCGCTGGTGGGAGCCGTCCTCACCTATGAGGGCTCGCCCAACCGCCAACACCCAGGCCTGCTGGTCACCTACGGATCCAAGTTCGCCCTTGTCAGCTGCGACTGGGACGGGAGCAATGCGCTCGGCGTGGACGTCGGTGCTGCCGGCCAAGCCGGTATCGATGCGTTGCGCCCAGTTCTCGGCGACGCGATGTGTGAGCCGTGGATTGTCCCGTCGGAGAGCGGGAATGGCTGACAGGTTGCCTCGAGCCGGCGAGGTCGCGGTCGGTGGTGAGGGGACCTGGCTCGTGCCCGGGCGTCCATCGCGCCCGGTGGCCAGGGACGGGGTGGAGCATAGGGGACTCGAACCCCTGACCCCCTGCTTGCAAAGCAGGTGCTCTACCAACTGAGCTAATGCCCCGTGCGGCGCCCATTGTGGCATCTGCGGCCGGGTGGACACCAACACGCCCGACTGCAGGCCCCGAACTCGGCCGCCACGGGTGGAGTCGTCCCCGGCCGAAGCCCGGCGGAGTCGTCCCCGGATCGCGCCCACCCCCGTCCCCCACTCCGCGTTCGCTACCGAATGGAACTCCCGCTACCGGAATTTCGGCAGCAAGGGTTGCGTTCGGTAGCGGGAACGGAGAGGAAGGGCGGCCGGGAAGGTGAGTGAGGGCCCGCGGGAAGGTGAGTGAGGGCCCGCGGGAGGGCGTGCGAGGGGCCCGCGGGAGGGTGTGTGAGGGGCCCGCGGGAGGGTGCGTGAGAGGCCGCGGGAGAGTACGTGGAGAGCCGCGCGACGTCCAGGCGGACGGGGCGAAATCGACCCCTTTCTGGCCGCCAACTACCCTTGAAGCCATGTGGTCACGGCGAGAGGTGGTGGACTACGCGCTCCAGCGACGCAATCGACTGGCGGCCGCGCGGCGTCCACAACGCTCTTTGGACAGCTCAGAGCTGTGTGATGCCGACCCGCTTCTGCTGCGGGCCGCGCGTCATCACGGCGAAGCTGTCGACCTCGCCTGCCCGATCTGCGCCGCACCCCACCTGGTCAACCTGAACTATGTGTTCGGTGACCAACTCGGCCAGTACTCCGGACGCATCAAGTCCAGCGCTGAGCTGGACGAGATGGAGAACCAGTTCGGCGAGTTCAAGGTCCGAGTGGTCGAGGTCTGCACCGAGTGCGGCTGGAACCAAATGATCAGCTCGTACTTACTCGGGGACGGGGTTACCCGACGTCCGCCACGCCGCCAGCCCACCGTTGAGGACATCTATGGCTAATCCCAAACGCGCCAACTCCGCCACCCGCGCCGCCACTGGCAGCGGGCCGAGCCGGGGGAAGGGTAAGCGCAAGCGCAATCCGTGGCTGCGCGCCCTGATGTGGACGATGATCAGCCTGCTCGGCCTGGGCCTGATCGGGGTGGGTGGCATCGCCTACGCCTACGTCACCATCCAGGTGCCGGACGAGAACGCCGAGTTCCTGACCAACACCACCTCGGTCTACTACGCCGACGGCAAGCAGAAGATCGGCTCCTTCCAGGTGCAGAACCGTCAGTCGATCGCCTACGACCAGATGCCGCAGTACGTGAAGGACGCCATCGTCGCCGGCGAGAACAAGGACTTCTGGACCGACCCCGGCATCTCGCCCACCGGCCTGCTCCGGGCCAGCCTCGGTCTGATCGGTATCGCTCCGCCCGACGCCACGGCCACCGGCGGCGGATCGACGATCACCCAGCAGTACATCAAGGTGATGTACCTGACCCAGGAGAAGACCTTCACCCGCAAGGCGAAGGAGATCCTGCTGGCCGCCAAGATCGGCAACGAGTTGAGCAAGGAAGACATCCTCGGCCGCTACCTCAACACCGTCTACTTCGGACGCGGCGCCTATGGCATCCAGGCTGCGGCCCAGGCCTACTTCAAGAAGAACGCCAGCAAGCTCGACCTGGGTGAGTCGGTGGCGTTGGCCGCCATCGTGAACCTGCCCGGACGGCTCGACCCGGCCACCGGAGACAACGCGGCCGCCGACCTGCTCGAGCGCTACCAGTACATCCTGAACAACATGCTCACCATGGGAAAGATCTCCCAGTCCCAGCACGACGCGATCTACTACACGCTGCCGAAGTTCCCCGAGATCCAGGCCGGCTCCCAGTTCGGCGGCACCAAGGGCTATCTGCTCAAGATGGTCGAGAAGGAGATGCTGGCCAAGGGCTTCACCGATGACCAGATCACCGGCGGTGGCCTGAAGATCGTCACCACCTTCGACGCCAAGGCTCAGGACGCCATGACGGCCTCGGTCGAGAAGGGGATCAAGTGGGTGGCTGCGGGTACCGGCGTGAAGGCCAGCTCGCTGCACCCAGGGATGGCCTCGATCGACAACGCCACGGGCGGGGTCCTGGCCATCTATGGCGGGGCTGACTACGTCAAGAACAACCGGAACTGGGCCACCACCACCACCCGCACCGGGTCCACCTTCAAGCCGTACACGCTGGTGGCCGCGCTTCGGGACGGCTGGACGCTCTCCGACACGGTCAGCGGTAACACGCTGCGGCTGCCCGGCAGCACCAAGCCGATCACCAACGCCGGCGGCGCGAACTACGGACGGGTCAACCTGCTCACCGCCACCACCAAGTCGATCAACACCGCCTTCGTCGACCTGGCCACCAAGCTCACCAGCGGCTACGAGTCGATCCTGCAGGCGGCCAATGATGCCGGCGTGCCGACCGCCGAAGGCTGGGACGCGGTGCCGACGGCCACTCTGGGCGTCCCGGAGGTCAGCCCGCTGTATCAGGCCGCCGGCTACTCCACCTTCGCGAATGAAGGCGTCCGCCGGGCCCCGCACGTTGTGGCCAAGGTGATCGACCTGCAGGGCCGCACCCTGTTCGAGGCCGACACCTCCGGCACCCAGGCGATCGAGGCGGACATCGCCCGAGATGTCACCTACGCCCTCGAGCACGTCGCCCAGGACGGCACCGGATCGCGGGCGGCCGCACTCGGCTACCCGGTCGGTGGCAAGACCGGAACCGTGTACTACACGGTCAACGGCAAGCCGATCACTCCGGCCATCTGGTTCGTGGGCTTCACCAAGCAGATCACCACGGCGATCAACTTCGTCCGCGGCGACAGTGGCACCGAGAGCCTGGGCGCCAAGATCTACGGTTCGAAGTGGCCGGCCATGACCTGGCTGGACTACATGCAGAAGGCCATGGACGGCAAGCCGAAGGTCGACTTCGCCGATCCGTCCGGACGCGTGTCGACCCAGAAGCCGACGCCGGCGAACACGTCCACCTCGGCGAACACCCCGACTGCGCCGCCGACCACGCCGACCCCGACCGTGCCGACGCCGCCGACCACGCCGACGGCTCCGACCACCCCGCCGCCGACCACCCCGACGCCTCCGAAGCCGCCGACCACGCCGACCCCGACAGCAGGCGGAGCCGGCGGAAAGACGGACCCAGGCGCATCCGGTGGCTGAGGACCGTAGGATCGCTGGGTGAGCAATCCGGTGCCGACCATCGACCGCATGCTCGGCGGTCCATTGGGGGGCCACGCCGCGCCGGGTGGGGTCTGGCTTCGTCCGGCGCCGTGGACCTATCTGGTCCTCACTCTGAACTACTTGCTGCTGATGATCCGGCAGCTGCCCTGCATCACCGGCGCGAACAACCTGTGGCCGAGCATGTGCTACTCCGACATCAGCGTCCTGTATTACTGGCGCGGGCTGAAGGACGGCCAGATCCCCTACCTGGACAGCCAGGTCGAGTACCCGGTGCTGACCGGCTACTTCATGGAACTCGGTCGCCGGCTCGTGGTGCTGCTCGGCGGACGCAGTGAGCCCGGCCTGCCCAGTGCGGACGTGTCCACGGCGACTCTGATCTTCTTCGGCTCCACGGCCGTGCTGATCTTCGCCCTGTTCGTCCTGCTGGTGCGTACCCACCTGCGCCTGGGCCGTCCGTGGGACGCCATGATGATCGCGGTCAGCCCGGCGATCGTGACCGCCGGCCTGATCAACTGGGACGCGCTGGTGATCGCCCTGACCGCGCTGGCGCTGCTCTCCTGGGCGAAGGGCAAGCCGATCTGGACCGGCATCTGGCTCGGGTTGGGGATCGCCGCCAAGCTCTACCCGGTGCTGCTGCTCGTCCCGCTGGTGGTGCTCGGCGCCCGCACCGGGAAGTACCGCGAGGTTTCCCAGACCGTCGGGGCGACCGCGGTCGCCTGGGTGCTGGCGAACCTGCCGGTCTATCTGGCCACGCCGGCCGGCTGGTGGCAGTTCTGGAAGTTCAACGCGGAGCGTGGCGGGGATCTCGGCTCGATCTGGTACGTGCTGAAGTTGGCCGGCTGGGAGGTCGACGCCTCCTGGGCCGAGGGTGCCCTGATGGTGCTCGGCACCAGCCTGATCTGTGGCCTGCTGCTGCTCAGCGAGCGTCGCGCGCGGCTCGCCCAGGGAGCCTTCCTGATCGTCGCGCTGTTCCTGGTCCTGAACAAGGTCTACTCGCCGCAGTATGTGCTGTGGCTGCTGCCGTTGCTGGTGCTGGCTCGTCCGAAGTGGCTGGAGTGGGTGGTCTACTCGATCGCCGAGACGCTCTACTGGGTGGCGATCTGGGCGCATCTGGGTGGCGTGCTGGCGTCCGGGACGCCGCAGGACCGGCTGTACTGGGCGGCCGTACTGCTGCGGATCGGCGTCACCTTGTGGATCAGTGCCCGGGTGATCCGCGACATCGTGGCTCCCGAACATGACCCGATCCGGGCCAATGGCGCGGACGAGCCGGACGGCGGTGTCTTCGACAACGCTCCGGACGCACCCTGGGCTCAGTCCCTGCGCGGTGCGTTCGCGCGACGGTGACCTCAGGGAGCGCTCGGCTGGTCGTCCAGACCTGGCTGGGCACCCGGCTGGTGATCCTGCTGGTTGCGTTCTATCTGGCGGTGGTCGAGGGTCGGGCGCTGCCGGACATGTTCGACAACTGGGATGTGTCCCACTTCCTGGCGATCGCCGAACAGGGCTACATCGGTACCGACGTGGCCTTCTTCCCGGGCTGGCCGCTGCTGCTCCGGCTGGTCTCGCTGACCGGCCTGCCGGCCTGGCTGGGCGGCGTGCTCCTGGCCCTGGTGGCGTCCGGGCTGGCCGCGTGGGCGCTGTACCGGCTCGGCGGCCCTCCGGCCGCGATCGCCTGGCTGCTGGCCCCGACGGCCATCTTCACCGTGGTGCCCTACACCGAGTCGCTGTTCTGCGCGGCCGCCTTCTGGGCCTGGGACCGGGCGCTGGCCAAGCAGTGGTGGCCGGCAGCGGCATTGGCCGCGGTGGCCGCCTCGGTGAGGGTCTCCGGGGTCTTCCTGATTCTCGCGCTGGCTGTCCTGGCCTGGAACCAGGGCGGACGCCGCTGGCCACGACTGGCCTGGCTGCTGGTGCCGACGGCCGTCGTGGTCGGCTACGCCAGCTACCTGTGGCAGCTCACCGGCAGCTGGACGGCCTGGTACGACGCCCAGGCCACCGGCTGGGCTCGCGGGCTGACCTGGCCGTGGGTGTCCTTCCAGCACACCCTGGACGCGGCCGCGCCCGGCTCCTACGCCAACTACCCGGAGTGGTCGTGGATGTTCCGCGTCGAGCTGGTCGCCATGGTGATCGGCCTGGTGGTCACCATCTACGCGCTGGCGAAGCGGCGCTGGGCCGAAGGTGCCTGGGTGGGCGTCCAGGTGGCCGCGTTCTCAATCTCGTACTGGTTCATGAGCGTCCCGCGGGCGATGCTGCTGTGGTTCCCGTTGTGGATCGACCTGGGCCGCGGGCTGGCCGGACGCACCAAGCCCCGTCCCTGGCGCGCGGCCATGCTGGGTGCGCTGGCCGTGGTGGCCCTGGCCCTGCAGGCAGTGTGGGCCTGGCTGTTCTTCTCCGGCCGGTGGGCCGGTTAGGCCGCTGACCAGCCCATATGGAGGCCCGGGACGGGCTGAGCTCAGGACACCGAGTTGGCGGACCCGGCGTCCTGGCGGGAGGCTCGCGCCTGAGGGCTAGTTCGTCCGGGCCAGCAGGGCGGCGTTGCCGGCTTCGGTGAGGGCGTGATCGACCGGGATCGGACGTCCATCGACCTCGCAGATCGGCACCAGCATCCGTCCGGACGAGGTGAGCCAGGCGGCGTCGGCGTCCCACAGCTGCTCGGTGCGCAGCAGCACCTGGGCAGTGGCGAAGCCGGCATCGGCGAAGTACTCGAAGGCCGCGCCCTGGGTGGTGCCGGGCAGGATCCCCTGCGCCGTGGCCGGCGTCCAGATCTTGTTGCCGAACTTCAGGATCAGGCTGGCGCTGGGGCCCTCCAGCAGGTAGCCGTCCGAGCTGGTGAAGACCACGTCGTCCGCGCCGCGGCGGGCCGCCTCACGCAGGACGGCCTTGTTCACCGCGTAGGACAGCGTCTTGGCGCCGGCCAACAACCACGGAGCCCGGGCCGCGATGTCGTGCGGGTAGCCCCGATCGAGAAGGACGACCTTGACTCCCTCGGCCCGCTCGGCGGCGAAGTCGTCCGGCGCCTTGAAGGCCAGCACCCACGCCGTGGCCACGCCGGAGCCTTCGATGCCGCGGGTGACGATCACCTTCACCGAGAACTCGTCGTGCTTCTCGGCGAGCTCGACCACCTGGTAGATCGCGGCCCGGATCGCCTCCAGGTCGAGCTTCGGCAGGTCGAGCATGGCCGCGGAGACGCCCAGACGGCGCAGGTGGGCGTCCACGGCCTGCGGCTTGCCGTTGATCACACCGAGCACCTCGAAGATGCCATCACCCCTGGTCACGCCCAGATCGAGGACGGACACCTGGGGCTGGTCGGAGTCGACCACATGCAGTCGGGCGGCCAGTTCGGCTTCCGCGGACGCCTCGACCGGGCTGACGATGATGCAGGCGGACATGCTCATTCCTCTATCTGGCTGGTGGCCAAGGTGTTGGCGGCGACCCATTCGGTGTCGACGTCGAACCCGAGGCCGGGTTGGGTGGGAATCACGACGTAGCCGTCGGCGGTGGTTTCCACCACCGGGACGATGACGTCGCGGGCGTAGTACTTGGCCGAACCGGAGACGTCCGAGGGCAGCTCGAAGCCGGGCAGCGCGCACAGCGCCACGTTGGCCGCGCGGCCGATGCCGAACTCGTGCATGCCGCCGCACCAGACTCTGATGCCGGCGGCGGTGGCCCGGTCGTGGGCCGCCACCGCCGTGGTCAGGCCGCCCATCCGGGAGACCTTGATGTTCAGGATCCGTCCGGCCTGCAGCTCGATCAGGGTGGCCAGATCGTCCAGGGTCTCGACGGCCTCGTCCAGGCAGACCGCGGTGTCGAGTTGGGCTTGGAGCCGGGCGTGGTCGACAAAGTTCCTGGGCGCGAACGGCTGCTCGATCATGGTCAGCCGGTAGCGGTCGAGCTCGCGCATGATGGCGAACGAGGCGTCGTCGGCCGGGTAGGCGCCGTTGGCGTCCACGTGCAGGTCGTGGTCGCCGAAGGTGGCCCGGACGGCCTTGACCGGCTCGACGTCCCAGCCCGGGGCGATCTTCAGCTTCACTCGGCGGTAGCCGGCCTCGATCTGGGCGCCGACCTGTTCGACCAGCGCGTCGATGGTCGGCTCGATGCCCAGCGATACTCCGGTGGCCGCACGATCGCGGACGCCACCCAGCGCCGAGGCCAGCGATTGCCCGCTGACCTGGGCGAACAGCGTCCAGCAGGCCATGTCGACGCCGGCCTTGGCGAACTCGTTGCCGCGCACCTTGGCCCACAGCCGAGCCGCCTCGGACGGATGCGTCCACTCTTTGCCGACCAGCGCCGGCAGCAGGTAGCGCTGCGCGATCAAGGTGGCGGTCTCGACGGTCTCGGATCCGTAGAACGGGTGCGAGGCGGACGCGATCTCGCCCCAGCCGACCGCCCCGGACTCGTCGGTGAGCTGCACCAGGATGTGATCCAGGTGCCGCTTGGCGTGCGAGCTGGTCTGGAACTCGTGCACCAACGGCAGCCGGACGGTGTGCAGCGCGGCAGCGACGACTCTCATTCGGCGGTCTCGCTCTCGTCCAGGTACATGCCCAAGGCCGTCGAGATCCGGTCCCGATCGGCGAACCGGCGCCGGGCGCCCTTGGCGCTGGCCGTGGTCAGGGTGGCCAGGAGGTGAATCGTGGCCGCAACCGCGGTCGGGGAGTCAGCGTAGGAGGCTGAGTCGGTGCCGACCTCGACCACCTCGTGGGCGTAGCGGCCCAGCGGAGCCGAGGCGTCGTCGGTGATGGCGATCACGGTTCCACCGGCTGCGGCGAACTGCTGGGCCACCTCGACCGTGGTGCGCCGGTACCGGCGGAACGAGAAGGCGATCAGCACGTCGGATTCGCGGACGTCGCTGAGCAGGTCGAGCGTGCTCAGGCTGGAGTCGTCCACCAGGCTGACCTGAGCGACCGCCGCGGACAGGTCACTGGCCAGCAGGCTGGCGTAGGCGTGGCTCTTGCCGGCCCCGATCACGAACCGGCGGCGGGCGGCCACGGTCAGCGCGGCTGCTCGGCGCAGGCTGCCGTCGGTGCTCAGCCGCTCGAAGACCTCAGTGAGGTTCTCCAGTTCGGAGGCGATCAGTCGGGCCTGCAGGGTGGCCGAGGAGGTGGACTCCATCCGGGCCTGGTAGCGCTCGCCGGGGCTGCGCAGCGTCCGGTTCTGCTCGTGTTTGGCGTTCTGGACGTGCTGTTTCGGCTGGCTCATCGGTCGGCCTCCGCGAACAGGTAGACCGACGTCTTGTGGTCTTGGCGGTTGCACGCCACGGCGACCAGGCCGTCGGCCAGCAGGGCGCTGAAGGACTCGTCGAGGGCTTGGTTCACCTGCGGAGTCACGAGGTCGCGGTTCACCGGCACCGGGACGGCCGCGAAGGCCCCCTGCCGGTCGGCGCGGCTCCAGTCGTCCGCAGTGTAGCTGGCCCAGGGCTGCGGGCTGGGCGCGGGACGGGCCTGGTCGAGATCCCAATCGACGACCATTCGGGATTCGCCGTCGCCGTAGCAGTCGGGGACGAACCAGCGTCCGACCGCACCCAGGACTGACAGGTTGAAGTGCGCGTTGCGGGACAGCACCGGGTTGTAGGCCCAGCGCATCCGGTGCAGTCCGTCGGCCAGCGCCAGCCGCCGCTGCTCGTTCTTGATCCGGCGGCCCAGCCCGGCGCCCTGCAGGCCGTCCGCGACCACGACGGCCTGAGAGTAGAAGTAGGTTTCGCCGCCGGCGTGGCCGACGAAGCCGTAGCCGAAGGCCACGAGCGCGCCGGTGGCGTCCCAGGCGCCCACCATGGAGCCGCCGTTGGCGGCCAGCGCCTTCAGCAGCCGCGGGTTCAGGCTGGCCTCGGGCTTGGTGTAGCCGAAGACGTCGCGGTACAGCTGCGAGGCGCTGGTCAGATCTGCGGCGGCCGAAAGGGGGCCGACGTGCAGGTCGCCGTGAGTGCTCATGGTTGAACTATAGGTTTCGTATCTTTGCCGGTGTGAGCCTTCTCGCAGGGAGAGACAGTGAGAGTGGTCAGAAGATAGGGTACGTAAGACACAGGAGGTCTTTGATGGCGCAGAGCGTGGCGGATCGGATCCGCGAGCAGCTGGACGAGCAGGCGCTGGTCGCCGAGCTCACCACGCTGATCGAACTGGAGAGCCCGAGCCACGATCTGGCCAGTAGCGCGGAGATTGCCGGGCTGCTTGCGGCGGCCTGGACGACGCTGGGCGAGGCCCGGATCGAGCCGAGCTCGGCGGGCAGCCATCTGATCGTCGACGTTCCTTCCGTCGCCTCGTCAGAGACCTCCCCGGTGCTGCTGCTGGGCCACAGTGACACCGTGTGGCCGATCGGGACGCTGGTCGGCTCGGTGCCCTTCTCAGTTGCTGACGGCGTGCTGCGCGGGCCGGGTGCCTACGACATGAAGTCGGGCCTGGTGGTGATGCTGGCCGCCGTTCGGGCGCTGGCTGCCCTGGACTTGCCGCGTCCGCCGATCCGGGTGCTGATCGCCGCGGACGAGGAGGTCGGCTCTGGTTCGGCGACCGCGCTGGTACGGGAGGCGGCCGCCGGGGTGCAGGCGGTGTTCGGCTTCGAGTCGCCGCATCCGGATGGTGCTCTGAAGGTCGGCCGACTCGGTTCGACCCGAGTGAAGTTGAAGGTGGTTGGGCGCGAGTCGCACGCCGCGCTGGATCCCGACGGCGGGGTGTCGGCCATCGAAGAACTGGTCGATCAGCTGCTGGTGCTGCGCACCGAGGTGGCCCGGGTGTCGGCGGCCCGGCCCGGCGAGGTGCTGGTGAACGTCGGCGGGGTGAGTGGTGGCGGTAGGACCAATGTCGTGCCTGGTGCCGCGGAGGCGCTGATCGGCTTCCGGTTCGCCAGCGCTGCTGCCGAGGCGGACGTGATGGCCGTCCTGGACGGGCTGGCGCCGGTGCGTCCGGGGGCCGTGATCGAGCTTGAGGTGCTCAGCTCGCGTCCGGCGTGGGCGGCGTCGTCCGCCGATCAGGCGCTGCTGGCTCGGGTCGGTGAGCTAGCCGGCCTCGAGGTGCCCGGACGTCCGGCTGCCGGCGCCGCCGATACCAACACCACCGGCTCCCTGGGCATCCCCACCCTGGACGGCTTCGGCCCCCGCGGCGGCGGCGCCCATGCGGTCAGCGAGCACGTCCTGCTCGCCTCGCTCCTCGACCGGATCGTCCTCCTCGGCACCGTCCTCACCGGCCTGGCCTGAGCTGACGTCTGGGGACCACCCGGTCGCGGCTCGCCGACCGCGAGGGCCATGCCGCCGGGCAGGACTGGGTCGCGCCGCTACGCCCACACCGGGCACTGGTTAGCCAGATGAGCCGCACAGCGCGTGCCGAGTCGGCGGCGGGGCTCGAACCCGATTTCCGCCCCCATCTCGAGCGGTGGCGGGACCCGCCGCGGGTGATACCTGAGTTTGGTACCCGATCCGGCCTTCCCGCGGCCCCGGATCGGGACCGAAATCAGGTTCGAGCCAGGAATGCCCGGCGAACCCCGCAGGATCGGGGCCAAACTCGGGTTCGGGCTGGGCGAGCGCACTGATACCGCGGCCACAACGAGCCCGGAGGCGCATTGCTTCCGGCTACCAATGGGTACCTATCGGGGGCGTCCAGTCATTGACACCTATGGTTACGTAACCGTAGGTTAGGCCAGGTCGCGAGCCTCACGATGGGAGTTGCCTTGCCCGAAGCGGTAGCCGCCGAGCTAGCCACCAGAGCCGACGATCATCTGGTTCAGCTGCTCACGCCGTCCGGCGAACTGGTCGCTGACCAGGACTTTCACTACTCCGGCAGTGAGCAGGAGCTGGTCGACGACCTTCGCACCATGTTGCTCACCCGAGCCATCGACATCGAGGCCACGGCGCTGCAGCGCAAGGGTGAACTCGGCCTGTGGGTGCAGTCGCTGGGCCAAGAAGCGGCTCAGGTCGGCTCAGCCCGCGCCTTCGGACGCCACGACCTGATCGTCCCCTCCTACCGCGAACTCGGGGTCTACTTGGCCCTCGGGCTCGATCCGCTGGAGTTCCTCGGCACCTTCCGCGGCACGGCCATGGTCGACTGGCCCACCGGCCCGGCCAACCTGCACCTGCCCAGCTTCGTGATCGGCACCCAGACCCTGCACGCGGTCGGCATGGCCATGGCCCTCCAGCGCGATGGACGCGTGGGCAACCCCGAACCGGCCGACAACGGCGCCGTGGTGGTCTACTTCGGCGACGGCGCCACCAGCCAGGGCGACGTGAATGAGGCCTTCGTCTTCGCCGCGGCGGCCCAGGCGCCGGTGGTCTTCTTCTGCCAGAACAACCAGTGGGCGATCAGCGAGCCGACCACCGTCCAGACCCCGATCCCGCTCTATCGGCGGGCGGCCGGCTTCGGCTTCCCGGGCGTCCGGGTGGACGGCAACGACGTCCTGGCCGTCCGTGCGGTCACCGAGTGGGCGCTGGCCCGGGCCCGCAGCGGCGCCGGACCGGTGCTGATCGAGGCCTTCACCTACCGGATCGGCGCCCACACCACCTCCGACGACCCCACGAAGTACCGGGACGCCGCAGAGGTGGACGAGTGGAAGGCCAAAGATCCGATCGACCGGTTGCGGACGTATCTGCTAGCCAGAGGCCTGATCGACGACGCCTGGTTGGACGGCGTCGCCGCCGAGGCGTCCATCGCGGCCGAGCGGCTGCGGACCGGCTGCGTCCAGCTGGTCGAACCCGACCTGGCCGACAGCTTCGATCTGGTCTACACCGACACCCCCGAGCACCTGCAGCGGCAACGCCAGGAGTTCCAGGCCTACGAGGCGTCCTTCGAGGTGAACGCATGAGCACCCTGACCATGGCCAAGGCGCTCAACGCCGGGCTGCGCCGGGCGCTGGCCGGCGACCCCAAGGTGCTGCTGGCCGGTGAGGACATCGGACGCCTGGGCGGGGTCTTCCGGATCACCGAAGGCCTGCAGGCCGAGTTCGGCCCGACTCGCGTCGTTGATACGCCGCTGGCTGAGGCGGGCATCGTCGGCACCGCGGTCGGAATGGCCCTGCGCGGCTACAAGCCGGTGGTGGAGATCCAGTTCGACGGGTTCGTCTACCCGGCCTTCGATCAGATCGTCTCCCAGGTGTCGCGGCTGCACTTCCGCTCCCACGGACGGCTGTCGGTGCCCATGGTCGTCCGGATCCCCTACGGCGGCGGCATCGGCGCCATCGAGCATCACTCGGAGTCGCCGGAGGCCTACTTCGCGCACACGCCGGGCCTGAAGGTGGTCACCTGCGCCAACCCGTCCGACGCCTACTGGATGATCCAGCAGGCCATCGCCGACCCCGATCCGGTGATCTTCTTCGAGCCCAAGCGCCGCTACCACGACAAGGGCGAGGTCGATCTGGACGCGTCCGCGGCCCCCGACTCGCTCTACCAGGCCCGGATCGCCCGGCATGGGACGGATGCCACCCTGCTCACCTACGGACCGATGGTCCGCACCTGCCTGGACGCCGCTGCCGCCGCCGAAGCCGAGGGACGCAGCCTCGAAGTGATCGACCTGCGCAGCCTGTCGCCGATCGACGACGCCACCGTGTTCGCCTCAGTCCGCCGCACCGGACGGGCCGTCGTCGTTCACGAGGCCGTCCGGACGCTCGGAATGGGCGCCGAACTGGCCGCCCGGATCCAGGCTGAGTGCTTCTATGAACTGCAGGCCCCGGTGTTGCGGGTCACCGGTTACGACCTGCCCTACCCGCCCAGCCGCACCGAGCACAGCTACTTGCCCGACCTCGATCGCGTACTCGACGCGGTCGACCAGAGCTTGGCCCACTGAAAGGCGTAGCCATGGAGTTCCGACTGCCCGACCCGGGCGAAGGCCTGGTGGAGGCCGAGATCGTGGAGTGGAAGGTCGCGGTCGGCGATGTGGTCGCCGTGAACGACGTCCTGCTCGAGATCGAGACGGCCAAGTCGCTGGTGGAGCTGCCCTCGCCGTTCGCCGGTGTGGTGCAGGAGATTCTGGCGCCGGCCGGCCAGGTGGTGCCGGTGGGGACTCCCATCATTCGGATCGGTGCCGACGAAGAAGCTCCGGGGTCGACGACCCCGGCCGCGCCGGACGTCCTCGCGGACGCCTCGGCGAGCCCGTCCGCCGTAGCCACGGCCAAGACCGAAGATTCGGGGGCGGTCTTGGTCGGCTACGGCGCACGTGGTGCCGCGGTGAGCCGCCGGGCCCGCCGGCAGCCGGGTGCGGCCGTGCCGGACGCAGCTGCCGCCGCTGTGGCAGCCGTCCCGCAGGTGTCCGCTCCGGCTCCTGTCCCCACTGCCCCCACTGCTCCGGCTCCGACCAGCACCGAGGTGCCCCGTGCCAAGCCGCCGGTCCGCCGGGTGGCTCGCGACCTCGGTGTCGACCTGAGCACCGTGGTCGGCACCGGCCCGGACGGCACCATCACGGCAGCCGACGTGCTCACCGCAGCCGGACGTCCGCCGCAGAACCCGGCTGTGCAACGGATCCCGCTGCGCGGGGTCCGCCGGGCCATGTTCCAGTCGATGACCGCCTCACTTGCGGTTCCGCAGGCCACGGCCTTCGTCGAGGTGGACGTCACCGCCACCATGCAGCTGATCGACACTCTGCGCCGGCGCCGCGACTTCACCGGACTGAAGGTGTCGCCGCTCGTGATCTTCGCCAAGGCCGCCTGCCTGGCCATCGAGCGGGTGCCCGAGATCAACTCCCGCTACGACGCGGCCGCCGACGAGATGGTGATCCCCACCGACGTGAACCTCGGCATCGCCGCGGCAACCCCGCGCGGCCTGGTGGTGCCCAACATCAAGCGGGCCAACCAGCTGAATCTGCTCGAGCTGACCCGCGGCCTGAACGACATGGTCGCCCTGGCCCGCGAGGGCCGCGTCCAACCGTCCGACCTTGCCGGAGGGACGTTCTCGATCACCAACGTCGGCGTCTTCGGCGTGGACGGCGGCACCCCGATCATGAACAACGGCGAGGCCGCGATCATGTGTCTGGGAACGATCCTGCGCAAGCCGTGGGTGGTCGGCGAGGGCGATCAGGAGCGGATCGAACCGCGCTCGGTCTGCACGGTCTCGCTGACCTTCGACCACCGCCTGGTCGACGGCGAGATGGGCTCGAAGTTCCTGGCCGACGTCTCGACCATCATGGCCGACCCGGCGCTGGCGCTGCTCTTCTGATCGTCGAAGGTCAGTGCGCCTGTGATCCTCTCCCGGTGGCGGGGTCGATGAAAGGGTTCGAGGACGTATCCCTTGAAACCCTTTCGCTGCACCCAACTGCGCCGGCCCGGAGACCTAGCTGTGGTCAGTCTGAGAACCCTTTCCTCGATCTCGCGCTGAGTGGGGCTGCGATGGTGCACCAAGTGGACGGTAATGGAACCGTCCCCGAGGTGGCGGGAGCCGGGTTCTAGGCTGCAGGGGTGAGTTCGCGTAGTGATGTGCTGATCAGCGTCAACGACCTGCCCGATGCGGTGAACGACGGTGCCCAGGTGCTCGACGTCCGCTGGAAGCTCGGCGAGCCGCACGGCGCCGGCTATCAGCGGTTCCTTGAGGGGCACCTGCCGCCGGCCCGATTCCTCGATCTCGAGCAGGTGCTGACCGGTCCGACCGACGACCCCACGCTCGGTCGTCACCCCTTGCCGGACGCCCAACGCCTGGCCGACGGCCTCGGCGCACTGGGCATCGATCCGGCCCGCGAAATCATCGTCTACGACGAGCCGGGCAGCTTCGCAGCCGGCCGCGCCTGGTGGGTGCTGTCCTGGGCCGGGCTGACGGTGCGCGTCCTCGACGGCGGGATCACCGCCTGGCTGGCCGCGGACGCCTTCCTGCGCGAAGGCGAGGCCACGCCGGTCGCGCCCACCCAGCTGCAGCTCACCCTGGGCCACCTGCCCACCCTGACCGCAGACGAGCTGGCCGACTTCGACGGGATCGTGGTCGATGTCCGGGCCGGCGAGCGCTACCGCGGCGAGGTCGAGCCGATCGACGCCAAGGCCGGCCACGTGCCCGGCGCCATCAACCGTCCGGTCGGCAAACTGTGGGATGACAAGGGCCTTCTTCCTGAGCCGGACGCCCTGCTCGAGGCCCTCGACCTGCCGGCCGAGGTCTATGCCGGCACCCGTCCGATCGCGGTCTACTGCGGATCCGGAGTCTCGGCCGCGCAGAGCCTGCTGGCTCTGGCCAGCCTCGGCGTGAACGCCAAGCTCTACCCGCCGTCCTGGTCGGGGTGGTCGGCCGATCCGGGCCGTCCGGTCGCCACCGGAGCGGACGCATGAGCCCCCGTCCCGCGCCCAGCGTCGCCACCACCCGCGGCGACCACATCGTCGCCAATCTGAACGCCATCCGTCAGCACGTCGGCGGCCGTCAGTTGCTGGTCGCGGTCAAGGCGGACGCCTACGGCCACGGCGCCGTCGAGGTGTCCCGGCTCCTGGAGCGCACCGGTGCGGCCGAGTGGCTCGGCGTGGCCACGGTCAGCGAGGGCATCACTCTGCGCGAGGCGGGCATCACGCTGCCGATCCTCAAGCTCTCGATGGCCCGCGGGGACGAGGTGGCCGACGCGGTCGCCGCCGACCTCAGCCTGGTCGTGGTCGACGCCGAGTCGATCGCGGAAGCGTCCGCTGCCGCGTCCGCCCAGGGCAAGACGATCAGCGTCCACCTAAAGGTCGACACCGGCATGCGCCGGATCGGCTGCCCGCCCGAGCAGGCCGTCGAGCTGGCCCAGCAGGCCGTCGCAGCACCCGGGCTGAAGCTGGTAGGCATCATGTCGCACCTGCCGATCTCAGACGTCCCGGTCGGCGAGGAGTTCACTCGCGGCCAGATCGCGCTGTTCGCCACGACCGCGGCCGAGGTGGAGACGGCGGTCGGCCCGCTGATCAAGCACCTGGCCGCGTCCGGTGCCGTCCTGACCTACCCGGAGGCCTGGTTCGACCTGGTCAGGCCCGGAATCATCGCCTACGGCGACTACCCCGACCCGCTGTCGCCCCGAAGCGTCCCGTTGCTGCCGACCCTGGAATGGCGCAGCACGCTGACCTTCGTCAAGAAGATCGCGGCCGGCGAAACGGTCGGTTACAGCCGCGCCTGGACGGCCCCGCATGACACCTGGATCGGCACCGTCCCCATCGGCTATGCCGACGGCTACAACCGCCGCTTCTCCAACAACGCGCGGATGCTGGTCAACGGACGCAGCTGCGAGGTGGCCGGACGGATCTGCATGGATCAGGTGATGATTGATCTCGGCCCGGACGCCACCGATCAGGTCGGTGACGTGGTCACCATCCTCGGCCGCGACGGCGATGAGGAGATCACCACCGCCGAGCTCGCCGTCCGGATGGGGACGATCCCCTACGAGGTCACCTGCCTGATCACGCCTCGGGTGGGACGCGCCTTCGTCAGCTGAGTCGGGGCCGGCGATACCGACCCCGACGTTCGCTCAGCGCCAGCCGAGGGCCGGCGCCACGTGGGTGAGCAGTGACTCCAGGACGTGGGCGTTGTAGTCCACGCCCAGCTGGTTCGGGACGGTCAGCAGCAGCGTGTCCGCCGCGGCGATCGCCTCATCCTCAGCCAGCTCCTCGATCAGCTTGTCCGGCTCGGCCGCGTAGGAGCGTCCGAATCGGGCGCTGCCGCCGTCGAGGTAGCCGACCTGATCCTGGTCGTCGCCCTGGCCACCGAAGTAGGCGTGGTCGCGCTCGTCCACCAGCGGGAAGATGCTGCGGCTGACCGAGACTCGCGGCGTCCAGTCGTGCCCGGCGGACGCCCACGCGTCCCGGAAGCGCTGGATCTGTTCGGCCTGCAGCTGGTGGAACGGCACCCCGGTGTCCTCGGTGAGCAGGGTCGAACTCATCAGGTTCATCCCCTTCTGCGCGGTCCATTCGGCGGTGGCCCGGGTGCCGGCGCCCCACCAGATCCGCTGACGCAGCCCCGGCGAGTGCGGCTCGATGCGCAGCAGGCCCGGCGGGTTCGGGAACATCGGACGCGGGTTGGGCTGGGCGAAGCCCTCGCCCTTCAGCACCTCGAGGAAGACGTCGGTGTGGGTGCGGGCCATCTCGGCGTCCGTGCTGCCCTCGGCCGGCTCGTAGCCGAAGTACCGGTAGCCCTCGACAACCTGCTCGGGCGATCCCCGGCTGATGCCGAGCTGAAGTCGGCCGGCCGAGATCAGGTCGGCTGCGCCGGCGTCCTCGGCCATGTACAGCGGGTTCTCGTAGCGCATGTCGATCACGCCGGTGCCGATTTCGATCTTGGACGTCTTGGCGCCGATCGCGGCCAGCAGCGGGAACGGCGAACCGAGCTGCCGGGCGAAGTGGTGCACCCGGAAGTAGGCGCCGTCCGCGCCGAGCTCCTCAGCGGCGACCGCCAGGTCGATCGACTGCAGCAAGGCGTCCGAGGCCGAGCGCACCTGCGAGTGGACCGACGGCGTCCAGTGACCGAACGATATGAACCCAATGTGCTTCACGCTTCAACCAACTCTCGGTCGGCGGAGTTCATTCCCGGTACGAAATGGGGACGGTTCCTATTCGTACCACCCCGTAGTGGGGTCGAGTTTGGTACGGAATAGGAACCGTCCCCGAGGTTCGGCGGGGGTCACTGTCCCTGCGGTTCAGTGGTGTCTCCACGAATCGTGCCCTCTTCGGCGGCGCTACTCGGCGGTGCCGCGGGTCAGCTGCTGCCGGGCCACGAACTCACGCTTGCTGTAGGCGGCCAGCCCGAAGGTCAGCAGCCCGTCGACGGCCGCGCCGACGCCACCGCCGATCAGCGGGATTCGGCGGACGATCACCACGGCCAGATGCTTGCCGCCCAGGCGTCCGGCCAGTGAGCCCATGACCTTCTCCGAGACCAGGCGATCCAGCGAGGCGTCGAAGACCGGAGCCGTGGCGATGGCCAGCGGACGGGTGGGCAATGCGCCCTTGTCGACCAGCTTGCGGACCTCGTCCTCGCCGAGCAGCAGCAGGGTGATCGCGGTCCGCACGCGCGGGTCGTCCACGTCGTAGCCGCGCAGGTGGGCGATGGCGGCGATCATTCGGACGCTCAGAGTCGCCATCCCCGCGATGTTGGCCGGGAGCCCGACCGGCAGAGTGATCAGCCCGCCGACGCTGGTCACGAAGCCCTGGGCCGAGGCCACTCCGACATGCTGGACGACCAGGGAGTCGATGGCCTGCTCGCGGTCGGTCTTGGCCTCCAGCGCCTTCGCCGCGGCCGCCTTGGCGCCGGGGAAGGAGAAGCTGCCGTCGATCGCGAAATCGACGATGGTGCGCAGCAGACCGCCGGCCACCTCGGGGGTCCGAGTCACCAGTTGCTTTCCGATTTCGGTGGGGGTCGCCATCCGATGCCTTCCGCTAGCCGCTCCACCAGCGTAGGCGCGTTGTGGCGCCGTGCGCCTCGGTTCGATCCCCAGGACGACCCTGAACCCATCCCCGGAGACGAAGTCTGAAGATCGGCCGGCTGAACTCGTCGGAGCTCGGGTGGGGACGGGTTGGTCGCGCTCGCCCGGCCTTGGGGTTCCCCTGGACAGGCTCAGGACTGGCTCGCGCTCAGGGACGGATGGCTGCCCAACCGACGATGAAGCCCAGCAACAGCCCGGCCACCACGACGATGGCGAGCAGCAGGAGTACCCGTCGTCGACTCATGCGAATCAGGTTATGTCAGTGCTGCACTAGATGATGAGGGGAAATGCCGTGTGAACGTCCGCACGGTGAGCGGCTTGGCAACGGAAAGGACTGGCAGAATCGGAACATGGCACGTCTGGGCATGTTCGGACCGCCCAGTGAATGGCCTGCTCAGGACCTGATCGCCTTCTCCAGGGAGTTCGACCAGGAGTTGGTCTTGCAGGCCTATCGCTGTGGGGTCTTCCCGATGGCGCTGCACGCCACCGATTTCGGCAATATGGGCTGGTGGTCGCCCTTGCGCAGGGGGATCCTGCTGCCGGACGGGCTGAGGGTGACCCGCTCGCTGCGGAAGTCCGCGCGGCACTACACGACCACCATCGACCAGGACTTCGAGGCCGTGCTGGCCGGCTGCGCCGACCCGCGGCGTCCCTTCGGCTGGATCGACGAAGACATCCGCCGGGTCTACCTGGAACTGCACCGGAGTGGCTACGTCCATTCGGTCGAGACCTGGGACTCGTCCGGACGCCTGGTCGGCGGCCTCTACGGCATCTCGCTGGGTGGCCTGTTCGCCGGGGAGTCGATGTTCCACGACCCCGAGCTCGGCCGGGACGCGTCCAAGGTGGCCCTGCTTCGGCTGGTCCAGCTGCTGACCGACGGCCACGCCCAGGAGCGGGTGATTGACACCCAGTGGCTGACCCCGCACCTGGCCAGCCTCGGCGTGATCGAGATCGACCGCAACGACTATCTGGAGCTGATCGAGGAGGCTCTGGAGGTGCCCGAGCCGGCCTGGCCGTCCGTCCCGGAGCGTCGCCGTGCCTGAGCTGCCCGAGGTCGAGTCACTGCGGAGGTTCCTCAGTGAGTCCTGCCTCGGCAAGACCATCGCCCGGGTCGAGCCGGTCTCTTTCGCCAGTCTGAAGACCTATGCGCCGCCGCTGACCGCCCTGGCTGGGCTCGAGGTCGAGCAGGTGGCCCGGCACGGCAAGTTCCTGTGCCTGGAGGCCGGCGGCCTGTGGCTGATCTGGCATCTGGCCCGGGCCGGCTGGCTGACGTGGCGCAAGCAACTGCCGGAGACTCCGGCCCGGCCGGGCAAGGGGCCGCTGGCGCTGCGGGTGGCTTTCGCGGACGGCACCGGCTTCGACCTGACCGAGGCCGGCACTCAGAAGCGGCTGGCCGTCTACCTGGTCACCGACCCGGCGCAAGTGCCCGGGATCGCCGGGCTCGGCCCGGATCCGCTGGCCACCGAGTTCGATCAGGACGCCCTCGCGCAGATCCTCGCCACGGCTGGCCGCGCCCAGCTCAAGGGAGTGCTGCGTGACCAGAGAGTGCTGGCCGGCATCGGCAACGCCTACTCCGACGAGATCCTGCATGCCGCCAAGCTCAGCCCCTTCAAGCCGTCCAATGCGCTCAGCCCGGACGAGCTGAGCCGGCTCTACCAAGCGATCAACTCCGAGCTGACGTCGGCGATCGCCCGCAGTGAGGGCCTGGCCGCCTACGAACTCAAGGACGCGAAGCGGACGAACCTGCGGGTCCACGGACGCACCGGCCAGCCCTGCGAGGTCTGCGGGACGACCATCGCCGAGGTGTCCTTCGCCGACTCGTCGCTGCAGTACTGCCCCGGCTGCCAAACCGGTGGGAAACCGCTGGCCGACCGGCGGCTGTCTCGGCTGCTGAAATAACGGTCCGATACCAGGACACCGGCTCGGCTTCGGAGACCTGGAGACAGCCGGTAGCCTGCCTGCAGACCTGATGCGGATGGAGGTGCCGGTGGGCGAGCTGGTGGGTAGGGCCCCGGCCTTCCTTCCCGTACCCGCATTCCTTGACGGACCCTGGTCGCGCAACCATCGGGTCGGGCTCGGTTTGATCGTGGCCAGCTCGCTGCTGGCCATCGGGGTGGCTGCCTGCGGACCGTCCATGGTGGCGCTGCGGCTGGGCCCTCGAGACAACCTGATGCCGCCGTGGTACCTGCCGGCTGGCTGGGTCACGCTGAGCGAGTGGGTGGCCGTCCCGCTGCTGTGGCTCGGGCTGATTCTCGGCCTGGTCGGGCTGTGGGTGTGCTGGCGGGCGATTCACGCCGGTTGGCGTCCGCACAACCGCAAGCTGTTCGCCCTGGGCGCGGTCCTCAGCATCGGCACCAGTCTGGTGCCGCCGATGACCTCGGCGGACGTGCTCATGTACGCCGCCTATGGACGCCTCCAGGTGCTTGGCCTGGATCCATACTCGATCACTCCGGCCGAGATCTTCCGCCAGGAGTTCGACCCGCTGCTGGTCTGGACCGAACGTCCCTGGCAGGACACTCCGAGTGTGTACGGACCGATCGCGTCCGCCTCGCAGTGGCTGGCCGCCTGGCTCGGCAACGGCAATATGCACAACACCGTCTTCTGGCTGCAGATGTGGGCGCTGCTGCCGTTCCTGGTGATCGGCGCCATCGCGGTCAAGCTCGCCCATGACGACAAGGTCACCCAGACCCGCGCCGTGCTGTTCACCGTGCTCAACCCGCTGATGATCTGGTCGGTGCTGTCCGGAGCGCACAACGAGGCGCTCACCCTGGTCTTCGCCATCGTGGGGCTGTGGTTCATTCGGCGAAGCCCGTTCGTGGCCGGCATCGCGATCGGCCTGGCCGGCGCGGTGAAGGTGTCCCTGGTCTTCTACGGGCTGGCCATGATCTGGGGCTATCGCCGCGACTGGCGCAAGCTGCTCCAGCTGGCCATCGGGGCGGCCATCCCGCTGGGTCTGGCCTACGGAGTCTGGGTGCCGCGGGCGCTGACCGCGGCCAGCCGGAACACCGGCTACATCTCGTCCGGCTCCTGGGCGCCGCCGATCCAAGGCGCCCTGTCCTTCGTGATCGGGCACGACGCGTCCTGGGCCGTGACGGTGCTGATCGGCTGGCTGCTGATGGTGGCCATCGGCTGGATGCTCTCCCGGGTGCTGCCCTGGCGGCTGGTCCCCGGTAACCCGGACGACGACGAGCCGCGCCGCGACCCGCTGACCATCACCGTGCGGACGGCGACCATCCTGACCACGGCCTGGCTGGTCTCCTCGCCCTACACGCTGTCCTGGTACGACCTGATCGCCTGGGTGCCGCTCGGCCTGATGACGGCCAGCCGGCTCGACCTGTTGATGATGGGACGCGGCTTCTGGCTGGCCGCCGCCTACGTCACCGGCCGGGCCGTGGAGTTCAGCCCGGCGATGCGGGTGGTATCCAGCGTGGTCCGAGATTGGGCCTGCTCGGCCTTCCAGATCCTGGTGCTGGTGGCGATCGTCCAGTGGTGGTGGTCGTGGGGCCACCAACTGCCGCGCTGGCTGGGACGGATCCTGCCGGCCAAGTTGCGCACGCCGGTCGGCATCGAACCCGGCTAGGCGGGCGAGCCGCGTCGTTCGCCGGGGACGCTCCGGATCGGCGCGGGCGATCAAGGTTTCGGCAGTCTCGGCGGCGGGTTCTGCTGAGCCTGTGCCAGAACCCCGACCGTTAGGCTGAGCAGGTGCTCGGATACTTCGGACCGGCGGGGACCTTCACCCACCAGGCTTTGCTGACCTTCTCCACCGATCCTGCGATGCCGTTTGCCACCGTCGGGGAGGCGCTGGACGCGGTGCGCGAAGGCGTCGTCGAGGCCGCGCTGGTGCCGATCGAGAACTCGGTCGAAGGCGGAGTCACGGTCACCTTGGACACGCTGGCCTCCGGACGTCCGCTGACCATCGTGCGCGAGGTGTTGCTGCCGGTGCAGTTCAACCTGTGCGCCCGGCCGGGGACTCGGCTCGAGGACGTCCGCCGGGTGCTGACCCACCCGCACGCGGCCGCACAGTGCCGCGGCTGGATGCATGAGTTCTTGCCCGCGGCCCGGATCACCGGGGGTGGCTCGACGGCTGCGGCCGCCGAGGAGGTCTCCGATCCGTCCTCGAAGTACGACGCCGCCATCTGTGCGCAGGTGGCCGGTGACTTGTATGGGCTGGAGCCGGTGGCCACCGGCATCGCCGACAACGCCGACGCCGTGACTCGCTTCGTCCTGGCCTCGCGGCCGACCGAGCCGCCGGCCCGGTCCGGGGCCGACAAGACCACCCTGGTGGCCTACATGCGGGCCGACCGCTCCGGTGCGCTGCTGGAGATCCTTGAACAGTTCTCCAGCCGTGGGGTGAACCTGAGCCGGATCGAGTCGCGTCCGACCAAGACCGGGCTGGGCAACTACTGCTTCAGCATCGACGCCGAGGGCCATCTGCGTGATCCGCGGGTCGCCGAGGCCATGCTCGGCCTGCACCGGATCTGCGCGGACGTGGTGTTCCTGGGCTCCTATCCCCGGGCGGACGGGGTGCGTCCGGCCATCGCTGACGGTTTCACCGACGAGGAGTTCGCCGCGGCCCGGGCCTGGTACGCCTCGCTGATTCACCCTGAGGACTGACTCACCGAACAGGGGACTGTCCCCTTTCCTGTGGGGACGGGGGCTAGCCGGCCTGTCCGGGGCCGTTAGTGCGCGGTGTCGATGTTCACCGCCACGACGCCAAGGATGATCAAGGCGATACCGCCCACCTTCAGTGCGCCCATGGCCTCGCCGAGCCAGAAGTAGCCGACGATCGCGATGACGGCGGTGCCAACCCCCGACCAGATGGCGTAGGCGATAGAGACGTCCATCTTCTTCACGACGATGGTGAGCAGCCAGATGGCGAACAGGTAGCCCGCGGCGACGACGGCCGTCCAGACCGGGTTGGTGAAGCCCTCGGCCTTCGGAAGCAGAGCGGTAGCACCCACTTCGACAAGGATCGCAAGCGTGAGCAATGCGAGCGCCATGGGCATGAGGAACTCTCCTGGTCTGATGTAGCGGTCGCTACATACGTCCAGAACTGTAGCAGACGCTACACTCATTGGCGAGATGAGCACCCGACGCGAAGAGCTGACCGAGCGAGCAACCGACTGGGTGCTCGGGCATGGCCTGGTCGGGCTGAGCCTGCGGCCGCTCGCTGCGGCGATCGGCACCAGCGACCGGATGCTGATCTACCACTTCGGCAGCAAGGAACAGCTCATCGTCGACATCATCCGATGCTCGGCGATGCGCTCGGCCCAGGAGTTGCGGTTACTGCCCGCGTCCGCCTCACCGCACGAGGCCGTGCTGGATCAGTGGCGGCTGCGCACCACCGAACGCCAGGCGCAGTGCGAGCGCCTCTACGTCGAGGCCTCCACCCTTGGCCTGTTCGGCCAACAGCCCTACGCGGACGAAGTCGCGGCCATGAATCAGACCTGGCTGGACGCCGTCCGCCAGCACTTGGTGGGCTCAGGGGTAGCCGAGGAGCGCAGCCACGAGATCGCCGAGCTCGTCGAGGCCGCGTTCATGGGCTTCGAGCTCGACTTGCCGCTCAGTACGTCCGAGCCTGCCGGGCTGCCCGCGCTGGCCCGCGCTGTGGCGCTCCTCGCTCGCGCCGACTGACCGGCCAGCAGGGCGTCCGGCGGTCATGAGGACGGGCGATAGGATTTCGGTCGTGATCGACCCGAAGCTGCTGCGTACCGACCCTGACCTGCTCCGCCGCGCCCAGGCTGCGCGCGGGGAGTCTCCCGCCCTGGTGGACGCCCTGGTCGCCAGTGACGAAGCTCGCCGGGCCGCGATCGCGTCCTTCGAGAAGCTGCGCGCCGAGCAGAAGGACCTGGGCAAGGAGGTGGCCAAGGCCACCGGCGAGGCCAAGGCTGCACTGCTGGCCCGCACCAAGGAGCTCTCCGCTGAGGTGAAGCAGGCCCAGGCCGTGGCCGACGCCAACAACGCCACCTTCGACGAGCTGATCAAGCAACTGCCGAACCCGGTCTTCGACGATGTCCCGCGCGGTGGCGAGGACGACTTCGTCGTGGTCGAGACGATCGGCACTCCGCGTGACTTCGCCGCGGAGGGTTTCGTCCCGCGCGATCACCTGGAGCTGGGCGAGATGCTCGGCGCCATCGACATGGAGCGCGGCGCCAAGGTCTCCGGCTCGCGGTTCTACTTCCTGACCGGAGTCGGCGCTCAGCTGGAGTTCGCCCTGCTGAACCTGGCCATGAGCAAGGCCATGAGCTGGGGCTTCACTCCGGTGATCCCGCCGGCGCTGGTCAAGCCGTCGGCCATGGAGGGCACCGGCTTCCTGGGCCAGGCCGCCCAGGACGTCTACTACCTGCCCGCCGACGACCTGTACCTGGTCGGCACCTCGGAGGTGGCCCTGGCCGCGATGCACTCCGAGGAGATCCTGGACGCCGCCACCCTGCCGCGCCACTACGTCGGCTACAGCCCCTGCTATCGGCGTGAGGCCGGCTCGTACGGCAAGGACACCCGCGGCATCTTCCGGGTGCACTGGTTCGACAAGGCCGAGATGTTCATCTACTGCGATCCGGACCAGGCCGAGGCCGAGCACCAGAAGCTGCTCGGCTACGAGAAGGAGTTCATCGAGTCGCTGGAGATCCCGTTCCAGGTGCTCGAGGTGGCCGCCGGCGACCTCGGCCTGAGCGCGGCCCGCAAGTACGACTGCTACGGCTGGCTGCCGACTCAGGGCAAGTATCGCGAGATCACTTCCACCTCGAACTGCACCGAGTTCCAGGCCCGTCGGCTGAACATCCGGATGCGGGACGGCGAGGGCGTCCGCTCGGTGGCCACGCTGAACGGCACCCTGTGCGCCATGACTCGGACGATCATCATGCTGCTGGAGAACCACCAGCAGGCCGATGGCTCGATCTACATTCCGGCCGCCCTGCGTCCGTTCCTGGGTGGGCTGGAGTACCTGCGTCCCTGACACTAGGTTGCGCGCCTAACTAGATCGGCGTACCATCTAGTTATGGACAGTGAACCTTGGCCGGTGGAGTGGCTGCGCGGAGCTCTTGAGCTGTGCGTGCTTGCGGTCATCTCCAGAGGCAGCACCTATGGCTACGCCATTGCCCAAGACCTTCAGGCGGTCGGGCTTGGCACCGTGAAGGGCGGGACGCTCTACCCACTGCTCAGCCGGTTCGAGCAGGCCGGGCTGGTCGACATCGACTGGCGCCAGGGCGACAGCGGACCCGGCCGCAAGTACTACCAGCTCTCGGCCAAGGGCCGCGAGCACTTCGACGCACACGCCGCACGCTGGCTGGCCTTCACAGACCTCGCCGCCGGCGTCATCTCAGCACAGAGGAGTCACGATGAGTAAGACACACACCCCCAGTTGGGCACAGCTGGCCCCGCATGCCGAGCCGGCCTGGGTGGAACGGTTGGTCACCGAGCTGCGGCTGCAGGGTGCCTCCGGACGAGACATCGGATCGGTCTTGGCCGAAGTGGAAGCACACGCCGTGGACAGCGGAGACGCGGTCGCCGATGCCTTCGGGGATCCGGTCGAGTATGCCCGTGGGCTCGGGCTGGCCCAGGCGGAGGAACCGTCCGGCGCTCGGCTGCGCCGCGCGCTGCCGGGTATCGTCCAGTTGCTCGGCGTGATGGTGCTCGGCATCGCCAGCTCTCGAACCGGCGACTCGATGGTCTGGCGGTGGGGCTTCATCCTGGGGGTGATCGTGCTCCTCGCTCTGGTGGCCGCGCTCTCGGTCTGGCTGCTGCGAATGCTTCGGGACGGCTCGAGGGTGGTGGCCGGCATCCTGATCGCCGTGGCTGTCGCCGCGACTCCCGCGCTGATCATCCTTCTGCCGAACCCGGCGCTGGTCACGGAGAAGTGGGTCGGCTGGGTGGTCGGAGTGGGTGCGCTGGTGATCGGCACCATCCCGCAGGTGGTCAAGCCCGGGAATGACCTCGATCCGGTCGTCGCCCCGTGGAGCCCTCGCCGGTCCGGATCCCGCTGGCCGCGGATCGCCGCCGCGCTCGCCCTGCCTGTGATGGGGGTCGTCGTGGTGCTGATCGGGCTGACCCTGGGCGGACGCGTCGGCTGATCCGACTCGTCCCGGCCGCCCCCCGCGGACGCCACCGAAGAGCCACAAGCGCCACCGGAGTCTCGATGGCCGGGTGATCTTCGGTGGCGTCTGTGCTGCGGCGGACGCTCGCTCGCCACGGCCGGGCCGGGCGTCGGGGTGATAATGCCAACATGAAGCCGCTACTGAAGCCCCTGGTCGGAGCGCTGGCCCTCACTCTCGGTCTGGGCCTGGTCGCGCCGAGCCCGGCGCAGGCCGCGTCCACCACGGTCGGCGGCCACACCATCACCGGCAGCACCTACACCGCCTGGAAGGCGGCCGGTGGCACCGCGAAGTTCGGCAAGCCGACCGCGGCCCGGACCTCGGTGACCATCAGTGGACGCACCGGCCACCTGCAGCGCTTCACCAAGGGCCAGGTGTTCACCTCGTCCCTGGGTAACCAGACCTTCACCTACCCGTCCAGCATCAGCCTGTCCGGGGTCACCAACGAGCGCGATGCGCTGGCCCGCTACGGCTTCAAGAAGGGCGCCCTGCTGCGTACCGCCCGACTGGTCGACGCCACCAAACGCGACAAACTGAAGCTGGCCCTCGAACTGCGCGGCGGGTTGATCATCGATCTGCGCACGACCAGCGTCCGCGCCAAGTACCCCGACCCGAAGCTGCCCAAGGTGACCCACCTGAGCATCGGGATCAACTCCGATGCCGTCTACCCCCGCTATGTCACCGACTCCGCGCGGCGGACGGCCTTCGCCAAGGCGCTGCGCGCGGCCGCCAAGACCAAGGGGACGGTGCTGGTGCACTGCACGGCCGGCAAGGACCGCACCGGCTGGATGGTGGCCATGGTGATGTACGCCATCGGCGCCAGCGACTCCCAGGTGATGAGCGAGTACCTGCGCACCTCGGGAACGACGGCGTCCACGCTGCAGGGAGGGCTCGACGCCGCCAAGAAGAAGTACGGCAGCATCTCTGCCTACCTGCGCAGCGGCCTCGGGCTGAGCAGTGCCGACCTGGCTGCGCTGAAGGCGAAGTTCCGCTGATCCCCCCTTGGCAGGGGGCCCGGCTGCCGAGCTAGGGTCTGCTCATGATCCCTAGCCATACGCTGAACGACGGCCACCTCCTGCCCGCGATCGGGCTCGGCACCTATCCGCTGGTCGGACGTCCCGGGGTGGACGCCATCGTCAGCGGGCTGCACGCCGGGTACCGGCTGATCGACTCGGCCGTGAACTACGAGAACGAGGGCGCAGTCGGCGAGGCCGTCCGGCGCTCCGGGATCCCGCGCGAAGAGATCACCATCACCTCGAAGCTGCCCGGCCGGCACCACACCTATGCCAAGGCCATCAACGCCGCGCACGAGTCGGCGTACCGGCTCGGCGTGGAGCAGATCGATCTGTACCTGATCCACTGGCCCAACCCGATCACCGACCGCTACGTCGAGGCCTGGCAGGCGCTGGTCGACCTGCAGCGCGACGGCCTGCTCCGCTCGATCGGAGTCAGCAACTTCCTGCCCGAGCACCTGCAGCGGATCATCGCCGAGACCGGAGTGGTGCCGGCGGTCAACCAGGTCGAGCTGCACCCGCGGTTCGCTCAGGCCGAGCAGCGCCAGGCGGACGCCGACCTCGGCATCATCACCGAGTCGTGGAGCCCGCTGGGTCGCGGCGACGTCCTGGCCAGCCCGGAGATCACCGACATCGCCGCCGCAGTCGGCCGGACGCCGGCCCAGGTCGTCCTGCGCTGGCAGGTGCAGTTGGGTGCGGTGCCGCTGCCCAAGGCGGCCGGCGCCCAGCGGCAGGCGGAGAACCTGGCCGTGTTCGACTTCGAACTGGATGACTCCCAGGTGGCTGCCATCAGCGGCTTGAGCCGCCCGGACGGACGGCTCTTCGACGCCGATCCCACCTACCACGAGGAGATGTAGCCTCGCCGCTGCGATGCCGGCGGCCGGCCGAGCCAGACCGCTCGCGGAGGCAAGATTCATCTGTGGTTCACGGGGGCGTCACAGCCACCAGGTACTCTCGAATCAAGATGAAGAAGAGTGAACTGGCGGCTTGGAGGCCGCGAGTGGTAGCACTCGATATCGACGGGACGCTCGTCGATCACGAGGGAGTGCTACCCGAAAATGTGCGCCGATCGGTTCGGCGAATCACGGCGGCCGGGGTTCCGGTCGTCCTCACCACGGGGCGTAGTTGGCATGCCACGCGCCCGGTGTTCGAACAGCTTGAGCTCCCGACGGGGCCGGCGATCGCGTCGAATGGCGCTGTGATCGTCCAGTTCCCGCCGCTGGAGTTGCTGACAGTACGCACCTTCGATCCGGCTGACGTGATCGAGAAGGTGCTTCGTGAACATCCACGTGCAGCAATCGCGGCCGAGGTGATCGGCGTTGGCTACCGGGTCACCCGACAGTTCCCCGAAGGGGATCTGTCCGGGGAGATCGTCGAAGTCAGCACCGATGAACTGGCCGGGTCGGACGTGACTCGCATCATCGTCCGCGATCCGGAGTCTTCCGATGCCGAGTTCATCGACTTGGCCGGACGGCTCGGGCTGCACGGGGTCAGCTATTCGGTCGGCTGGAGTGCCTGGCTCGACATCGCACCAGCGGGGGTCAATAAGGCCTCGGCGCTGGCCGAAGTCGTCGCCGAGATGGGCTTCACCGCCGCCGATGTGCTGGCCATCGGCGATGGCCGCAATGACATCGAGATGCTCACCTGGGCCGGACGTGGGGTCGCCGTCGGCGACGCGTGCGCGGACGTCCAGGAAGCCGCAGATGGTGTCACCGGCTGCTTCGCCGACGGCGGTACTGCCGCCGAACTGGATCGTTGGTTCGCTCCTCGATTGCGTGGACGAGCCTGGGAACCGGCAGCTCTCGCGTCCTGAGAGCAGCCGAACGCCTGGTCGGCTCCGATAAAGCCGGTCCGACGAGGCGTCTTAGCACAGCGGACGGTCGCGAGACCGTCCGCTTCTGCGTTCCGCAGGAAAAGCGCCGCCCCACAGAAATGGGGACTGTCCCCTTTCTGTGGGGCTGGTCTGTTTCGGTGCCTTCCCCCAAGACTCGCGCTGACAAGGGTGGAAGCCTCCGAACCATCTCCGGGGTCGCGGTGGCTGAGAATGAGGTGAATCAACCCCAAGAACTCAGCGGGGTGTGGGCGACGGGCGGATGATGGCCGCATGCGGAGGCGGTTGCGGACGGTGCTGGGCATCGGGCTGGTTGGGGTGCTGCTGGCCGGTTGTGTAGCCGGGCCGGATCGCGGTTTGGGGCCGACCCCACAGCCGGGAACCGAGCAGCCCGGAGCCACCCCGCTGAGCTCGGCCACGTCCAGCCCGACCACCACTGCGTCCAGCTCGTCCGGCTCGGCCACTGTCGGCCCCTACGACTTCCGGCCGCTGCCTGAGTACACCGGCCCGCAGCCACTGCCGGCCAGCGACGGCAAGCCGATGCTGTGGCCCCTGGAGACCGACGTATCGGTGACCGACTACTCCGGCTACCGGGAGTCCTACCCCCGCTACGGCTTCCTCGATGTCACCGGCAAGCTGGTCATCCCGCAGCGCTACGAGTCCTACCAGTACTGCTCCGACGACTCCGGACGTCCGGTCCTGCTGATCGCCAACCGTGGCGGCGATGCCCGCGGCGAGGTTTTCGACCTGAGCGGCAAGCGGCTGGCGAAGCTGCCCACCGAACGTGGCGACTGCGCGGGGCCGAGCTACGTGATCACCACCAATGACGGCCTGGACGAAGCCTCGACCCAGGCGGACGTCCAGAACGGCCTGCTCGAGCTGGCCACCGGAAAGTGGCTGATCCGGCCGATCAAGGGTCGGCAGCTGACCAGCCTGCGTCCGGGCCTGATCAACGTCACCGAGCCCAAGGGCGAGTACTTCCTCAACCTGAACAGCGGACGGAAGGTCCGACACCCCGGCTGGGTCACGTGGGGGAGCTCGCTGGCTGCCGGGGAGTCCCGATTGCCGGCACGCACGAAGCGTGACGGCGGCAAAGTGGGACTCCTCGACCTCGACGGACACTGGATGGTCGCACCGACGTCCGAGGACGTGCGCGACGACGGTGGAGGCGTGACCGTCCTCCAGCGCGGCGATGAGGACTACGTTCTGATCGACAAGAGCGGACGGCAGCTGCCCGGGACGTGGAGTCAGGTCGACGAGGTCCTCGGCTCGGAGTTCGGCTTTGATTACGGCCCGGTGCTCGGCTACCTCGTGACCGGCGGGACTGGGCAAGCACTGTTCACCGCGGACGGCCGTGAGGTGATCGCGCCAGGACTCGGCGGGATCACCTGCGAATCGGACGCGGGCGGAGCCTGCACCTTCTCCCCGGATGTCGGCGACGATCAACTGGTGAATCTTCCTGAAGGGACCGCTTCGCCGCTGCCGAGTGGCTTCTCGCGGGCGATCAGCGCCGGCTTCCTCGGTTCGGCCCGGCCCAACGACGAGGACTCCGATGACCGGATCCTTGCCCTTACCACCGGGATCACGATCGAGACGATTCCGGGGTCGGTCTGCGCGGGGGCTGGCCCAGCCTTCGTCCACTGCGGGTCCGAGACCGGTCCCGGGGTGGTCATCGACGCCCACGGCCCGACGGCTTTGGCCTCAGTGAGCCCGTTGATCGACCCGGCCGCCGGCGAGACCCGCTACTACCAGGCCACCACGGCGAAGTTCGCCGGCATCGTGGACGCGTCCGGTGCCTGGCTCTATCGGCAAAGCAGCTATCTCAGATTGGAAGACTGACATGCGCACCCGCTCCTTCGCCGCGGCACTGGTTGCCGCCCTGCTCGCAGCGAGCCTGGCTGCCTGCACCCCCGGTTCGGGCGCGGCCTCGTCCGCCGCAACGCCACCGGCTAGTCCGGCCACCGCAGCGGTGAGCTCGCCCGGCGATGATCCGGAGCAGACCGGATCTGCGCCGCCGGCCACTCCGGCGCCCGGCTACCCGTTCGCGCTGGCCGGGCTACCGCGGATCGACGGCTCGACGGCGAACATTCCGCTGATCTCACTGGTGACGCAGCGGCTCACCGGGGTGCCGGCCACGATCGCCGACAACGCAGTGAAGACCACCGGGACTCCGCAGGCCTATCAGAACCTGGTCAACCAGTCGACGGATCTGCTGCTGGTCTACGAGGCTGACACCGAGACCAAGAGGCTGATCGCCGAGTCCGGCACCAAGCTGGAGTACCACCCGATCGGGCGGGACGCCCTGGTCTTCTTCACCAACTCGTCCAACCCGGTGAAGTCTCTGACCACGGCCCAGTACAAGGACATCTACACCGGCAAGCTCACCAACTGGAAGCAGGTCGGCGGCAAGAAGGCGCCGATCATCGGCTACCAGCGTCCGGAGGCGTCCGGCTCGCAGGCGCTGTTCCGCAAGTACGTGGTCGGCGACGCCAAGCTGGCCAAGGCCCCGGCCGATCGGATCTCCGGCGAGATGGGCGAGATCATCGACGGAGTGGCCAGCTACGCCAACTCCGGCAATGCACTGGGCTACAGCGTCTACTACTACCTGGCCAACATGTACGCCGTCGACGGCATCAAGATGCTCGGCGTGGGTGGCGTCCAGCCGACCAAGGAGACCCTCGCCGATGGCAGCTACCCCTACACCAACGACTTCTTCGCGGTGATCCGGGCCAACGAGCCGGCCGACAGCCCGGCCCGCAAGGTGTTGGCCTGGCTGCTCAGCGCCGATGGCAGCAAGGCGGTTGCCGACGCCGGCTACGTCCCGGCCAAGTGAGCCGCCGGTTCCGCGGGACCGTCCAAAAGGCCTAGTCCGGAAGGGCTAAGGCCAACTTCTGGCCGTGCTCTCGTAACCCGGGGGACACCTGTCCGGCCGGTCTCGTACACCCGGCCTTGATTGCCTCAGCAGTGGCGGGGACTTTGCTCCTCGCCTCCCGAAGGCGTCGTCCGGCGAACACCCGGACGCGATGTCGCCCTGCCCTGAGGAGAGATCGCCCATGTCACCTGTGCCTGCTGGCGCCCGGCCCGCCCCGCGTCGGCGCCGCCTGGTCGCGCTCGCGCTGAGCTTCGCCACTGCCCTGACCGTCGGGTCGGCGCTGACCGTCCCGACGCTGGCCCACGCAGAGGTCACCGTGCCGGCCGCGGACGTGCTGAACGTCGACTTCCGCAACGGCTCGCCGGCTGACCGTGCGGCCAACCGCACGGTGATCACCTACGGCACCCCGAAGGTGACGGTCAGTGACGCGGTGAACAAGGTGGTGGCCGGCTTCGACGGCAGCAGCAGCGCCTACGTCTACGACATGGCCAATGTCTGGAACCCGCTGAACAGCCCGAACCTGACCACCGGAGCCACCATCGAGTGCTGGTTCGCCCCGGTCGGCTCGATGCCGTCCGGTGAGCACGAATCGTGCTCGGGCATCCAGACCGGTGGCTATGCCATCCAGGTCAACGGGTCGAAGGTGAAGGCGTCGTTCTACATCGGCGGTGCCTACCGGACCCTGACCTACGCCAAGGATCTGACCCTCAAGACCTGGTACCACGTGGTGGCGACCTACGACGGTGCCGCCATGGTCCTCTACATCAACGGCGCCGAGGTGGGCCGCCTGGCCATCACCGGCCTGGTCGGCGCCCCGGGCGGACGCTACTTCGTCCTCGGTGGTGACACCAACGGCTCCGGTCTGCCGGAGAAGTTCGCCCAGTCGCAGATCGCGCTGTCCCGGATCTGGAGCTCGGCGCTGACCGCCGACCAGGTGGCCGCGGTCTACGCCGCCGACACCGCCGCTCCGGCCACCGTGCCGGCCGCGGACGTCCTGGATGTCGATCTGGCCGGCGGCTCGTTCACCGACAGGGCGTCCGGCGCGACTCCGGACCCGTACGCCGATCCGCAGATCTCCACCGACGTGGCCCTGGGCCGCAAGGCCGCGACCTTCGACGGCGTCGGCCAGGCCGTGGTCTACCCGATCCCGAACGCGTGGGACGCCACCAAGTCCCCCAACGTCTTGAACACCTTCAGCATCGAGTGCGACTTCCGGTTCAACGGCCCGGTGCCGACCCCATCCGAGCTGGACGTGTGCTCGGGCAAGAACACCGGCGGCATCTCGGTCTACGCCACCGGCAACAAGATCGGCACCATGGCCTACATCGACGGCGGCTACCGCAGCGTGGTCAGTCCGGTGCTGACCACCGGCGTCTGGCACACCGTGGTGGCCACCTATGACGGCTCGGTCTACAAGCTCTACATCGACGGCGCTCTGGCCGAGGCCGCGGCGGTCACCGGCACCCTGGGTGCCCCCGACGGCGACGCCAAGTACTTCGTGATCGGCGGCGACACCAAGGTCGGCGGCTACCCCGAGTTCCTGGCTCCGTCCACCGTCGCCGGCGCCCGGGTCTGGAGCACCGCGCTCACCGCGGCCCAGGTCGAGGCGCTGAACTACCAGGTCAGCGGCGCCCGCCAGGTGGACGTCTCGCTGAAGGCGACCGTGCCGGCCAAGGGCGCAACGATCACCGAGCCGGTCACCTTCAACGCCACGATCACCAACCAGGGCTCGGCCACCGGCTGGAGCTACGCCCTGGACGGCGTCCCGATCACCGTCGGTCAGGAGATCGGCGCCGGGCTGGCTGCAGGCAGCCACAACCTGACGGTCACCGCCACCGACAACTTCGGCCACCCGATCTCGTGGACGGTGCCGTTCAGCTCGGCGGCGATCCCGCTGGCCTCGGGAACCGACACCACCCAGGCCAAGGGCTCGGTGACTCTGTCCGCGCTGGCCGCCAGCGCCACCAAGGGTCAGCTGAGCACCACCTTCCGGCAGGCGATCCCGAACCTGCCGACCGGTGGCTTCACCGGTTCGATCGCCACCGTTCCGGCCACCTTGGACTTCAGCTACAGCGACGGCACCAACTTCACCGGTGACCAGCTGTCCGCCGGTCAGCCGGTGGCCAGCCCGTCCAGCCACAACCTGATGCCGTTCCAGCGCTTCGATGTGGAGGTCGGCACCGCCGACGCCGACCGGATGATCCGGTGGAGCGGTGTGGTCGATCCGCAGCGGGCGGTCACCCTGTACGTGTGGAACGCCGCCTCGGCCAAGTGGCTGAAGCTGGACGGCGCGTCCGGCCTGGCCGACGGCGAGGTGGTGCTGTCCGGCACCGCGCCGTCCGATGCCGTCGATGCCGGCAAGGTGCACGTCCTGGTGGTCGGCAATGACCCGTTCGCCGACAACCTGTCCGCGCACGACTCCTCGGCCGGTACCCCCGACGAGAAGAACCACTTCGAGAAGCCGGAGAGCTACGACTTCTCCTTCGTCCACTGGACCGATCCGCAGTTCATCGCCGAAGGCGCCACCGGCGGCTCCGGCAAGTGGCCGGCCAGCCCGACCTACACCTCCTCGTCCGGCGTGCAGACCGCCGACGAGCAGGCGGTGTGGGCGCTGGCCTACTCGCAGGCCCTGCAGTGGACCGCTGACAACGCCAAGGACAAGAAGATCGTGTACGCCGCCAACACCGGCGACATCATCAACAACGACCTGGTGAACCCGGACGCCACCAACCCCGACGGCAGCCCGATGTACCCCGGCCTGAACGCGCACGTGGATGAGGAGAACGCCTTCGCCTCGAAGGAGTTCAAGCGCCTGGAAGGCTCCGGAGTGGTCAACCAGACCATCGCCGGCAACCACGACAACCAGGTCGGCGTCGAGACCGGCCCGACCTCGCGGTTCAGTAAGGCGTTCAGTGCGGCCAACTACTACGCGCAGGCGCAGGGCTGGCCGGCCGGAGCGTCCTACCACGCGTGGGACGAGACCGCCGATGCCGATGGCAAGACCACCAGCCAGGGCGGCGACAACCAGAACAACTACGTGCTGTTCTCGGCCGGCGGCCTCGACTTCGTCGCGGTCGGCCTGTCCTATGGCGTCACCAAGGCCGAAGCCGACTGGGCCAACCAGGTCTTCGCCCGCTACCGCGACCGCAACGGGATCCTGATCACCCACTCCTACCTGGCGGCAGCCACCGCGTCCCACCCGGACGGCCGTGACGTGGCCACCACCGGCGACGGCTCCCGGCTCTACCAGCAGGTGGCCGCGGCCAACCCGAACGTCTTCCTGGTCCTGGCCGGCCACATCCATGGGGTGGGGACGAACCTGAAGACCTACCAGACCAACACCACCCAGATCACCCACCACACCGTGGAAATGCTGGCTGACTACCAGAACTACACGCTGCCGGCGAGCAAGATCTTCACCAAGCAGACCTGCCCGACCTGTGTGATCGCTCCGGACGGCTCGGTCGACACCAACGGCGACGGCACCGTCGACCACAAGGCCACCGACCAGCTCTACTTCGGGGCGGCCTACCAGCGAGTGCTGCAGTTCAACGTCAAGGACTCGACGATGTCGGTGGACACCTACTCGCCGTTCTTCGACGCCTTCGGCAACACCGCCAACGATCCGGCCGCCCGCTACAACGGGTCCGAGGACAACTTCACGGTCCCGGTCGATCTGACCAGCCGGAAGACCTCGTTCGCCACTTCGGCGCTGAGCGTGTTCAGCCCGACCGATCAGGTGATCGGCACGGCCACCGCCAAGTCGGGCTTCCCGGCCTCGGTGACCTGGACCGGGTTGGAGGCCGGCAAGACCTACGCCTGGACCGCGACCACCACCAATGCCGACGGCAATGTGGTGGGCAGCGTGAACCAGTTCGGTGGGGTCTTCGAGGCCACCGCGAAGGGCACCGACGTCACCGCGCCGAAGATCAGCTTCCCGACCGACACCATCGTCGATCAGGATGCTGGCTTCGACGCCCTGGCCCAGGTGACCGCCACCGACAACGCCGACGGCGATGTCTCCGGCAGCCTGCAGGTGGTCGGCTCGGTCGACACCAGCAAGCCGGGCAGCTACGCCCTGGTCTACTCCGCAGTGGATGCCAACCAGAACCAGGCTCAGGCCGTCCGGCAGGTGACGGTGAAGGCCACTCCGGTCCCGGATCGCACGGCCACCAAGCTCAGCGCCAGCAACGTGAGCGTGGTCTTCGGCACCTCCCCGGTGCTGTCGGCAACGATCAGCCCGGCATCGGCCAGCGGCACCGTCCAGTTCGCCAGCGGTGAGGACGAGCTGTGCCGGGGCACCATCGGCAACGGCTCGGTCTCGTGCACAGTGAACTCGCTGCCTCCGGTCGGCACCTACCCGGTGACCGTGGACTACGCCGGTGACGCCACCCACGACCCGTCGCACACGGCGATCGCTGTGAAGGTCACCGAGCCGAGCGTGGCCAAGGCCGACACCGTGGTCAGCGCACTCCCGCTGACCGTCAACGGCAATGCCACGGCCACCCTGAAGCTGAAGGTGACCGGCGGGGCCAGCCTGCCCACCGGCACGGTGGACGTCCGCGAAGGCAAGACGCTGCTCGGTCGTCCGGGGCTGATCGACGGCACCGGGACGCTCACCTTCACCGGTGGCCGGTTCTCGGTCGGCACCCACACGCTCACCCTGGAGTACACCGGTGATGCACTGCACAACGGCTCCCGGGCCACCGTGCAGGTGACGGTGGTCAAGGCTCCGGTGAAGACCTCCACCAAGGTGAGCACCGCGCTGACCGATAAGAAGCTGCGGGTGACCGTCACGGTGAGCCCCAGCAATGCGGTCGGCAAGGTGATCATCCAGGTCGGTTCGAAGAGCTACACGATCACCGTGAAGAAGGGCGTGGCGGTCAAGACCGTCGATCGGCCGAAGACCAAGAAGGTCACCATCAAGGCCACCTTCGTGCCGTCCGACAAGGCCAAGTACACCGGCTCGACGACCACCAAGCCGCTGGCGGTGCGGTGACGGGTCGACCCGAGCGGTTGGCGGGGGTGGGTGATCACCTCCGCCAACCGGCGTTGTGGCGGTGGCTGCTGCTGCCGCTGGCCGCAGTGCTGGCCCTGGCCGGGCCGGCCGGGGCGGCTCAGGCCCATCCGATGGGGCCGCCGCAGCAGGCGAGCCTCAGCCTGGCCGCGCCCGATCAGGTTCGGGTGACCTGGAAGGTCGGCGCCCCCGACGACCTGAGCTGGCTGGCCTACGATCTGGGTCTGCTGCCGGCCGACCGGATCATGCTGGACGGAGCGATCACGCCGCAGGCCGACGACGTCCGGCTGCTGCAGGACTCCCCAGCCTTGGCGAAGTACCTGACCTCCCGAGTCCGGGTGGTCAGCGGTGGCCAAGAGTGCCAGCCGGGCCGTCCCGAGCTCGGCGACTTGGGCACAGCCGGAGCCAGCGTGGTGTTCACCTGCGCGGCCCCGGTGCACCAGGCCAGCATCGAGCTGGGCCTGCTCACCGATCTGGAGGCGTCCTACGCCACGGTCGCGACCGGGGCGGACGGCACTCAGGCGGTCTACAACGGCCACGTCACCAGCCACGATTGGACCTTCGACCCGGCGACCGCGCCGCGCCCGGAACCGGCGATGGCCGGGTTGACCGGCAACTGGCTTCCGGCGGTCGGCCTCGGTGCGGCGTTGGTGCTCGGCATCGGCGGGCTCACCTGGTGGCTGGCCGGCCGCAAGCGAAAGCAGGCGGTCTCGTGAAGCGAGTGGTTCGGGTGCTGCTGGCAGCACTGGTCCTGGCGGTGGTGGCTCCGGCCGGTACCGCCTGGGCGCATCCGATCGGAGCCAGTGCGGTCTACCTGACCGTCCGCGCCGACCGGGTGGACGTGGAGCTGGCCATCCCGCTGGACAAGCTCAACCAGGCCGCCGGCCAGCACCTGGACGGCACTGCCGAGGCCGTGGCCGCGGCTCGTCCGGCGCTCACGGCCTGGGTGCTCGGCGGGGTGCGGCTCACCGATGCCGCGGCGCTGCCCTACCAACTCGCGGTGACGTCACTGGAGCCGCAGGAGGTGAACGGCACCCGGGCTCTGGACGTCCGGCTGAGCGCGACGCCGCCCTCGGGCCACTTGGACGGCGATCTGCAGCTGGACTACTCGCTGGTGCTCAACGAACTGCCCGGCCACAAGGCCTTCGTCTTCCTGGTCTCGGATCTGGAGGCCGGCCAGGTCGGTGAGGGCGGTCCGGCTCCGCTGGGCAGTCTGGACGCGGCCAACCCCCACTTGAGCATCGAGCGTGGCACGGCGTCGGCCTGGACCGGCTTCGCGGCCATGGTCGGCCTGGGTGCAAAACACATCGCCGACGGCACCGATCACCTGCTGTTCCTGATCACCTTGCTGCTGGCCGCGCCATTGGTGGCCGTCGGTGGCCGGTGGGCAGGGCGGCGTCCGGTGCGCTCGGCGCTGGGCCGGACGCTCGGCATCGTCACGGCCTTCACCACCGGCCACACCACCTCGTTGGCGCTGGTCTCGTTCGGGCTGATCCAGTTCCCGAGCACGCCGGTGGAGGTGGCGGTGGCCGGGTCGATCCTGGTGGCCGCCATCCACGCGCTGCGGCCGCTGACCGGGCGCGGCGAGATCGTGGTGGGCGGGGTCTTCGGCCTGGTGCACGGGACGGCCTTCGCCACGGCCATCCTCGACCTGGGCCTGGACACCCGGGCCACCGTGATCGCCGTGCTGGGTTTCAATGTCGGGGTCGAGCTGGCCCAGCTGGTGGTGGTGGCCCTGGTGCTGCCGGTGCTGCTGCTGTTGGCCACCCGCAGTGGCTACCGCTGGCTGCGGATCGGGCTGGCCAGCTTCTCGGCGCTGGCCTCGGTCTGCTGGGCGGTAGCGGTGCTCACCGACACGTCCACCATCCTGCAGCCGCTATTCGACCTGATCACCGCCCACCCGCTGGTCAGCTACCTGAGCTTCGTGGCCGCCGCGGTCGCTGGCTGGCTGGCCACCCGTCCGCGTCCATTGGTCACGGATCCCTCGGACGGGCTGGCCACCTAGCCGACAGCGATCAGCTCCGGCGCCGCAGCGCCACCCCAGCACCCAGCACGGCCAGCACGCACCATCCGGTGAGGACCAGCCAGGCCCGGGCATCGGTCTGGAACGCCTGCGGAGCCAGCGCGGCCCGCATCACCTGAGCCATCGGCTCCAGCGGCAGCCACTGATGGACGGTCTGGGCCCACTCCGGCAGTCGCTCGGCCGGGTAGCTGATCGGGGTGAACAGCATCACCGTGAAGATCAGCACCTGGGAGATCAGGTGGGCCAGCATCGGCTGGAGCAGGGTCCCGATCGCGTAGCCCAGCGACGCCGAGGTGAGCGAGATCAACAGCGCGGCCGGCACCAACCACCAGGTCACGGTCAGACTGACGTGGAAGGCCACGGCACCGGCGATCACGCCGATCACGGTCCCGGGTAGGGCGATCAGGGTCCACATGGCCAGGTCGGCCAGCAGGAAGATCTCCCGGGGCAGGGGCAGAGTCCGCAGCCAGTCGAGGCTGCCTTCGGTCCGCGCCTGCACGGTGGACTGCGGCGTCATCACCAGACCGACGGTGATCAAAGTGATGGTCGGCGCGCCGGTGGCCAAGTACAGCCCGATCGACTCGCTGACCTCGCCGGCCAGCAGGCCGTAGCCGATCACGGTGGCCACTGCCAGCATGGTCTGGACGACGATCAGCAGCGGGAGGTACTGGCCGCTGCGGCGCAGCTGCCACTGCAGCATCAGTCCGAACTGCCGCACGGAACGCGGCAGCCGTGGTTGCCGAGCCTCGACCCGGGTCGGGCTGATCGGGTCGGCGATCATCGTGCTCATGCTGCGCTCCGTTCGGGTGAGACCAGTTCGATGTAGACGTCCTCGAGGGAACGCGGGCTGATCGCAAAGCTGTCGATCCGGCCGAGTTGCCGCTCCTGGCTTGCCCAAGCGATCGCTTCGGCGGCCCGGGCGGACGCCACCCGGAGCTGCCAGTGGGTGGGGCCGTGTGAGGTGCTGTCCAGCGCGAGCGGGCAGTGCGGGGTGATCTGCGGAGGCGTCTCGAGTTCCAGGTTGAGGGTGTCGCCCAGGCTGCTGGTCAGTTGGGCGGTGGTCCCCGATGCCAGGACGCGGCCGTTGTCGAGGATCACCAGGTGATCGACGGCGTGCTCGGCTTCGCGGACGTTGTGGGTGACCAGCAGGACGGCGGCGCCGTCATCGGCCAGGCGCCGCAGCTGCTCCCACAGCAGCCGCCGGCGGACCGGGTCGACGTCGTTGGTCGGCTCGTCCAGCACCACCAGGCGGCCCGGGGTGACTGCGGCCATGGCGAACGCGGTCAGCCGGGCGATGCCGCCGGAGACCTTCTCGGCCGGGGTGTTCGCCCACGGGCCCAGATCGAGGGCGTCGATCAGTTCGCGGGAGCGGCGGCGGACCTCGGTCGGGTTGCCGCCGCGGATCCGTCCGACCAACTCGATGGCGATCAGTGGGGTCAGGCCGGTGATCGGGACATTGGCTTGGGCCTGGACGCTGGCCAGCCTACGAGCCACGTCCGGGTGGGCGATGGCGTCCACGCTGGCCAGGGTGATCCGGCCGCGGTCCGGACGCAGCAGTCCGACTACCTGGTTGACCAGGGTGGACTTGCCCGCTCCGTTGTGGCCGAGGAGGCCGAGTACGGCTCCGGCTTCGACGCTGAGATCGATGCCGGCATTGGCGTCCACAGCCTTCGGTGCCTTCCCGAACCGCTTGTGCAGCCCCTCGATCCTCAAGATCTCCTCCACGACATTCCTCTCGGTAGATTCCGTACGGCATGGAACATACCACACGGTATGTCATACCGAACGGTGTACGATTCACAGGTGAGCAACGAGGACATCGGAGCGGCCACCAAGGCGCTCGCCGAGGCGGTCAGTGCCCTGACCAGGTCGGTGACCAAGAACCTGGGTGAGGTCGGCATGGATGTGAACGCCCAAGTGGCGGGCTCCTTGCGGGCTGCCTCCGAGGAGCTCTCGGCGGCTTCGGCTCGGATCAGCAAGGCGGGGTCGTCCTCGGCGCGGAAGCGTTCGGAACAGACCCGGGCTCGGCTGATCGAGGCCGCCGCCAAGCTGTTCGCCGAGCGGGGCTACGAGGCGGCCAGCCTGGGTGATGTGGCCGCGGAGGCCGGCTTCACCAAGGGAGCGGTCTATGCCAACTTCGCCAGCAAGGAGGACCTGCTGCTCGCCGTGGCCGCCGAGGTCGGCGAGTGCAACCGGGTCTGGCTGGCCGAGAATCACGACAACCCGGACGCGCTGCGCGTCCTGGAGGCCAGCGAGTCGCTCAAGCTCACCCAGGTGCTGGCCATTGAGATCGCCCTCTACGCGGCCCGGCACCCCGAACTGCAGGCCACCATCGTCGAGCTGATGGGCCCCGGCCTGTCCGGCGTGGCCGAGCTGGTCGCCGTCTCCCGGGGACGGGACCGGTCGCAGCCCACCGAGGCTGACCAGGACGACGCCATGGGCATCCTGGCCATCCGGTCCTACGTGCAGCTGATGGCCCCGACCACGGCGGATCCACGCGCCTGGGACGCGGCGTCCCGGCTGATCGGACGGATCCTGGACGGTCGCTGACCACGGCCGAGGATCGCCAGGTGCCGGTGGCTGGGCGCGACGGCGCCGCGCGACTACCCTGATCGCGACAACTACTCGCAATGGGTGAAGGGTTTCTACCGTGGTGCAGCCGTATCTCCGTGATCCGGAGTTCTTGACGCAACTCAAGGACGGCACCACCAAGCAACTCAATCCGTTCAGCGGCACCGAGGTGTGGACCGTGGCCGGCCGCGGGAACCGTCCACTCGGGGTGAGCCTGCCCGATCCGGTCCCGCTGGACGCCGCCCAACACGACCGTCACTGCGCCTTCTGTAACGGCCGCAAGCTCGAGACCCCGCCGGAGAAGTCGCGGGTGGTGCGCCGTCCGGACGGTGCCTGGGAGACCCGCTATCGGACCCCGGCCGAGGAGTTGGACGCCACGGTGGCCGAGTTCCGCCGCATTCCGAACCTGTTCGAGATCCTCAGCTACGACTACTGGCACCTGAACTACGGCTACCAGCTGCCCGACCGGATCCGCGAGCGCCGTGACGCCTACCTGGCTTCGCCGGCCGGCAAGGCCCACGTGCTCTCGGTGGTCGCGGCCAAGCTGGCCGCCAGCGGGCGTACCCCCGACGAGATCGCAGCTCTCGGCGAGGACGAGCGGTTGGAGTACGCGTCCGGGTTCTTCGGCGGTGGCCACGACGTGATCGTGGCCCGCCGGCATTTCGTGGACGGCGCCACCGATAACACTCAGCTGGCTTCGTCGGGCACCCTGACTCCGGACGAGCATCACCAGTTCCAGAAGTTCACCGTGGAGTCGGCAGCCGGGCTGTTCGAGTCGAATCGCTACGCCCGCTACGTGGCGGTGTTCCAGAACTGGCTGCGTCCGGCCGGGGCGTCGTTCGACCATCTGCACAAGCAGCTCGTGGCCATCGACGAGCGTGGCGTCCAGCATGAGCTGGCCATGCAGCGGCTGCGCGCCAACCCGAACATCTACAACGAGTTCGGCCCCAACTACGCCGCCTACAAGAATCTGATCCTGGCCGAGAACGAGTTCGCCATCGCGTTCGCCGGCTTCGGACATCGCTACCCGACCGTGGAGATCTACTCCAAGTCCGAGGCCTGCGACCCGTGGAACCACACCGAGGACGAGCTGCGCGCGGTCTCGGACCTGGTGCACGCCATGCACGCCGCCACCGGGGTGGCCGTGCCCTGCAATGAGGAGTGGCACTACCGTCCGATCGACACCGATCTGCCGATGCCCTGGCGCGTGATGCTGAAGTGGCGGACGTCCACGCTGGCCGGCTTCGAAGGTGCCACCAAGATCTACCTGAACACCATCGACCCTTATGGGCTGCGGGATCGCCTGGTCCCCAAGCTCTGGCAGCTGCGGGACGCCGGTCTGATCGCCGGCTCCCTGCAGATCGCCACCGAGGCCCCCTGCAAGCCCAACCCGCTGCGCTACCGCACCAACCGCTCCTGACCGCTGGGGACGGTTCCGTCGCCGTCCACTCGTTGTGGCCTCTGGGTGCCCGGTGGGGCGGACCATTCTTGAACGTGGTGGTCGGGTCTTCGGGTCGGTTGTGGGTTGTCGGGGGTTGGGTGAGGAAGGGATAGGTTCTGCGAACGGTCCGCCCCACCAGGCTGTCGTTCAGGGATGCCGCCTGAGGTGCGTCTCGGTGGGGACGGTTCCGTTGCCCTCCACTTGTTGTGGCCTCTGGGTGCCCGGTGGGGCGGACCGTTCTTGAACGTGGTGGTTGGGTCTTCGGGTCGGCTGTGGGTTGTTGGGGGTTGGGTGAGGAAGGGATAGGTTCTGCGAACGGTCCGCCCCACCAGGCTGTCGTTCAGGGATGCCGCCTGAGGTGCGTCTCGGTGGGGACGGTTCCGTTGTCGTCCGCTCCGTCGAGCTTCTGGGTGTCCGGTGGGGCGGACCATTCTTGAACGTGGTGGTCGGGTCTTCTGGTCGGTTGTGGGTTGTCGGGGGTTGGGTGAGGAAGGGATAGGTTCTGCGAACGGTCCGCCCCACCAGGCTGTCGTAGCGCCAGGAGCGACCCGGGCAGACCATTCGAAAAACGTATCCTTGTGCCCCGAGTGGCACCTCGGCCGTAGCCGAACGACGTGCCCGGCCACGGAGTTCGAGAATGGTCTGCCCGGGTCGCGACCAGCGGTCGCCTGCGCCGGTCGCCTCAGCGAGGCAGGTCGACCACCCGATCGGCGCCAGGATCGAGGCGCAGCGAGCCGGCCGAGAAGGCGGCCAGATCATCGGCGAACGGGCCGAGTTGAGCCGGGGGGACCAGCACGGTGAAGCGGGCGAACTCGCTCCAAGTGGGCGCCTCCAGCACCCCGCCATGCCCGGACGCCCACTCGCGCAGCCAGTTGTCGGCACGTCCGGCCTCGGCCGCGGGGACGTCCACGCCGACCTCGGTGAGCACGGCCCGACGGACCAGCGAGGCGGCGTCCAATGCCTCGGACACGGCGGATGAGTAGGCCCGGACCAGCCCGCCGGCGCCCAGCAGCACTCCGCCGAAGTAGCGGGTGACAACGGCGACCAGGTCGGTCAGGTGCCGCTGCCGGAGGACTTCCAGCATCGGGACGCCGGCCGTCCCGGACGGCTCGCCGTCGTCGGAGGAACGCTGCTGGTCGGCGTTGCGGCCGACGATCAGCGCCACGCAGTTGTGCCGGGCGTCCCAGTAGTGGCGGCGCAGAGCGGCGATCTCGGCATCGGCCTCGGCCACGCTGAGCACCGGGACGATGGTGGCGATGAACCGGGACTTCTTGATCACCAGCTCGTGCTCGACCCGGGCCGCAATCGTGGACGGCAGCTCGACACTCACTGCGGCAGCGTAACGCGACCGGGCCTGAACGGAGTCGGCGAGCCGGGGCCCGGCACGGCAGGATATGCGCCATGGCATTCACTCCCGGTGTGCTCGGCACTCCCCTGTCTGATTCGGCGACCAAGGTGCTGTTGCTCGGCGCCGGCGAGCTCGGCAAGGAAGTCGCCATCGAGCTCCAGCGGCTGGGCGCCGAAGTGATCGCCGTCGATCGCTACCCGAACGCGCCGGCCATGCAGGTGGCCCATCGCAGCCACGTGGTCGACATGCTGGACGCCGCCGCGCTGCGGGCCGTCCTGGCCGCCGAAGCTCCGGACGTGGTGATCCCCGAGATCGAGGCCATCGCCACGGCCGTCCTGGCTGAGGTGGAGGCCGGCGGCGTCCGGGTGGTGCCCACGGCGCGGGCCACCCAGCTGACCATGGACCGGGAAGGGATCCGCCGGCTGGCCGCCGAGGAGCTCGGCATCCCGACCTCGCCCTATCGATTTGTCGACACGCTGGACGAGCTGACCGAGGCTGTGGACGTCCTCGGCCTGCCCTGCGTGCTGAAGCCGGTGATGTCGTCCTCGGGCAAGGGTCAGTCGGTGCTGCGGACGCCGGAAGACCTGGTCACGGCCTGGGACTACGCACAGTCCGGTTCTCGTACCGGCACCGCGGCCCGGTGCATCGTCGAGGGCTTCGTCCGCTTCGACTCGGAGATCACCCTGCTCACCGTCCGCCACGTCGGCGGCACCGACTTCTGCGACCCGATCGGGCACATCCAGGTGGACGGCGACTACCGCGAGTCCTGGCAGCCGGCTGCGCTGCCGCCTGCCGCGCTGGCCAAGGCCAAGGAGGTGGCTGCGAAGGTCACCGACGCGCTGGGTGGCTGGGGCCTGTTCGGGGTGGAGCTGTTCATCGTCGGTGAGGACGTGCTGTTCTCCGAAGTCAGCCCACGTCCGCACGACACCGGGCTGGTCACCCTGGTCTCCCAGGATCTGTCCGAGTTCGCTCTGCACGCCCGGGCCGTGCTCGGCCTGCCGGCCGGGGGTGGAACCCGCTTGGGCGGGCCGGACGCTCCGGCGGCCGCCTCCTGCGCGGTGCTGGCCGAAGGCACCGGCGTCCCTCGGTTCACCGGCGTGGACGCCGCTCTGGCCGGCCCGACCGCTCAGCTGCGGCTGTTCGGCAAGCCCGCAGTGGCCGGACGACGCCGAGTGGCGGTCACGCTGGCCCGCGGCGCCGACGTCGAGCAGGCCCGGCAGCGAGCCCGGGACTCGGCCGCTGCGCTGAGCGTCCATCTCGACTGAGGTGGCCGGGCAGTTGGTTGAGCCCTGACCAAGGAGTTCCTGGGCTTGGGTGGAGACTGTCGGACCTGATCGATACGGTGATCCGGTGCCTGTCATCGAAGCCCACGCCCTCACCAAAACCTACGGCGAGCTGAACGCGGTCGACGGGATCGACTTCGAGGTCGCGCCGGGGGAGTCGTTCGGCCTGCTCGGGCCCAACGGTGCCGGCAAGTCCACGGCCATGCGAATGATCGGCGGCACCAGCCTGCGCACGTCCGGGACGCTGCTGGTCAACGGCCTCGACCCGGAGGTGCACGGCCCCGAGGTGCGGGCCAGTCTGGGCGTGGTTCCGCAGACCGACAACCTCGATCCCGAGCTCAAGGCCCGGGACAACCTGCTGATGTATGGACGCTACTTCGGCCTGCCCTACTCCTACCTGCGGCCCAAGGCGGCCGAGCTGCTTGAGTTCGCCCAGCTCACCGACAAGGCCAATGAGAAGGTGGACAACCTCTCCGGCGGTATGAAGCGGCGGCTCACCATCGCCCGCTCGCTGATCAACGACCCCAGCGTGCTGCTGCTGGACGAGCCGACCACCGGCCTGGATCCGCAGGCCCGGCACATCCTGTGGGATCGGTTGTTTCGGCTGAAGGAGACCGGGGTCACCTTGATCGTGACCACGCACTTCATGGACGAGGCCGAACAGCTTTGCGATCGCCTGGTGGTGATGGACCACGGCCGGATCGTGGCCGAGGGCAGCCCGGCCTCGCTGATCCGGCAGTACTCCACCCGCGAGGTGCTGGAGCTGCGCTTCGGCTCGGAGCGCAACGCGGCCCTCGTCGACCGGCTGCGCGGCTTCGCCACCCGGATCGAGGCGCTGCCTGATCGCGTCCTGCTGTACACCGAGGACGGTGAGGAGACCCTGGCTGCGGTCCGTCATGACGGGCTGGAGCCGGTGACCTCGCTGGTCCGCCGTTCATCGCTGGAGGACGTGTTCCTGCGGCTGACCGGACGGAGCCTCGTTGAGTGAGTTGACTCTGTCCGTCACGCCGCCCGGCACCGATCGGGTGGCGCGTGCCGCCCGGCAGGCGGCCAAGGTGCGTCGCTGGGGCTGGTGGTACCAGGCCGAATGGCGGCTGTTCAGCATGAAGGCCTACCTGAGTTCGATCTTCGGCTGGGCAGTCCTGGTGCCGCTGCTGTACGTGCTGGCCATGGGTGTCGGTCTGGGTGCCCTGGTGGACGGACGCAGTGGCGGCATCGACGGTGTCCCTTATCTGATCTTCGTGGCGCCCGGGCTGCTGGTCTCCACGGCGGTGATGTCGTTCAGCAACGAGATGATGTTCCCGGTGATGAGCGGCTTCAAGTGGCAGGAGCTGTACTTCGCCCGGGCCGCGACCTCGGGCAGTGCCGGCCAAGTGGCGATCGCCGAGCTGGTCGCCGTGACCATTCGCTCACTAGGTGAATCGGCCATCTTCTGGGTGGTGCTGATCAGTCTGGGGGCCACCAGTGGCGGCTTGTCGGCGCTGATGATCCCGATCGGCGCGCTGTCCGGGCTGGCCCTGGGCGCCCCGATCGCGGCGTACTCGGCGACCCTGGCCAACGAGGGCTTCCAGTTCTCGATGATCCAGCGGTTCGTGCTGAACCCGATGTTCCTGTTCGCCGGCACCTTCTACCCGCTGGCCACGATGCCGATCTACCTGCAGTGGATCGGCTGGATCTCCCCGATGTGGCACGGGACGCAGCTGGCCCGGGCGCTGAGCTTCGGGCTGCCGTTGTCCGGGGCTGAGATCGGGTTCCACCTGGGCTTCCTGGTCCTGGCCGCCACGATCGGCTGCGTCCTGACTGTCCGCAACTTCCGACGGAGGCTGACCAAGTGAGTGCCACCTCTGTGCGTCCGGACGGCGGCGTCCGCGGCTGGTTCGCCGCCAACTCCTCTGGCAACGTTCGCGCTGTCGTCGAGCGCGGCTTCCGGGTGGTCGGCAGCCAGAACTGGGCCATCATCGTGTCCGGCTTCTTCGAGCCGGTGTTGTACCTGCTCAGCATGGGCTACGGGGTCGGTGCCCTGGTCGGTGACGTGACCGGGCCGGGCGGGCGTCCGATCGCCTACGCCGCCTTCATCGCGCCGGCGCTGCTGGCCACGTCCGCCATGAACGGGGCGCTGTACGACTCCACCTGGAATGTGTTCTTCAAGCTGCGCTTCGCCAAGCTCTACCAAGGGATGCTGGCCACCTCGCTCGGCCCGTTGGACGTGGCCGCCGGCGAGATCTTCATGGCCCTGTTCCGCGGCCTGCTTTACGCGTTGGGCTTCACGGCGGTGATCGCCGCGCTGGGCCTGGCCACCAGCTGGTGGGCGCTGGCCATGATCCCGGTGGCGCTGCTGATCGCACTCGGCTTCGCGTCCCTGGGGATGGCGGTGACCAGCTACTTCACCACCTTCCAGCAGATGGATTGGATCAACATCGTGCTGCTGCCGATGTTCCTGTTCTCGGCCACTCTGTTCCCGATCTCGGCGTTCCCGCAGGCCGTGCAGTGGTTCATCATGGCGCTGCCGCTGTGGCACGGCGTCGAGCTGATGCGCCAGCTGTCGGTGGGCCACTTCGAGGCGTCCACTGCCGTCCACCTGAGCTACTTCGTGGCCTTGTCAGTGCTGGGTATCGCCTTCACCACGCGCCGGCTCCGCTCGCTGTTCCTGCGCTGAACCGCACCGGCTGCGCAGTCGCCTATCGGAACTCGATCTCGGGTTCGCCACCGGCGGGCAGTGCCTGGTGGTCCTGCTCTGCGGCGGCAGTCATCGCAGCTCGGAGCGCAGCCAGCTCGGCGCGCTGCTGTGCCAGTTCGTCCTTCAGGCTGCGCTGCCCCTCGAGAACCGCGCTCGCCGCCAACCAGGCGATGATCAGTGCGACCGCGCAGACGGGTAGCGCCAGCTGTGTGATCTCGGCGAGCCCGACGGGGTTCTGCTCGCTGAAGATCGCGCCGTAGTCGGTGTGCCTCAGGAACGCGCCTGCTGCGACCCCGGCGGCAACGACAACAACCACCAAGGTGGTGAGTCCGAGGGCGTCGGCCTTCTTGTTCCGCATGGTCGGAGCGTAGGACACCCTCATCCTTCGCGCCGGAGCACTGCGGCTTTGGCCGCGTTTTGTCACGGCGAGGTTAGCCTCCTGGACCGGCTCAGGGATCGGTCGGGTGGCTCGGCTGGATCGCGCCTTAGCGGTACTCGATCTCGGGTTCGCCCTGGTCAGGCAGCGCATCGTGCTCGGGCGGCGCGCTGGGCCGGTCCTTGATCTCGAGCCGGAGAGCTGCCACTTCGGCGCGCTGCTGCTCGAGTTCTGCCTTCAGGCTGCGTTGCCCCTCAAGGACGGCGATGACCGCGAACCAGGCGGCAACCAACATGATCGCCCCGACGTAGAGGAGAGGCTCGAGCAGGCCGAGGGGGCTCCAAACTGGCGGCTCCGGGTTGAAGAATCTCCTCAGCGGTTGGGTGGCCTCCATTACCCAGCCCAGAATGATGCCGACGGCGATGACGGTGACCAACAGCGTGGTGAGTCCGAGGGCGTCGGCCTTCTTGTTCGGCATGAACGGAGCGTAGGTGTGCAAGACCGCTGGGCGCTGGAGGTTTGCCGAGTTCGGCCGCGATCTGGCCGCTTTCAGGGCGACGAGCTGGACGCGCCCGCGCCGCCGAAGGCTCTCCTGACCGCGGGCCTAGCGGTCGCCCGCGGGCTCGGTGTGCCCGTCCGAGCGTGAGTCACGCAGGGTCGGCCTGAGGAGCCGGCCCCGGCCTCCCGGGTGCACGACGAGCAGCTCCTGGCGTCCCTGCCTAAGGTCAATCTCGACGGTGGAGCCGATGCCGACCTGGCGTCCGCGCCTGGTCTCGACCTCGCCGTCGACCCGGACGGCGCCGTCGATGATCAGCGTCTTGGCCTCTGCGCCGTCGGCGACCAGGTTGGCGAACTTGAGCAGCTGACCTAGGCGAATGGTCTCCTCGCCGATTTCGATCTCCATGCCGCCAGTGTGGACCACTCGCAAGGTTCGCGCCCAGCGGACAGTCCTGGGCCAGACACGGGACCGACCTCTTCGTCTCGCAGGTTGTGCCGATCAGGCGTCCATCGGTCGACCACCACTGGCGATGAGATCGACTAGCGCTTGACTTAGAGCGCGCTCTAGCTTCTAGCCTGCTGGTGTGGCAGAGGACGAGGCAGGGCTCACGATTGCGCAGATGAGCGCGGCGACCGGAGTGACCGCGTACACACTGCGGTACTACGAACGTGCCGAGCTGATCCAGTCGGTTGCGCGGAACTCCGGACGGCAGCGCCGCTACTCGGCGGCGGACGTGGAGTGGGTGAAGTTCCTGCTGCGGCTTCGGGAGACCGGCATGCCGATCGCCCAGATGCGCGAGTACGCGGTGTTGCGGGCACAAGGTCCGATCACGACCGAGCCTCGTCTGCGACTACTCCAGGCGCATCAGGCGAACCTGCACGAGAAGATCGCGCGGTTGCATGCTCACGAGCTGGCATTGGCCAACAAGCTCACGGCCTACCAAGCCGAGCTAGACGCACAACAAGCACACGCGCAGAACGGAGCAGGGGATGACTGAGATGACCGAACGACAGCGGCGCTTCGAGCACGGCAAGGAGGTGCTCGAGGCGATCGACGGGACCGCCGGGGTGAAGGTCATCGACGCGCTCGGGGACATCTCCCCGGAACTGGCCCATCAGGTCGTCGCCTGGGGCTTCGGAGAGATCTACTCTCGTCCGGGCCTCGAACCGCGAGACCGTCAGCTCGTCACTCTCGGGATGCTCACCGCGCTCGGCGGCTGTGAACCGCAGCTGGAGGTACACATCAACGCGTCGCTGAATGTCGGGCTCACCCCGCAGCAGATCGTCGAGGCGCTCCTGCACTCCGCGGTCTATTGCGGCTTCCCGCGGGCCTTGAACGCGACCTTCATCGCCAAGAAGGTCTTCGCCGAGCGCGGTCTGCTGCCAGCCGACGAGCCGGCGGGCAGTCGTTGACGTTCAGTCGTTGATGGCTTCGACGCCTTGGGCCTTGAGTTCGGCCACGTGGTCGAGCATGTGCTGCAGGACCTCCGGTGGGTGTGGCTGCCAGTCGACCACCTCGCCGACCACCTTCAGTGGCTCGCGGGTGCGGTAGGAGCGGGTCGGGTTGCCCTCGAAGCGGGTGTTGGTCAGGTTCGGGTCGTCCTCGAAGGCTCCGACCGGCTCGACTTGGTAGATCCGGCCAGCGCCCTCACCGGCGGCCAGCTCGGCACCCCAGACGGCGGCGTCCATGGTGGCCGTGAAGTAGACGAAGTTGGCGCGGTCACCGCGTCCGAAGTTGGACGCGAAGCCGGGCTCGATGGTGGCGCCGAGCCCGAGGTCGGCTTTCGTGCCGTGGAAGAAGGGTCCTGGGTCCAGCGGTGCGGATGCGTCCATACGGCTCCGATCAGGGTGGAACTGCCAATGTAGTTCGCCGGTGCGGCGTCGTCACGAGGTCTTCGGCGAACCGAGCGGGCCAGGGGGCACAAGCGCGTACCGTGGCCGACCGCCGGGACGCGGTGCGGACGTAACTCGCAACCGACAGCGCGTGTGGCCGAGGGACGGCTCAGGCCACGACGGCCAGAGCGAACGGCAGCACCTCGTCGGCCCCGGCCTCACGCAGCAGCTTCGCGGCCACGGTCAGGGTCCATCGCGAGTCGGCCAGGTCGTCCACCAGCAGCACCGGGCCGTCGAGGCCGGCCAGCGCAGAAGCCAACTCGGGGCTGATCGCGAACCGGCCCCAGACGTCCGCGAGCCGGAAGGCGCTGTTGCCGCCCGGGCCGGACGACTCCGTCCGCACCAGATCGATTGCCCCCAGGTACTGCAGCCGGCCGACCTGGGCCAGCCCGCGGGCCAGGCTGTCCAGGAGCTGTGGACGGCCTGCGGACGGCATGGCCACCACCGCCACCGGCCGACGGTCCCACGGCCACGCCTTGAGTACCTCCACACAGGCGGCGGCGAGCTTCGTCGGCAGCGGGGCGTCCGGTGCGGCGAACAGCGCGCGCAGCTCCGAGCCCCAGCCCAGATCGGTCAGCCGGGCCACCGCACGCCCGGACGCGGCCGACGCATCCGGTGCGATCCGCCCCTTGATGCGGATCCCAAGCCGGTCCATCCCGGTGGGCCACATGGAGCGAGGCTCGATCTCCACGCCGAGCTGGGCGAGCTGTTCCTCGGCCAGCGCCACCTTCGACTCGTCGATGTAGGCGTCGAACCACGACGGCTGCCCGGCCGCGGCCAGGCAGGTGTCGCAGCGCCCGCAGTCGGCGGCGGACGGATCGTCCAACGCCTCCTGGAGGAACCGCATCCGGCACTGGCTGGTCGTCTCGTAGGCGACCATCAGCTGCTGCTCCCGGTCCCGCGCCGCGGCGACCCTTTCGTACCGCTCGGCGTCGTAGCTCCATGGACGCCCCGTCGCCACCCAGCCGCCGGTGACCCGCTGCACCGCGCCTTCGACGTCGAGCACCTTGAGCAGCAACTCCAGCCGCGAGCGGCGAATGTCGACGACGGCCTCCAGCGCCGCCGTCGACAGCGGACGCCCGGCCTCGGCCAGCGCCCCGATCACGGCCTCGGCGCGCTCCTGCTGCGGCATCGACGAGGTGGCGAAGTAGTGCCAGATCTCCGCGTCCTCCCGACCGGGCAGCAGGACCACGTCGGCCCGCTCGGTGGCACGGCCGGCGCGTCCGACCTGCTGGTAGTAGGCGACCGGAGAGGACGGTGCCCCCAGGTGCAGGACGAAGCCGAGATCAGGCTTGTCGAATCCCATTCCCAGGGCGCTGGTGGCGACCAGCGCCTTCACCTCGTTGGCCCGCAGCCTGCCTTCGAGCAGCTCCCGCTCGGCGGTGTCGGTGCGGCCGGTGTAGGCGGCGACCTCGTGGCCGGCCGACCGCAGCGACCGGGCCAGATCCTCTGCGCCGGCCACAGTGAGGGTGTAGATGATGCCGCTGCCCGGCAACTCGGCCAGGTGAGTGTGCAGCCAGGCCAGCCGCTGGACGGGGCTGGCCATCGGCAGCACCCCTAGTCGCAGCGAGTCCCGGGCCAGGCCGCCGCGGAGAGTGAGCACCTCGTGGGGCGAGCCGTCCGCCCCGACGCTCAGCTGCTCGGCCACGTCGGCGACCACCCGGGCATTGGCCGTGGCCGTGGTGGCGAGCACCGGCGTCGACGCCGGGAGGTCGGCCAGCAGATCCTTGATTCGCCGGTAGTCCGGACGGAAGTCGTGGCCCCAGTCGCTGATGCAGTGGGCTTCATCGATGACCAGCAGGCCGCATCTCTCGGCCAGGTCCGGCAGCTGATGCTCGCGGAAGCCCGGGTTGTTCAGCCGCTCCGGGCTGACCAGCAGCAGATCCACGGCATCGGCGCGCAGCGCCTCGCGGACCTCGTCCCACTGGGTCGCGTTCGAGGAGTTCAGGGTCACCGCGCGGATCCCAGCGCGTTCGGCCGCACCGATCTGATCTCGCATCAGCGCGAGCAGCGGGGAGACGATCAGCGTCGGCCCGGCGCCCTCGGCGCGGCGCAGCATGGTGGTCACGAAGTAGACCGCCGACTTGCCCCAGCCGGTGCGCTGGACGACCAGGGCCCGCCGCCGGTCGGCCACCAGCGCCTGGATCGCTTCGGCTTGGCCGTCGCGGAAATCGGCGTCGGGGTTCCCGACCAGCCGCCGCAGCGCGGCGAGGGCATCCAACATCACCGGTCCACCGTACGGGGCATGGCGGACAGTCGCGCATTCAGGCGCGAGCCGGGCTACCGCGTCCGCGTGCGTTGCGGCGATCCGGCGGAGCCGGCCAGTCGGTCGAGGCTGTTGGCCAGGGTGGAGGTCAGGACGTCCTGTTCGGGCCAGACCGAGCGATCCAGCCGGGCGGTGATCCGCAGGGTTCCGGCGTAGCTGACCGCCGCGAAGACCACGGTGACGTTGCCCAGTGCCGGGCTCAGCGCGGTGAGCGAGGTCACCTCGGCGCCCAGCAGGTTCAGCGGCTCGGCCGGGCCGCGCAGGTTGGTGAGCAGGCTGGTGATGGCTCGCTGCCGGCTGAACAGCGGACGGTACCAGCCCAGTCGACCCAGCAGCGCCAGCACGCCGGCGAAGGCGCCGGCACTGGGGAAGCCGTGGGCCAGCAGCTTGCGCCAGCGGGTCCGGCCGGCGATCCGGACGAGCTGAGCGGCGTCATCACGTCCGGCGGGATCGGGGATGGCGACCGCCATGGCGGCCACTTCGTTGCGTCCGACCTGACGACCGGGGTGCGCTTGGCCGGTCACCGGCACGCTGAACACCACCCGTCCCAGCTGTTCGCCGCGGGCGGCGGCCACCGCGCGCAGCGCTTCGGCGGCGGCCAGCAGCAGCGCATCGTTCACCGTTGCGCCGCAGCGTCGGGCCGCGGCCTGCACCGGAGCCAGCGGAGCGTCCACCGTCGCCAGCCGGAAGCCGGCCGTGATCGGGGTGAGCAGGGACGTCTTGGCTACCCCGGCGTTGGCCCCGGCCAGCAGGCCCAGGAAGCCCAGGAACCGGCGGCGCCGGGCGGGCGGCATCGGGACGGTCAGGTCGGCGCCGAGCAATGAGCCGACCACCCCCACGGCAGTCGCGCCGTCGAGCAGGACATGATGGGCGGCGAACAGCAGCGCCGAGGTCTGCGGTCCGCGCAGCAGGATCAGTCGCCAGGCCGGAACTCGGTGGCCGAAGTCGGTGCTGACCAGGTCGGTCGCCGTGCGCAGCGGGTCGGAGGTGGGCACCTCGTAGACGTGATCCTCGACCCGGAGCTCGACGGTCTCCCAGCAGGCCTTCCAGGTGGCCGGTCCGTCGCGGACCACCCGTCGGGCCAGGATCGGCTGGTCGGGCAGCCGTTCGGCGATGAGCGCGCGCAGGGCGTCCAGCTCGATCGGACGATCCAGTTCGGCCACCACGCCGATCAGTCGCGGGTCCGGACCGACGTCGCCGGCCAGTTCGGCGGCGTCCCCGAGGCTGAAGCGCTCCACGGCCGGCTACTCGGATCCAGGCAGGTGGAGGTCGAGCTGGGTCGCGGCGGCGTCCATAGTGAAGCCGGCGGACGCCGCCGCGCCGCTGAGCTGAGCTCGATACTCGCCCAGGAAGCCGCGCACCGCGAGGTAGCCGTCGGTGTCGGTGACCACCCGGGTCGGGGCCAGCCACCACTGGCCCTTGATCAGCTCGTGCAGCGCGTCGAACGACGGCTTCGGGCTGCCGTCGGCCCGGAGCAGTCCGATCGGGGCGCCCAGCCAGGCGTCCGCGTCGGTGATCCCCCAGTAGGTGATCGCGGCCACCGCCGGATGGGCGACCAGCATCCGGTAGTGCCGGACGAGCTCGTCGGCCTGCCGGGCTTCTCCCTCGGCGGTACTCGGCCAGGAGTCGACCACGTAGTCGTTGAGATCGACGATGTGTGCGGGCATCAGCTCGCCGGAGACCAGCGAGGTCTCGGTGAAGTGCAGCGGCAAGCCGAACCGGGAGAACCGCTCCAGGATGTCGGCGAGGTCGTCCTCGCCGCGGAAGCCCTGGTGCATGTGGGTTTGCAGGCCGATGGCGTCGAGCCGCAGTCCGGCACGGAGCAACTCGTCGAGAAGGGCCTCGTAGTCGGCGGACAGGTTGAAGTCATTGATCAGCAAGGTGGCATCCGGGTTGGCCGCTCGGGCCTCATCGAAGGCCAGCCGAGCCATGGCCAGCCGTCCGTTCTGCCTGGCCAGTGGCGTGATCGCGTTGTCCTCGGCGGTGAAGACCGGCATGATCACCAGCTCGTTGATGGCATCCCAGGTGTCGATCAGGCCGGCGAAATCGGAGACCTCGCGCCGGATCCGTCCGCGCAGCCGCTGTTCGACCTCGGCCGGCTCGGCGCCCAGCAGCCACTGCGGAGCCAAGGTGTGCCAGGCCAGCGGATGGCCCTTCACCCGGACGCCGCGGTCGGCGAACCACTGTGCGGCGGCGCGCAGTTCGGCCGTCCGCGGAGCACCCGGCGTCGGCTCGAAATCGCGCCAGTAGAACGGCAGGGTGGCGGTGTTGAACAGGGACAGCCAGCGTTCGGCGAGCTCGGCGTCCCCGGGGCGCGGACGCCCATTGGCCAGCTCGACGAAGTCGAAGCCGAGGTTGCCAAAGCTGAACGCGTGGCTCTGCTGAGCGACGATCAGCTCGGTATCGGCCAGCGGACGCCCGTCCGCGCCAAGCACGCGGAGCCGGACCTCACCCACCCGGTGGGCCAGCGAGGTGTCCGGTGCGGCCACGGTCTCCATCGGCGAACTCAGGCCTGACTAGGCGCAGCCCAGAGGTTGACGCCCCCGTCGACGGCGTGGACGTCGATCGCGGCGAGCTCATCGGCGGTGAAGCCGAGGTTGGCCACGGCACCGACGCTGTCTTCGAGCTGGGCTGGGCTGGAGGCGCCGATCAGCGCCGAGGCGACCCGCGGATCGCGCAGCACCCAGGCGATCGCCAGCTGGGCCAGGCTCTGACCGCGTCCGGCGGCGATCTCGTTCAGCGCCCGGATGTGGGCCAGGTTCTCCTCGGTGAGCAGGTCGGAGCCCAGCGACTTGCCCTGGGTCAGTCGGGAGCCGGCCGGCACCCCGCCCAGGTACTTGTTGGTGAGCATGCCCTGGGCCAGCGGTGAGAAGGCGATCGCGCCCATCCCGGTCTCGGCCAGAGCGTCCAGCAGATCGGCCTCGACCCAGCGGTTCAGCATCGAGTAGGACGGCTGGTGGATCACCAGCGGCGTCCCCAGATCGCGGGCGATCGCCGCGGCCTGACGGGTCCGCTCGCCGGAGTAGGACGAGATGCCGACGTAGCGAGCTTTGCCGCTGCGGACGGCGGTATCCAGTGCACCGATCGTCTCCTCCAGCGGGGTGTCCGGGTCGAACCGGTGGTGGTAGAAGAGATCGACGTAGTCAAGGCCCATTCGCGCCAGCGAGGCGTCCAGCGAGGCCAGCAGGTACTTGCGCGAGCCGAAGTCGCCGTACGGGCCGGGCCACATGTCCCAGCCGGCCTTGGTCGAGATGATCAGCTCATCGCGGAACGGCGCGAAGTCCTCGCGGAAGTGGCGTCCGAAGTTCGTCTCGGCCGAGCCGTAGGGCGGGCCGTAGTTGTTGGCCAGGTCGAAGTGAGTGATCCCCAGCTCGAAGGCCCGGCGCAGGATGGCCCGCTGGTTGGCGAAGGGGACGTCGTCGCCGAAGTTGTGCCACAGCCCCAGCGAGATGGCCGGCAGCTTCAGCCCGCTGTGGCCCAGCTTGCGGTAGGGCATCCGTCCGTCGTAGCGGTTCGGATCGGGGGCATATGGCTCGAGCAGCGGCATCGCGGACGTCCTTTCAGGCGGAGCCCCAATCTATCGCCGCCGAGTTGCTCGGCCCACTGCCTCAGGGCCGGCAATGAGGTGTCGTCGCACGGCCCTTGTGATCGGGTCCGACCCGGGGCGAGCCGTCCCCTCCTGCAGTGACAGCTTCAGCACTCGATGACGTTGAGGGCGAGGCCGCCGCGGGCGGTCTCCTTGTACTTCACGCTCATGTCGGCGCCGGTCTGGCGCATGGTCTTCAGCACCGAATCCAGGCTGACGATGTGGTGCCCGTCGCCGCGCAGCGCCGTCCGGGCGGCCGTGACCGCCTTCACCGCGGCGATCGCGTTGCGCTCGATGCAGGGGATCTGGACGAGTCCGCCGACCGGGTCGCAGGTCAGACCGAGGTTGTGCTCCATCCCGATCTCGGCGGCATTCTCAATCTGACCAGGGGTTCCGCCAAGGACGGACGCCATTCCCGCGGCCGCCATAGAACAGGCCGCGCCGATCTCGCCCTGGCAGCCGACCTCGGCGCCGCTGATCGAGGCCAGCTCCTTGATCACCACGCCGACCGCCCCGGCGGTGAGTAGGAAGCGGATCACTCCGGCGTCGTCGGAGCCGCCCATGAAGCGCCGGTAGTACATCAGGACGGCCGGGACGACCCCGGCTGCGCCGTTGGTGGGGGCGGTGACCACTCGTCCGCCGGCGGCGTTCTCTTCGTTCACGGCCAGCGCGTAGAGGGTGATCCAGTCCATGCCGCGCAGCGGGTCGGTGGTGTCGGTCTCCACCTGCAGCCGGTGCAGCAGCTCCGGGGCCCGGCGCCGCACCTTGAGCCCGCCGGGCAGGACGCCTTCGGTCTGCAGGCCGTGATGGATGCACTCGGACATCACCTGCCACAGCTGCAACAACCCGGCATCGATCTCGGCGTCGGTGCGCCACACCCGCTCGTTCTCGCGCATCAGCCGGGCCGGCGAGAAACCGGTCTCCTGGCAGTGCGCCAGCAACTCGACGCCACTGCTGAATGGGTAGGGAACCACGGTCTGATCAGGGGCGATGGACGCTCCCGCCTCGGTCTCGGTGCGGACGAAGCCGCCCCCGATCGAGTAGTAGTCGCGGCTGACCAGCAGCTCGCCGGACGCGTCCAGGGCGGTGAACCGCATCCCGTTGGAGTGCAGCGGCAGCGACTTGCGGCGGTGCAGCACGACGTCGGCATCCGGGTCGAAGCCGATCGTGGCGCCGCAGGAGAGGCTGAGCTGCCGACGATCCCGACAGCCGGCCAGCAGCGGAGCCGCCGAGGCCGGGTCGACGGTCTGTGGGTCGGCGCCGGTCAGGCCCAGCAGGACGGCCGGGACGCTGCCGTGGCCGTGCCCGGTCGCGCCCAAGGAGCCGAACAGCTCGACCCGCACCGAGGCGACCTGGGTGGCCAGGCCGTCCGTCCCCAGCGAGGCGGCGAACGCGGACGCGGCCTTCATCGGGCCGACGGTGTGCGAGGAGGACGGGCCGATGCCGACCCGGAACAAGTCAAAGACGCTCAGCGCCATGGCTTGACCATAGCCGCCCGGGGCCTGTCTTCCGCTATCGCGAGGGGGTCGGGCATTACCGACTGCTTCCGGGATCGGGCGTGAGCCAGCACCGCCTGGCCAGGTGCGCGATGATGAAGCCATGGATGTCGTGCTTGCGGCAATGGTGGTGCTGGCTTCGACGATCGCGGCAGTGCTGACCCGCAGCCAGGCTCGTGATCAGAGTTATCAAGGGATCCCTGCCGGCGAACTGCCTGCGCCCGGGGCGTCGACCGCGGTTCAGTTCGTGGATCGGATCGCGGTGCCGGAGCGGCCTCGTCCGATTCCGCCGGACGACCTGAGCCCGGCCCTGACCGGCGTTGTCGTGGACGGACGCGCCGACCCGATCGAGGTGGCCGCCACTCTGATCGACCTGGCCGGTCGCGGCCGACTGACCGTCACCGAGCGTCCGGCCGGGCCGGACAGTGAACTGAGTTCGGACTGGCTGTTCAGCCGGGTCGGGCCCGGGCCGGAGCCGACCGAGGACGAGTCCGTCGAGCACGTCCCTGCTTCCGCGGACGATGCGCTGCTCGAGGTGCTGTTCAGCACAGGCGGCGAGGTGGCCCTCAGTGAGCTGTCGCTCGACCAGCGCCGGGAGCTGAACCAGGTGACCGACCAGTTGCTGCGCGAGGCCGAGCGGCGACGCTGGTTCCGTCGGCTGACCCACTCGGCCGACACCTCGTTGCGGTTGGCCGGGCCGGTCCTGCTGCTGCTCGGTGCGGTCGCCATCGTGATGCTCGGCCTGCCCTGGTTCGGGGCCGGGCTGATGGTGTCCGGGGTGGTCTTCTGGGTGCTCACCCAGGGGTTGCCCAACCCTCCGGTGACCGCGGACGGCTACGCGCTGCGGGTCCAGGCCATCGGCTTCCGGAACTGGCTGAACCGGGTGGAGGCCGACCTCCAGGCCGAGGTTCCGGTCGAGGACCAGGTGGGCTATCTGCCCTATGCCATGGTGTTGGACGCTGTCGAGCCGTGGCGGACCGGCCTGGCTCAGGCCGCCGGGACGTCGACACCGGACGGTTTCGGCTGGTTGACCCCGCTCGCCACGGACGGACGGCTGCTGGCCGCCGACGGTGCCATCCCGCGGCTGATCGCCGACCTGGCCACGCAGCTGGTCGCCCCCCGCTCGATCTCGTCGGTCGCCACCGGGGCCAACCTGATTCCGCAGGAGCCGTCGCCGGCCGCCTCGGATCGTCCCCGTTCCTGATCGTCCGACCGGTCCGCAGACCGATCGCACCCCGGCCGGCTGAGACCGGGGAGGTAGTGGTCGTCGGGTGATATCTCGTCCCTGCGGACGAGCCGCTGTGCCGACCGGGAGGACGCGTCGCGCCGGGCCTCACACCTAGCGTGAAGGCATGCTCACAACCATCCCGACAAGGTCGGCGTCGCGCCGGCCTGCTCGTTCCGATGCCCTCATCGTTGGCCAAGGGGCCCAGCGATGACCGCAACCGTCGCCGTCGACCACGTGGTCGCCGCGCAGTCCCTGACCAAGGTCTATCGCAGCGGTGAGGCCGCCGTGCACGCGCTGGACGGTGTCGATCTCGGCTTCGTCCGCGGCTCGTTCGCCGCCATCATGGGCCCGTCCGGCTCCGGCAAGTCGACCCTGATGCACTGCCTGGCCGGGCTGGACCGTCCCACCTCCGGCGAAGTGCTGATCGATGGACGCCGACTGTCCGGCCTCAGCGATCGCGAGCTGACCCGGGTCCGCCGCGATCAGGTCGGCTTCGTCTTCCAGGCCTTCAACCTGCTGCCCACCCTCACCGCTGAGCAGAACATCATGCTGCCGCTGGAGCTGTCCGGACGCCGGGCCGATCCGGAGACCTTCGCCAACCTGGTCGACTCGCTGCGACTGGGCGACCGGCTGAACCACCTGCCGTCCCAGCTGTCCGGCGGCCAGCAGCAGCGGGTGGCGATCGCCCGCGCGCTGATCGGCGCACCCTCAGTTGTCTTCGCCGACGAGCCCACCGGGGCTTTGGACTCCCGAGCCAGCCAGCAGCTGCTGGACTACCTGCGGCACACCAGCCAGGTGCTGGGCCAGACCATCGTGATGGTCACCCACGACCCGAACGCGGCCGCGTACGCCGACCGCACCGTCCTGCTCTCGGACGGCCGGGTGGTGGACGATCTGTCCGCGCCGAGCGCGGACACCATCTTGGCCACCATGAAGCGCTGGGGGTCCTGATGTTGCGTCAGGCCTGGTCAGAGGTGCGTCGTCACCCTGGCCGGTTCATCTCCACGATGCTGGCCATTGCGATCAGCGTGGCGTTCTTGGCCGGCTCGTCGGTCCTGGTCGCCACCGAAGCACAGGCCCAGGGCAAGGCCGCCAACTTGGCGATCGCCAAGGCCGACCTCGTGGTGAGCGCCAAGGACGAGCCGGTCCCCGGACTGGCCGCCGTGATCGCCCGGGTGCCCGGGGTGGGCATCGTCAACCCGGTCGCGGCGTCCAGCGAGGTGGTCACCAACGGTGCGGTCTCCCAGCTGCTGCAGCTGTTCGTCCCGCCGCCGGAGCCGCTGCGCTGGTCGAAGCTGGTGGACGGCCGCTGGCCGACCGGCGCCGACGACATCGCGCTCAGCTCGGCCGTGGCCCGCTCACTGAACGTCGGGATCGGCCAGAGCATCCGGGTGGCTGGACGAGACACCAAGCTGACCGTGGTCGGCCTGACCGATGAGCCGGCCGGCATGTTCGTCAAGACCGGCTACACCTCGATGGCCCGGCTGTCCCAGGACGGCTGGACCGAGGACAGCGCCGTGGAGTGGGCGATCAGCCTGGTGCCCGGAGCGAACCTCGATCAGGTGCTGGACGCACTGAACGCCGAGCTGGCCACCGCCGCACCGAAGGCCAAGGCCGAGTCGGCGCAGGTGGTTCGGGATCGACAGGCCTCCCGCGTGGCCGGCGACATGGACGCCTTCAATGTGGTGCTCTGGGTGGGCGCGGCGGCGTCCGTGGTGGTCGGGATGATCACCATCGCCAACACCTTCACGATCACCTTGGCCCAGCGGCGTCGCCAGATCGGGCTGCTCCGCGCCGTCGGGGCCAGTGCCGCCCAGGTGCGGACGCGGTTCCTGGCCGAGGCCGCGCTACTCGGTGTGATCGGCTCGCTGATCGGCACCCTGGCCGGGATCGGGATCGCCGTCGGGATCACCGCCTGGTCGACCGCCCTCTACTGGGGGCTGGCCCTGCCCTGGCCGCGGATGGCCCTGGCCTTCGGGATCGGCGTACTGGTGGCGGTGGTGGCAGCCATCGTGCCGGTGATGCGTGGCACCAAGGTGGCCCCGGTCGAAGCGCTGCAGCCGGAGCTGTCGGTGGACGAGCGGAAGCGCGCCGGAGTGGTCCGCGCCGTGATCTGTGGGCTGCTGTTCGTGGCCGGGCTCGGCCTCGCGGCCTTCTCGGTCAGCCGTTCGGATCCGAACGCCCTGATCTACGCCATCGGGGCGGCAACCCTGATCTCGCTAGGGGTGTTGTTCGGTGGGTCGCTGTTCGTTCCGGGGCTGCTGCGGCTGCTCGGACGCGGCGTCCGCCGGTTCGGCACCGTGCCGCTGTTGGCCGCGAACAACACCGAGCGCAACCCGCGCCGGGCGACCGCCACGGCGACCGCGCTGATGCTGGCGGTCGGCCTGGTGGTCACCATGCAGGTCACCACGGCGAGCCTCCGGGCCAGCGTGCTGGGCGAACTCGAAGTGCGGTTCCCGGTGGATCTCCAAGTGGCCTGGCGGGATGGCGACGGGAACCCGACCACGGTCCCGGCGGACGTTCGGCAGCAGCTGGCCGCAGTCTCCGGGGTCACCGACACCGTCGAACTGTCCGCCGGACTGGCCCAGCTGGGCCAGAACGACGGTCGGCAGGTCACCTTGCTGGGCGCTGCACCGAAGGTGCCGTCGGTGGTCGGGGTTCCGGTGGCCGTCGACGATCAGCGGGTCCTGGTTCCCCCGTCGATGGCCAAGGAGTTGCCGGCCAACCTCGAGGTCAAGGGATCGTCCGGTTCGGTCAAGCTGCAAGTGGTCGGCTCGAAGGTGGTCGCCGACGGTCAGGCCATGGTCTCGGCCGCGAACTTGACCAAGATCACCAAGGCCGCTCCGGCCGCCGTCGTCTGGTTGTCGGTGCCCGATCGCAGTCAGGCGCTGAGCGTCCTGGTCGGGGTCAATGAGGCGGCCGGTGATCAGAACCGGGTGACCGGCTCGCTGGTCGAAGCGTCGGCTTACGAGTCGGTGATGAACCTGCTGGTGGCGATCACCACCGGGCTGCTCGGGGTGGCGGTCGTGATTGCGCTGATCGGGGTCTCGAACACGCTGGGGCTGTCGGTGCTGGAACGCACCCGGGAGTCCGGGCTGCTCCGAGCGCTGGGGCTGCAGGCAACCTCGCTACGGGCCATGCTCACCATCGAGGCGCTCGAGGTGGCCGTGATCGGGGTGCTGGTCGGGACGGTGGCCGGGGCCGGCTTCGGCTGGCTGGCGATCGCTGCGCTGGGCCGCGCGTCCGGGATCGACGAGATCAGCTACGCGATCGACGGCCCGCAGACCCTCGGCATGCTGGCTATCGCGGTGCTGGCCGCCGCCTTGGCCTCCTACCTGCCCGGACGCCGGGCGGCCAAGACCGCGCCGACCGAGGCGCTGGCCGAGTTGTAGGACTCCGGGCCCCGTGTCTGGACGGGCGTTGACCAGGCCGGACGGCGCCCGTCAGGGGCCCGAGGTGGATGGTGGCGGCGCCGGGGAGACCCGGCGCCGCTGCTGCGTCCGCCCGGGTGGGGACGGTTCCATGACCGCTGGCGAGCCGGACGATCAGCGCTGGCTGAGCCGCTGGCAGGCCTCCAGCAGAGCAAAGGTGGCCGTCGAGTCCTGCCCGGAGCGCAGTTGCTGCGCAGCGGCGATCACCATGGACGCCTGGGTCGGCAGCAGCAGGCTCGGCCACGGGTCCCCGTCGGCCGGGATCGCCGGACCGCCGGCCTCCCGGTAGGCGGCGATGAACTCGTCCCAGTCCTGGTCAGGCAGCAGCCCGGCGGCATTGAAGCCGGCTGCCCGGGACAGGTCCCAGGCCGGATCTCCGACGCCGAAGTCATCGACGTCGAGCAGCTTCCAGCTGCTGCGCAGCGGGGTGTGCCCGAGTTGGCCGAGGTGGAAGTCGCCGTGCGCCAAGGTGGTCATGGCCGGGGTGGCCAGCCGCTCGGCGAGCGCCTCACCGAGTTCGGCCAGCCAGGCCAACTCGGTGGGCCCCTCGCTGGTCAGCCAGCGAACCGTCCGGGCCAGCCGGTTGTGGCCGCCGAGCCGCGGCGGGTCGTCGGCGATCGGCATAGCGTGCAACTTGGCCAGCAGCCGGCCGGCGTCCTGCCACGGCGGACGATCGATGCTGGCCAGCACCGTCACCCGAGGCCAGACCGTCGCCAGCCGTCCGTTCGGGGCGTCGATCGGACGGTAGATCAGCGGCTGGATCCAGAGCCGGTCGATGTCCGGCCCGCCGATGCAGTGCAACCGCCGGATGAGCCGCTCGCGGTCGGTGAACCGTCCGTGCACCTTCACGATCACTCCGGCGCAGATGTAGACCTGGGCCGGCTCCGGCGCGACCGGACGGGTGGGCAGGCCGCGGGTGATCAGAGGCACCACCGGAGTGGTGCTGGTGACCCGCGGATCCTGAGCATTGGAGACTTCCCGGATCCAGCTGGCCAGCGCTTCGGACGGGCGGTTCGGCTCGCTCGTCGGCATGGGCGCCAGCCTTCCGGTCGGTCAGGGAACGGCCGCGACCGCGGCGCCGAACCAGATTAGCGCGCAGGGCCGTCCGCGCCGAGGGGTCAATTGCTGACGCGGACCGGCGGGGCAGCGACGATCAGTCGGCGACCAGCGGGTCGGTGGCCAGCGGAGCCGAGGGCAGCGGCGCGATCTCGTCCGATGCGGCCGGGGCGAGCCGGGAGCGCAGCTGGCGCACCTCGGGGAAGGCCAGCGCGAAGCTCATGGTCCCGAGGGCCAGCAGGCCGGTGACCAGCAGCGGCAGATGGACCCCGAAAGCCAGCGTGGCCGGGCCGGCCAGCAGCAGACCGACCGGGCCGAGCATCAGCGAGCCGAGCGCGTCGTAGGACGCCACCCGAGACAGCGCCTCCGGCGGCACCTCGTTCTGCATGGTGGTCAGCCAGAGCACACCGAACAGCTCGAAGCCGATCCCCTGCAGCCCCATGGCTCCGGTGACCATCCACAGCGGGGCCGAGACGGCCAACAGGATCGGGGGCAGCGCGGCGGTTCCGGTGAGTAGCGTCCCGACCAGGATCGGACGCTGCGGGTGCCAGGCCAGCGAGATGGCCACGCCGATCATGGCGCCGACCGCTTCGCCGGCCAGGATCACCGTCCAGGCGGCCGCCCCACCGAGTTCCTGCTCAGCAACGACCGGGCCGAGCACGCCGTGCGCAGCCTGCAGGGCCAGGATCAGCACCGACCACTGGACGACGCAGACCCACAGCCACTGCCGGGACTTGAACTCCCCCCAGCCCTCGACCAGCTGCCGGATCGGGTGATCCTCGGCGCCGGCCAGGGTGCCAGTGAGCCGGGGCAGCCGCATCATCAGCAGGCCGGACAGGGCGAATAGGCTGCCGGCGGTGACCATGGCCCAGCCGCCGCCCAGCCAAACCACCACGGCACCGGCGGCGACCAGCCCGGCCAGCCGGGCCACCGAGGCGCCCATGGCCAGCCACGAGTTGGCCGGCTGCAGCATGTCCTCGCTGACCAGGTCGGGAATGATCCCGCTGAGCGCGGGGTAGATCAGGGCACTGGACATGCCGGCGATCGCTGCCGCCAGACTGAGCAGGGCGATCGGGGCGAAGCCGGTGAGCAGCATCACGCCGATGGCACCCCAGCCGAGGGCGGCCAGCAGTTCGCCGGTGAGCAGCACCAGCCGACGCGGGTAGCGGTCGGCGATCACGCCACCGACCAGCATGAACACCACCATCGGCAACGTCTGCGCGGCCAGCACGATCGAGAGCGTCGCCGGACCACCGTCGGGCAGCTGCAACAGGCCGAACGCGAGCGCCACCGGCGAGAAGGCCATCCCCAGCATCGAGGTGGTGCGGCCAGCCAGCAGCATCACGAACGGACGGTTCGCGAGCAGCGTGGTTGCCTGCTGGCTGGGGGACATGATTCCTCGACTCGGTGAATGGGCAGCCTTCCATGCTGGCACCAGTCGTCTTCGCTGGCAAATCCCCTGGTTGCGGTGGCTGACTAGGGGTTGAATGGAGCCATGTTGATCGTGCAGGTGCAAGTACAGGTCGTTCCCGACGGAGTGGACGCCTTCATCGAGGCCACCAAGGCCAACGCCGCCGGCTCTCGGCAGGAGCCCGGAGTCGTCCGATTCGATGCGATCCAGGAGGTGGACGACCCGTCCCGCTTCGTCCTGATTGAGGCCTACCGGGACGAGCAGGCGGCCGCCGACCACAAGCTCACCGCGCACTACGCCACCTGGCGCGATGCCGTGGCTCCACTGATGGCGGCGCCGCGAACCTCGGTGAAGTACACCGACATCGACTACCCCGGCTGAGTCATCAAACGCCCGCTCTGAGGGCCGTCCCGGGCGGATCGTTCTCGACCTCCGTGGTCGGGTGTGGTGTTCGGGTTCGGCCTGGGTGGGGTTCGGGGTGAAGGGATACGGTCTTCGAACCATCCGCCCGAGCCGGCTTGCTGTCGGAGCGTGAGCCCGGGCCGTCCCGGGCGGATCGTTCTCGACCTCCGTGGTCGGGTGTGGTGTTCGGGTTTGGTCTGGGTGGGGCTTGGGGTGAAGGGATACGGTTTTCGAACCATCCGCCCGAGCCGGCTTGCTGTTGGATCCAGGTCCCTGAGCTTGTCGAAGGGGCCGTGTGCAGGCTTCGCTCAGCCGGCGGGTGGCACGGCGATCGGGTGGGATCCACGAACTCGAACCCGGTTTTGGTCCCGATCCCAGCCGGTCTTAAGAGCCGTGACAGCTCGAACCGGAGTTTGGTCCCGATATCGTCCGACGCAACGGACGTTGTGGGTACCCAACTCAGGTTCGAGCCGACGACCCCGTGATGACCGGCCCAGATCGGGGCCTTTCTCGGGTCTGATTTCGTCTGGGGGGAGAGCGAACCTCCCTGGGCTCGGATCAGGCCTCGAAGAGGGCCTGGCCGACGTACTGGCCCTCGCGGGCGCCGGGCGGCACCAGGAAGACCGACGACGAGGTGGTCTTCAGGTACTCCACGAACATGTCGTCACGGGCCATGTTGGTGTGCACGGCCGCGAACCGCTCGGGTGCCTTCACGAAGCCGATGAAGAACAGTCCGGCATCCAGGCGTCCGGTGCCATCATTGCCGTCGACGTAGTTGTAGCCGCGGCGCAGCATGGCAATCCCGCCGTTGTTCTCCGGAGCGGCCCGAGCCACGTGCGAGCGCGGGTCGATCAGCGGACGCCCGGTCGGCCCGGTCTTGGCGAAGTCCGGCTCGGTGAACTCGGTGCCGCCCGACAGCGGAGCGCCGCTCTTCTTGTCCCGGCCCAGCACCCGATCCTGTTCGGAGAGTTGCAGCCCGTCCCAGACCTCGATGGTCATGGCGATCCGGCGGGCCACCAGGTAGGACCCGCCGCGCGCCCAGGCCGGGCCGTCGGAGATCCAGACGTGCTCGGCCAGCCGCTCGGGCTGCTCGGCCTTGAGGTTGCGGGTGCCGTCCTTCTGGCCGAACAGGTTGCGCGGGGTGGTCTGCGCCGACGAGGTGGACGAGGTCCGGCCGAAGCCCAGCTGCGACCAGCGCAGGGTGGCCCGGCCGAACGCGATTCGGGTCAGGTTCCGGATGGCGTGGACGGCCACCTGCGGGTCGTTCGCGCAGGCCTGGACGCACAGGTCGCCACCGGAGCGCTCCGGCGAGATGAAGTCGTTGGCCATCTTCGGCAGTGGCGTGAAGTCCGGCGGCAGCTGGCCGGCCAGCCCGAAGCGGTCCTTGCCGGCGGCGTCGCGGAACAGCGAGGAGCCGAAGCCGAAAGTGATGGTCAGCCCGGCCGCGTCCAGCCCGGCCGCCTCACCGGTGTCGTCCGGTGGCAGGTAGGGGCCGCCGTCGAACGCGCCGCGGGCGGAGACGTCCAGGCCAAGGGTCAGTCGGCTGGCGGCATACGTCCACTCCTTCAGCAGGGCGATCAGGTCGTCCCGGGTGGCGTCGGAGCGCAGGTCGAAGGCCGCGAAATGCAGGCGATCCTGGGCCGGAGTGATGATCCCGGCCTGGTGTTCGCCGAAGAAGCCGTACTCCAGGTGGCCGCCGGACGTCTTGGGCGCCAGCGCCGCCCCGCCGAAGCCACCGGCGATCGCGCCGGCGGCCAGGCCGAGCCCACCGCCGAGGCCGAACAGGCCGCGCCGGGACATCCCCTTGCGCGCCTCCGGCTCGGCCAGGGAGGAGTCGGCCGTCTCCGGGCTCAGCGAGGCCTCCGGCTGCGGGGAGTCGATCGGATCGGACATCAGGCGATCCCGAGCACGGCATTGGTGAGCTTCGACAGCGGCGTCCGGGTGGCGTCGATCTGGTCGACCAGCTCCTTCTGCTGCTTGCGATTCACCTTGTCGTAGCCGACGAAGCCGTCCTTGAGGTTGCCGTAGGTGGCCAGCAGGGCGGCCAGCTTGTCGAACTCACCACGGATCTGAGTGACCAGGGCCTTGCCGTCGGCCCCCTTGCGCTCGGCGATCGGTGCCACCAGGTCGAAGGCGATCCGAGAGCCCTCCAGGTTGGCCTGGAAGTCGTACAGGTCGGTGTGCGACCACCAGTCCTCCTCGCCGGTCACCTTGCCGACCGCGATCTCCTCGAGCAGGCCGGACGCGCCGTTGGAGACGGTGGCGATGTCGACGCCCTGCTTGGCGACGAAGTCGGCGGCGTGGACGGTGTCGTACAGCGTGGCCACATCCTTGATCAGGGCGCCGGCCACCTGCTTGCGCTGGGACGGGGTGGACGGCGTCCAGCCGTCCCAGGCCGAGCTGCCGTCGGGCTGGACGGCGTCCTTGGCCGGCACCCACAGGTCCTTCTCGATCCGGTGGAAGCCCAGCCAGCTGGTGAAGGTCGGGTCGTCGGTGGCCAGCGCCTTGGCCTCGGCCAGGTAGTCGATCTCGCGGTAGTCGATCCGCGGATCCAGCGAGCCCAGCGCCTCGGCGATCGGCTCGATCCGCTCGTAGTTGACCCGGGTCGGCGCGTACAGGCTGCGCGCGGTCTCGTCGTCCCCGGCGGCGTAGGCCTTGGCGAACTTCTCCACCTTGGGCTGCAGCTCGGCGACCTCGTTCTTCACGAAGTTCACGTAGTCGGTGACCACTCCGCTGAACAGCTCGGCGTCCGCACCGGTCACGGCGAGGGCTTCGCCGGTGACCGTGAAGGCGGTCTCGCCGATGTTCTCGCCGCGCATGCCCGGCTTGCAGGCCGTGAAGTAGCTGCCCGGCTGCAGCGAGACCGACAAGTCGCTGGTCGACCCCGGGGCGATGTTCTCCTTCTCGGCCACGATCCGCAGCCGGTCGCCGGCCAGCAGGTAGAACTCGGTGGTCCGGGAGCCGGTGTTGGTGATGCTGAAGGTGACCGGGCCGCTGCCGGTGGTGGCGGACGAGACCGTGCAGGCGTCGTCGGTGGAGGTCACGGTGAGCCGGCCGGAGGCTGCACCGGACGAGCTGGGCTGGGCTGCCGGGTTGGCCACGCAGCCGGTCAGCAGCAGAGCACCGGACGTGATCAGGGCGGCCAACGATGAACGGTTCGACAAGGTGGTTCCTTTCAGGCGCCGGTCAGGCGGCGCGTCCGGCCGGGGCCGGGGCGGTTTCGACAGGGGTGGGCTTGTGGGTGGGCGTCCGGCGGGCCCGGCGCTGTTCGCGGACTCGGCGCAGGAACTTCGGCAGGACGACGGCCAGGTAGGTGATCCAGGCGATCACTTCGAGCCAGCTCATCTGCGGGGTGAGCCCGATCGTCCCCTTGGCCAGGGCGGCCAGCGCCCCGCTCGGATCGACCGTGGCGCTCACGTCGAAGGCCCAGCCGAACGGGAAGGATGCCATCCAGAACGGGCCGTCGGTGAAGCCGGTGAGCACCTCGCCGGTGCGCAGGTCGGTCGGCGTGATCGGGTGCCCGGAGAACGGGCCGGGCAGCAGGGCGGCCTCCTGTAGGTCGTGGATGCCGTAGGCCAGGATGCCGGCGGCCACCACGATCAGGAAGGCGCCGGTCCACTGGAAGAAGGTGGCGTAGCTGATCTTGGCCAGCCCGCGGTAGGCCAGGTAGCCCAGCACGACCGCGGCCGTGATCCCGGCCAGCGCGCCGAGCAGTGCCTCCGGCTGGAGCGCCCAGCCCCACAGCATCAAGGTGGTCTCCAGGCCCTCGCGGCCGACCGAGACGAAGGCGATCCAGGCGATCGCCGCGCCGGTGCCGACGGCCAATGCCTTGTCAGCGCCGGTTTCGAGCTCGGCCTTGATCCGGTGGCCGGTGGCCATCATCCAGAACACCATCCAGGTCACCATTGCCACGGCGAGCAGCGACATCAGGCCGCCGACCATCTCCTGGGCCTCGAAGCTGAGCGTGTAGCTGCCAAAGGTGAAGGCGGCGCCCAGGGCCGCAGAGAGGGTGATGGCCGCAGCCACGCCCCACCAGAGCCGAGGCAGGACGTCCCGGCGATCGCGGCGAATCAGGTAGGCGATCAGGATGCCGACGATCAGCGCGGCTTCCAGGCCTTCGCGCAGGCCGATCAGGAACGAGCCGAGGAACAAGACGGTCTCCGATGCTTAGGTAAGGCTGCCCTTACTTCTTTTGGCAACAGGAACCTTAGCAAAATAGAGGGACGTTCTGTCCAGTGGCCCGTTTTGCCCAGGGCCGGACGCGCAACAGCCCCGGACCTCAGTCCGGGGCTGTTGCGCCTTGCTCAGTGGTGGGCGGCGATCCGCTCGCGGGTCAGCCGGACGCGTCCGCGCCGCAGGCTGGGCTGGACCACCTCGAGGTCGCTTCCGAGCGCTTCGGCCAGAGCGCCGGTCAGCTGGTCACGGATGGTCCGAGCCTGTCCGGCCAACTGGCTGCCGCGCGGGGTCAGCCGGATCAGGACGGTGTCGCCGGTGCCCGAACCTCTGCTGGCCAGGCCGTCCCGCTCCAGTCGGGAGACCAGCCGGCTCGGATGCCCGGACTCGGCGACCAGATGAGTGGCCAGCTGCTTGAGTCGGACCGGCCCCTGATCGTCCAGGGCGATCAAGGCCTCGGCCTGCAGGGTGGTCAGCCCGAGCGGACGAAGGTGGGCGGCGAAGGCCGCGTTGTACTCAGTGACGACTCGCTTCAGTTCGAAGGCGACCTCAACCCCGGATGCTGCCATGCGGCTAGCCTACGCCCACTCAGGTGACATGTCACGGCTCTTTCGATGATGCCGCCGGATCGGGTCAGCGGCGGCGAGTGGGGTCGGAGTGGCCGGGGCAGTACCAGGTGACCGGGAGGGCGCTGAGCCGGGCCAGCTCGGCCGGTGAGCGCTTCAGGTCGGACATCTGCCACGACGGGCTGGGCACCAGTCGACCTTGCCGGGCCCGAGCGGCGTCCCCGACGAAGAGGACGTCACGCCAGCGGAAGCTGTGGTGGCCGGCGGTGTGGGCGGGGGTGTGCAGAGCGATCAGGCCCGGCCACAGTTCGGCGTCCCCCACGATCGGCTGGAGGCGTTCGGGCAGATCGACCCGGACCAGCTTGGAGGACAGCCGCCGCATGCGGCTGGACGGGTCCGCGGCGCCGGCCAGCACCGCGATGTCGTCGGCGCCGAGCCAGACCCGGGCCCCGTTGCGCTTCTGCCAGATGGCCGCGGTCTGCGCGTGGTCGAAGTCATGATGGGTGAGCAGGATGTCGGTGACCTGGTTAGGGGAGCGTCCGGCCTGCCGCAACTCGTCACTCAGCCGGCTGAGCCCGGGAAGCATGCCGGGGTCGACGATGGCGACCCGATCGTCGGCCTCGAGCCAGTAGCACCGCGCGCCGACGGCACTGCGAAGCCAGTACACCGACTCCGTGAGTTGCTTCACCTCGGCCTCCGCAGGGGGTGGACTGCTGCGTTCGGACGGCCCGGCCGTCACCACCCGATGTCACCAGGGTAGGTCCGCTGTCCAGAGCGGGCGCGGCCCGCGGCGAGGGTGGCCGCTGACGTGGGAACGCCGGCCCCGCCCCGGTGGGGCGAGGCCGGCGCTGTGGGCTGGATCAGATCAGGCGCAGCCGGATCAGCTTGAGGACGGCGTCCTTAGTGGTCGCCGAGCTCGTCAGGTTCGCCTTGATGGTCACAGAAGAGCCACGTCCGTAGCGGGCCAGGTACTTGGCCGCCACGGTCACCTTCTTGGTGCCCCGATCAGCCTTGGTCAGCTTCACGGTCGTCACCACCTTGCCGTGGAGGTAGACCTTCACGGTGCCGGTGGCCCAGACGCCCGTGCCGAGCGCCTTGGTGGCGATGGTGAAGCGGAACGGTTTCTGCGCGCTCACCGTGGCGAAAGCGACCTTGTTGATCACCTTCACGCTGGCCTTGGTGACCTTGATTGTCACCGGGGCGGACGAGCTGGCGGCAGCGACCTGGTCAGCCACGAAGCTGGCCACCACCCGATGCTTGCCGACGGCCAGATCGGCCGGCAGCGTGGCGGTGGCGACTCCACCGACCAGGTTGGCCTCCACCGAGCGGGAGCCGGCGGTGAACCGGACCTTGCCGGTAGAGGCGCCGGTGACCTTCGCGGTGGCGCGCACCGAGGTGCCGTAGCTGACCGTGGTCTTGGCGAGCTTCAGCGTGGTGCTGGTGGCCAGCGCCTCGGTGGTCACCGGGACGCGCACGACCGTCTTGGACGGCAGTGCAGTCAGCGTGACCGCGCCGGTGCTCGGCATGGTGAAGGTGGCCGTGGCCGCACCGCTGGAGACCGGGACCCTGGTCACCAGAGTGTCTCCGACCCGCACCTCGACAGAGGTGTTGAGCGGCGAACCCAAGGAGGTCAGGTCGAGGTCGGAGACGGTGACGCTGTAGGGCTGGCCGACCTTCGCGGTGCTGGCCGCGGACAGCACGGCACTGGACTTGGCGAAGTTCGGCGCGACCGGCTTGTGGGCCTTCAGGTAGTCGATCCAGGCTTCGTAGTCGACCAGGCCGGAGTCCTTGGCGGCACTGCCCTTGGCCATGGTGGCGAAGTTATCGCCGCCGGTGGTCAGGAAGTTGAAGGTGCCGACCCGGATCTCGTCGGTCGGCAACACCAGCTTGCCGTTGATCCAGATGCTGGTGATCCGCGAGTTGCGAGCCGCCGCCGGGTCGTAGGTGTAGCTGACGTTCTTCGACAGCCCCAGAGCCAGGTAGGCGCGCGAGGCGCCGTCCGGCTGCCACTGCTCCTCCAGGACCTGCTTGAGCTGGGCTCCGGTGAGCGTCGTGGTCCACAGGTTGTTCACGAACGGAAGCACCGAGTTGGCCTCGGAGTAGCTGATCACGCCGTCGTTGGTCTCCACGCCCGACTTGGCGTAGTACAGCTCCGCGCGCAGGCCGCCGGGGTTCACCACACCGATCTCGGCGCCGCCGCGGCTCGGGTCGGACAAGGTGGCCAGCAGTGAGTCGGCCACCAGGGTGCCCATGGTGGACGGCTTGGCCCGGTTGTCGCGGCCGCCGCCGGTCCAGACACCGTCGGTGTAGGCGCCGCCGCCGAAGGCCGTGGTGATGTTGGCGGTGAGCTCGCCGATCGGCTGGTTGCCGACGATGGCGGCATGAGCCAGGGCGTCCGACACGATGGACGACACCGCGGCCACCCGCGGGTAGCTCGTGTCGGCGGTCTCGGCCCGGAGGAGCACGGACGCGTCGACGCTGGTGATCGCCTTGGTGGCGGTGTTGTAGTCGATCACGACCTTGCCGAGCTTGGTGCCATAGGAGGCCGCCTGGACGATCGGACGTCCGGAATGGCTGGCATCGGTCCAGGCGTAGGTCATGTGGGTGTGGCCGTTGAACAGGACGTCCACCTTGGGCGAGGTGTTGTCGACCAGGTCGGCGAAGTCGGGGCTGTCGGCCTTGGCTGCGGCCAGGTCGACGCTCGGCGAGGCGCTCAGATTGGCGCCATCGTGGAACTCGGCGACGACGATGTCGGCTTCACCGTTGGCCTCGTTGCCGTCCTTGAGCTGGGTCGCCACCCGGTTCATCGCAGCGACCTCGTCGCCGAAGTCCAGCGTGCTCACTCCGGCTGGAGAGACCAGGCTCGGAGTCTCCTGAGTGACGACGCCGACGACGCCGACCTTGATGCCGCCGACCGTCTGAATCGAGTACTCCGGCAGTGCCGGGGTGTTCGTCCCCTTGTGGTAGACGTTCGCGCCCAGGTAGGCCCACTTGGCATTGGTCCCGCCGTTGATGACCCGGCCGGTCAGGTCGCTGAAGCCCTTGTCGAACTCGTGGTTGCCGACGGCGGACGCCTTCAGGTCCAGCGCGTTGAGCACGTCGATGGTCGGCTGGTCGGCCTGCGTGGCCGACGCGAACAGGGAGGCGCCGATGCTGTCACCGCCGCTGAGCAGCAGCGTGTTGGCATCGCCGTAGGTGTTCCGCTGCGCCTCGATGGTGGTGGCGAACTTGGTCGTGTCGGCATCGATACGACCGTGGAAGTCGTTGAAGTTCAGGATCGCGATGGTGGTACCGCTCGGCTGGGCGTTGGCCGGCAGGGCGGGCACGGTCAGCCCGAGCAGGCCGGTGCCGACCGCAGTCGCCAGGAGCACCCGGAGGCTCCGCTTCTGGAATGTCACAGTCTTCTTCCTTGTGGGTTGGTGGATGGGACGTTCTGCGGAGCACCTGCTCCGCATTTCGCGGCGGCCTGCCTGGTTCGGCAGATCAGCGCCGTCGGTTCCCTCCGGCAGGCGGACGCGGCTCGGCGCGCGGCCGTGCGAGGCGATGGCGTAGCCAGGGCCTGCATTGCCATGTCGAGGTTGCGCTCCTGAGGAGGGGGTCACGCGGTACTGCCAACCTAAGGTCCAGGGCTGACAGTGGTCTACCCCGAGAGAGTGACTGCGCAGTGAACTTCCGGCGAACCAGCTCGCGGCGGCACCGAGGCGCGTCCGGCCCGTGAGCAGGCGAGTGGGTCCGCCCGTGCTCAGCGGCGCAGGCCGCTGGGGGTGAGCGCGAAACCGGCCGCGAGAAGGGCGTCCGGCAGCGGCCCGGTGGCGCCGATGGCCGCGGCGCCGTCCAGCTTGGTCAGGGTCAGCCGGCCGACTCCGGGACCTCCGGACGCCTCGGCCAGCGCCGATGCCGCGGCGGCCAGTTCGTCGGGGTCGGTGCGGAATGAGAGCAGGCTGCGCCCGGACAGGTAGGCCACCAGCCGTCCACCGACCAGGACGACCAGGGCACCGGCCTTGCGAGTGGGCTGATGGCCGGCCACCACTGGAGCCGGCCAGGGCAGCGTGGCCCCAAAGGCATTGGCCGGATCGGACGCGGCCAGCACCAGCACCTGATCGTCCGCTGCATTCGCACGCAGCGCGTCGATGGCACCGGCCGTGCCGAACTGGGCTGCCCCCAGGCCTTCGATGAAGTAGCCGCGGCGCACCCGGCCGGCCTCCTCGGCGGCGGCCAGGACTCGGTAGAGCCCGGCGAAGCCGCCAGGCAGATCCTCACCGGCCACGGCCGCCCGGCTGACCACTCCGTAGCGATCCAGCACGGCCTCGGCGCGGGCCAGCGTCCGTCGGGTCGGGTCGGACGGCCCGGCCGGCAACACCGACCAGCGTCCGGCCACCTCCGGTGGGGCCAGCTGCCGACTGATGGCCGCCGTGCTCAGCGAGGGACGATGCCGCGCCCGCGGCGCCGTCCGCTGCCGTCCGCTGCGCGGGCTGGAGCCCAGCAAGGCCCGCAGCGGAGTCAGCGAGTCGTTGCTCAGCCAGCCGGCCCAGACCAGCTCCCAGATCGCGTCGCGCAGCTGATCGCGCGGAACGTCCAGCCGGTTGACCAGGTCGGCGAAGAAGTGGCCGCCGCTGCCCAACGTCTCCAACAGACGCTGGGCAAGGGGCGACTCGACCACAGTCGGCTCGGCCAGGGTGAACTCGGCCGCCGCGGACGGGTGCAGGCTGACCCAGCCGTCGGCCCCGCTCAGAGAACCGGCTCCCTGCCAGCGCACCTCCCCGGCGGTGGTCAGCTCGTCCAACATGGCCGGGGCGTAGTCGATCACCCGGGCCGGCAGGATCAGGCTCTCCAGCGCGCTGGCCGGCACCGGCAGCCCGGCCAGCTGCTCGATCACGCGCAGCACGCCGTCGGTCCCGCGCAGCTGGCCGACCTGCTGCCAGCCGGGCAGGAAGCGCGCATAGGCCTGCCCGGTGACCGGCTCGACGGCCTCGCGCAGCGCGGCCAGCGAGCGGCGGCGCAGCAGCCGGAGCATCTCCGGGTCGCAGTAGCAGTGCCCGCCCGGATCGCCGGTGGCCGGGGCTGCGTCGACCGGCTCCCAGCCGGGTGGACGCAGCTCGCCGGCGACCAGTCGTCCGGCCGCCACCAGGCGTTGCAGCTGCTCACGGACCACGGTCGCGCCCAATCCCAACCAGTCGGCCGCCTCGCCGGCGGTGAACGGGGCATGGCCGCGGGCGTAGCGGGCCAACAAGTCGCCGAGCGGATCGGCCACCGGGGCCAGCAGGGCGTCCGGCAGCCCGGCCGGCGGACGAACGCCGAGCCCGTCGCGCAGGCGTCCGGCGTCCTCGGCGGCCGCCCAACGCTGATCGGGCAACGCGAAGGCGCGGGCCTGGGCAGCCAGGTTCGCCAGGGCATCCGGCACCCAGGACGGCTCGACGCAGCGGGCGGCCAGCTGGTCCGGACGCAGCGGCCCGAGCCGGCGCAACAGGTCGGACAGCTCGTCGGCGTCGCGGGCCTGCCGCTCAGGGACGAGCTGCTGCAGTTCGGCCTCGGTGCGGGTCAGGACGTCCGGGTCGAGCAGCTCGGACAGCGCGGTGGCCTCGGTGCTGCCCAGCAGATCGGCCAGGAGGCCTGGATCCACAGCCAGGGCCGCGGCCCGGCGCTCAGCCAGCGGTGAGTCGTTCTCGTAGAGGAACTGGGCCACGTAGCCGAACAGCAGGGACGAGGCGAACGGCGACGGCGCAGGAGTCTCGACGCTGCGCACCGCCACTCGTCGGGCCCGGACGTCACCGAGCAGCCCGATCAGGGCCGGGACGTCGTAGACATCGTGCAGGCACTCCCGGACCGCCTCGGCCACGATCGGGAACTCCGGGTAGCCCGACGCGATCTGCAAGAGCTGGGACGAACGGAGCCGCTGCTGCCACAGGGCCTGGCGGCGTCCGGGACGTTGCCGGGGCAGCAGCAGGGAGCGTCCGGCGCACTCGCGGAACCGGGCCGCGAACAGGGCTGAGTTGCCCAACTCGGCCGTGACCAGGGAGGTCACTTCTTCCGGCTCGGGGAAGATCAGCTCCGTCAGTTCGGCCAGGTCGGCCGCACCGATACCCGCACTCGAACCCGCACCATGCGGACGTCCCTGCCGCCAGCGCTGCGTGTGCGGGTCGTAGGGAGCCTCGGACTGATCGCCGGCCGGCAGCCGGAACAGCAGGCCGTCGTCGGCGTGCATGGCCTGGACGTCCACCCCGTAGCGCTCGCGCAGCCGGGCTGCGGCGATCAGCGCCCAGGGTGCGTGCACCTGCGCCCCGAACGGCGAGTGGACGACCACTCGCCAGTCGCCCAGTTCGTCGCGGAACCGCTCGATCAGCAGCTGCCGGTCGTGTGGCAGCGCACCGGTGACCGCCGACTGATCGTCCAGATAGGCCAGCAGGTTGTCGATGGCCCATTCGTCCAGGCCGGACGCCGCCAGCCGAGCCCGGGCCTGATCGGCACCCAGGGCCGAGATCTCCCGGACGAAGCCGCCCACGGCCCGGCCCAGCTCGGCCGGACGCCCCAGCGCATCGCCCTTCCAGAACGGCAGCCGGGCCGCCTGGCCCGGGGCCGGGGAGACCTCGACCTGCTGCTGGCTGATCGACTCGATCCGCCAACTGGTGGTGCCCAGGGCGATCACGTCGCCGACCCGGGACTCGTAGACCATCTCTTCGTCGAGCTCGCCGACTCGGCGCCCGCCGGCCTCGGCGCCGGCCAGGTACACCGGGTACAGGCCGCGATCGGGGATCGTTCCGCCCGAGATCACCGCCAGCCGCTGGGCGCTGCGCCGTCCGGTGAGGGTGTCGTTGGCCCGATCCCAGACCAGTCGCGGACGCAACTCGGCGAACTCCTCGGCCGGGTAGCGGCCGGCCAGCATGTCGAGGACGGCCTCGAGCACCGTCCGGGTCAGCCCGGCGAACGGTGCGGCCCGGCGGACCAGGGCCTCGACGTCATCGACCTGCCAGGAGTCCAGCGCGACCATGGCCACCAGTTGCTGGGCCAGGACGTCCAGTGGGTTGGCCGGCAGCCGCAACTGCTCGATCTCGCCGGCCAGCATCCGCTCGACCGCGACCGCGGTCTGGACCAGATCGCCGCGGAACTTGGGGAACAGGACGCCCTTGGACACGGCACCGACCTGGTGCCCGGCCCGTCCGACTCGCTGTAGGCCGGCCGCCACCGACGGCGGCGCCTCCACCTGAATGACCAGGTCGATGGCGCCCATGTCGATGCCGAGTTCCAGGGACGAGGTGGCCACCACTGCGGCCAGCCGGCCGGCCTTGAGGTCGGTTTCGATCTGCTCGCGCTCCTCGCGACTGACCGAGCCGTGGTGGGCTCGAGCCAGCACCGGCGGAGCACCCTCACTGATCGCCGACTGGGCCATCACCTCGGCCGGAGCCCGCCGGCCGGCCGTGGCATGACTGCCCCAGCCGCGCAGCAGTTCGGGGGCGGTGCCGGCCTCGGTGCGCTCCAGCCACAATTCGTTCAGCCGGGCGGTGAGCCGTTCGGCCAGCCGCCGGGAGTTCACGAAGACCAGGGTCGAGGTGTGTGCGGCGATCTCGTCGACGATCCGCTCCTCGATCCGAGGCCACGTGGACGACCGAAGTTCGGGCGAGGCGGACGTGGCAGTCTCGGTGCCGCGATCCAGATCGGCCAGATCCGGGAACGGGACCACCACCGACAGCTCCCAGCGCTTGGCCAGTGGTGGATCGACGACCCGCACCGGACGTCCGCCGGCCAGGAACCGGGCCACTTCCGCCACCGGGCGAACCGTCGCCGACAAGCCGATTCGCTGCGCCGGATGCTCCAGCAGGGCGTCCAGCCGTTCCAGGCTCAGCGCCAGATGGGCGCCACGCTTAGTGCCGGCCACGGCGTGGATCTCGTCGACGATCACCGTCTCGATGCCGGCCAGCGCGCTGCGCGCGGCCGAGGTGAGCAGCAGGAACAGCGACTCCGGGGTGGTGATCAGGATGTCCGGCGGCTGCCGGGTGAACGAGCGGCGCTCGGCGCTGGGCGTGTCCCCGGAGCGGACGGCCACCCGCACCGACGGCTCGGGCAGCCCGCGTTCGGCGGCCGCGGCGGCGATCCCGGCCAGAGGACGCTGCAGGTTTCGCTCCACATCGTTGGCCAGGGCCTTCAGCGGCGAGATGTAGAGCACCCGGCAGCGCTTGGTCGGCTCCGGGGCCGGGCCTGTGGACAGCCGATCCAGCGCCCACAGAAAGGCGGCCAACGTCTTGCCGGAGCCGGTCGGGGCGACCACCAGTGCATGCTCACCGGACGAGATGGCCGTCCAGGCGCCGGCTTGGGCCGCGGTGGGCGCGGCGTAGCTCCCGGTGAACCACGCTTTTGTGGCCTCGGAGAAGCGGTCGATTGCCCGGGCGTCCATGGTGGCTCAACTCTGCCACGCGGCTCTGACGCCGGTCGGGGGTTGGCCTAGCGGTGCGGGGACGTGCTCAGCCCGTACCTCGCATAGATCGGGCAGAACCCGATCGCTCCGGTCACGATCAATGCCGCGCCCAGCAGTGCGACCAGGAGTAACCAGCCACCGAGGAGCCAACCCAGAACCAACAACACAGAGCCGGCGGCAACCCTGGTGATGCGGTCAAGGGAACCTAAGTTCACCTTCATGTCGCGAAACGTATCGCGAATCCGGAGTTGCCGTGCGGCGTCCTATCAAATCTCCTAGTCAGGCTTCCGTCGCAGCGGCGTCCTGCTGGGCGGCCACCGCGTCGGCCAGTCGAGCCGCCCGGCGCGCGTCCCGCTTGGTCTCCCGCCGTTCCCGCCAGGTCTCCAGCAGGTCGTACAGCACCGGCACCAGGATCAGGGTCAGCAGTGTGGACGACACCAGGCCGCCGATCACCACGATGGCCAGCGGCTTGGAGATGAACACGCCACCGCCGGTCAGCCCCAGACTCATCGGAACCAGCGCGAACACCGTGGCCAGTGCGGTCATGATGATCGGACGGACGCGCAGTCGCGCCCCCGCGGCGATCGAGGCGTCCACACTCAGTCCGGCCTTGCGCTTCTGGTTGATCAGGTCGATCAGCACGATGGCGTTGGTGACCACGATGCCGATCAGCATCAGCAGGCCGATCATGCTGGGTAGGCCGAGCGCAGTGTCGCTGATCAGCGAGAAGGCCAGCGCTCCGGTGGCCGCGAACGGGATCGAGACCAGCAGGATCAGCGGCTGCAGCAGCGAACCGAAGGTCGCCACCATGATCAGGTAGACCACCGCGATCGCCACCAGCATGGCCAGCCCCAGCTGGGCGAACGACTCGGCCTGCTGGGCCGAGACGCCGCCGATCCGGTAGCTGATCCCGTCCGGCAGGTTGAGCGCGGCCAAGCCCTTCTGGATCTGGGCCGTGGTGGCGCCGAGGTCGGCGGACTCCGAGCTGGCACTGATCGTGGCCGAGCGGACGCCGTCCACCCGGGTCACCGTTGCCGGTGCCTGGACCACCTCGACCTTGGCCACCGCGGACAGGGTCACCGGCTTGGCGGTGGCGTCCTGGGCGTCCTTGGACGCGTCCTGGATCGCCTGCTGCTTGTCCTGGGCCTCGAGCGACTTCTCCCGCTGAGTGGCCAGGGCGTCCAGCTGCTTGTCGACGCTGGACGTGCCGGACTTCGCCTGGGCCAGCGCGCCGCCCAGTTGAGCGACCTGCATGCTCATTCCGGAGACCGCCTGAGTGAGCTGGAACACCGCCGCCGAGGTTCCCACCGGGCTACAAGCCGGCGGGGTGAGATCGGGACGATCCGAGCAGAGCGGGATCGCCAACGCGGCATTCAGCTGCTTCTGCAGGCTGGCCAGGTTCTTCTTGGCCTTGGACAGCTGCGAGGCAAGGGACGCTTGGGCGGACTTGGCCTGAGACCGCGCCTTCTTCAGCGCCTTCACCTGGTCGTTGTAGGCCTTGTCGGACGCGTCCTTGGACTCGTCCTGCAGCGCCTTGGAGTCGTCGGAGACCTTCTCGGCGGCGTCCTTCTTGGCGTTGCCGCTCATCAGCTGGGTCACCGGCAGCTCGGCGTCGCGCAGCTGCTCGATGCTCTTGGCCGGCGACTTCACGCGCAGGTAGACCTTCAAGGTGTCGTCGCCGACGGCGATCGAGCCGACCTGCTGGCCGGCCACTGCGCGGGAGACGGCCTGGCCGATCGACAGCTGGGTCATCCCCAGGTCGGCGGCCTTGCGGTCGTCCACCTTCACCGAGAGCTGGTCACGCGCCTCGCTCAGGTCGGAGGTCACATTCACCAGGTCGGGGACGTCCTTCATCATGGCCACGACCTGGTCGTTGGCGGCCTTGAGGGCGACCTGGTCGGAGCCCTCGACATAGACCACCACCGAGGAGCTGGAGTTACCGACGCTGACCTCGACAGTGCCCATCGACGAGCCGAGCGCGCCGATCTGGTCGCGGATCCGGCCAACCACGTCCTTGGCCGAGTAGCCGGCCTTCAGCGGCACGGTGTAGTTGGCCTGGTTGGTGTCGGCCTGGGTGCCCAGGAAGGAGCTACCGCTGCCACCGATGCTGGTCGAGTAGGTCTGGACGGCCTGGTCGCTGGACAGCAGCTGCTCGATCTTGCGGGCGGCCGCGTCGGTCTCGGCCAGCGAGGTGCCGGCCGGCAGCTTCTGGCTGATCATCAGCGACTCGTTGCCCTGCTCACCGAGGAAGTCGGTCTTCAGCAGCGGGGTCAGCGCCATGGTCCCGGCGAACAGGACGAAGGCCAGCGTCGCCGTGATCCAGCGGTGGGCCAGGCTCCAGTTCAACACCGGCAGGTAGGCCTTCTGCAGCCAGGTGTCCTTCTCGGCCTCGGGCTCGACGACCTGCTGGCGGGCCTGCTGCTTGGCGGTGGGCCGCATGAACCAGGAGGCCAGCACCGGCACCAGAGTCAGCGAGACGAACAGGGACGCGGCCAGCGCAATGGTCACGGTCAGAGCGAACGGACGGAAGATCTCGCCGGCCTGACCACCGACTAGGCCGATCGGCAGGAAGACAGCGACCGTGGTCAGCGTCGAGCTGGTCACCGCCCCGGCCACCTCCCGGACGGCGTTCAGGATCGACTTGCGTCCGAACTCGCCATAGCCCTGGTGACGTTTGATGTTCTCGATCACCACGATCGAGTCGTCGACCACGCGTCCGATCGCGACGGTGAGTGCGGCCAGGGTGAGGATGTTCAGCGAGTAGCCGCCCACCCACAGTCCGATCAGGGCGATCAGCAGCGACAGCGGGATCGAGATGGCCGTGATGACGGTTGGACGCAGCGAGCCCAGGAAGATCAGGATCACCAGGACGGCCATGGCCAGGCCGATCCCGCCCTCGACCGAGAGATCGTGGATCGACTGCTCGATGTAGGGCGCCTGGTCGAAGACCGTGGTGAAGGTGGCATTGCCACCCAGCTGCTGCTCCAGCTGCGGGAGCATGGCACCGACCGCCTTGGCCACCGAGACGGTGTTGGCACCGGCTTCCTTGGTCACCTGCAGGGTGAGCGCGGTCTTGCCGCCGACCCGGGAGATGCTGGTGGTCTCGACCGGCTGCTCGGTGACCTTGGCCACGTCGCCGAGCTTGATCGGACCGTCCGCGGTGGGCAGCTGTAGGCCGGCGATCTGCTCGGCCGTGGAGTAGGTGCGTCCGGTCTGGACGTCCAGGTTGGCGTTGTCGGTGCGCATGGTGCCCGACGGGAAGGCGGTTGCGTTCGCCGCGAACAGCTGGCCGATCAGCGACGGATCGATGTTCTTCTTGTTCAGCTCGGCCGGGGAGTAGCTGATCATGATCTCGCGGGTCTCCTGGCCGCCCACGGCGACGTCACGGACGCCGTCGATGGTCTTCAGGCCGGGGACGACGATCTGGTTGACCTTGCTGGTCAGCATCGTGGAGTCATCGGAGGAGGACAGCGCAAGGACCACGATCGGGATGTCGTCGAAGCTGCCGGTGATCACCTTCGGGTTCACCGAGGACGGCAGGCCGGTGGAGATCGAGTCGATGGCGCTGCGAATCTTGTTGGCCATGTCGTCGGGCTTCAGGCCGTAGTCCCACTGGACACTCACCTGGGAGACGCCGGACGAGCTCTTCGAGGTGACGCTGGTCACCCCGGCGACAGCTTTCACCGCCGACTCGATCGGCTTGGAGAGCTGAGCCTCGACCACCTCAGGGGATGCCCCCGGGTAAATGGTCAGGACGCTGCCGCGGGGCAGATCGATCGAGGGGATGAGTTCTTGCTTGAGGGCACCTGCGGCGTAGACGCCGAGGGCGATCACGAGCAGGCTGAGCAGCAGCACCACGCTGCGCTGGGCCAAGCTGGCCTTGCTGAGTCGAACCATCGTCTCTCTCTCGTCCGGGCGGGGGCAGCGCAATTCTTGGGGCTGCACAGCCTCCACACATCGGTTAGCCTAACCCTAACCATTTGACCCAAACGAAGGCTTCCTCGTGGCTTATTCCATCAAGGGCCTGGATCCGGAGAGATCGGCCATTCTGGCCGAGATCTTCGAGTTGAACTCCCAGGTTCACGACCGTGCCATGGGTCTGGTCGGGCCGATGCCGATGCCGCCCGATCTGACCATGCAGCAAGTGCGCGTGCTCGGTCAGATCGTGAAGAAACCCGGGATCGCCGGCCATGAGCTGGGTGAGCTGATGCAGATCAGCGCTCCGACGGCCAGTGGATTGATCGATCGTCTCGTCGAGAAGGGCCTGGTCACCCGCTTCGATGATCCCGACGACCGCCGGGTGCGCCGGCTGCGTCCGACCAGTGACGGGATCGAGGTGATCCGGCAGATGGATTCGATGTTCGGACGGGCCATGGGAGTCACCATCGGCCTGCTCAGCCTGGAGGAACTCGACATCATCCGGCAGGGCACAGTGGTGATGTTGCGGGCTCTGGAGCGGGCAGTCACCGAGCAGCCGCCGGAGGCCTGAGACCGTCTTGTCGCTTTTGTATCGTCTGTCACTCGACACGCCGACGACACGCCGATTTCGTCCAAATTGCCAGAAATCGTCTCCATAATCTCTTGCGGTGGTGTGGGCCGCAGACTAGAAATATCCCTACCAAACCACCTCGGTGGGGCGGGGATTGGGAGCAGGAAGTCAGCTTTCCGGTCGGGGTGAAAGCCCTGGTCCGGGCGGTCCGGTGATGCGGGTCGGGTTGGCTGGTAGCTTTCGGTCGGCACCGAGCATCACGACGGTCCCACCTAGAAGGCCCCGGAGACTCATACTCGCCGGGGCCTTCGCCCATGTCGGGGCGGTGGGCCGTATCGTCGGCCCGGTTCGGACTAGATCAGAGCCCCGCTGAACCACATGGCGCCCAAGAGCATGGCCTGCACCGTGCAGGCCGCAATCAGTACGGCCCAGGCCCACCGCGGCAGCCGCAGCACCGGTAGCGCCACCAGCATCAAGGCATCGTGGCGATACCAGGCCGACCAGGCGCCACTGATCACCGGGACGGCCAGCGCACCCAGCGCGATCAGGGCCGCCGCGGCCTCCCAGGCGGGCAGGTCCCGGCGCCACAGCCGCCACCCGAGGGTGCCGGCCACCAGGATCGCGAAGATCAGGTTCACCACCAGCTGCAGGTGCTGGGCGTCGACGGAGTGGACGACCAGCCAGGGATCGCCGGCGGCGATCGGATGCCATTGGGCGAAGGACAGCGACCAGAACCGCTCGAGCTGTTCCAGCGGGTTGTGCAGGCCGGTGTTGCCGTAGTCGGCCTGGTGTTGCCAGTAGATGGTCCAGCTGCCGGTGTCGGCGTGCATCAGCCACAGCATCCACGGGTAGGCCAGGCTGCCCAGGCCGGCGGCGGCCGCTACCCGCCAGAGCCGTCCGGGCCAGGGACGTCCACGCCAGCCGAAGGCCAGGGACACGACCACCCCGATCACGCCGATCACCCCGACGAAGTGGGTGGCGAAGGCCACGAAGGCGCCGATGCCGGCGATCAGCCACGATTCCCGACGGATGCCGAGGACGACCAGGGCCAACCCGAGCAGGCACAGCGAGACCGGGAACACCGAGTGGAAGTAGATGCTGCCCGGGAAGACTGCGGCCAGGGCCATGGCCGGTCCGCTGTTGCGGTTCAGTTGGGTGCCGAGCAGCTGCCAGACCACCAGCATCACGCCCAGCAGGCTCGCCTCACTGACGATGATGCCGGCCAGCTCCGGAGTCGGCCCGAGCGCGCTGACCAGGCGAATCGCCATCGGATAGCCAGGGAACCAGGCGGTGTTGCCGCACCACACGTCCGGGAACCACGAGTACCGCTCGATGCAGCGGTACGACTCGTAGCCGTGCTCGGCGATCGACAGATACCACTGCGAGTCCCAGCGCTGGTGGGCGCTGGGTTGCAGGTAGTCCTGGCCGCTGAGGGCCGCGGTGACCCAGGCCACCAGGTTGGAGGCCAGCCAGGTGAGCAGCGGGACGGCCAGAGCCCGCCGCAGCCGCGTCCGGCGGTTCGTCGGCTCAGGCCTGCTGGAAGCTGACCGGGGTCGGCAGCTGCACCGTCCGCGAGACCGTGCACAGCCGATCGCGGGACTTGGCGATGGCCACCGGCAGCATCTCGCGGGCACGGTCGCCGTCGGGACCCTCCGGGAAGCGGACCGTGAAGGTCACCTCGACCGGGCCCAGATGATTGCCGTCGTCGTCGCTGAGCTTGTCAGCATGCACCTCAACGTCGAACTGGGTCGGCTCGGCGCGACGGGCGGTCAGGTAGTCCACATCGATGGACGAGCAGCCGGCCAGGGCGACCAGGAGCAGCTCCACCGGAGTGAAGTCGGTGGTGTCGCCCTCGCCCAGGCGCAAGGTGCCGCCGCGGACGTTGGTGGCTTCGTAGCTGCGGGCGCTCAGCCGGGTCAGGGAAGCCGTGCGCAGGTTCGTCTCATCGCTCATGGATGCAGTATCGCTCGTCGGAACCGGCTCTCCACTGCGGCTGCCCGATAGCTGGGCAAAGGCGAAGGCCCCGGCGAGTATGAGTCTCCGGGGCCTTCTAGGTGGAACCGTCGTGATGCTCGGCACCGATCAAGAACTACCAGCCAACCCGACCCGCATCACCGGGCCGCCCGAACTGAAGCTTTCACTTCGCTCGGAAAGCTGACTTCCTGCTCCCGATCCCCGCCCCACCGAGGTGGTTTGGTAGGAGCATTTCTAGTCCGATGCCCACCCCTCCGCAAGAGGATTTCGCGGGTCAGTTCCGACAGTTTCGGCGAACTCGGCGTGTCGTCGGCGTGTCGAGTGACAGAAGGGACGACGGCGGTGCGGAGCTCAGCTCAGCAGCCACTGCGTGACCGCCAGATACTCCTCGCCGGGGCGCAGCACGGCGCTGGGGAAGTTCGGGTGGTTCGGTGCGTCCGGGAAGCCCTGGGTCTCCAGGGCGACGCCAGCCCGGCGCGGGTAAGTCCGCCCGGACGTCCCCGGCTCGCCGGCGAAGTGCTCGCCGCCGTAGACCTGGATCGCCACCTGGTCGCTGCAGATGGTCAGGGTCAGCCCATTGCTGCCGACCAGCCGGCAGTGCTCGCGCATGCCGGTCCCGTCCACCACGAAGTTGTGATCGAAGCCGCCGTTGCGGGTGATCCCCTCGGCCTCGGCGCGTTCCCGGGCCGCCCCGAACAGTGGGCCGGACCGGAAGTCGGCTGCCGAACCGGTCACGTCGCGGATCTCGCCGGTGGGAATGCCGTCGTCGTGGTTGGGGGTGTAGGCGCTGGCGTGGACGAACAGCCGGTGTCCGTTGGTGTCGCCGGCACCCTCGCCGTCCAGGTTGAAGTACGGGTGGGTGGTCAGGTTGATCACGGTCGGGGCGTCGGTGGTGGCCCGGTAGGTGATCTGGGCACCGCCGGGGACCAGCTCGTAGCGGGCGGTGATGGTGGCCTCGCCCGGGTAGCCCTGGTCGCCGTCGACGCTGGTCAACGAGAACTCGACGAAGTCGTCGCCGGTGGCAGCGATGTCCCACAACCGGGTGCCGAAACCGTCCGGCCCGCCGTGCAGCTGGTTGACCCCTTCATTGGCGACCAGTCGGTAGTCCACCCCGTCCAGGCTGAACTGCGACTTGGCCAGCCGGTTCGCGAAGCGGCCGACGCTCGCCCCCAGGTATCCCGGGTTATGGGTGTAGTCGTCCAGGTTCGGGTGGCCCAACAGGATGTTGCGCCAGCCGCCATCGACGGCGACCTCGAAGCGGCGGATGGTGGCTCCCAGTGGGAGTAACTCGAGCCGTACGTCGTCGTTGGCGAGCAGGATCGGAGCAGCAGCGGACATCATGGCCGCAACGCTACGCCGACCGGCGTCGGCCTTCGGTCACAACTCGTCGGTCGGTTCGAAAGCCGCAGCATCGGACGAACTGTGCGGCTCGACCAGCGCACCGCGGACGTGACCGCGCCACAGCCACCAGGCCACCAGGGTGGCGACCAATGCACTGGCCGCCAGCGACCACAGCGAGAAGCCGAGCAGCGGGGCCAGGACTCCGGCGATGGCGGCATTGGCCAGCAGTGCCACGAAGGACTGCACCGACGAGGCCGCACCGCGGGCCGTCGGGAACAGATCGAGCATGGCCAAGGTGATGATCGGGAAGGTCAGGGCCACCCCGAAGGTGTACAGCGGCAGCGGCAGGATCGCCCAGGGCAGCCCCTGGGTGCCCGGGATCAGGGCCAGAGTCAGGTTCAGCAGGCCGGCGCCGGTGCTGACCAGGTAGCCGGCCTTGGCCAGCTGGGCGCCGGTGACCCGTCCGGCCATGCGTCCGTTCACCCAGGAGCCGATCATCATGCCGCCGATCAGCGGGACGAACAGGATCCAGAAGTCCTGGGCGCCCAGCCCGAGCAGCTTCACCACGAACAGCTGGGCCGCCGAGATGTAGAGGAACTGGCCGGCGAAGTTGGCCATGCCGGCGAAGGCCAGCCGGCGTCCGTCCCGGTTGCGCCAGACGCCGGAGACTCCGGCCAGCAGCGCCTGGGCGTTGAAGGCGGTGCGGCGCTCGCGGGGGTGGGTCTCCGGCATGGCGAACAGCACCAGGGCCAGGATGGCGACCCCGAAGGCGGCCAGGAACCAGAAGATCAGTCGCCAGTTGCCGACGCCGAGCAGCAGGCCGCCAATCACCGGTGCCAGGGCCGGGGCCAAGGCGAAGATCATGGCGATCTGGCTCATGGTCCGCTGGGCCTGGGCGTCGGAGAAGACGTCGCGCACCATGGCTCGGCTGACGATCTGGCCGGCACCGGCGCTGAACCCCTGGATCACCCGGAAGAAGAGCAGGACGCCGAGTCCCGGGGCGAGCGCCGAACCGACCGCGGCCAGCACGTAGACGATCATCCCGACCACAATCACCGGCTTGCGGCCCAGCGCGTCCGAGAGGGGGCCGTGCAGCAGGCTCATCAGGGCGTAGGACAGCAGGTAGACGCTGATGATCTGCTGCAGCGCGAACTCCGAGGCACCCCACTCGGTCTCCAGGGCGGAGAATGCCGGAAAGATGGTGTCGATCGAGAACGGCCCGATCATGCCCAGGCCGCCGAGAATCGTGAGGAAGATCCACTTCGGGCCGGTCAGTTTGGTCAGTGCCGGAGCCGGCTGTGAAGTGGACATCACGCCATTCTCCCACCGTTGCCCGCGCTGCTTTGCACGGGTCACCCGCGCTCGGGCTGGCCGAGCTCGCCCGGCTGCTGACGTGATCCGGCAGGGCCGGGCAGACCATTCTCGAACTCCGTGGCCGGGCCGGGCGCTCGGGTGCGGGTGGGTTTCGGCGTAGGGCTCAGGGATACGTTCTTCGAACGGTCTGCCCGGGTCGGCTGCTCCGTGCGCTCCGTGGTCGGGTCAGGTGGCCGCTGATCACGGCGTCCTATGCTCGTCGGGTGACGGCACCCCTCGACATCTGCTTCGTGTCCATGCACACCTCGCCGGCGAACCTGCCGGGCTCTGGTGATGCCGGTGGAATGAACGTCGTCGAGCGCGCCCAGGCGCAGGCACTGGCCGAACTCGGCCACCGGGTCCGGCTGGTCACCCGCCGCGCCGCCCCGGACGAACCGGACGAGCGGGAGCTGTTCCCCGGCGTCACCTTGCACCACCTGGACGCCGGTCCGCCCACGGTGCTGCCGAAGAGCCGGATCGACGATCACCTCGACGAGTTCTCGGCCAACCTGGCCCGGCTGGCGCCAGCCTCCATCGTCCACTCGCACCACTGGATGTCCGGAGTGGCTGCGCTGCCGGTGGCCCGGGCCTGGGGCGTCCCGCACGTGCAGAGCTATCACTCGGTGGCCGCGCTGCCCGGCTCGGAGCTGGCCGCCGGGGAGCCGCCCGAGTCGCCGCGCCGGATCCCCGGCGAGGTGCTGGTCGCGGCCGAGTCGGACGCCGTGGTGGCCATCTCCGCGGCCGAGGCGCGGACCGTGATCGAGCGCTGCGGAGCCGTGCCGCAGCAGGTGCACATCGTCTCTCCCGGGGTCGACCAGGAGCTGTTCCGGCCGCTGGCTGCCGGCGAGCCCCGCTGGCTTCCCGAGGACGCCGGGCCGGACTTCGTCGAGCGCGGCTTCCTGCTGTTCGCGGCCCGGTTCCAGCCGTTGAAGGGCCCGGACTTGGCGATTCGCGCGCTGGCCGAGCTGGAGCCGGAACTGCGTCCGCATCTGCTGGTGGCCGGCGACACCTCGCCGGATTTCGCCAGCTACGACGCCGAACTGCACGACCTGGTCGCCCGGCTCGGTCTGGACGGGCTGGTCCACTTCATCGGGCCGCAGCCGCGTCCGGCCCTGGCCGAGCTGATGCGCTCGGCGCGGGTGGTCCTGGTGCCGTCCCACTCGGAGACCTTCGGGCTGGTGGCTCTGGAGGCCGCAGCCAGTGGCACTCCGGTGATCGCCGCGGCAGCCGGTGGCCTGCGCGAGGCGGTGGCCCACGGCGAGACCGGCCAGCTGATGGATTCCCGCGAGCCCGAGGACTGGGGACGAGCGCTGCGCCGGCTGCTGACCGAGCCCGGTCTGCTGGACCGGATGGGCACCGTGGCCAGGGTGCATGCGCGGCGCTTCGAATGGCGCTGGTCGGCGCATCGGCTTGCGGCGCTGTACGCCGAACTTGTCGAGCGGTGAGCCGGCCATGAGGATCGCGCCGGGCGTCCGAGTGGCTCTCCTGCACGCCCACCCCGACGATGAGACGCTGGCCACCGGGGCGCTGGTGGCCGAGTTGGTCGGCACCAACCCGGTGCTGGTGGTGACCGCCACTCGCGGCGAGCGGGGCGAGATCGTCCCCGGCGTGCTGCCGACCTCGACGACGCCCGCGCAGCTGACCACGGTTCGGCAGGCCGAGCTGGCCTCCGCGCTGGCCGCCCTCGGGGTGGCCGAGCACTGCTTCCTGGGCACCGCGCCGGCCCGGACGCCCGGACGCCCGCCGCGGGAGTACCGCGACTCCGGGATGGCCTGGGTCCGTCCGGGGGTGGCCGGTCCGGCCGCCGATGCCGAGCCGTCCAGCCTCGCCCTGGCCGGGACGGACGAGCCCGCGGCCGATCTGGCCGCCCTGCTGATCCAGTGGCGCGCCGACCTGCTGCTCAGCTACGCCGTCGACGGCGGCTACGGCCACCCCGACCACGTGGCCTGCCATCTGATCGCCGGCCGCGCCGCGTCGCTGGCCGGTATTCGGTGCGGCGAGTTCGGCACCGGTCCGGCCCCCGCGGGTGCGGTTGGCTACGACTACCCGCAGCGGCGCGGTGCCGTCCGGGCCGCGTTGGACGGCTACCGCACCCAGCTGACCCGCGACGGCGACCAGGTGGTCCACGTCGGCGGCCAGCGGGAGCCGGTGACCACTGCCGGCTGGCTGCGCGAACTGAGATAGCGGCCGCGACCCGGAAGGGTGATCCGGCTAGGCTTCCGGCCGTGATCAAGCACATCGTGATGTGGCGCTTCGCTGACCAGGCCGAAGGCGCCGACAAGGTAACGAACCTGCAGATCGTTCGCGATCGGCTCGCCGCGCTGGACGGGCTGGTGCCCGGCCTGCGGAAGCTCGAGCCGGTGATCCCGGACGAACTCGAGCACGACTACGACCTGGTCCTGTACTCCGAGTTCGACTCGGTCGAGGCGCTGCGCGCCTACGCCGTCCACCCCGATCACCAGGCCGTGGCCGGGCTGATCGCCAAGGTCCGCACCGAGCGGGTCTGCGTCGACTACGAGGTCTAGCCCACCCTCGGCCGGGAGCTGCGGAACCGCTCCTGGGTAGGTCAACGGCCAGTTCTCGGCCATTCTCCGGCACCCGAAAGCCAAGCCTTGGCCGCCGGGTGTCGGTGGCGGTTCTACCATGGGGCGAGTGCACCGCGCGGCCTCACCGGCGGGCCTGTTCTGATCTGGAGGAAGTAATGGAACCGGTTAGCCGTCGCGCCGCCCTGCTGGGCACCGCCGGAGTCGTAGGAGCGGTCGTTGTCGGCTGCGCCGTGGATCAGCCGAAGCCGAACCCCGCACCGTCCGCAACGGGCACCGGTGCCGCTCCGGGGACGCCGAGTTCCACTCCGACTGCACCGGTCGACACCACTCCGCGCTGGCCGCTGACCGGCAAGCCGCTGGAGAACCCGGACGATGCCAAGAAGATCGTCGTGGCCGTGAAGGTTCCCGACAACAAGAACGAGCACCCGCAGGACGGCATCAACGATGCCGACATCGTCTATGTGCAGATGGACGGCTACCCGGCCGTCGTCGGCCAGACCAGCACCCGGCTGGTGCCGGTCTACCACACCACCTACGCCAAGAACGTGGCCCCGGTTCGCTCGATGCGTCCGGTGGACGTCCCGATGCTCAGCCCGATGACCGCGATCATCGGCAGCACCGGCGCCTTCCCGTGGGTGATCAAGTACCTCGGCTCATTCGGCCAGTACCTGATCAGCAAGAAGCAGTACATGACCACCAAGGGCACCGGCGCTTTCTCGATCGACCCCAAGCGGGTCCGCAAGTGGCAGGGCACGACCTACTACGACCGCGCCGTGGTCTGCCACCCGGCCGCTCTGGCCAAGCTGGCCAACAAGTTCACCGACGGCCCGCAGCAGAACTACTTCCCGTGGGCGGCCACCGACGACGAGGTGAGCACCCTCAACGGCAAGCCGGCCACGTCCATCACCGTGCCCTGGAAGAAGGGCGACACCTACTCGATGAGCTACTCCTGGAGCGCGAAGGACAAGCGCTACCTGCGCAGCATGCCGTGGGGTAAGCACGTCCAGTCCGACGGCCAGCGGGTGTGGTGCGACAACGTCCTGGTGATCCGGGCCAAGCAGGTCTTCGGCAAGATCAACACCGCCGGCAAGATCTCGTTCACCGGCCACCTCGAGCCGATCCACGAGATCATCAACACCACCGGCACCTTCTTCTACGCCGCGGGCGGGAAGTACGTCCAGGGCACCTGGACCAAGGGCGCGGTGAACGAGGTCTTCCAGTTCACCCTCGAGGACGGCACGCCGCTGAAGATGGCGCCGGGCCGGACCTTCATCGAGCTGCCCAACCTGAACGCGAACGTTCGCATCAAGGGCTGATGTCGCTGGCACCCATACCGGGGCGCGACCGCGTCCCGGTATGCCATGCTCTTGGCAGCGAAGGGAGGGCGCATGGACGAGCCCGGCACGGCCGTTGAGGCCAAGAAGCGGATCTTGTTCCTGTTCTCTGACACCGGCGGCGGGCATCGCTCGGCCACCGAGGCGATGATCGAGGCGCTGGAGCTGGAGTTCCCCGGCCGGTTCGAGCCGAAGATGGTCGACTTCTTCCGCGAGTACTACCCGCGTCCGCTGAGTTACGCGCCGGAGATGTACCCGCCGATCTCGCGGCTGCCGCAAGCCTGGGGCTTCTCCTTCAAGGCATCGGACGGACGGGCCCGCTCCGACGCGGTCAATCAGATCGCCTACCCCTACGTCCGCCGGGCCGCTCAGCGGCTGATTCGGGACAACCCGGCCGACCTGATCGTCTCGGTGCATCCCCTGGTCAACACCACTTTGGCGCGGGCGATGAAGGACTCGCCGCGTCCCTACATCACCGTGGTGACCGATCTGGTGTCCACCCATGCCTTCTGGTTCGATCGGCGATCCGACCTGGTCGTGGTCGGCACCGAGCAGGCCAAGGCCAAGGCCATCGGCTACGGCATCCCGGAGGGCAACCTGCGAGTGATCGGGCTGCCCGTGGCCGAGCGGTTCAACCAGCCGCTGGTCGACCGGGCCGGCTGGCGGGACGAGCGTGGCTGGGGCAACGACCGTCCGGTGATCCTGCTGGTCGGTGGCGGGGACGGGATGGGCCCGCTGAAGCGAGTGGCCAAAGCCATCAATGACGCCGAGCTCAACGCGTCCCTGGTGGTGGTGTGTGGCCGCAACGCCGAACTGAAAGCCGACCTGGAGGCCATCGACTGGAAGATCCCGGCGCACATGTACGGGTTCACCACCGAGATGCCGCAGTTCATGGCCGCCGCCGACATGCTGGTCACCAAGGCCGGCCCCGGGACGATCAGCGAGGCCTTCATCTCCAAGCTGCCGCTGGTCTTGTACTCCCGGCTGCCCGGCCAGGAGGACGGCAATGTCACCTACGTCGAGCAGTTGCAGGCCGGGGTCTGGGCCCCGCACCCGGCCGAGGTCGTCGAAGCCCTGCGCACGTGGGTGGACGATCCCGCGGCGCGGGAGGCAGCGTCCGCGGCCAGTGCCCGCGCGGCAAGGCCGCAGGCGGCCCGGGAGATCGCCCGGCTGATCGCCGATCAGGTCGGCATCGACTGAGGATTGGATCGCCCGGGCTAACCTCGGAAGCTGGAGGTTGAACAGGTGGACCAGAGCAAGACCGATAGCCAGGCCAACGGCAAGCCGCGCCGCGAGCCGATCGAACTGACCTTCTCGCTGCCCCAGCTGGCCGGCGGGGCGCTGGCCGCGGCCACCGCGGCCGCAATCGGCGCCCAACTCGGAGTGGCCGGCACCATCGTGGGCGCAGCGGTGGCCAGCCTGGTCGGTGGCATCGCCGGAACTCTGTACAGCGCGGGCCTGGATCGGACTCACCGCAAGGTCAGTACCGTGATCTCCCAGCGCCGGGCCGTCGTGGTCCAGCCCGAGGTGTCCCCGGAGGATCAGGCCCTGCTGCTTCCGGCCGAGGATGCCGGCGACACCTTGGTGGATCTGCCCGCCGTTCCCGAGGCTCCGGCCGGGCGTCCCCGGCGCCGGATCGGCGTCTGGGGAATGGTGGCGATCAGCACGGTGGCCATCTTCGTCCTGGCCATCGCGGCGGTCAGCCTGATCGAGCTGGGCCTGGGCCGCGCCTTCGACGGCGGCTCCGGAACCACCGTGGGCCAGGTCGTCCGTCCGCCCAAGCCGAGCGCCTCTCCTTCGACCACGGTGCCGTCCGACTCGCCGACGCCGACTCCGACCGTGACGGTCACCCACACCGCCACCATGCCGGCCACGCCGACCCCGCCCGACCCGTCCCCGACGCCGACCGCCTCGCCTACGGCGCCGCAGCCGACCCCGACCCCGACCGCTGACCCGACCAACACTCCGAGCGGGTAGCAACGGTTCGCCGACGCGCCGGGGCGGCGGTTGAGCTGCGCTGATCAGCGCCTATGGTGGCTGGGTGAGGATAGGTCTGCTGGTCGTTGGTGTCGTGAGTTCGCTGCTTCTCGGAGTTCAGGCGCCGATTGCGCGATCGCAGACCCAGGTCGTGTCGGCAGCGCCGCAGCCCTCCGCAACCACCCCCGTCCTGGACAGCTTGCTGGCCGCTCAGGCCGCCGTCCTGCCCGGTGAGGTCGGTCGGCCGATTCCTCCGGTGGATGGCGCCCCGCAGCCGCCGCTGGCCGGTGCGCCGCAGCCAGGCTCGGGCTCATCGTTGCCGAAGGTGGACTGCCGCAAGCACAAGTGCATTGCGTTGACTCTGGACGACGGGCCCAGCCCGCAGACCGCGCGGATTCTCGACCAGCTGGCCGCTCTGAAGGCGCCGGCCACATTCTTCGTTGTCGGACGCCAGGTCGGCCACTACCGCGGAGTGCTGCGCCGGATGGCTGCCGAGGGCCACACCATCGGCAACCACTCCTGGAGCCATCCGTGGTTCTGGAAGCTGAGCCCGGCCGGAATGCGGACCGAACTCGACAAGACCAATCGGGCGATCCGCAAGCTCACCGGCGTCCAGCCGCGCTACGTCCGTCCGCCCTACGGCAACGTCAACGCCGCCGTGAAGAAGGCCGCCAAGAGCCGCGGTCTGGCCGTGGTCGACTGGAGCATCGACCCGGAGGACTGGAAGGTGCGTGACACCACGTCGGTGATCAAGCGCGTCGTCGGCGCGGCCCGTCCCGGGGCGATCATCCTCAGCCACGACCTCTACCCGACCACCCGCAAGGCGATCGGGCCGATCATCACCAAGCTCCGGGCTAAGGGCTATGTGTTCGTCTCTCTGGACGATCTTCTCGGACAGACCCGGCCCGGAAAGGTCTACCGGCAGCGCGGCTAGGAGGCGGTCGCCGGACTCGAGGGCGTTTCCGGGGGTTGCTCGTCGGCCCGGACCCGCTTGGCGATCCGGCTCAGCGCGACATCGGTGATGCCCAGGAAGCCGGCCAGGTCGCGCTGGGTGACCCGCTGCACCAGGCCGGGCTGCTCGGCCAGCAGTGCGCGGTACCGCTGTTCGGGGGTGCTGCGCAGCCAGCCGACGTCCACCTGCAAGGTGGTGGCGTGCATCAGGGCCAGCATGCCGAGCAGGCGCGACCACTGCAGGTGCTGGGCGGTGAGATGTTCGACCACCCGGAAGGAGACCCGCAGCACCAGGCTGGGCTCGACGGCGATCAGGGTGTGCAGGCTCTGCTGGTCGACCACAGAGCGCAGAGTGTCCGCCCGTGGGTGCAGGCCACGGGAAACCACTCGACGGATGCCTTCGGCGCCCATCGCGCTCAGCGGCGCCACGAAGTCGCCCTCCTCGGGGAAGAAGACGGTGGTCAGCCGTCCGTCCGGGAGCCGCAGCTGAGCCTTGAACAGCCCGCTCTGGACGAAGTAGAGGTAGGGGTGCACCTCGCCGGCGGAGAACAGGGTCGCACCCTGGTCCAGCCGGAACAGCCGGACGTTGCTGGCGAACAACTCCCACTGCGGCAACTCGGCGCTCGCGTAGGCCTCGAGCAAGAGCCGCAAGCTTCGCAAGGCGTGCGCGCTGGCGGCGTTCTCGGTGATCATCTGCTCCGTCTTTGGATTTACTCGTTGATCGCCGGCCGGTCGGACTACAGAATTCCGATTGATCAGGGTCAACGGTTGATGGCTGAGTCTTGATAAAGGTTAGCTCGGGAATGGCCGATGTGCGACCTGATCTGGCAGCGTGAAGTCGTACCTGGCGGGGTAATCGTGATCACCCATCGGTATCGGGCAGGGGAGCCCCAGGTGCGAGGGGAGACCGCGTCAGCGACGCCGGATCCGGAAGGCAGGCACTGTTCTGCGGCAACTCCGATCCGGCGTCGCGCGAGGGGAGAAGCCCCTTTTTCGGGGATCAGAACTGACAGGTTGCGGACAACTTGCGCTCGGATGGTGGGTGACAGTTGTCAGCATCTGAGGATGTGGTGTTCACTTTCACGTTGGGGGGACAAAGTCGGTTGCCGCTGCTTAGGGGGACTGGCTTTGAATACATGGCTCTCGGAGCTGATGGTGGCTGTTGCGAGTGGCGGCTTGCGACGTCATCGGGTTCCGAGTTGCGAACTGAGCTCGGCTCCCCAAACAGAGCTTGTTCGCAGGCGGGCGTCCGGACCTGGTCCGGGCGCCCGTCGTTGTTTCTCGGTCACGGCTCGAAGCGGTAGCCGACTCCCGGCTCGGTGATGAAATGTGCCGGGTGCGCCGGATCGGCCTCCAGCTTGCGACGCAGCCCGGCGAAGTACACCCGCAGGTAGTTGGTCTCCTTGGCATAGCCGGGACCCCACACTTCGGCCAGCAGCTGGCTGCTCGGCACCAGGGTGCCGGGTCGACGGACCAGGATCTCGACCAGATGCCACTCGGTCGGGGTCAGCCGCACCGGGGCCCCGTTCCGGCTGGCCCGCTTGGCGGCCAGATCGATCTCGAAGCTGGCGGTCCGGACGATCGGAGCCACCACCTCAGCGCCGTCGGTGCGCCGCAGCGCGGCCCGGATCCGGGCCACCAACTCGTCCATCCCGAACGGCTTGGTGACGTAGTCGTCGGCGCCGGCGTCCAGGGCCCGCACCTTCTCGGCCTGGGCGTCCCGGGCGGACAGCACGATGATCGGGATCTGGGTCCAGCCGCGCAGGCCGCGGATCACGTCCACGCCGTCCAGATCGGGCAGCCCCAGATCGACGATGGCCAGATCCGGCGGGGCGGCGGCGGCCGCTCGCAACGCCGTGGAGCCGTCCGGCACCGCCTCGACCTGGTAGTGGCGGGCGGTCAGGTTGATGGTCAGCGCCCGGCGTAGCGCCGGCTCATCCTCGACGATCAGGAGCCGCGGCATCAGGCCACCTCGAGAGTCACGGTCATGGTCAGGCCGCCACCGCGGGTGGGTGAGGCCACCAGAGTGCCGCCCATGGCCTCGGTGAAGCCCTTGGCGATCGCCAGGCCCAGGCCGACGCCATTGGTCACCCGGTCGCCGAAGTGCTGGAACGGGGCGAAGATCTCGGTCAGCCGCTGCGGCGCCACCCCGGGGCCGTGGTCGATCACCCGGATCACTCCGCGACCGTTCTCGATGGCCGCGCTGACCTGCACCTCGGCCTCGTGGCCATGCCGTCCGGCGTTGTCGATCAGGTTCGCCAGGACCCGCTCCAGCAGGCCGGCGTCGGCCGATAGCAGCGGCAGGTCCTCGGGCAGGTCGAGGGTGATCCAGCTGCGTCCCGGGGCGATCACCCCGGCCAGGACGTCCAGCAGGTCGGTCGGCGCCGGATGCACCGACAGCGCGCCGGCTTGCAGCCGGCTGGCGTCCAGCAGATTGGAGATGATCGAGTTCAGCCGTCCGGCGTGCTCGGAGATGGCGGCCAGCAGCTCGGCGCGATCGGCCTCGGTGAGCTCGATGTCGGTCTGTTCCAGGGTCGAGGCGGCCGCGGTGATCGCGGCCAGCGGGTTGCGCAGGTCGTGGCCGACGGCGGCCAGCAGGCTGGCTCGCAGTTCGTCCACCTTGGCTAGCTCTTCGGCGCGGCGGGCCTGCTCGGCCAGCCGTTGCGCCTGCCAGAGCCGTCCGGTGGTCTGGGCCAGGGCGTCCAGCAGGCTGCGGTCCTGGCCGATCCGCTCCGGGCCGCTGAGTTCGAGCCGACGGCCGCCGCCGGCATCCACACTGAGCTGTTGGTCATCCGGCCCGGCCTCGCCGGAGGAGGCCAGCACCCGGTCGTCCTCGAGCAGCGCGGCCCGGTTCGCGCCGTAGACCGTGCGGGCCTCCGACAAGGCGCGTTCGACCGAATCCGGACGGGTGGCCCGGTTTGCAAGCCCGGTCAGCCAGGCCGCTTCGATCCGGCCGCGCTCGGCCCGTCCGGTGGCCCGGGCGGACGCCTCGGTGCCGATCCCGACTCCGATCGCCACGGCCGCGAACACCACGAGGTCGACCAGCTCACTGGGGTTCTGCACCCACAACGAGCCGTAGGGCGGGGTGAAGAAGAAGTTGGCCATGCCCAGGCTGAGCAGGGAGGCGGCCACGGCCGGGATCACCCCGCCGACCGCCGAAGCGGCCACCGCAACCAGCACGAACAGCAGCAGGACGGTGTCCAGTCGCAGGTCGTCGCGGATCCCGATCAGGCAAGCGGTCAGCAGCGGTGCGCCGATCGCGGCCACCGCGAGCCCGTACAGCCGGCGCCTCCCGGACAGTCGAGGTCCGGTGGTGCCAGCCTCGCCCAACTGCTGGCTCACCTCACAGAGCTTGCCAGATTCTCCTCACGAGTGCCCTGTGCAGCGCTCTGCGGGCGCGGGGACGTCCCCGGTTCCGGCTGCGGCGGTCGGGCCGGCGGCTCGGCACCGGCCCCCGGCGGGCTCAGCCGGTACGGCTCGGCCGACTTCAGCTGGTACGGCACGCTGGTCACCATCACCCCGGGCATGAACAGCAGCCGGGTCTTCAGCCGCAGCGCGCTCTGGTTGTGCAGGATGGCCTCCCACCAGTGCCCGACCACGTACTCGGGAATGAACACCTGGACGACGTCGCGCGGGCCGATGTGGATCCGGTCGAGGTAGCTGAGCACTGGCTCGACCAGATCCCGATAGTCGGAGGTGACGATGCTCAGCGGCACCGGAATGTCGCGGGCAGCCCAGTCCTCGATCAGCTTGGCGGTGCGCGCCGGGTTGGTGTCCACCCGCAGCGCCGTGATCGTGGACGGGTGGATCGCCCGAGCGAAGGCCAGCGCCTTCAGCGACGGCTCGTTCAGCTGGCTGATCAGCACCACGGCGTGGATCCGGCTCGGCAGGATGATTCCGGCCGCCCGGGGCTGCAGCTGGCGGGACACCCGCTGGTAGTGCCGGTGGATCCGGAACATCAGGAACACCAGCAGCGGCATGGCGATCACCACCAGGTAGGCGCCGTGGGTGAACTTGGTGATCAGCACGATCACCAGCACCACGGCAGTGGCCAGAGCTCCGACGGCGTTGATGATGGCCGAAGTGATGTGCGCGGGCGTCCAGCCGTGCTCGCGGGCCTGACGCCGCCAGTAGATGACCATGCCCAGCTGGCTCAGGGTGAACGAGACGAAGACGCCCAGGATGTACAGCTGGATCAGCTTGGTCACCGAGCCGCCGAAGATCACGATCAGCGCGGCGGCCGTGGTGGCCAGGATCACGATGCCGTTGCTGAACACCAGCCGGTCGCCGCGGCGGGTCAGCTGCTTGGGCAGGAACCGGTCCTCGGCCAGGATCGAACCCAGGATCGGGAACCCGTTGAAGGCGGTGTTCGCGGCCAGGGCCAGGATCAGCGTGGTGAAGCCCTGGACGGCGAAGAAGCCGAAGCTGTTGTTGCCGAAGATGGCCGAGGCGAGCTGGGCCAGCACCGTCCGCTGGACGTAGCCTTCGGGCACTCCGCTGAGCTCATGGCTGGGGCTGTCGGCGATGTGCACGCCGGCGCTGGTGGCCAGGAAGGACAGCCCCACCATCATGGTGATGCTCAGCACGGCCATGGCGATCAGGGTGAGTGCGGCATTGTGGCTCTTCGGTGAGCGGAAGGTCGGCACCCCGTTGGAGACCGCCTCGACGCCGGTCAGCGAGGTACAGCCGGAGGCGAAGGCGCGCAGCAGCAGGATCAGCAAGGCAGCCCCGGACGGGGTCAGCCCGGTGAAGCCGAAGGCGGCCGACTCGGCGACCGGGGCGTGCCCCTGCAGCATCTGCCAGAAGCCGGCTCCCAGCATCACGAAGACGCTGACGATGAAGCCGTAGGTGGGGATCGCGAACACCGTCCCGGACTCGCGGACGCCGCGCAGGTTCATCAGCATCAGCACCACGATGAAGCCGACGCACAGCTCGACGGTGTAGGTGTGCAGCTCCGGGAAGGCCGAGACCAGGTTCTCCACACTGGCCGCGATCGACACGGCCACCGTCATCACGTAGTCGACCATCAGCGCCGAGGCGGCGATCAGCGAGGCGGTCCGTCCGAGGTTGGCCTTGCTGACCGCGTAGGCGCCACCGCCGTCCGGGTAGGCGTAGCAGGTCTGCCGATAGGACAGCGTCACCAGCGCCAGCAGGCCGACCACCACCAGGGCCACCCACGGGGTGATCAGGACGGCCGAGGCACCGCCCAGGGCCAGCACCAGCAGGATCTCCTGGGTGGCGTAGGCGTTGGACGAGATCGGGTCGGAGCAGTAGACCGGCAGAGCCAGCCGCTTCGGCAGGAGCGTCTCGTGCATCTGTGCCGAGCGCATCGGGTTGCCGACCAGCAGCCGCTTCGGGGCGCGGAATCCAATAGTCACCAGACCAGCAAACTCCCGTCAGCGGCGGGCCCCGTCCATCCTTGACGCAACCTTTGCGCCCACCCGGCGAACCTTTACGCGTCCTTTACGGGTGGCATCGCGGGGACGGCTCCGCCGCGGATCGAACCGGGGCTTCGATGGCGATAGCGTGAGCCCAGAACAGGAGCGTCAATGCGGGCATTGGTGAAGACGGCCCCCGGGCCGGGGCTGGAGTTGGTCGAGGTTCCCGAGCCGGTGTGCGGACCGGGCCAGGTGAAGCTGCGGGTGCTGCGGGCCGGGCTGTGCGGTACCGACCTGCACTTGGAGGCGTGGGACGACTGGGCGGCCAGTACCGTCCGGGCGCCGCTGACCATCGGCCACGAGTTCTACGGCGAGGTGGTCGAGGTCGGGGCGGACGTCACCGGAGTGGCGGTCGGCGACCGGGCCTCCGGCGAGGGTCACATCGTCTGCGGGAACTGCCGCAACTGCCGGGCCGGACGCCGCCACGTCTGCATCAACACCGTCGGCCTCGGGGTGAACACCAACGGCGCCTTCGCCGATTACGTGGTGATCCCGGCCACCAACCTGTGGCGCCAGCCCGAGGCCATCGACCCGGACCTGGGTGCCATCTTCGATCCGCTGGGCAACGCCACCCACACCGCGCTGCAGTGGCCGGTGGTCGGCGAGGACGTCCTGATCACCGGAGCCGGGCCGATCGGGGTGATGGCCGCGGCCATCGTCCGGCACGCCGGAGCCAAGCACGTCGTGGTTAGCGACCTCAGCGATTACCGGCTGGGCCTGGCCAAGGCGGCCGGCGCCGACCTGTGCGTGAACGTCGGCAGCACCCGAATCGCCGACGCCCAGCGCGACCTGGGCATGCGGGAGGGCTTCGACATCGGGCTGGAGATGTCCGGCGCGCCCAGCGCGGTCACCGAGATGCTGGCCAACCTGAACCACGGCGCCAAGGTGGCCATGCTCGGCCTGCCGAAGGATCCCTACCCGATCGACTGGGGACGGGTGATCACCCACATGATCACCATCAAGGGCATCTACGGACGCGAGATGTTCGAGACCTGGTACCTGATGAGTTCGATGCTGGCCAGTTCGTCCGTCCTTGCCGATGCCATTCGCTCGGTGATCACCCACCGCTTCGCCGCGCAGGACTGGGCACAGGCCTTCGCCACCGCGCGCAGCGGCGAGTGCGGCAAGGTGATCCTGGACTGGAGCTAGGAGCGGTCAGCTCGCCGCGGCGAGCAGATGTCCACGCAGGACGTCCAGCTGCGCGCGGGCAGCGGCCAGGTCGGCAGCCAGCTGGGGCCGAGAGTCGAGCAGGAGTTGCCAGCGCCGCGGGTCGTCGCCGGCCTCGTCCGGGGCGATCGGCAGCGTGCTGACCACACCGAAAAGTCGCCGGATCTTCTCCGGGGACGAGGTGGTCACCCCGATCGGGACGGCCCCCTCGGTCATCCCGATGATCAGCGCGTGGGCCCGGTCGCTGATCACCGCAAGGCTGTCGCGGTAGTAATGCCGCAGGCGGGCCTCTCGGCTGCGGAGACTCTCCGTGGCCGGCCAGTCGAGCAGGTCGGCGCCGAGCCCTGCGGCCAGTTCCGCGGCCCGTTGGCCATCGCGCCGCACCTGGACCACCACCTGCAGCCGGCAGCCCCGCTCGGAGGCGAGCGTGGTCACCTGGTCGTACCACTCCGGGGGCGGTGCCGGCCGGTCGCCGCGCATGGTGACGGTGACCAGCCGACGCTCACCGGGTGAGCGCAGGAGTTCGGCGGGGCTGCCGAGGGCGAAGGCCCAGTCCGGGTTCACCGCACCGCGACCCACCTGGTCGGCCGACCACTGCTCGCGCCAGGACACCAGGGTGGCGGTACGCGCGTTGCCCGGGCCGAAGGTGCTGGTCATGGCGAAACCGGGGCGGACGCTGTTCCCGGCCATCACCACCAGACCACCCCGGATCCGGTTCAGCCAGGCGACCACCTGCTCTGCCGTCGGTCCTCCGCTCGCCGCCCGCTCAGAGATCCGCAACTCGCCGGAGTTGTAGGCCAGGCAGATCCGCTCGCGCAGCACGCTGGCGCGGGCCGCCCGTAGCCAGGCCTTCGGATCTGTGTACAGCCGGTCACCGGATTGCGCGTGCAGCCCGGCCTGATAGTCGGGGGGTACGTTCACCAGCACGTGCAGCTCACCGACGTGTCGCAGGGCGTCCAAGTAGGCCCGGCGCAGCACCGAATCACCGACGTTGTCCTGCTGGCCGCCGGCGTCGACGAAGACCTTCATGGGGTATGCGGCGCCTTCGGCATGAGGTGATCGCAGCCGTGGGGCGGGCGGCCTCGGTACCGTCCGGAGACGGCCACCCTGGCGGGGGCGCAGTGCATGGCACCAGCCTAGGCGTCGGCTGCCGGCTCGGCACCTCCGGTGGGAAGACTTACGCCATGGCCGTGGGACAGCGGATCTGTGTGATCCCGGGCCGCCCGCATCGCCCGTCGTCCGGACGGCAGCAGCAGCGCGATGGCCGCGACGATCAAGGTGACCATCCCGGACAGAATCAGCACGAACTCCACCGACTGGAGGTTGGCCAACGGGCCGAAGACGGCCATCCCGACCGGCATGGCGGTCGCCGAGACGATCCCGAAGAAGCCGAACACCCGGCCCTGCCGATCCGGCTCCACGACCTCCTGCAGCACCGTCATCGACGGTGTGGAGAACACCGGCACCGCCACTCCGGTCAGGAACATGAAGCCGTAGAAGACCCACAGGTTGCTGGACAGGCCCATCCCGATGGACAGGAAGCCGAAGCCGATCGAGGCGCCCACGATCAGACCGATCCGGCTGAACCGCTTGCCCCAGCTGCCGATGGTGGCACCGGCCAGCATCATCCCGATCGAGAACGACAGCTCCAGCACGGTCAGCTTCCAGACCTCTTCGCCGAAGCTGCGAGCCACCATCAGCGGGGTCAGGAAGGACGGGGCCGCGGCCAGGACCATCACCACGGCGTACAGCCCGAGCAGCCAGCGGATCAGCGGATGGGTGACCACGTAGCGGAAGCCGGCGCTCAGGTCGGAGAAGTAGCCGGTCGGAGTCGCCTCCGAGCGGACGATCTTGGCGACCGGAATCAGGGTCATCAGGCCGATCCCGATGGCGGCCGTCACCACGTCCACCCCGAGGATCCAGTACAGCGGCAGGGTCGCGTAAAGCAGGGCGGCCACGGCCGGGGCGATCAGCATCATCCCGGCCTGGATCGACTGGTTGATCCCGTTGATGGACAGCAGCCGGTCGGACGGGACGATCTGCGGCAACAGCGCGCCGACCGCGGGCGTCTGGATGCCGGCACCGGCCGAGCGCACAGCGAGCGCGGCGTAGATTAGCCACAGCTCGCGGTTGCCGAAGAACATCAGGATCGCCAAGGTGGCGGTGGCCAGCGCAATGGACGCGTCCGCGCCGATGATCAGTAGCTTGCGGTTGTGCCGATCGGCCCACACCCCACCGAAGATCGAGATGATCGCCTGCGGCAGGAAGCCGAACACCGTGGACAGGGCCAGCACCGTGCCGTCCTTGGTGGTCAAGGTCAGGTACCACATCACCGCGTACTGGACGAGCATCGAGCCGAACAGCGACACGGTCTGCCCGGTCAGGAACAGCGTGATGTCGCGGCGCCAACCGGGACGCTCTTCGACGGTGGTCACACTCTCTTCGCTGCTCACCGAACCCATTGTGGCTGGCCGCTCTGACAGTTCCCAAGCCCCGTCCCCGACGAGATGCGGGCATAAACTGCGGCCATGTACGACCTGCGCGCCGAACTTGCCTCCACGTTGACCGAGATCGCCGAAGCCGGTCTCTACAAGCACGAACGCGAACTGACCACCCCGCAGTCGGCCCAGGTGGCCACCGCGGCCGGGCCGGTGCTGAACTTCTGCGCGAACAACTACCTGGGTCTGGCCGACCATCCGGCGGTGATCGCCGCGGCCAAGGACGCCCTGGACGAGTGGGGCTTCGGGATGGCGTCGGTTCGCTTCATCTGCGGCACCCAGACCCTGCACACCCGGCTGGAGGCCCGGCTCTCGGAGTTCCTGGGCACCGAGGACACGATCTTGTTCTCGTCCTGCTTCGACGCCAACGGCGGGGTCTTCGAGGTGCTCTTCGGTGAGCAGGACGCGATCATCTCCGACGAGCTGAATCACGCCTCGCTGATCGACGGAATCCGGCTCTCGAAGGCGTCCCGCTACCGCTACCGCAACCGCGATCTGGACGATCTGGAGGCCCAGCTGAAGGCCGCCTCCGAGGCTCGACGGACGGTGATCGTCACCGACGGCGTCTTCAGCATGGACGGCTACTTCGCCCCGCTGCCCGGCATCTGCGACCTGGCCGAGCGCTACGGCGCCCTGGTCCTGGTGGACGATTCGCACGCGGTGGGCTTCATCGGCGACGGCGGCCGGGGCACCCCGGAGAAGTTCGGGGTGGCTGAGCGGGTCGACCTGATCACCGGCACCCTGGGCAAGGCGCTGGGCGGTGCGTCCGGCGGCTACGTGAGCGGCCCGGCCGAGGTGATCGCGCTGCTGCGGCAGCGGGCCCGTCCCTATCTGTTCTCGAATGCGGTCGCGCCCAGCGTGGTGGCCGGTTCGCTGGCTGCCATCGACCTGGCCGCGTCCTCTGGCGAGGCCCGGGCGCAGCTGAACGCCAATGCCGCCCTGTTCCGCGAGCTGATGACCGCAGCCGGCTTCGAGCTGCTGCCCGGCGAGCATCCGATCGTCCCGGTGATGTTCCCCGGCCCGGACGGTGCCCGGCAGGCGGCCGCCATCGCCGACGCCATGCTGGAAAGGGGCGTCTACGTGATCGCATTCAGCTACCCGGTGGTGCCGCAAGGCAAGGCCCGGATCCGGGTGCAGCTGTCCGCGGCGCATTCGGAGGCGGACGTCCGGACGGCTGTGAACGCCTTCGTGGCGGCCCGGGAGCTGGTCGGCTGATCAGCAGTACTGGGCCCAGGCGTCCAGGTTGAGATGCTTGCGGACGGTGCTGAACCCGGCCGGACGGGCCGCGCAGATGCCGGCGATGGTGCCGGAGTACTCGACGTGGAAGACCGGCTTGCCGGCGGCCACGAAGCCGGCGTAGACGCCGCACTCGTGGTACTGCAGGCACTGCTCGTTGACCGCGAACTCGACAGCGGAGGTGGCCTTCGGCAGCAGGGCCAGCGCGTTCTTCAGCCCGATGGCCAAGCCGCGGGCGTGGGCGGCCTTAGCCAGCGCCTTCAGGTAGGCCAGGGAGTGCTTCGACTTCAGGGGGAAGCCGGTCGGGGCGTTCGCGTAGCCGTCCATGTTGTCCGGATCGACGGCGTCAAAGCCCTTGTCGCGGCACTGATCCAGGCGCTTGCTCATGATCGGCATGAGTCTCTTCAGCTGCCGGATGTCCAGCCAGCGCTCGTCCGGCCAGCCGTCCAACTTCTTGCCGATCGCCGATTTCGGGAACTTCTTGCGGTCGGGGCGCCAGTTCTCCCAGCTGCCGGCGCTGAAGTAGCAGATCACCTTCTTGCCCTGCGCGTGCAGCGTGGCCACCTGGGCCTTGGTGGTCTCGACGCCGTCCAGGTCGACCACCTGGGCGTCGGTGGCGGCCAGGGCTCCGACGTACTGCAACTGCCAGCTCAGACCCTGGGTGGGTTTCCAGATCCGGGCCAAAGGAGTCGTGGCCTGCGGCGAGACCTCGGGGGCGGGAGAGCTGGTCCCGGCTGCGGCGGACACGTTGGTGGTCGGACGGGTGGCGTCGGCCGCGCAGCCGCTGACGGCCAGAGCGAGCGCCAGGAACAGCCCGGTGAGCCTCACGGCTCCATCTTGCCCGCGATCTCGGCGATCAGCGCCAAGCCGCGAGCCAGCTCGGTGTCCGTGGCCGCGCCGAAGCCGAAGACGATGCCGCCGCGTCCGTCCGCGCCGGACCAATAGCTCGACAGCGGGCTGACCTGCACTCCGGCCGCGGTCAGCTCGGCCACCACCTCGTCCTCGGGCCGGACGGTCTCGACCACGGCGTGCAGACCGCCGTCCATGGGTTGCACTCGCAGGCCGTCCCGGTCGGCCAGGGCGTCCATCACCTGGGCCCGGCGGCGCCGATAGCGCTGCCGCATCCGCTGGGTGTGCAGCCGCAGCGCACCGGCGTCGAGGTAGTGGGCCACGGCCCGCTGCGGGACCAATCCGACCGGCTGGCCCAGGTCGGCCCGGACGGCCCGGACCGGCTCGACCAGCCAATCCGGCAAGGCCAGGAAGCCCAGGGCCAGGGCCGGGGTCAGCGTCTTGGACAAGGTGCCCAGCAGCACCACCCGGCCGTCGTCCGGATCGTCCAGCGAGGCCAGCGCCGGCAACGGCTGGGACGTGTAGCGCAGCTCGGAGTCGTAGTCGTCCTCGACGATCACCACCCGATGCGCCCGGGCCCACTCCAGCAGCCCCTGCCGCCGGTCGACCGGCAGGCTGCCGCCCAGCGGGTACTGATGGCTGGGCGTGACCAGGACGACGTCGGGGGCGTCGGTTCCGGTGGGCAGGTCGGCCACTGCCAGGCCGCGGTCGTCGGTGCGCAGCGGCAGCACCTGGGCGCCGTAGTGGGACGGCACTCGGCGCAGCGACGGGTAGCCCGGTTCCTCGACCCCCACCCGCAGCGGACGGCCCTGCCCGGCTCGCACGGTTGGGTCGGAGAGCGCAGCGAGCAGCAGTCCGAAGCCCTCGCGGCCTCCGGCGGTCACGGCCACCTGTTCGGGGTTCCAGACCACGGCCCGCATTCGGCGCAGGTGCTCGGCCCAGGCCCGGCGCAGGGCCGGCAGGCCGAGTTCAGGCACGGACTGGTTCACCGGTTCGGCGGCCGCCTGTCGCCAGGCGGCCTTCCAGGCCGCCCCGACAACCTCGTCGGTCCACGGACGTCCGGGGCGCAGGTCGAGGGTGGTCTGCGGCGGCGGTGCCGGCACCGACATGGCCGGAGCCGGACGCGGATGCACTCGGCGCAACTGCGGGTTGACTACGGTGGATCGTCCCGGCGCCGCGCTCAGGTAGCCCTCGGCCAGCAGCTGGTCGTAGCCGGCCACCACCGTCCCTCGGGAGACCCCCAGATGCTCGGCCAGCGCCCGGGTCGAGGGCAGCGCATCGCCGGGAGCCAGCACGGCTGCGGTGATCAACTCGCGCAGCCCGGTGGCCAGTCGTCCGGGCAGCGGGCCGTCCCCGTCCAGCCGGACGGGGAGCGTGATCTCGGGGGTGCGCCGCACCCGTCCAGGATACTGGTCCAACAACAGTTGGGTAGTTCTGGCTCTTGGAACAGTCCAGTTAGGCGGCCACGATGCTGCCTATGACAACTGGTTCTCCGCTGGTCAAGCGCGGCTTGGCCGACATGCTCAAGGGTGGCGTGATCATGGACGTGGTCACCCCCGAACAGGCCCGGATCGCCGAGGACGCCGGCGCCGTGGCCGTGATGGCGCTCGAGCGGGTGCCGGCCGACATTCGCGCCCAAGGCGGCGTGGCCCGAATGAGCGACCCCGATCTGATCAGCGCCATCATCGAGACCGTGTCGATCCCGGTGATGGCCAAGGCCCGGATCGGCCACTTCGTGGAGGCCCAGGTGCTGCAGCACCTCAAGGTCGACTACATCGACGAGTCCGAGGTGCTCTCGCCGGCTGACTACGTCCATCACATCGACAAGCAGGCCTTCACCGTCCCCTTCGTGTGCGGCGCCACCAACCTGGGTGAGGCGCTGCGCCGGATCGCCGAGGGCGCGGCCATGATTCGCTCCAAGGGCGAGGCTGGCACCGGCGACGTGTCAGAGGCCACCAAGCACATCCGGACCATCCGGGGCGAGATCGCCCGGCTGCACGCCACCTACCAGGCCAACCCGGACGAGCTGTACGCCGCGGCCAAGGAGCTGTCGGCCCCCTACGACCTGGTTCGCGAGGTGGCCGAGACCGGCGCGCTGCCCGTGGTGCTGTTCACGGCCGGCGGAGTGGCCACCCCGGCCGATGCCGCGCTGATGATGCAGCTGGGCGCCGACGGCGTGTTCGTGGGCTCGGGCATCTTCAAGTCCGGCGACCCGGCGGCCCGAGCCGCGGCCATCGTGAAGGCCACCGCGCTCTACAACGACCCGGCCGCCATCACCGAGGCCTCCCGGGGCCTGGGCGAGGCCATGGTCGGGATCAATGTGGCCGACCTGCCGGCTCCGCATCGGCTGGCCGAACGCGGCTGGTGATCGCCGCTAGCCACCTGGTGAGGACGCCATGAGTCAGATCACGGTCGGGGTGCTGGCCCTGCAAGGTGGAGTACGCGAGCACGTCCGGCTGCTCGAGGAGCTGGACGCGCGGACGGTGCCGCTGCGCACCCCGTCCGACTTGCTGGGGGCGGACGGGGTGCGGGTGGACGCTCTGGTGCTGCCCGGCGGCGAGTCGTCGACCATCGATCGGCTGCTGCGCACCTTCGGACTGTTCGAGCCGCTGCGGGAGGCCATCGCGGCTGGGCTGCCGACGCTGGGCACCTGTGCGGGGCTGATCCTGCTGGCCCGTGAGGTGCTGGATCCCGCGCCTGGTCAGCACTCGCTCGGGGTGCTGGACGTGACCGTGCGCCGCAACGCCTTCGGCTCCCAGGTGGACTCGGCCGAGCTCGATCTGCAGACCGTGGACGGGCCGGTGACGGTGGCCTTCATTCGGGCTCCGCAGGTGGTGGCCACCGGGCCCGGCGTCGAGGTGATCGCGCTGCGCGACCAGGCGATCGTCGGTGTCCGGCAGGGGGCGATCACCGGCATCGCCTTCCACCCCGAGCTGACCGGCGAGCCGCTGTTCCACCGTCGGCTGCTGGAGACCGCGTCAGGCGCGGCTGCGTCCGTCCGCTCTGTGGCCTGAGGCTGGCGTCGTTCGGCCTGTAGTAGTCGCCGGGTCGGACGGACCATTCTCGAACTCCGTGGCTGAGCGGGGCGTTCGGGTGCGGTTGGGTAGGGCCTGGGGTCAAGAGATACGTTCTTCGAACGGTCCGTCCGACCCGGCTCGTGCTGGTGGTCGGGGCTCTCGCCGGGTCGGAGGCACCATTCTCGGACTCCGTCGCTGGGTGGGTTGTTGGGGTGCGGTTGGGTAGGGCTTGGGGTCAAGGGATACGTTCTTCGAACGGTCCGTCCGACCCGGCTCCAGCACCTCGTCCGGCAGCAGGATTACCGCTGTTGGTTGTCCGGGCCCGGATCGTCCCGATAGCCTCGTGGGCGAGGGGAGTACTTCCCAAGTCGTCTGCGGTCAATCCGAGCTACCAGCTCTCGCGGACGCGCCGCGGCTGCGGTGAAGGAGACCTCACAGGCAAAGCTGTGAGAGGAAACCTATGACCATCCCGCTCGCCATCGGCGTCGGCACCCCGACTCTGTGGGCCATCACCATCGCCGCCGTGCTGGCGCTGTTCGTGCTCGACTTCATCATCACCCGCCGTCCGCACGAGGTCTCGATGAAGGAGGCCATCGGCTGGTCGGCGTTCTACATCGCGCTCCCGGTGGCCTTCGGCGGCTGGGTGTGGGCGACCTTCGGGTCCCAGATCGGGGTGGAGTACTACGCCGGCTACCTGGTCGAGAAATCGTTGAGCGTGGACAACCTGTTCGTGTTCATGCTGCTGCTCAGCTCGTTCGCGGTGCCCCGCGAGCTGCAGCAGCGCGTCCTGCTGATCGGCGTGGCCGGCGCGCTGGTGCTGCGCGGAGTGTTCATCGCCCTCGGTGCGGCCATGCTGAACAGCTTCTCGTGGACCTTCCTGTTCTTCGGCGCGATCCTCCTCGTCACTGCCGTGAAGGTGCTGCGGGACACCCTGAACCCCGCCGATCACGAGGTCGACCCGGGCAGCCTGGCCATCGTCCGGGTGGCCCGGCGGTTCTTCCCGGTCACCGACGGCTATCGCGGGTCGCGGATGAGCGTCCGTGAAGCCGGACGCCGCGCGCTGACCCCGCTGGCCCTGGCCACTTTGGCGATCCTTGCCACCGACGTGGTCTTCGCGGTCGACTCCGTCCCGGCCGTCTACGGCATCACCGGCGACCCGTACCTTGTGTTCGCCACCAACGCCTTCGCGCTGCTCGGTCTGCGGGCGCTGTACTTCGTCCTCGAAGGCGCGCTGGGGGCCCTGGTGCACCTGGGCTACGGGCTGGCTGCCATCCTGGCCTTCATCGGGGTGAAGCTGGTGCTGCACTGGGCGCACGGCGTCTGGACCTGGGTGCCGACCGTGCCGACGCTGGCCTCCCTCGGGGTGATCGTGGCCATCTTGGCCATCGTGATCACCACCAGCCTGATCGCGAACCGGCGGACCAAGGCCGTCCTGGCCGCGGCCGAGGCCGGACGTCCCGAGTAGCTCGGCCGCCGTACCGACCCGCCATCGGGCCTCCTCCTCCGCGTTAGCTACCGATTGGAACTCTTGCTGCCGGAACTTCGGTAGCAAGGGTTGCGTCCGGTAGCGGGAACCTTGAGGGACGGGGAGCAGGCCGGACGGGAGCGGGAGCTTCAGCGGTGCGGCGAGGCGGGCGCCAGCGCGAGCCGAGGGGGACCGGCAGAACCGGACGGGGTGGAGGTGGACGGGCCTCGTCGTGTGCCTCCGGCTGCGAGCCGTGCTCTGGGCGTCCCCGGGGCCGTCCGTCGGGTCTCATCCCCCGCGTTAGCTACCGATTGGAACTCTTGCTGCCGGAACTTCGGTAGCAAGGGTTGCGTCCGGTAGCGGGAACCTAGAGGGCCAGGGCGAGGCCGGACGGGCGCGCGAACCGAGGGACGGAGCTAGACCAAAGCCAGGGCGCGGATGATGATCCCGGCCACGGCGAGCACGGCGACGCCGGCCAGGCCGACCCATTGGATCAGCGAGCGGTCCTTGCGCGGCGCGTAGGCGATCAGCGCGGACGTGATCAGGCCGCCGATCAGGCCTCCGATGTGGCCCTGCCAGGAGATCCCGGTGCCCGGCGTGAAGGTGAAGACCAGGTTGATCACCAGCCAGAACAGGACGTTCTGGACGTTCCCGCGCAGCCGCAGAGCCAGCACCAGCAGCGATCCGATCAGACCGAAGATGGCGCCGGACGCACCCAGGGTGGCGGTATCAGGGGCCGATAGCCACATCACTGCGGTGGAGCCGGTCAACGCCGAGATCAGGTAGACGGCCAGGAACCGGGCCCGTCCCAGGGCCTGCTCCAACGGCGGACCGAGGAACCACAGAGACATCATGTTCACGCCCAGATGCAGCAGCTGCTGGTGGCTGAAGGCCGAGGCCAGCGGCTCCAGCCAGAAGCCGTGGCCAACCAGTCCGGGGATCAGCACGAAGTTGGCGTAGGCCTCGTTGCTCAGCTGGCCGTAGTTGATCAGCACCCAGACCAGGGCATTGATCGCGATCAGCACGATCGTGGTCACGCTGGCATTGGCCACCGGACGTCCGCCGAAGCGCAGCTCGCCCTGCCGGGTCTCCTTCGCGGCCGAGCGGACGCATTCGGGGCACTGGAAGCCGACCGCGGCGCTGACCATGCACTCGCCGCAGATCGGACGTCCGCAGCGCTGGCAGCGGATGTAGGTGCCGCGATCGGCATGCCGATAGCAGGCGTAGGCAACCGGTGGCTGCTGGGTCGTCATGGCTGAAACCCTACTCGGGCACCGACACCGCCTGATCCGCTGTGTGATGCGGCACGCTCACGGATAATGGGCCCATGACTGGCAAGACGGTGGCTTTGGTGCTGGGCTCTGGTGGAGCCCGCGGGTACGCCCATATCGGGGCGTTGCAGGTCCTGGAGGAGCGCGGCTACAAGGTCGTGGCGATCGCCGGGGCGTCCATGGGTGCGCTGATCGGCGGCCTGTACGCGGCCGGCAAGATGGACGAGTACGTCGACTGGGTCACCCCACTGACTCAGCGGGACGTGTTGCGGCTGCTCGACCCGAGCCTGGGTGGCCCGGGGGCGTTCAAGCTCGAGCGGGTGCTGGCCCGGATGAGCGAGATCCTGGACGGCGCCCAGATCGAGGACCTGCCGATCCCCTACACCGCGGTGGCCACTGACATCGGCGCCCGTCGCGAGGTCTGGTTCACCTCCGGCCCGGTGGACGTGGCGATCCGCGCCTCGATCGCCATTCCCGGTGCGATCACCCCGATCATGGTCAATGGACGGTTGCTGGTCGACGGCGGCGTGCTGAACCCGGTCCCGGTCGAGCCGGTGATCGGCTCGGGGGCCGACTTCACCTTGGCCGTCGAGCTCTCCGGCGACAGCGGACGCAGCTTCACCGCCAGCCCGTCCAAGGAGACCTCCGAGCAGCGTCCGCCCAACGAGTGGCTGGACCGGTTCATGAAGAGTGCGGCCGGGGTCTGGGAGAACGACTTCATTGCCTCAATCATGGCCCGCTTCGGCCGTGGCCAGGGCGAGGAAACCGACGATGACAAGGCCATCGAGCCCGAGCACAGGCACCCGGTCCGGGGCACCTTCGAGCAGCCGCCGCCCGGGGTCGGGCTGACCGATGTGGCCTCGATGGCGCTGGACACCATGGGCTCGTTGATCACTCGCTACCGAATGGCCGCCATGCCGCCGAACGTCACGGTGACGGTCCCCGGCGATGCGGCCAAGACCATGGACTTCCACCGGGCCGTCGAGCTGATCGCGCTGGGCCGCACGCTCACCGAAGAGGCGCTCGACAGGGCCTTCCCCGAGGATCGCGGGGCGTCGGCCGAGGTGGCCGCCCTGGAGTGATCCCACCGGAAGGGGACTGTCCCCTTCTTTGCGGGGACGGCGCTTCGCGCGTCCGATCAGTCGACCGGCGAGCCGACGTCGTGCAGGTGGTGCACCAGGTCGTGCAGGAAGTACTGGCCGAGGGTGGCCACGGTGAACACCGAGCCGTTGCTGCGGCGTCCGGGACGATCCCACTCCTCGGCGCGCACACTCGTCCACTCGGCAACGTTCTCGGCGGCGGCCACCATCAGTTCGCCGCTGACCACGGCCGGATCCTGCTCCCAGTAGCGCTGCTCGAGTGCGGTGGCGTCCTGATCCCAGTTCTCGAAGAGTGGGTCGTCGGTGCTACGCATCAGCTCCAGCCGACGGTTGAAGATCCGCAGCACGTCGCGGACGTGGCAGCCGTACTCCAGCGCCGACCAGACAGTCGCGGACGGGCGGACGGCCACGTCCGGACGAGCCAGGATGGCCGGCCACGGTGCGGTCGCGGCCCGGACTCGCTCGGGCAACTCGGCCGTCGCCACCGCCGAGCCCAGATAGCCGCACTCGGAGCAGGGAGTGTTCAGGACGAACGTCCAGTCCTTGTCGTCGGCCGGCGGAGTGGCCGGCTCGCCGCTCGGCAGCCGCAACACCACCGAACCGGAGTCCAGGTCGAGCGGCTGCGGGCCGTCCCCGCCCTGGGCGTCGGTGAGTACCAGCGACTTCTCCAGGTCGCGCTGCTGGCGCTGGAACCGCTGTCCGGGGTCGAAGATCTCGAAGAAACTCATAGCGGGCTCAACGCTGCAGCAGCTCGCCGAGTTCGGCAACCCTGTGCACGGTGATTCCGTCGCGCTGCTCGATCGCCAGCCCGTGGGTGCTGCCGCGGGACAGCATGATCAGCGGCGCCTGGCCCATGTCCCGGGTGTGCACCTCGACCGGCAGTCCCTTGGTCGGCTCGGAGTAGGGCAGCTCGTTGGCCAGCACGCCTTCCAGCGGACGAGTGGCAGCCCGGTTGGGGTCGCTCCAGTGCTGGGCGATCACCCGCATCGAGTCCTCGCTCACCTCGACCCAGATCGACCAGACGAACGGGCTCAGCTCCATGTCGTCCACCGCAAGTTGCAGGTGTCCACGAATGAAATGCCTGATCAGGCCGCTGTCGGGGAGGATGCAGACGTCCGGGGTCAGCTCGGCCTCGAGCCGCTCACCATTGCTGACTGCCAGCCAGTCATCCGGCGCGGATGCGCCCAGCAGGCGAGTCAGATTGGTGTGCCGGCGGTTGCACACGCTGCACAGCGTGAGGGCATCTCCAGTGACCCGGGCCATAGCCACAATCATCCTCTTCGGACGGGTTCGGCGAGGCGGAACCGGGTAATTGGGCCCCCCAGTGGTCGGGCCGACCGGGAACACCGCGCTGTGCTCCCGGCCGGGCCGATCGCTGGGGGTTAATGCTTCGCCGCGTGCCAGCCTCCGTCAGCCGAACTCGTCGGACCGAACGGGGCAACTGCCAATCTAGTACGTGTGGGAGATTCCGCAATGGGTTTTCGGCAAGCCGTCGGGGGCGCTCAGCCGAGCACTGTGCGGGGTGGATCGGCCAGCGCCAGCTCGACGCGCCGGGCGTGGTCCTCGGTCATCGGAGGCAGCGCGTCCGCGGCGAAGAAGGCGGCCTCGGTGGCCTCTCCGTCGGCCGGAAACGGCTCGCCGGAGACCCAGCGGCACCGGAACACGTGATCGATGTACTGGGTCTGGTCGCCGTTGGCGTAGGTGACCACATCGGTGACGGTCAGCCAGACCAGGTTCTCGACCTCGGCCACCACCCCGGCTTCCTCGACCACCTCTCGCAGCGCAGCCAGATGAGGCTGCTCACCGGGATCGATGATTCCCGACACCGGGGTCCATTGGCCGTTGTCGGTGCGGCACACCAGGAGCACTTCCTCGCCGGACGGGGTCGGCCGAATCACCACGGCTGTTGCCCCGGAAAGCCACAGTCGAGCGGTTCCGATCTGCTCGCGCAGGGTCAGGATGAACTCCGGGGTTGCCACGGACGCAGCCTAGTGGCTGGACCAGCAAGAGCCGGTCTGGAATTCACCAGACCGGCTCTTGTGGCTCCACAACAGAGACTGAGGACTCGCCGCCCGGCGCCGCAGGACAAAGTCCGAAGGCATCCCCCACCCCAATCCAGGGCTACGGGCATCACGCAGAGGTTCCGGTTCCTTGATCCCAGCTCCGTCCCGGCGCCCCCACGCCGGATCGGTAGGGCGCTGGGGTCAGTGCCCCGGCGATCCCTCTGCCTACCTAGTCCCGTCAGTTGCCGTCCGGCGAGGCTAGATACGAGTCCCTGTTCAGTTGTGGCGGTCGGTCAGCAGTTCGCATCAGCAGCTCCGTCCAGCACCAGACATCTGCCAGAGCCGTTGGCCGAAAAGGTCGGCTCCGACGGATCGATGTCCGTGGCCGAGCCCCTCGCCGGGATCCCCCTCCCGACTTCGGGGCCAGGACGCAGCAGGTGCGATCAGTGACCTCTCCTCTGCTGGAAATTCAACATAGTCATAGCCATGGGTCTTGTGAACTGGACCGGCTGCGGTAGAACTACCTAACCGGGGCAACCGAGCCAGGTTCCGTGGTTCGGACAACGCCGCCCGCCGCCCGCCCGGGAGTACCCTCCATGCACGCGCTGAGAAGGAGAAATGGTGTCGAGCGGGGCGACGATTCGGCCAATGACGGCCGCCGATGTCGGTGAGGTCTTCACGGTCCAGCGGGCCGCCTTCGTGGTGGAGGCGCAGCGGTACGCCGACGCTTTCCTGCCGCCGCTGACCGAGAGCGTCGACGACATCCTCACCGACCTGCAGACCAGCATCGGCCTGGTGTCGGTGCTGGACGGACGGCTGGTCGGCTCGATCCGAGTCAAGGCCAAGGACGACGAGCTGCACATCGGACGGCTCAGCGTCGCTCCGGACCTGCACGGCCGCGGCCTGGGTGCCGAGCTGCTGCTGGCGGCCGAGAAGGTGCTGCCCGGACGGCGGGCGGTGCTGTTCACCGGCGATCGCAGCGAGTCAAACCTGCACCTGTACACCAGCCGCGGCTACGCCGAGACTGGACGGGCCGAGGTGCCCGGCGGGGTCGTCCTGATCCACCTGGCCAAAGAGCTGGTCTGAACAGCCGACGACCGTCGGCCCGGGACCGAAGTCCCCGACCGGCGGTCGGCTGACGCGCTATACCTCTTCGATCGGGGCGTCGGCGGCGTTCTTCTTCACCGACTCGATGCCCTGCTTGGCACTGGCCTTGCTGGAGTAGCCCTCGCCACCGGTGGCGATGACCTGGCCATTGCTGGCCTTCAGGCGCCAGCGGTACTCACCCTTGGCGTCGGCGTACAGCTCGAACTTGCTCATCTTCGTTGACTCCTGGTTCTGCGCGGACGGCCACGTCCGGCCCTGTCAGGAGGCTAGCCGTCCGGAGTTCCGCACGGGAGTAATTGGTGGTGATCTTTCTGAGTCGCGACTAGGGGTAATCGGGACGAGTGGGCCCCCGGCGCGCCGAGGAATTCATCATCTCGCTCAGAATATTGTTGACTACGCAATTTTCAGGTTAGCCTTACCTCACTGGCGGGACGTCCGTCGGACTCTCTCTGAAGGAGAAGAGCGAAATGGCTAGTGTTTCTGACGTCAAGGGCAAGCGAATCCGACTGCTCGGACTGGTCACCGCACTGATCGGTGTCCTGTTCATCGTGGCCGGAGGGGTCACCTGGGGCATGGTCAGCACCAAGCTCGCCGCGGAAGATATCACCGTCTCGGCTGATGCACCGATGCTCGCCGGCGCCAAGGTGGCCGGTCCGCTGGAGGCTTTCGTCCAGGCCGATGTGATCAGCGGCCACGCCCTCAAGGCCACCGGCGGCAAGACCTACGCCGAGCTGGACAAGGAAGACCCGCTGCGAGCGACCGCGATGAACGCGTCCTTCCTGCGGGCGTCGCTGTTCACGTCCGTGATTGCGTTCGGGGTCGCCCTGTTCGCGATCGGAGTGGGCGTGGTGGCGATCCTGATCGGCTGGGCGCTGCGCCTGGTCGGAGCACAGGCGGCTCCGGTGCTGGTCGAGACCGAGTAGCCCTCAGCGCAGCAGCCAGGCTGCCGCGTCCGGAGCGAGGCGTCCGTCGACCAGGTCGTCACTGGTCAACAGCACGCGCGCCGCGTCCGGCAGGCTCAGCGGCTGCTCGCCGAGATTGACCCAACACTCGACGTCGGCCCCGCAGGTGAAGGCGACCGCCTGCGGGCCGGCCTCGAGCCAGCCGAACTCGCCGACACCCAGGCCCCAGGTGCGACGAAGCGCCAGTGCCGAGCGGTAGAGCTCGAGCGTCGAGCCGGGACGTCCGTCCTGGGCCTGGACGCTGTGTTCCCCCCACCCGGCGGGCTGGGGAAGCCACCCGGCGGCCCCGCCCTCAGGGGAGAAGCCGTAGTTGGTGCCGCTGATCGTCCACGGCAGCGGTACCCGACAGCCGTCGCGACCGCGATCGGCGAAGTCCGTGCCGCGGACCACCGGATCCTGGAGCGCCTCCAGCGGCAGGTCTTCGACCTCGGGCAGGCCGAGTTCCTCACCGTTGAACAGGTAGGCGCTGCCCGGCAGGGCCAGGCTGAGCAGGGCCGCGGCGCGCGCTCGGCGCAGGCCGCGCTCCCGATCGGCCGGACGGTCCAGGAAGTGGCTCAGCGTGCGGTCCTCGAAGGCGTGGACTCGCTGCTCGCGGGCATAGCGCGATGCCGGACGGCAGACGTCGTGGTTGCCCAGCACCCAGGTCGGTGGCGCGCCGACTGCGGCGTGTGCGGCCAGCGTGCTGCTGATCCGTTGCCGCAGCTGGTCGGGCAGCCAGGGCGAGACCAGGAAGCTGAAGTTGAACGCCGTGTGCAGCTCGTCGGGACGCAAGTACGCGGCCAGTCGCCGATCGCGGCCCACCCAGATCTCGCCGCAGAACGCGCGCGGCGGGGAGTAGGAGTCGGCCACTCGGCGCCAGCCGCGAAAGATCTCGTGGATCCCGGGCTGATCCCAGTGTGGATGCTCCAGGCCGTCCGGGGCATCCTCGGGCAGCGGAAAGGTCATCCCGTCCAGGTCGGCGAAGCCCGGATCCTTGACCAGGCCGTGCGCGACATCGATCCGGAAGCCGTCGACGCCCCGGTCGAACCAGAACCGCAGGATGTCCTCGAACTCCGCGCGGACTTCGGGGTTGGCCCAGTTGAGGTCGGGCTGGGCCGCGGTGAACAGGTGCAGGTACCACTGGCCCGGACGTCCGTCCGCTTCGATCACCCGGGTCCAGGCCGGGCCGCCGAACTCGCTGCGCCAGTCGTTGGGCGGCTCGGCGCCGTCGATGCCCCGTCCCTCGCGGAACAGGTAGCGCTCGCAGGCCGCCGAACCGGGTGCAGAGGCCAGCGCCTCGACGAACCAGGGGTGCTGGTCGGAGGTGTGGTTGGGGACGATGTCCAGCAACACCCGCAGACCGACGGCATGCGCCTCGGCGATCAGGGCCTCGGCCTCGTCCAGGGTGCCGAAGCTCGGCTCGATGGAGCGGTAGTCGGAGACGTCATAGCCGGAGTCGGCCATCGGCGAGGGGTACCAGGGGTTGATCCAGATCGCGTCCACCCCCAGGCCGGCCAGGTAGCCGAGTCGGGAGCGGATCCCGGCCAGGTCGCCCACGCCGTCGCCGTTGGCGTCGGCGAAGCTGCGCGGATAGAGCTGGTAGACCACGGCATGGCGCCACCACTCGTCCGCCGCATGCTCGCTCATCAAGTGCCCCTTTACCGATAAAGTCTGTAGCGGTAAAGATAGACTCAGCGTGGAACCCGGGCAAGCCAGGAGGTCGGCGAATGGGCAAGGTCACCCTGCAGTCGATCGCCGACCGGCTCGGGGTCAGCCGGATGACGGTCTCCAATGCCTTCTCCCGGCCCGATCAGCTGTCGGCCGAGCTGCGCCGCAAGATCCTGGACGAGGCCGCGGCGCTGGGCTACCTGGGGCCGGATCCCTCGGCCCGCTCGCTGGCCACCGGAACTGCGGGGACGGTCGGGCTGCTGTGGACCACCACGCTGAGCACCGCCCTGGCCGACGAGATGTCGGCCCGCTTCGTCGGCGCCGTGGCCGACGAGCTGAACCAGGCCGGACTCGCCCTGACCCTGCTCCCGGCCACCACCGACGGCGCCGTGGTGCCGGCCCGCGACGTGGCCCTGGACGGGGCGATCATCTATTCCTGCGATCCGCAGCTGCCGGCGGTGGATCTGCTGGCTCGCCGCGGCCTGCCGCTGGTCTATGTGGACGCCGACGCGCCTGCCAAACGTCCGTCCATCACCATCGACGACTATGGTGGCGCGAAGGCGGCTGCCGAACATCTGCTGGCCCTCGGCCATCGCCGGATTCTGGTGGTGACCACGGGTTTCGGTCCGGAGCCCGGACTGGTCACCGGCCCGCCACCGGCGTCCGCGCTGCGTCAGCGGGTGCTCGCTCAGCGATGGTTCGGCTGGATGGACGCACTGGCCGCCGCCGGCGTGCAGCCGCAGGTCATTCATCAGCCCGACCCCTATGCCCCCGAACAGCTGGACCGGCTGCTGGCCGCGGCCGACCGGCCGTCCGCCGCGTTGTGCCTGACCGATGTGCTGGCCCAGGCACTGATCGCCGCGGCGACCGACCAGGGGCTCTCCGTGCCTGGCGATCTGGCCGTGGTGGGCTTCGACGATCACCCCTTGGCTGCGCGGAACCGTCCGGCGCTGACCACGGTCCGCCAGGACGTCGATCGGAAGGGACGGGCCGCGGTCCGAGCGCTGCTGGCCGAGCTGGCCCGCCGGGCCGATCCGTCCGCCGAAGCCCCGCTGAGCCAGCGGCTGCGGGTGAGTCTGGTGGTGCGGGAGAGCACCTCGGGCTGAGCCGGACGTGACTCAGCCCGCCGGTTCGGGGGTACGGCGGGCTGAGCAATCCCCGCGGTCGGCCCGTTTCGCATGGGGGGCGGGCGATGGACTTTGGGGTCTCGGCTGGGCGATTGGCGCATCGCCCAGCCGAGGTCTGTGGGGGACTAGTTCTTCGGCTTCGCGAAGTCCTGCGTCCAGTAGGTGCCGTAGTAGCCGCCGGTCGCATAGCCGACTCCGAGCTCGGTGTAGGAGCGGCTCATCAGGATTCGGCAGTGACCGGGGCTGGCCAGCCAGGCGTCCACTACGGCCTTCGGGGTGGTGAAGCCGGCGCCGATGTTCTCGCCTGCGGCCCGGTAGTCGTAGTTGGCGGCCCGCATCCGATCGAAGGGGCTCTTGCCGGACTGGGAGGTGTGGCTGAAGTAGCTGCGCTCGGCCATGTCGCGGCTGTGCGCTGCGGCCACATCGGCCAGGGTCTGGTCGACGCGCAGCGCCGGGGCGGACGGGTACTTGGTGCTGCCGCACTTGCGGGCCTTGTTCCGGGCCACGTTGGTGAGTCGGAGAACCTCACTTTCCATGGTGCGGACGGTGTACATCGGCCCGGTCGCGGTGCCGGCTGCCGTGGTGACCGAGACCCGGTACTTCCCTGCCTCCAGAGCCGGGAGTTCGAAGGTCACCTTGGTCTTGGTGGCCGAGAGCACCTTGGCCGGGGTGCTTCCGAAGCGCACCGAGGTCGTCGTGGCGAGGTTCTTGCCGGTGATGGACGCCTTGCTGACCGTCACTACGATGCCCGGCTCGACGCCCGACTTCGATGACAGTGTGGACACCTTCGCGGCGGCCGGCTTCAGCGCGGCGCTGGGTGCGACAGAGGCTGCCTCAGCGGTCGGCAACTGAGGCATCAGGGCGATGGCCGTGGCGAACGCGGCAAGCGAACGCAAACACACGGTACGCAAGGTCAGCATGGCGGTACATCCCTTATGTCGAGTTGTCCATCGCGGGGTAGGCGATGGGTTCCCCTCTCGTACCCGACAAACTCTGCCCGAAGCAGGGCGTAATGGCAATCCCTACGAATGGATATAGCGGATAACCGAATGGGTACCCATCTATGTCACCCGTAAGGGGGCTTGCCCTCGTTTCCGTGCATTTCCTGAGATTCCTCTAAACGAGTCCACGCACATCTTGGCGAGGTTGTGAGATTGCTGCAATATTCAACTCATGACCGATTCCGCCACCGGTCGGGCCGCATTCCACGCCGAACTGACTCAGGGCTTCGCGCTTGCGAACGCCGATTTCGTCACGCAGCGAATAGCTGTTGGCGGCGATCTCTCGGCGAACTTCGAGCTTGCCAGACGGCAGCTCGCTGAGCTGTCCGAGGCCGGAATCACTCACATCATCGACCTGCGCGCGGAATGGACCGACGAGTCGCTGGTCCGTCGTTGGGAGCCGGGAATCCGGTACCTGTACCACCCCGTCGACGACGACGGAGCCGTGATTCCGGGCCGCTGGTTCGACGGGGTCGTTGAATGGGCCAGGCAGGCTCTTGCCGATCCGGAAGCCAAACTTCTGGTGCATTGTCACATGGGGGTGAATCGAGCCCCGTCGGTGGTGCTGGCGATCCTGCTGGACGCCGGCATGGGGGTGCGTCCGGCCCTCGAAGCGATCCGGACGGCTCGTCCGGTGGCTGCGATCGACTATGCCGGCAGCGTCCTGGCCTGGTGGTCGGCCCGGCTCGGCCACGACGCCCGCACTCGGCGGAACGCACGGCGGGTGCTGCAGCGCTGGCGTGCCGCCCGGAACCTGGATGTCGAGGCGGTGATCCGGACGATCCGGAACACCCAACAGCCCCGCAATCGGTGGACGCTACGGCTGAGCGTTGGCCAGCGGCTGGCCCTGGCCGACCTGATCGACCGCTCTCCGGAGGTGGCCGCCGGGCTGGTCGTTGGGGGCCCGCGCTCGGAGCTCGCGCAGCTGGACGAGGTGCTGCTGCTCACCGCAGAAGGCCTCTGCGGACGCGCATTGGTGGTGGGGCCGGTCGAGCCCGGCGAGGCCATGCTGCCGGTGAAGGTGACTGAGCTCTTCGAGCCGATCCCGGTGCTGGTTCCGGAGCGATTGGCCGGCTGGCTGGCCGGCGATGGCCCGGTCCTACGCCTGCTGCACGGGGGCGACTACGCCCAGCTGGTACACGCCGATCCCCAGACCCTGGCCCTCGGCGCATGAATATGCGGTCGCCTGTGGAATTCTGAGCCGACCCTCCTTGACCCCCTACAACGACGGCAAATAGCCTCCTTACCAGGCGAGTCACACCCCCGCGGCTCCCTGCCAGAAAGGCGATGGCCGTGCAGCCGAAACTCCCCGTTCTGATCGCAACCGCTACCGCGCTGGCCCTGGCCGCTTCGGCCGTGCCGGCGCACGCTGAGACCCGCTCCGGGGCCGACAGCTTCGTCCGCATGTCCACCGACGGCCCGATCGGCACCACTTTCACCCCGCGCAGCCTGGACGGCTCGAAGAAAGTGGACGTGATGGTGCAGCTCACCGGCGATCCGGTGGCGGTGGTCCAGGCCAAGGCCGGCGGCTCGCTGACCGGCAGCCAGCGCACTGCGGTCAAGGCCAAGCTCCGCAAGGCCCAGGACGCGCTCACCGGCGAGATCACGGCCGGCGGCGGCAAGGTGGTGGCCAAACTGCAGAGCGCCTACAACGGGATCCGGGTCCGGATCGCCCGGAACAAGGCCGCCGCACTGGCCGGCCTGCCCGGAGTGACCGCCGTGCACGCGCTGACTCCGAAGTCGCTGAACAACACCGTGTCGGTGCCGTTCCTGGGCGTCCCGCAGGCCTGGCAGGCCACCGGAAAGACCGGCAAGGGGGTCAAGGTCGCGGTCATCGACACCGGCATCGACTACACCCACGCCGACTTCGGCGGGCCCGGCACCGTGGCTGCCTACACCGCCGCTCGGGCCAACTCGGCCGCCACTCTGCCGACGAACAGCACCCTGTTCGGTCCGTCCGCACCACGGGTGAAGGGCGGCTACGACTTCGCCGGCGACGGCTACGACGCCGACGGCACCACCGGGTCAGCGACGCCCACTCCGGACGCCAACCCGCTGGACTGTGAGGGCCACGGCACCCATGTGGCCGGCACCACCGGCGGCGGCGGAGTCACCGCGTCCGGGGCGGCCTACACCGGCCCGTACGATGAGTCGACGCCGAGCAAGAAGTTCACGGTCGGCCCCGGTGTCGCCCCCGAGGTCGATCTCTACGCGCTGAAGGTGTTCGGGTGCACCGGCACCACCGATCTGTCGGTGCAGGCCATCGACTGGGCCGTCGACCACCAGATGGATGTGATCAACCTCTCCCTGGGCGCCCCGTTCGGTCAGTCGGACGATCCGGACGCCGTCGCGGCCGCCAACGCCGTGGCCGCCGGTGTGGTCGTGGTGGCCTCGGCCGGCAATGAGGGCGGCAACCCGTACCTGGTCGGCTCTCCCGCGGTGGGCAAGGGCGTGATCGGTGTGGCCGCCGTGGACAGCGCCGAGACCTTCCCGGGCGCCGAACTCAGCGTCGGTAGCACCAGCGTCCAGGCCATCAACGCCAATGACGCAGCGCTGCCCTCGGGCACCCTGAAGCTGGTCAACATCCCTGATCAGCCCGGTACCGCCGACGTCAATGAGTCGCTGGGCTGCTCGGTGGAGTCGTTCACCGCGGCCGGGATCAAGGCTGGCGAGAACCAGATCGCCGTGGTCGAACGGGGCAGCTGCGCCCGGGCCGCGAAGGCCATCTTCGGGCAGAAGGCCGGAGCGGCTGCTGTGGTGATGACCAACACCGACCCTGGCTTCCCGCCCTTCGAAGGCAAGATCCTGAGCAACCCCGACGACGGTGAGGCCTACCAGGTCACCATCCCGTTCCTCGGCGTGACCAGTGACGGCGGCGCCACCTTGGCCGATGCCGAGGGTGCCCAGGTCGGGTTCTCGGCGAGCACCGTGACCAACCCGGTCTACCGCGCCGTGGCCGACTTCTCCTCGGCCGGACCGAGCACCACCGAGTCCGGGCTGAGCCCGAATGTGGCGGCGCCCGGCGTCTCGATCTTCTCCGCGGCAGTGGGCACCGGCAGCGACGGTCAGGTCGAGTCCGGAACCTCGATGGCCGCCCCGCATGTGGCCGGGGTGGCCGCGCTGGCCGTCCAGGCCCACCCGAACTGGACGGCATCGCAGGTGGCGGCCGCCGTGGTCGGCACGGCCGACGCCGACAAGGTCGCCGGCTACCAGGTCACCCAGTCCGGCACCGGCCTGGTGGACGCGCTGCAGGCGATCAACACCCAGACCGTGGTCACCGGCGACAGCTACCGGACCTCGGCCGGCAAGATCCAGGAGGCCAGCCTCAGCTTCGGCTTCGCCGAGCCGTCCCTGGCCTACGTCGGGGCGAAGAGCATCACGATCAGCAACCTGAGCGATCGGCCGGTGACCTACCGGCTGAGCACCCAGGCCGGGCCGCAATCGCGTCCGGCCAGCATGGTGCTCGGCACCAAGAAGCTGACCGTGAAGGCCCGCAGCCAGGCGACCGTCCCGGTGTTGCTGAGCGTCCCTGCGGCCAGCATCGGCACCTCGCTGTCCGGTGAGGATCAGTTCAGCTTCCGCCAAGTCTCCGGCGCGGTGGTGGTGAGCTCCAGTGCCGGAGAGCTCAAGGTGCCCTACCTGCTGGTGCCCCGCGCTCAGGCCCGGCTCGACGCCCGACTGGCCGCAGACAAGCAGCTCGGCCTGTTCACGGCCGCGAACGCCACACCCAAGAAGGGCAGCAAGCCCACCGCCGTGCGGCCCAGCTACGACCTGAAGCTGAAGCTGGCCAACTTCGGTGGGGCGCTGCCCGCGCTGGCCGACATCTACACCTGGGGCCTGGCTGACAAGGCCAAGGACCTGCCGAAGGGTTCGGTGGCGTCCGGCTACGACCTGCGGGCGGTCGGCGTCCAGTCCTTCGGTGACCCGGACGACCCGCTGATGGTCTTCGCGATCAACAGCCACAACCGCTGGTCGAACGCGGCCTCGATCGAGTTCGACGTGGACGTCGACACCAACCGGGACGGCGAGTCCGACAAGGTGGTGATCGGCTACGACTCCGGCTACATCCGCAATGGCGAGTACAACGGGCTGATGGAGGCGTTCGTGATGGACGTCGCCAGCGGCGAGGTGACTCCGTCCGGCTACCTGGCCCAGGCGCCCACCGACTCCAGCACCATCCTGCTGCCGGTGAACGCGTCCCAGCTCGGCCTGAGTGCGACGTCCGGTGCCTTCAAGTACACGGCTTCGGCCTACACCGTGCTCGGCTTGGGCGAGGACAGCTTCGACGGCTGGGCCAGCTATGACCCGTTCCACAAGCCGTTCACCGACTCCGATCAGGTGATGGTGGGACGCAACAAGACCGCCAAGCTGACCGTGGTGGCCAACCAGGCCGCCTACGCCGCGCAGAAGCCGAAGGGCCTGATGGTGGTGTCGGTGGACAACAAGTCCGGCGCTAGTGAGGCCGCGCTGCTCCGCACCCGCTGAGCGGCCAGCTCAGCGGCGTTCGCAGAGCTTCGGGGTGTTGGTGTTGCCGAAGCGGTAGTCGTAGAGCTTGCCGGCGGCCTTGACCTGTACTCGCATGCCGTCGACCAGGGCCTGGGTGTACATCCGGCCGGGCTCGGGGCAGCCCAGCGAGCCGTCGTTGAAGGTGACCGACTCGGCGCTGACCAGGGTGACCTGGTCGGCGGGCACCTTGCGGGTGGCCAGGTCGTCCAGAATCGCCTGCCACCGGACCGGCGGGACGGACGCGCTGGCGCCGGCGTTGGGCGTCGGCATCGGGCTGGTGGTCTGGAACGGCGGACGGGCGGACGGGCTGTCCATCGGGACTCCTTGGCTGGCGCACCCGGTGACCGCGAGGGCGAGGCCGGCCACGATCGGGGCCAGGCGGCGACGAACGGTCATCGGGAACCTCCTTGTCGCCTCCAGCCTACGTCGGCTCCGGTCGCCGGCGGCTGACTCGAAGCGTCCTCAGCGGACGAACAGGCGGGTGATCCGGCCCAGCGGGGCGTCCGGCGGAGTGGCGCCGGTGAAGGCCCACTCCGGATCGGTGAGCATCCGGGCCCCGGCCAGGCCGGCCACCATGGCGATCACGGCCAGCACGGTGGCCACCCCGTTCTGCATGGCCAGCACCACATTCGACTGGTCGAAGTAGAGCAGGGTGCGCAGCGCAGCCGCGCCCGGGATCGAGACCAGCAGGGTCGGCACGGTCATGATGATCTTCTCCATGTCGAACAGCTTCCCGGCCAGGGCACACAGCAGGCCCATCAGGAAGCAGCCGAGGAAGGTGGCCACGTACTCCTTCACGCCGAAGCCGATCAGGATCAGCCGCGGGACGTTGCCGAGCATGGCGATCACTCCGGAGGCCACGGCCATCCAGATCGGGGTGTTGAACATGGTGGCCCAGCCGAAGACCGCGAAGAAGCTGGCCGCCAGCACCGCCAGCCACAGCAGGACCGGATGCCCGTCGATCGGCGGCACCGGATCGGGGTTGGCGCCGGACAGGCTGGCCACCAGCCACACCCCGATGGTGATCGAGAGCAGCACCAGCGCGGCGTAGGTGAGCCGAGGGATGCCGGCCAGCAGGTCGATCCGGGCCAGGTCGAGGCCGGCGGTGACCAGCGGGAAGCCGGGGATCAGGAAGATGGCCGCGCAGATCAGCCCGGCCGCGAACCGGGAGCTCGGCCCGCCCAGGGCCAGGTCCAGCAGCCTGCTGAACCCGACGTACAAGCCGGTGGCCACCGCGGCCGAGGTGAGCACGACGGCCAGGTGGTTGAGCTGGTGGCCGGTCAGTGCCCGGTGCAGCCAGTAGGCAAGGGCGGACGCCGGCAGCACGGCCAGCACCTCCCGCCAGCTGCCGTGGCCGAGCACGGTGATCGACGCGCAGGCGATCGCCACCAGCGGGATCAGCACCCAGCTCGGGTACAGCTTCGGGGTGTGCTCGATCTGGTCCAGTTGGGCGTCCACCTCGGCCACCGTGGCCCGCTCGGGCAGGTGCTCGCCGAACTCCTTGAGCATGGCGATCCGGTGCGCGTTCACGCCCGGCGCCGCGACCTCGCCGACCTGGGTCCGGAAGGTGCTGCGTCGGCGGACGGTCAAGGTGATGTCGGTGTAGGTGATCTGGGCCTGCAGCTGGCGCAGCCCGACCGTCCCGGCCACCGAGCGCATCACCTCACGCACCCGCAGGCCGGACGTCCCGGCGCCCAACATCATGATCCCGGCGCGAAGTACCACGTTCGAACGCCGGATCAGGTGCCGGGGCTCGAGGGCGTCCTCGTGTTCGTGCTCGTCGAAGAACCCATCACTGCTCACAGGGGTAAACCTAGCTAGCCGGACCCACCGAACCGGCCCGGTCCGCCCGGTGTCGACGTGCGGGCGCGGCGCGCTAGAGCTGCAGGTCGGCGGTGTTCACCACGTCAGCCACCCGTCCGGGACCCTCGTGATCGGCCCAGTACAGGTTGGTGTGGGCGATCACGTCCGCCGGGGACGGGTTGCCCCATTCGGTGAGGTCTTCGGTGGTGTGCGCGTCGCCGACCAGGATGGTGTCGTAGCCGCGGGTGAACGCGCCGTGGATCGTCGAGCGGATGCAGGCATCGGTCTGGGCGCCGGCCACGTAGAGCCGTCCGATCCGTCCGGCCTCGAGCAGGTCGGCCAGTTCGGTGTCCTCGAAGGAGTCGCCGTAGCGCTTCTGGACCCGGGGCTCGTCGGCCAGCGGCTCGAGCTCGGGGACGATCTGCCAGGGTGCGGAGCCGGCCTCGCGGTCACCGCCGAGGTCCTGCACCCAGATCACCGGGACGCCGGCCGTGCGGGCCTTGGCCACGAGCTCCTGAAGGTGGGCCAGGGTTTCGTCGCGGTGGTAGGCGTCGGCCACCACGCCGACCTGGACGTCGACGACCAGGACGGCGCTGTTGGGACGATCAGTGAAGGTGCTCATGGTCCTCCTCGGCTTCAAGTCCAGACTAAGCCTCGGCACTGACCAGACGGGCGCGCAACTGTTCGATCGCGCCGCGGGCCAGCCGCTCGGACTCGACCACCGCGAAGCCGGCCACCGGCAGTTGCTGGGACGGGCGCCGGGTGTAGTGCTCGCCGCCCAGCGGAATGGTCACGGCCTCCAGCAGCCGCTGGGCCAGCCGGACCCAGCCATCGGTGGCGATCACGTGATCGGCCAGCAGCAGTTGTCCGTCCGGACGGAGGACGCGAGCGAACTCGCGCAGCACCGGTTCGACCTTCGGCACCTCGCACAGCGCGAAGGTGCACACCACGGTGTCGAAACTGGCGTCGGGGTAGGGCAGGCGTCCGGCGTCCCCGGTCTTGAGGATCATCCCGAGCTTGCGCTCGTCCGAGCGTTGAGCGGCCAGGGCCAGGGCGTCCGGCTCCCGATCGACGCCGTGCAGGTCCAGGCCGGGCGGATAGTGGGACAGGTTCAGTCCGGTGCCGACCGCCACCTCGAGGGTCCTGCCGCTGGCCCGCGAGCAGATCCAGCGCCGGGTGTGCGGGAAGTAGCGCCGCTCCAGGCGGGTCATCAGCGTGTCGAAGCGCGCGATCTTGGCGGTGGGCTCCATGCGTCCATCTTTGCTCGGACCCGGTGTCGGTACCGCCGATTGGACGACTCCGCGCCGCCCCTCGGTCACAACTGCCCCCTCGATCTCCCCGCCGACCGTCACGAGTCGGCTTACCATGACCACATCGGCGGCCAGTCGAGGGGACGGTTCCCTGACCGTCCGCCCTGGTCAGCCGGTTCGGTGGGGACGGTTCCATTGCCATCCATCCCGCCGATGCGAGAGGGACGGTTCCCTTTCGTCCTGCGGTCCGCTCGGGCCGCAACCGAAGGGAAGGGGCAGTGATGTTCTCCGGTAAGTCAGTCACCTGGGCGGTGCTCACGGCGTCCGCGCTGTTCGCCGGGACGCTCAGCGCCAGCCCCGCGCAGGCAATGCCGCTGCCGCTGCCGACGGTGAGCCCGGCGTCGGCCGTGCTGCCGATGGCCACCACCGCCACCAAGATCCTCAGCCAGCCGGCCAGCAGCACCACCAACCGCTACGGGGTGTCCACTCGCACGAAGTTCAGCGTCACCGCCTCCGGCACCTCGCTGAAGTACCAGTGGCAGTCCCGGACGCCGAAGGCCAAGAAGTGGACCTCGATCACGGGCGCGAAGTCGTCCTCCTACACCGCCAAGGGCAGCAAGTGGGCTAGTGGGACGCAGTTCCGAGTGGTCGTCACCGGCAAGGGCGGCAAGGTCACATCGGCCGCGGTGAAGCTGACCGTCCGGTTCCCGTCGAAGACGCCGGCCGCGGACGCCCAGAAGGCCTTCGGGCTGACCGGGCTGCGCCAGGGCGTCGACCTGTCGGCCTACCAGTGGGCACCGAAGAAGAAGGTGAAGCTGGCTGCCGTGAAGTCGTGGACGGGCTCGCACGGCTTCGTGGTGCTGCGGGCGGCTTCGGGCGCCAAGCCGATCAACCAGCCCTATGTGAACGCCTGCACCGGTAAGAAGGCCAAGACCGGATCCAAGCCCGTCGACAAGGACTGTGCCTACGCCACCCTGGCCGACGCGGTGAGCAAGGCCAAGCTCGGCCTGGGCCACTACTGGTTCAACGGCTGGATCGACAGCATCGACACCACCCCGGGCAACCTGTTCTCGGCCGGCTACACCCCGACCGACTCGGCCAACCAGTTCTTCGCCTGGCTGGTCAAGGACGGCAAGCTCGCCACGGCCGACACCGACCCGATCGTCCTGGACGTCGAGGCCGGACGCGCCTGGACCACCACCAAGTCCGGCAAGAAGTACAAGCTCTCGCTGCGTGCCTGGAACCCCACCGAGGTGGCCGAGTTCCTGACCGTCCTGAAGGCGAAGCTGATCGACAGCGGACGCCGGCCGAACCTCTACGTCTACATGGGCGCCAATGCGGCCAACCGGATCGACGCCGGCGAGTACGTGTGGGAGCCAGTTGCTCCGCTGGCCCGGCTCTGGGTGGCCTCGTGGGGCAAGGACAACGGACGAGTGCCGGACGCCCAGCCGCTGACCGGGCCGTGGTCGGAGTGGTCGCTGTGGCAGTACAGCTCGAACCTGCGGATCTCCGGCTCCGGTGTCGGCGCCCTGGACGCCGACCTGGCCAAGGCGGACGCCTGGACTCCGCGCGTCGACGGCTGATCCCGTCCGGCTCGGCCGTCGGGCCTCCGCTCGACGCCGTCCACAGCGTTCGCTACCGAATGCAACCTTTGCTGCCGAAATTTCGGTAGTGGGGGTTCCGTTCGGTAGCGCGAACTGGGTTTGGCGGGGCGCGGGTCGGAGGGGCGAGAAGATGGGCCAGCCGCCCCGTCCGACTCGTCCGTCGGGCCCGGCTAGGCCCCGTCCGGGTAGAGCCGCCCCGGCCCCGTCCACAGCGTTCGCTACCGAATGCAACCTTTGCTGCCGAAATTCCGGTAGCGGGAGTTCCGTTCGGTAGCGCGAACTGGGAGTGCGGGGCGCGGAGCTACAGGTGGACCATCCAGCGCTCGGGCTGGGCCAGCGGCTCGAAGCCGTACTGGGCGTACAGGCCGTGGGCGTCCGCGGTGGCCAGCAGGATCCGGCGGAGCCCGAGCGGTTCCAGGTCGTCCACGATGCCGGAGATCAGGCGCTTTCCGACGCCGCGTCCGCGGGCGTGCGGGGCGACGATCACATCGCACAGCCAGGCGAAGGTGGCCCCGTCGGTGATCACCCGGGCGTAGCCGAGCTGGGCGCCGGTCGCCTGGTCATGGACGCTGTAGTTCCGGGAGCCGTCGATGGCGGTGTCCTGGGTTTCGCGGGTGCGTCCCTGGGCCCAGTAGCTGAGCTCGCTGATCCAGTAGTGCACCAGCGTCCGGTCGATGTCTTCGGTGCGGTTGGAAAAGCGCAGGCCGTCAGTCATGGGCGGCAGCCTAGGCGGCTGGACGCCGCCTCACCACCGCGCCGGACGGTAATGGAACCGTCCCCGTCAGCGGCGGACGTACTCGGCCAGGTGCCGACCGGTGATGGTCGATCGGGCCTCGACCAGCTGGGCCGGGGTGCCTTCGAAGACCACCCGTCCGCCGTCATGGCCGGCGCCGGGACCCAGGTCGATGATCCAGTCGGCGTGGGCCATCACGGCTTGGTGGTGCTCGATCACGATCACCGACTTGCCGGCCTCGACCAGCCGATCCAGCAGGCCGAGCAACTGCTCGACGTCGGCCAGATGCAGACCGGTGGTCGGCTCGTCCAGGACGTAGATGCTGCCGGTCCCGGACAGCTCGTTGGCCAGCTTCAACCGCTGCCGTTCGCCGCCGGACAAGGTGGTCAGCGGCTGGCCCAGGCGCAGGTAGCCCAGCCCCACATCGGCCAGTCGGGTCAGAATGGCCGTCGCCGGAGCCAGCTTCGCCTCCCCGGCCGAGAAGAACTCCAGCGCGTCGGCCACTGGCAGCGCCAGCACCTGCGCGATGTCCTTGCCGGCCAGGTGGTAGGTCAGGACGGACGGCTGGAAGCCCTTGCCCTCGCACTCCTCGCAGGTCACCGGCACCCCGGCCATCACGGCCAGATCCAGGTAGATCACCCCGGCACCGTTGCAGGCCAGGCAAGCCCCCTCGGAGTTGGCGCTGAACAAGGCCGGCTTGACCCCGTTGGCCTTGGCGAAGGCCTTGCGGATCGGCTCCAGCAGCCCGGTGTAGGTGGCCGGGTTGCTGCGCCGAGAGCCCTTGATGGCGCCCTGGTCGATGGCGACCACGCCCGGGCGTCCGACCAGCCCGGAGTCGACCAGCGAGCTCTTGCCCGAGCCGGCCACCCCGGTCAGGACGGCCAGCACGCCGAGCGGGACGTCCACGTCCACGCTATGCAGGTTGTTGGCGTTCGCCCCACGAATCGGCAGGCTCCCGGTCGCGGCCCGGACGGACGGCTTCAGCCGAGCCCGGTCGTCCAGGTGGCGTCCGGTGAGCGTCCCGGATGCCCGCAGGCCGTCCAGATCGCCGGTGTAGGTGATCTGACCTCCGGCCGTCCCAGCACCGGGGCCGAGGTCGACCACGTGGTCGGCGATCGCCATCATCTCGGGCTTGTGCTCGACCACCAGCACGGTGTTGCCGGCATCGCGCAGCCGCAGCAGCAGGCCGTTCATCCGGGCGATGTCATGCGGGTGCAGCCCGATGGTGGGCTCATCGAAGATGTAGGTGACGTCGGTCAGCGACGAGCCGAGGTGTCGGATCATCTTGATCCGCTGCGCTTCGCCGCCGGACAAGGTGCCCGACGAGCGGGCCAGGCTCAGGTAGCCCAACCCGATCTCGGTGAAGGAGTCCAGGATGTGCCGCAGCTTGGCCAGCAGCGGGGCCACGGACGGGTCGTCCAGCCCGCGCACCCATTCGGCCAGATCGGTCAGCTGCATGGCGCAGACGTCGGCGATGTTCGCGCCGGCGATCCGCGCCGAGCGGGCCGGCTCGTTCAGCCGGGTGCCGGCGCAGTCGGGGCAGACGGTGAAGGTGACCGTCCGCTCCACGAAGGCCCGGATGTGCGGCTGCATGGCCTCGACGTCCTTGGCCAGGTAGGTCTTCTGGATCTGCGGAATCAGGCCCTGGTACGTGACGTTGATGCCGTCGATCTTCACCTTGGTGGGCTGCTTGTAGAGCAGATCGGACAGCTCCTTGGGGGAGTAGTCGCGGATCGGCTTGTCCGGGTCGAACCATCCGCAGCCGCGGTAGATCCGTCCGTACCAGCCGTCCATTGTGTAGCCGGGGACGGCCAACGCGCCCTGGTTCAGCGACTTGGAGTCGTCGTAGAGCGCGGACAGGTCGAAGTCGTTGACGTTGCCGAGCCCCTCGCAGCGGGGACACATGCCGCCTTGGACGGTGAACGACTTGCGTTCGACGATCTTGCCCTGGCCCTTCTCGATCTCGACCGCGCCTTTACCGGAGACCGTGGCGATGTTGAACGAGAATGCTTGCGCCGAGCCGATCTGCGGGGTGGCCAGCCGGCTGAACAGGATCCGCAGCATGGCCAGCGCGTCGGTGACCGTGCCGACCGTCGAGCGCGGGTTGGCCCCGATCCGCTCCTGGTCGACGATGATCGCCGTGCTCAGGCCCTCCAGGACGTCCACGTCCGGACGGGTCATGCTCGGCATGAAGCCCTGGACGAAGGCCGGATAGGTCTCGTTGATCAGCCGCTGCGACTCCGCGGCGATGGTGCCGAAGACCAGCGAACTCTTGCCCGACCCGGAGACCCCGGTGAACACGGTGAGCCGTCGTTTGGGCAGGTCGAGGTCGATCCCGCGCAGGTTGTTGACCCTGGCGCCGCGCACTCGGATCAGATCGTGCTGGTCGGCCGGATGTCGATGATCAGCGGACATGATCTCCCCTTCGAGGCGGTGGGCCTGCCGCCCAGCCTAGGAGCCGCCACCCACTGGGCGGAATGGGCAGACCATCGAACCGATAGTCGGCCCGGACGATGCCGGGGCGATGCTCAGGCTTCCGGTGCCCCGATCGCGGTCACTCGTCCATTCGGCTCGACCAGCAGGCCGGCATGCCGATCGAGGGTGGCCAGCCAGCCGACGGCGGTCGGCCCCTTCACGAAAGCCGCGGTGGCATAGACGTCCGCCCAGGTCAGCTCGGGGCCGATCACGGTGGCCGACAGCAGGCCGTCCGCTGCCATTCCGGTGGCCGGGTCGACGATGTGGGCGCCGCGAGCCGCGGTACCCGAGGTGGCCACGGCGCCGGTGCGCAGGTGCAGCGCCCGCAGCAGCCGGCTGCGATCGCGCGGATCCTCGATGGCCACCACCCAGTCGGGGGTGTCGGTGCGGGTGCAGGCCACGGCGATGTCACCGCCGGCATTGATCATCAGGTCGTGGGCTCCGAAGCGGCGCAGCCGCTCACCCAGCAGGGCGGACGCCTGCTGGACGGCCCAGCCCTTCACCAGCCCGGTCGGGTTGAACCGCAACACCCCGGACGCGTCCGGCAGCCACGCCGAGAAGGCGCCACCGGTGCGGTACTCGGCGAGCTCGCACAGCGCGGCCACGTGCCGTAGCCGGGGTGGGGCATCGGCGATCTGGTCGCGTCCGTCCCGAATCCGGCTGGCCGGGCTGTCCGGACGCCAGATGCTGAACAACTCCTCATCGGCGCGCAGCTCGCCGAATGCCTCGGCCACCAGGGCGGCGATCGCCGGCGACTCCGCGGCCGGCCCGCGCAGGTGGATGCTGATCGGCAGACTCATGATCTGGGCCACCCAGGCGCGCCGCGGCAGGTCGGTGGCCACGGCTGGGCTCAGCGTGAGGGTGCTCATTGCAGGTGGGCGGCGTCGATGGCCGACTGGAGGGACGTGATGTAGCCGTCGCTGGTCACCGTGGCGCCGGAGACGGCGTCGATGCTGGCGCTCTGGGCGTCCACCGCTTCGGAGTTGAGGATCGGGATGGCGTAGGCGTTGATCTGCTGGTCGTGCCGATCGCTGTTCGGGTACTGGATCGCGTCAGCCGCGGTGATCTTGCCGCCGGAGACGGTGATCTGCACCTGAACGTCGCCGTACCGGGTGGCGGCCGCATCGCCGGTGTAGGTGCCGTCCGCGGACGACCCGGACGAGCCCGCGTTGGGTGTCGTCCCGCCGGAGCTGCCGGTGCCCCCGCCGGTGTCGGTGGTGGTGTCCTTGGCCGCAGTGGAGTTCGTGGACGTGTGATAGCTGAACAGCAGCACCAGCGCACTGACGGTGCTTGCCAGCCCAATGACGATCTTGCGCATGAGGCTCCTCGATTACCAGCTGAAGCGTTCGGAATGGATGCGGTCGGCCGGCACCCCGCACTCGCGGGCGGCCTTGGCGGCGGCGTCCATCCAGGCGTCCGCGCCGCAGAGGTAGACGTCGTGCTCGGCGATGTCAGGCACCAGCCGGCGCAGGCCGTCGGCATCGCTGAGAGTGCCGGCGCTGGACGGCAGCCAGGAGTTCCGCTCCCGGCGACGGTGGCCGACCACAAAGAACACCCGCGCCCCCCGGGACGCGGCCAGCTGCTCGATCTCGCCGGCCAGCACCAGCTCGTCGTCGCTCCCGGCCCGGTAGATGAAGGTGACATCGCCGGGGGCCTGCGGCAGTTCCTCGAGCAGCGCCCGCAGTGGGGTGATCCCGATCCCGGCACCCATCAGCAGCACCTTCCGGCTCGTCCGGACGCCGCCGTGCAGCCGTCCGTAGGGGCCTTCGATCAGCACCCGGCTGCCCGGGGTGACGCCGGCCAGCTCGTGGCTGCCGTCGCCGAGATCCTTGACCGTGATCCGCAGGTCGCGGCCGTTCGGGGCCGCCGACAGCGAGTACGGGTGGGCCCGAGTCCAACTGGGACGGCCCAGGAACCGCCAGTGGAAGAACTGGCCGGCCGCGACCGGCAACCGGTCGAGGTCACGTCCGGAGATCAGCACGCTGATCACGTCCGCGCTTTCCCGGCGGACGCCGGCCACCCGCAGGTCGTGCCGCAGGCTGCGGTACAGCGGGACGGCCAGTCGCCAACCGACGATGGCGACCAGCGCGGCGATCCACAGCCCCCACCAGTAGATCGTGGCCCAGGCGTTGCTCAGGAACTCCTGGCCGGTCCACAGCTGGTGGGGCAGGGCCAGCCCGACGCCGAGGTAGGCGTACAGGTGAATCAGATGCCACGACTCGTAGCGGAGCTTTCTCCGTGCGGCCCGGATGCTGCTCATGGCCACCACGACCACCAGCACGGTGCCGGCCGTGGCCAGCAGCATTCCGGGGTAGTCGACGACCAGCTCCCAGAACTGGACGAACACGTTCAGCCGGGCCGATAGCGCGTAGCCGATCGTGATCAGCACCAGGTGGACGAGCATCAGCGAGAACGACCAGAAGCCGACCAGCCGGTGTCGGCGGGCCAACTCGTCCTGGCCGTAGACCCGCTCGACTACGGGCAGCCGGGCCATCAGCAGCACCTGGATCAGCAGCAGGACGGACGCGATCAGGCCGGTCAGCCGGCCCAGGGTGGTGAAGGCGCCGGCCGGTGTGGACAGCGCCTGCAGCCCGCCGCCGCTGACCCACAGTGCGGTGACGATCAGCAGGTTGGCCCAGATGGTCAGGCCCACGGCGTCCCGCCACCAGGACGGCACCAGCACTCGGCGGTCAGCCACCAGCACCCGACGATCAACGATCGGCGTCTGCCGGGTGGTGCCCGTCGGGCTCTGGGTCTCCACGGCCACGTCCACTCCCATCATTCGATGTGAACGAGAGTCTCGGGTCGAACCGTCCATACCCTTGGACGTCGCTGTGTGCTCGCTGTGGCCGCGCGGGGCGGGCGTTCGCTGGTGGCCGTGAGCGGCTGGTTCTAGCCAGCCGACCGCCATCTGCGGGCCTTGTTACCGAATGCGGGTGCCTCCGGCAGCGCCGGAGCCGAGTGGCGGAGTTGGTTACCGAATCCTGGCTGTTTCGCTGCGCATTCGGTAACCAAGTCCGCGAGTTGCTCGGGACGCTCCGCCCTCTTCGCCGATCAGGTAACAAACTCCGCGATCAGCCGAGATCGGCGCATCGCCCTGCGGCGCAGAGCGTTCCGCGGGAAGCTGCGGAACGGCTCAGTGGCCGGAGATCAGGTCGGCGAACTTGGCGATCGGGGAGGTGGTCGCACGTCCGTCCAGCTCCTGGCGGTCGGCCATCCGGTAGGCGGCGTACATGGCCTGGACGCCCAGCCAGCGCAGCGGCTCGGGCTCCCACTTGCGCACCTTCCGGCCTACCCAGGGCAGCCGGACCAGCTCGGTGTCGCGGCGCAGGATCAGATCGGTCAGGGTGCGTCCGGCCAGGTTGGTGGTGGCCACTCCGGTGCCCACGTAGCCGCCGGCCCAGCCCATCCCGGTGCCGTGGTCGAAGCCGATGGTGGCCGCCCAATCCCGGGGGACGCCCAACACCCCGGCCCAGGCGTGGTCGATGCCGACCCCGGACGCCGCCGGGAAGAAGCTGCGCAGCAGCCCGGTCAGGGCCTCGATGGTGCGCTCCTGGGTGACGCCGTCGGTGTCCACCCGCGAGCCGTAACGGTAGGGGACGCCCCGGCCGCCGAAGGCGATCCGGCCGTCCGCGGTGCGTTGGGCGTACATGTAGACGTTGGCGTAGTCGCCCAGCACCTGCCCGGACGTCCAGCCGAGCTGCGTCCACACCGACTCCGGCAGCGGCTCGGTGACGATCATCGAGGAGTTCATCGGCAGCCAGGTGCGGTGCTCGCCGCGCAGGTTGGCGGTGAAGCCCTCGGTGGCCCGGACGATGGCCGGCGCCCGGACGTCCCCGTGGTCGGTGCGGACCACGCCCGACGAAATCTCGTTGACTAGGGTGTTCTCGTAGATCACCACACCGGCGCGTTCGCAGGCCAGGGCCAGACCGCGGGCCAGCCTGGCCGGGTTCACCTTGGCGCAGTGCGGCTGCCAGGTCGCGCCCAGGGCGCCGTCGATGTTGATTCGGTCCTTGGCTTCTGTCGCGTCGAGCAGCTCGATGTCGGTGACCGGCCAGGCGGCCTCGGCCTCGTAGAAGGCCTTCATTCGACCGACCTGCGATGGTGTGCGAGCCACGTTGAACTCGCCGCCCTTGATGATGTCGGCGTCGATCCCCTCGGCCGCGGCCACCGCGATCACCTCGTCGACGGTGTCGTTCATGGCCCGCTGGAAGCCGATCACGGCGTCGCGGCCGTGGCTGTCCAGGTACTGCTCACGGGTGCCGGTGATCGAGTTCACGCACCAGCCGCCATTGCGACCCGAGGCCCCGAAGCCAGCGAAGCGCTGCTCGAGCACCACCACCCGGGCGTCCGGCTGGGCTTTCTTCAGGTAGTAGGCGGTCCACAGGCCGGTGAAGCCGCCGCCGACGATGGCCACGTCCGCCTCGAGCGAGCCGGGCAGCGCCGGACGGAGGTCCGGCAGTCCGAGTTGCTGCCACCAGAAGGAGATCTGCCCATTCGTGGTCATCGGTGATCCTTGTTCGCGCGGGACGACTACCGCCAACGCTAGGTTCGAAAACCCGGCCCCGCAGGCCTCCTCAGATGCTGAATCCGACCCACGCTCGTCATCGCCGCCTGCTAGACGGGCACGCGGGCTCGAACAGCAGCAGTGAGCAGCATTCGAGAGTGCTGGGCTCGAACCCAAACTTGGTCCCGATCTGAGCCAGCGGAGGGCTCAGTAGACGCCGTCAGCCGCGGGACGCCACCGCGTCGATCTCCACCCGGAAGGCCGGGCTGACCAGGCCGGCCACCTGAATCAGCGAGCTGGCCGGCGGCCGCTCGGCGTCGATGAAGCGATCCCGCACCTCGCGGACCACGGCCAGGTCGGCCAGATCCACCAGGTAGTAGGTGAGCTTGACCACGTGGCTGAAGTCCAGGCCGGCCGCGGCCAGCGCCGTCCGCAGGTTGGTGAACACCTGCTCGACCTGCGCGGACGGGTCCGCCGAGACCACCTCGCCGTCGGCATCTACCGGCACCTGGCCGGAGATGAACACGGTGTCACCGTGGGCGATGGCCACATGGCTGTAGCCATTGGTCGGGGGCATTCCGTCCGGGCGGGTAATGACGTCGGGCATGATCCTCCTGTTCGGGGCAACGAACCCGACCAGCGTCGGGTCACCGCTTCGGCAGCACCAACAAGGTGATTGAGGAGCCGGCGAAGCTGGTAGAGATCGTCGAACCGTGGCGTTTCACCGAGACCTTCTTCACGATGGCCTTCGGATGGGCTGAGGAGTAACGGTACACGGCGGCCTTGGACGCCCCGACGAAGCCGGCCAGCGACAGGGTGGACAGGATCGTCGAGCCGGTCTTGTTGATCACCATCACGGTCAGCGCCCCATCACTGCTGCGGACCGCGGCATAGACCGCCAGCCGTCCCTGGTTGGCGCTGCTGGCCCGGACGGAGGTGTCCCCGAAGCGGTGGTGCCGCCCGTCGTAGTTCAGGTACATCCGGAAGGCGTAGGCCCAGGGGTCACTGGCCTTGGTCGGTCCCCACAAGGTGGCCAGGTCGAGGCCTTCGCGCCCGAAGATGCCCAGCACATCGGCCTGGGCCAGGGCCCCGTTGATCGACTCCAGGCCGCCCCAGTTGTACTCGGTGATGGCGGTCTTGGTGCCCGGGTAGTACTGGCTGACCCAGGCCTTCATGGTGCGGATCCACTGCAGCGGCTTGCGGCCGTCCGCATCGCTGATCCAGGACTCGTCGACATAGCTGGGATCCCACAGCGCCCGGGTCGAGCGCAGCCGCAGCGCCTTCGTCGCCGAGCTCCCGGCCTTGCCGAGGGCCACGTTGTTGCCCTGCGGATAGAAGTGTTCGTCGAAGTAGTCGAGCAGCCGGACGCCACCGTCGCGCTCGGCCGCGGCGAACTGCTGTAGGTACCAGGCGCCCAGCGGCAGCCCGCCGTGGGCATTCCGGTCGGCGGTGGATTGGCCGCACTCGTCGGCCGCGGAGAAGTAGTAGGCGCACCAGCCCCAGTCGCTCGGACCGAGGACGGCGGCGGTGCCGTCCGCCGACTTCACGGCCTGGGCGGCGGCCTGTGACTTGTTCCACAGCTCGTCGCTGGTCAGCGGATCGGGGTGGACGTCGCGGTGGGTGCTGTTCCACAGCACCGGCTCGTTGTCCAGCGCATAGAACTTCACCCCGCCCTGGGCCGCGGTGCCGTACCGGCTGACCAGGGAGGCGACCATGTCGTGGTCGAAGTCGGCCCCGACGCTGATCGAAGTGCGGGACGGGTCGGCGCTGAGCTGGGTGCTGCCGCGGACGCCGTTGCCGCAGTTGGCGTCCCACGGGTCGAAGTCGTTCTGGGTGGCGAAGCTCGTCCGCGGGAAGGAGCAGGCGAACGGGTGCGCGGACGGGGAGTCCTTGGCCACCCAGCCGATCATCGGCACGGTGACTAGGCTGGCCGTCCCGGCCGTCCGATCCTTGTCGATGAAGCTGGTCAGGGTGTCGGACGGGTCGGCCACGATGTTCTCGTAGTACCAGTCCTGGCCGGTGTTGTAGGTGTGATTGCGGTAGTTGTACCGGGACGTCGAGTTGCCGCCCCACCGATCGACCGGAACGTGGAAGGCCGAGCTGAGCCCACTGGTCTGACCGGCGAAGTTCACCCCGTAGATGAGCGGACTGATCGGGTGGCGTCCGGCTCTCGCGTCGATCTTGAGGTTAACCCGGGAGACCTTCGCCTTCTTCGCGACCACCACCCGGGCCGGACGGAGAGTCGCGGACGGCAGCGAAGTCGAGGCGGACGGAGCCAGGCGCGGCTCTTGGACGGGCGCGGCGCTAGCGGGGGCCGGTGTGGCCAGCAGGGCCAGTGCGGCGGCAGCGATGATCAGCAGGCGGGGGGTGCGCACAACTTCATTGTGCGCCTGCGGACCGCCGTCAGTGCTGCATGTCGACGAAGCGGCTGTAGTGGCCCTCCGATGCATGTCTGGCCGGGACGGCCTCACTGCGTCTTCCGTGGACGCTTCCTCGGGTGCCAGTCGCCCCATTCTGTAAACGGCTCCAGGCTCGCCAGGTCCTCACCATCGCAGATCACCGATGCGAGCTGTTCGAAGAAGGGCAGGCGAGGGTCCCTCTCCTTCCGAAGGCGATCCAGGCTTCCGCCGAAACTCCAGCCCGGGGACCGTGCGCCGGCTTCGAGTGCTGAGCGGAGTTCGAGGCCCGGCTTGGGTGAGGAGCCTCCTGTGTGGGCAGCAAGCGCGCAAAGGATCTCCACCCGCAACGTGGCGGGGCAGCCCTCGTCGGACAAAGCCACCTTGGCCAGCCTCACTCCCTTGGCATCGTCCGCCACTGCGAAGGCCAGTTGTGCGAAGTTGCCGAGCAGGATGGTGTTGTTTGGGTCGTTGGTGAGGGCGCGTTCGTAGAGTTCTTGGGCTTTGTCGTGGTCGTTGCGGGTGTTGGTGAGGAAGTTCGCGTAGCTGCCGAGAGCGTAGGGGTCGTTTGGGTCGTTGGTGAGGGCGCGTTCGTAGAGTTCTTGGGCTTTGTCGTGGTCGTTGCGGGTGTTGGTGAGGAAGTTCGCGTAGCTCGTGAGGTTGTTGGTGTTGTTTGGGTCGTTGGTGAGGGCGCGTTCGTAGAGTTCTTGGGCTTTGTCGTGGTCGTTGCGGATGTTGGTGAGGAAGTTCGCGTAGCTGCCGAGAGCGTAGGGCTTGTTTGGGTCGTTGGTGAGGGCGCGTTCGTAGAGTTCTTGGGCTTTGTCGTGGTCCTTGCGGATGTTGGTGAGGAAGTTCGCGTAGCTGCCGAGAGCGTAGGGCTTGTTTGGGTCGTTGGTGAGGGCGCGTTCGTAGAGTTCCTGGGCTTTGTCGTGGTCCTTGCGGATGCTGGTGAGGAAGCTCGCGTAGCTGCCGAGAGCGTAGGCGTTGTTTGGGTCGTTGGTGAGGGCGAGTTCGTAGAGTTCTTGGGCTTTGTCGTGGTCCTTGCGGATGCTTCTCATGAAGTTTGCGTAGCTTGTGAGGTTGTTGGCGTTGTTTGGGTCGTTGGTGAGGGCGAGTTCGTAGAGTTCTTGGGCTTTGTCGTGGTCCTTGCGGATGCTTCTCATGAAGTTTGCGTAGCTTGTGAGGTTGTTGGCGTTGTTTGGGTCGTTGGTGAGGGCGAGTTCGTAGAGTTCTTGGGCCCCGTCGTAGTCGCTGCAGCTGTTGGTGAGGAAGTGCGCGTAGTTGCGGAGGACCCTAGGGTCGTTGTTGCTCGTCGCAGCGGCCCGCTCGTAGGCGGCGGTGGCTCCTGAGATATCACCAGCCTTGGCAAGGCGGCGGGCCTCCCGTTCGGCATTCAACCCCTCCAGGGTTGCGAGAAGGCGGTCAGCCGCTGGCCTCAAGTTAGATTGACCCGCATCAGCAAGAACGCCCTTCAGCCTCTCCTCCCAAGAATCAAACAGCTCGGTGAATCGACTGGAGTCCGGCAGCTTCAAGTCCAATGTGGACGCCAGTTGGATGAACAGGGCGTCGAAGTCTTGGTGCTCAATGTGAAACGAATCGGCGCGGTTGGCTATCCACTGCCCGACCGCGTTGTTGGGGACGGTCTCGCCTACCCAGTACACGCCAAACGGAAAGGCGTCTGCCGGGAATCCCTGCAGGAACTCGGCGATACTCTCGTCGTTTCCGGCATAGCCGCAGAACACTAGCCCGCCTCCATCCAGAATGCCGCGGACGGCAGACGCTAGGCGCGGATCCAGCTGGCTGGTCTCTTCGGCGGTGTTTCGCGGCGCGAGTCGGGCATCCCCGTGGACCTTCACCACCAGCGGCCGGCGGCGACTAGCGCGGGCGAACTGGGCCAGGTTCTCGTGGGCGATGACCAGCGGCTTCTGGCGTGTGAGGAGATACAACGAATCCGCGACGAGGTCATCGAAGTTGGTCGTGACGACCACGTTCGTCTTCGGGCCGTGCGAGGCGTCTGCCGCAAGCACGGCGAAGACCGCATAGCCGACGGCGGGGTCGCAGTCCGATGTAATGCGCTCGATCTCACTCTGGCGGTCGCGTGGCAGAGGGAAGAGGGCATTGATCACCTCGCCGTAGACCTGCTCAAGCCGCTCGGGATGGTATCCCTCGAAGTACTTGGCCGCCCAAGCGTCGACGTCATCACTCGTTCCGGTCTCGAGTCTCTTGAGTCGCGGCAGCCACTCCCGTACGAGATCTTGAGCGCCAGGAATGCCCGAAGAAATCGAACACCCCGCACCAAAGAACCACACCAAGCGGAAGTCCTCCTCGGAGTCCAGGTGGGACTTGAGTGTGTTCAGGAATCGTGCGAGGGTGATCTTCCGCATGTCGAACTCCAGGGTTGCTGATGTGCCTGGGCAGAATCCTTGCATCGAAAGGGCCGTGGCACGGTTCCTTAGGGGATTCTCGGCGAACATCACCTAGCCGCTAACGTGAGCCACCCCTGATCTGATCGGTTCGAACAACCCGGGGCGAGGATCGGCGACTCCGTTTTGCGTATCGCGAGGGCGGCCTCGAAGGCGCTTGTAAGTGACGGTGACGGTCCTGGTCTTGTCGTTCCCGGTCGCCGTTGAAACTCCAACCAGGCATCGCCGACGACTTGACGCTTTCGGCTAGCGCGAGCGCCGCGCCTCGACCGGATGGCGGCCAGAGGTCACGCCCATAAGTGGATTTCAGTCGTGTCGCCAGCCGAATATCTTCGCGAGTGGGCTCGACGGGCTTTCGATGAGCAAACCTAGCTTGGACAGTTCGCGAAGCTGGTACTGAGGAATCGGGTTCTTGGCCACGGTTTTTGTGTACTTGTCAAAGGCCTCTCGCAGCTCGTGCCGAGTCTCCGGACTCCCGCCGTTGGCGCGGATCGCGGTCTTCGCAGCGTTGGCGCCCGAGCCGACCAGTCCGTCCTTGAGCAGCGCCAGAGCGAGCCTGCCTGCCGCGCTCCTAGCCGTCTTGTCGTTGGCAAGGTTTGCAGTGAGGAGGCGATCTGTGGACGTCGTCTGAGCCGTAAGCGAAACCCCAAGAATCTGGCTCTTCATGTGATCCACGACGCTCGCGTCAACTCCGGGGAGTCCAGCAGCAGACAGCATGGCCGCGGGTTCCCCCGACGCTTCCATCTGGATCCACATCTTGCTACGTTCCGCGACCGACTTGAGTGGCGACCACGAACCAACCACTGGCGAACTGAGCCTGTGGGTTGCGTGGACGGTCAACATCTCCTGATGAGATGGGCCGCATAGGGCCCATTCCGCGACGAGTTGTGGCCCTCCCAGTTCTTGGGCGAGGCTGGCTACTAGTCGTCCCGGTAGAGGCGTCAAACCGGCTCGTTTGCGTGCCGCCGTGCGCAAGCGAACGAGCAGCACGGGGCTGAGGGCAGACCCAGTCGCGGCCCTCAGCTTGGTTTCGAGATGACGAGCGTGGACCGGCGTGAGGTCTCGGATCTCGGCGCAGGCCTGCTCTGCGCCTTCATCGGGAATGCTGCCGTCCTCTACGCAGCCTATGAGGGACTGGACGCAATATGCGCTTCTCTGGCCAAGCGCGGGCCTCAGCTCCAGGGCACTGTCGATGAGGCTGATGAGGCTTCGCCTTAGGGCGCGGCTTGAGGGTGTTCCGACTGGTGGGTGAGTGCTCAGTGCCTCTAGGACGGCCTGTAGCGCATCCTCCGTGCGGACATCGCTCATTGCTCCCATTAGGCGCTTGAGATGCGCCGCAGCTTCGCTGCTGGGCTTCTCGAGCGGGGCAACTGTGCTGATCTCCAGAAGACGACTGAAGGCCCTCTTGGCTAGAACATGGTCGAGCTTTGGGGTTAGGTTCAGGGTCTTCGCCCAGCCCATGGCCTCGGCATCGTCGCTCACCGATGATGTAGCCCCGAGCGCAAGCTGGTCGTACTTGGCCGGGGAGAGGACTTGGTCGCTCAGGGCATCGCGATGCTCGACCAAAATCGCGCGCAGCAGTGGCGCGTCAGCATCAAGTGCGAGCGATGCGACGGCGAAGGACACGTCCTCGACCGCGACGTCTTTCCTCTCGATCAAAGCCCCCAGAAGCGCCCGGTACTGATCTGCTGCGCCCTCAGAGCTATCGACTGGGCGGCGCGCCGTGGCCGCTTCCGGCGCCTTGCTGATGATGGCGAGGATGCTCGGCCCGGCTAGCTCCCAAAGCGCCGCGACCTGATCAGCTGGCAAGGTCTTGAGTGCCTCAAGGAGGTACTCAGGATGCAGGGAGTACGCCTCGACTATGGATGGATACAAGTACGCGGCCCTCAGCCCGACCGATGGCAGAGCCGGCATCAGCGCGGCGAGTGTCCCATCTGCGGCAAGGCCCTCAGTGAAGCCGATGGCCTCGAGGCCTTTGAGGGGGTCGTGGATCTCCTCATCGAGGAGCCCGAGAAGGATCGCGCCCCGCGTGGCGCTACTCCTCCATCGACCCTGTGCGGCCTCGCTTAGGACCGTGGCGGCCGCGACACGGGCGACCTTGCGGGCTTCATCAACAGAGAGGCTCATCGCGACCCGGCAGATTGACTCAATCAAGTTTGCGCGGGCTTCCCCCCAGGAACTTGGGACCTGCGCCACCAGGTACCCGATGGCCCCGATCTTGTCGCAGGTCTCCGCATCTGAGAAGGCGCGAGCAAGCTCGGACGGTGCCGTGTCAGCAGCGAGATCAAGAACCTGAGCAAGGGATGCATCTGCAAGCCCGGATGCGTGCCCGGCGGGTTGCAGATATACAAGGTCCAGAGTCGGGAGTGGGATACCGGCCGCATGGATCTTGCCGAGATACGAGTGGAGCTGAACGTTCAGCTGTCGTCTGGTGGCTACGCGATCTTCCGTCTCCCGCGCTTCGGGCAGGTCCGCCAGCGGTGAGGCCGCCACCACCTGTCGGCTGTCGGCCCTTGGTGAGGGACTCGCCGGAGCTTCCTCGTCGTCGATCCCCTCGTACGCCTCAACCAACGCATTAAGGCGGGGCGACTTCTCAAGATCCGGGTCCAGAAGAGCCTGCAGGAGGAGAGGCTCTCGTACAAGATCTCTCGCCACGGACGCAAACTCGGTTTGCAGCACAGTGAGCACTGCCATCTCGACTGCCCTCGAGCGCATGTCCATTGCCCTAGCGCCCGCTATCCGCATGTTGGTTGCGAAGTTGTTCAGGAGCACCTTGACGCGGCGGGGGCTTCGGACGTGGGCAGGCACTAGCGAGTAGACGACATCCTCGTATGTGTGACGATTCTTGCGAAGCTCGTCCCAGATGCCATGCGCTTGATCGGCCATCCGCATTGCGTAGCTAGTAAGCGCCTCAGGCCGAGTGGGGGGCACGGCTAGTTGGTGCTGGAAGACTTTGTCGAGATACTCCGCTGCAGTTGCGTAGTAGGGCTCGCCCGAGCGGAACGGCCGGGCCTGAGGCGCCTTCGCAATTGCCTCCTCAATCACCTCTCTGTCGGCTGCGACCACGAACACGCATGCCCTATGGTCGAGGAAGGCCACAAGATCGGATAGGGCCCTGGCAACACTTGCAGGGGAGCAGCGGTCTAGCTCGTCGACGAAGACCACCAATCGTTCGACGTCTCGCCGGAACCAGTGGCTCTTGGTGAGGTCCTTGATGAGGCGGTCGAAGGCTCTGTAGAACTCGTCGGCGTCCTTGAGTGGGGCCCGTGTGTGACGCTCGACTGTAGCGGCGAGTCCTTGGGTGCTCAGTAGTAGCGCGACCACGATTGCCCCGAATACGACCGATGCACTCGGAACTGCCTGAATCAGTTCGGACTGGAGAGATGCTGGCTCGCCGGTGTTGCCGATGCCGAGTTGCGCGCTGGCCCAGCTCCCGAAGAGCGCCCATACTGCCGCAACTGCGAACGCAAGGATGATGGCCGCCACGATCGACAGCCAGTTCTCACGTAGGTATCGGCCTATCCTGAGGCGCGATACCTCGGCGGTGCCCTCAATGTTCTCGATCTTCCTAGACTTGAAGCCGAGCTCGTTGGCGACGTGCGAGAGAAAGTTGCGCTGGAGGCTCTGCCCATCGAACTTCGAGATGTCGTACCGAATGAGAATGACTCGCGAGGGGTGAGACTTCGATCGCGCTGCGATCTGCGCTTGAAGCATGCTGTAGATGCTCGATTTGCCGGAGCCCCAAGGGCCGAACAGAGCGATGTTCGCGGGGGTTCGGACGCTGCACACCAGGTCGAAGAGGGTGTCAGCAACAGCCTTGTGGTCGAGCGCATCCTCGGAGGGATCCTCGAGTGCTCGGTCTGGGATGAGGTCGTCCCCAGTCAGCGTCCAGGCAGCAACCACCGGGTCCGGTTGGTCCGTCACTGCCTGGAAAGACTCGAGCATCGCGCCGCCTAGTGCTGCATGTCGACGAAGCGGCTGTAGTGACCCTGGAAGGCGACGGTGACGGTCTTGGTCTGGCCGTTACGGTGCTTGGCCACGATCAGGTCGGCCTCGCCGGTGCGGTCGGAGGAGTTGTTGTACATGTCGTCGCGGTGCAACAGGATCACCATGTCGGCGTCCTGCTCCAGCGAGCCGGACTCACGCAGGTCGGACAGCATCGGCTTCTTGTCGGTGCGCTGCTCGGGGCCACGGTTCAGCTGGGAGAGCGCCACCACGGGCACCTCGAGCTCCTTGGCCAGCAGCTTCATCTGCCGGGAGAACTCCGACACCTCGAGCTGACGGGACTCGACCCGCTTGCCGGAGCTCATCAGCTGCATGTAGTCGACGATCACCAGCTTCAGGTCGTTGCGCTGCTTGAGCCGGCGGGCCTTGGCGCGGATCTCCATCATCGTCAGGTTCGGCGAGTCGTCGATGTAGAGCGGAGCCGTGGAGATCTCGGCGGTCTTGCGGGCGATCCGGCGCCAGTTCTCGTCGCTCATGTGACCCTTGCGGATCTCGTTGAGCGCCACCTGGGCCTCGGCCGAGATCAGTCGCATCACGATCTCGGTCTTGGTCATTTCCAGGCTGAAGAAGGCCGAGCACAACCCGTGCCCGATGGACGCCGCCCGAGCGAAATCCAGCCCCAAGGTCGACTTGCCGACACCAGGACGGGCCGCGATGATCACCATCTGCCCGGGATGCAGGCCGTTGGTCAGCTCGTCCAGATCGAGGAAGCCGGTGGGCACCCCGGCCATGGTGCCGTGGGCGTCCAGGGCCTCGATCTCGTCCAGGGTGGACTCCATCAGCTCCGACAGGGGCTGGTAATCCTCGCTGGCCTTGCCTTCGGCGACCTCGTAGATCGCCTGCTGGGCGGCATCGACGATGCCGGCCACGTCGCCCTGGCCGGAGTAGCCCAGCTGGGAGATCTTCAACGACGCTTCTACCAGCCGACGCAGGATCGCCTTCTCTTTGACGATCTCGGCGTAGTAGGACGCATTGGAGGCGATCGACACCTGCGACAACAGCTCGTGCAGGTAGATGTGGCCTCCGACACGACCGAGCTCACCACGTTTGGTCAGCTCGTCGGCGACGGTGATCGCATCAGCAGGCTCGCCTCGCCCATACAGGTTGAGGATGGCCTCATAGATGATCTCGTGCGCCGGCCGGTAGAAGTCGCGCCCCTTGACCACCTCGGCAACGTCTCCGATGGCGTCCTTGCTGAGCAGCATCGCCCCGAGCACACTCTGCTCGGCCAGGACGTCCTGTGGCGGGGTGCGGTCGGATCCGGCCACGTCGTCGGCGCCATAGGGCATCACTTCAGCAAGTGACATAGTTCCTCCAAGGGCGCGTCCGGGGTGGTCGCGGCTCTGCACATCAGCAGGTTATTTGGCGGTGCTGACAGTCTGGCCGCGGGGATCGACCAGCCCAAACTAGCCCTCGGCCGACGACTTCATCAACGGCATTATCCACAGCCCCTGTGGATGAACTGGGGACAACCCAGCGTGTCTAGGCACAGGCCTGTGTACAGGTAGGTGGCAAGCCTGTGGACGCAGCCGCCCCTCGATCGCTAATTCGTTTCTGACTAGGTGCGATAAAGCTCACGGGGTGTGGACGGAAGACAGTTCTCCACCAATTTTCGGCTTTGGCCCCGGACTTGACACCCCTCCCTTCCATGGGTGTATAGGCGCTGGCGCTGAGCGGTTATACACACAACATCCACACCCCTGTGGGTGTCCTCCTATACCCATGGGGGGTATGCTGGCCAGCAGATCAGGAGGTGGAAGTGGAACAGGAGTCACAGTTGTCACACGAGTCCGTCGATCATCAGGTCGATCACCCCGCGGATCATCACGGTGATCATCACGCCTCGGGCCACGGCTATGTCGACGGCCGGGCCGAGTATGTCCGCCGGTTGAAGCGGATCGAGGGCCAGGCCCGCGGGTTGCAGCGGATGGTCGAGACCGACCAGTACTGCATCGACATCCTGACCCAGGTGTCGGCGGTGACCAGGGCTTTGGAGTCCTTCGCCCTGGCCATGCTCGAAGACCACCTGCGCCACTGCGTGGCCCGCGCCACCGTGGCCGGGGGGGACGAGGCCGAAGCCAAGATCACCGAAGCCTCGGCCGCCATCGCCCGGCTCGTTCGCTCCTGACCGAAGGAACCTCCGACATGCGTGAACTTCTCCAGCTCAACACCGACCGCCTGTCCCCGGCCGAGAGCACCCGTCGAGGGCCCGTGCGTGAGCTGACCCTCTCCCCATTGACCTCCGTCGCTGACCGCCAGCCTCCGTCTCAGGCCGAACGTCCCGCCCGGAACCTCACCACCACGAGCAGCAAGGAAGATCTGATGAACGCCACCTACACCGTCTCCGGCATGACCTGCGGCCACTGCGTGCACGCCGTCAAGCAGGAGGTCTCGGCCATCCCCGGCGTGACCGACGTCGCACTGGCCCTGGAGACCGGAAAGCTCGAGATCACCTCGTCCGCCCCGGTCGACTTCGACCGGATCGTCGAAGCCGTGGCCGAAGCCGGCGAGCACTACTCGGTGTCCTGAGCCGATGACTGCCCCGACCAGAGAGGCCGTCGAGCTCGACATCACCGGGATGACCTGCGCGTCCTGCGCGGCCCGGATCGAGCGCAAGCTGAACAAGCTGGACGGGGTGCAGGCGCGGGTGAACTACGCCACCGAGAAGGCCACTGTCCTGATCCCGCCCGAACTCGACCTGACTCACCTGATTCAGGTGGTCGAGCAGACCGGCTACGGCGCTACCCTGCCGCAGCCGGACGAGCCGCCGGTCGACCACGCCGCCCAGCTGCGCGGACGCCTGATCGGCGCCATCGTCCTGGCTGTGCCGGTGATCGCGCTGGCCATGGTCCCGGCCTGGCAGTTCGCCGGCTGGCAGTGGGTCAGTCTGGCGCTGACCCTGCCGCTGTACCTGTGGGCGGCCTGGCCGTTCCACCGCTCGACGCTGGTCAACGCCCGGCACGGGGCCACCACCATGGACACCCTGATCAGCTTGGGCACCACGGCCGCACTGGGCTGGTCGATCTATGCGCTGCTGTTCGGGGGCGCCGGACGGATCGGCTACACCCACGCCTTCGAGCTGCGGCTGGGCACCGCCCACGGCGAGGCCGGGCTGTACTTCGAGGCGGTCGCCGCCATCGTGGCCTTCCTGCTGTTGGGCCGCTGGATCGAGGCCAAGGCCAAGGCCAGCGCCGGCGAGGCCGTCCGCTCGCTGCTGCAGCTGGGCGCCACCGAGGCCATCGTGCTGATCGACGGCGTCGAGACCCGGGTGCCGGTCGGCGCGCTGGGCGTCGGGGACGAGTTCGTGGTGCGCCCCGGCGAGAAGGTCGCCACTGACGGCCACATCGTCTCTGGCGTCTCCGCGGTGGACAACTCCCTGGTCACCGGCGAGTCGGTGCCGGTGGACGTCGGCCCGGGGGACGCCGTGATCGGCGCCACCCTGAACACCACCGGACGCCTGGTCGTCCGGGCCACCCGGGTCGGCCGGGACACTCAGCTGGCCCAGATCGCCCGGCTGGTCACCGAAGCCCAAGCCGGCAAGGCCGCCATCCAGGACCTTGCCGACAAGATCTCGGCGGTGTTCGTCCCGATCGTGATCGGGATCTCCGCGGTCACCCTGGCGGCCTGGCTGCTCTCGGGTGCCATGGTGGCCGACGCGGCCGGGGCTGCGGTGGCCGTGCTGATCATCGCCTGCCCCTGTGCGCTGGGTCTGGCCACGCCGACCGCACTGCTGGTCGGCACCGGCCGCGGCGCGAACCTGGGCATCGTGATCAAGGGCGCCGAGGCGTTGGAGCGAGCCCGCGGCATCGACACCATTGTGCTGGACAAGACCGGGACGGTGACCACCGGTGCGCTCAGCGTGCTGGCCGTCCAGCCGGCTCCCGGGGTCGAGGAGGCCGAGCTGCTCCGCTACGCCGGGGCCGCCGAATCCGGCTCCGAGCACCCGATCGCGCAGGCCATCGCCGGCTATGCGGCCAGCGATCTGGCGGTCACGGCGCTCACCGACTCCCCGGGCCTGGGCATCACCGCGCAGGTGGCCGGCCGGACGCTGCTGGTCGGCCGGCCGTCCTGGCTGGCCGGGCAGGTGAACGTCCCCGAACTCGTCGAGCCGGGCCCCGCCAGTGCGGTCTCGATCGCCTGGGACGGCACCTACGCCGGCACGATCTGGGTCGCTGACCAGGTCAAGCCCACCTCGGCAGCGGCGGTTGCCGCCTTCGCCAAGCTGGGGCTGCGGCCGGTCCTGCTGACCGGGGATCGCCGGGTCGCGGCCGAGGCCATCGCCGCCGAGGTCGGGATCACCGACGTCATCGCCGAGGTGCTGCCCGAGCAGAAGGTGGCCCAGATCACGGCGCTGCAGGCGTCCGGCGCGAGAGTGGCCATGGTCGGGGACGGGGTCAACGACTCCGCTGCGCTGGCTCAGGCCGACCTGGGGATCGCGCTGTCGTCCGGATCGGACGCGGCCATCGAAGCCGCCGATCTGACCTTGATGCGCTCGGACCTGCTGGTGGCCGTCGACGCCGTCCGGCTGTCTCGGGCCACCTTGGGCCGGATCCGGGGCAACCTGTTCTGGGCGTTCGCCTACAACGTGGCCGCGATCCCGCTGGCGGCGTTGGGCTTCCTGAACCCGATGATCGCCGGGGCTGCCATGGCCTTCTCCAGCGTCTTCGTGGTGCTGAACAGCCTGCGGCTACGAGCTTTCCGTCCGCTCAGCTGAGCGTCGCGGGGAGGGGCGCGCGAGGCGGGCGCACCTCCTGGCCGGCGAAGCCGGTGATGTCACCAGCGCCGGTTCAGGCTTCGAGGACCGCGCCCTTCGCCCTGCCGGAGACGGCGATCCAGGCCAGTGCGGCCACCCAGACCACCGCAGCGACGGCGATCGGCAGCGCGGTCACCGTCGAACGTCCATCGATCATCCGGGCGCCCAAAGCGATCATCCCCGCCAGGACGGTCACGCCCGCCAGCCAGGAGAACAGATCGGCACGCGGCAAGCCGATGATGGTCTGCTGTACCAGCACCCAGCCCACCCCGACCAGCAGCAGCACTCCGGCAGCCAGCAGCCAGCGAATCTCCAGCTGCCATTCCACAAGGCCGAGCGCCAGGCAGATCGCCGTGCCGCCGAGCAGCCAGCCGTGGGCCGACCGCGGCGAGGACGCCGCTGCCACCCGCTGGGTGAGCAGGTCGTCGCCGGTCTGCGGCCAGCGGTCGAGAATGCGCCACCAGTTGCCGGCCTCGGCCATCCAAGCTCGTCCCTCAGCAGTGGTGAGCCGACGGACCAGCGTCCAGCAGACGTCGACGCCGATGATCATCACCGGGGCGATCACCATGGCGGGTGAGGCGTTCGCCAGCCAGGCGTACATGCCCAGCGCCCAGCCCAGTCCGCCGAGGAGCGGACCCAGCAGCAGCTCCGTATCGCCACCGCGCGGAGCGAGCACCGCGCCCGGCAGGATCGCGGCGCCGACCAGGGCAATCAGGCTCAGCAGGCCCGGGTTCGGCAGGCCGAGGGCGATCACCGCCAGGTAGACCGCGGTGAGGACGCCCACCTGCGCCGGGAGCCGAGCGGCGGACGAAGTGGTCGAGGCTTCGGTGGCGAAGGTGACCACGCCCATGACGACGACGCCGGCGATCACGGCGAAGGCGGCGTTGGTGAGGAAGAGGTCCCCGCGCTTCCACTCCAGGGCCATGGCCGCAGCGAAGACGACGGCCTGGCCCAGCACCCGCCACAACCGATGCGCGCCCAGACTGGCCAACCCCGCGTCCAGGACGGCCACGATCAGCGCGGTGATCAGCAGGATGGAGATCAGGTTGAGTGCGCCGCCGGCGACCATCAGCACGACGAAGCCGGCCAGGACGCCGAGCAGGGCCGGTAGGCCTCGTCCGAAGCGGGTCAGCACGGCGGGCAGCTGAGCCATGGAGGGCAGCAGGAAGGCGGCTGCCCCGCTGATCATGAGCGCCACGAGGGCGGCGAAGACGGTTGCCATCATGTGCCTCAGCTCACCTTGATCCCGAAGATCTTCTGGTCGTACGAGGCGACCACCAGCATGTTGTTGTACGCCGCCACCGAGGCTTCGACGTTCTTGCCCAGCGACACCGTGGAGTAGTCCTTTCCTGTGGCCGGGTCGAACAGGTGCAGCAGGCCGGCGGAGTCACCGAAGACGCCGTACTCGTGGCCGTCGGTTCCGGTGATCATCACCGGCGAACTCCACGAATAGTGCGCCAAGCTTCGCGACCACACGACCTGGCCGGTCTCACGATCCAGGGCGATCAGGGTGCCTTCGGACGGCGCGGTCGTCTTGGCCACGTTGAAGATCACCAGGTCGGAGTCCTCGCCCTTGCCGAGCAGCGGGGTCGACAGCAGGCCGCCCTTGACCGGGAAGTAGTAGTAGCTCGGCAGGTTGTACTGCCAGACCACCTCGCCGGTCAGCCCGTTCACCTTGCGCAGGTTGGTCACCTGGTCCTTGCGTTCCGACCCGCGCCAGCCCACGGAGTTGCCGGTGTAGAGGAAGGGGGTTCCGGACGAGGCGTCCAACACCGGCGTGGAGTCGGTGTTGTCCACCAGGTAGTGGGTCCACACGATGTCCATGGTGTTGGCGTCCCAGCAGACCAGGTTGCCGTCGTTGTCGGTGGCCCACATCAGGTTGCGCCAAGCCACGGCCGAGCTCTCGATGCCGCGCTGGTTGCTCTGCGAGGTGTCGTAGACCATCTTCACGACCTGCGGGTTCACCGAGACCTTCTTCGCCTTCGGGTCGAAGGACGTGTTCAGCTTGGCCTTGTAGATCACGCCGTTCTCGCCGGGCTCGATCAGGGTGTCGGCGGCCTTGTTGACCAGCGCCGAGGAGTCGAACGCTCCCCAGCCGGTCGGGTCCTGCCGCAGCGAGACCTCATCGGTGCCGCTGATCTGGGAGACCTGCTTGTTCTTGATCAGATCGAAGATGCGGTACTCCCACGGGCCCTTCTGATCGCCCTTCTCATTCAAGCCCTGGCCGGTGTAGAGCAGCGGATAGCCGCGCGGGTCGATCGACCCGGTGCCCTTGAAGCCCCAGCCCGAGTCGATCGCGGGTTTGGTGGCCGCACCCGTGGCCAGATCGAGGCGATAGATGTGGCCGTCGAAGACCGGATAGACGACTTCAACGAAGTTCGGGTCGTTCACATAGGACGGGGTGAGGCTCATGGCCTGCTTGGTGGCCTTCGGCCAGTTCACCAGCAGCGGCTGGCCCGTCCATCCTGCGCCGGGGAAGTAGCTGCCGTCGGCGCTGACCGCGCCGATGTCGTGGGTCCACACGATCTGCAGCTTCTTCTCGGTGATGTCGGCGGTGCCATAGGTGGGGGCGGTGCGGGAGTTGTTGCCCCGCCAGACCAGCACGCCGGGCACATCGGTGTAGGTGTCGCCCGAGCCCCACACCACCTTCTGTTGGCCGTCGGTCGAGGGCAGTGGCTGGCTGGCCGCATCGAAGACCTGCCAGCTGACCGAGCCCTTGCTGCCGAGCAGCGGCTTGGTGTACCAGCCGTTCGACTCCCTTGTCGGGGCCACGAAGCCGGGCAGAGTGCTCGGCGTCACCGGCTCCGGGTCGGTCACGGTGGCCTCGGCGTAGCGCGTCCCCGCGTGTGGTCGGGAACCCATCGCCACCGGGTCGGCGGCGCAGGCGGCCAAGCCGACCAGGCAGGCCATCGCTGTGGTGGTTACGAGCAGACGCGATCCGATTCGCACCCGGCATCTCCTTCGGACTGCGGCAGTACACCGCGAGCCTACCTTCGCGGGCAACGCCGCCGGCCGGCCGAAGAAGCCGACGCCGCCGGACGATGGAGCCTCCTCCGGCAACCCCGTTCGGTGCGCTGAAAGCTCAGCCGGCCGCCTCGGTCGGGGCCAACAGACTGGTGTAGGTGTCCGGGCGACGGGTCTGGGTGAACGGGAACAGCTCGCGCCAATCCCGGCACTGGTCCAGATCCAGCGAGGCCACCAGGACCATGTCGGCCGAGCGCGGCGCCTGGGCCAGCACCCGTCCGTAGGGGTCGGCGATGAAGGACGAGCCGTAGAAGGCGATCTTGCCCTCGGTGCCCCACCGGTTCGGCACCACCATGAAGGTGCCCGCGGTGACCGCATTGGCCGCGATCACCTGGCGCCACAGCGGCTCGGTGTCGAAGGCCGGGTGATCGGGCTCGGAGCCGATTGCGCTGGGGTAGGCCAGCACCTCGGCCCCGGCCAGCGAGTAGGTCCGGGACACCTCGGGGAACCACTCGTCCCAGCAGGTCGGCAACCCGATCCGCGCCGCCGAGGGCAGCGCCAGCGTGGTCACCGGGTACGGATCCTCGGCCGGCCCGGGACGGAAGTAGTGATCCTCGTGATAGCCGGTCGTCACCGGAATGTGCAGCTTGCGGGTACGGGCCAGCAGGGTGCCGTCCGGCGCCACCAGGATGGCGGTGTTGTAGCCGCGTCCGTCCGGGCCGTCGGCGCGCTCGTAGAGCGAGGCGTGCACCAGCACCTGGTGGCGTCCGGCCTGCTCGGCGGCGAAGCGGTAGGTCGGACCGTCGGTCAGGTCCTCGGCCAGGTCGGCGGCTCGTCCGGTGGGCAGGGTGTCGGCCGGGTAGCGCTGCAGCGTCAGTTCGGGCAGGAAGACGACCTCTGCTCCTTCGGCGGCGGCCGAGGAGATTCCGTCGGCGAACACGGCCCGGTGGGTGGCCGGGTCGGGATGCCAGTGGGTCTGGACCAGGCCCACTCTCAGCGGCGGACGAGTGGACGGCCGGACGCGGGCGGGCGAGTCCAGGGGGGTGGCCACCACGGTTCTCATCGACGGACTCCTTCTGCGGAGCGGGGTTGTTGCTGGGTGATGCAGTGGACGCCGCCGCCGCGGGCGAACAGCGGACGCGCGTCGACGCTGAGAACCTCACGGCCCGGATAGGCGGCGCCCAGGATCTCGGCGGCCGGCTCGTCGGACGGGTCGGCGAAGCTGCCGAACAGGACCGCCCCGTTGAGCACGTAGTGATTGATGTAGCTGTAGTCGACCCAACCCTCGGCATCGCGCAGCGTGGCCGGGGCGGGCAAGTCGACAAGCTCGAGCGCGCGCCCGGCGGCATCGGTCTGGCCGGCCAGGACGTCCCGCAACTGGGCACTGACCAGGTGATCGGGGTGCTCGGGGTCGGTTTGGTCGTGCACCAGTAGGCGTCCGGGGGCGGCGAAGGTGGCCAGCAGGTCGACGTGGCCGCGGGTGCCGTAGGTCTGCGAGTCCCGGGTCAGTCCGCGGGGTAGCCAGATCACTTTCTTGGCGCCGACAGCCCGGGCCAGCTCGGCCTCCACGTCGGCCTTCACCCAGCCCGGGTTGCGTCCCGGGTCGAGTTGGACGGTCTCGGTGACCAGGAAGGTGCCCTGCCCGTCGGTGTGGATCCCGCCGCCTTCGTTGGTCAGCGCCGAGCGGATCGCGGTCGCGCCGGCCGCGGCGATGGCCACATCGGCGGCCCCGGCGTCCAGCTCCCAGCGGGCCCAGCTCTGCGCGCCCCAGCCGTTGAACAGCCAGTCGACCGCGCCCAGGCGTCCGCCCGGGCCGAGGACGAAGGTCGGCCCGATGTCGCGGTACCAGGCGTCATCCAGCGGCCGGAAGTACAGCTCGACCGACGAGCTCAGCAGTCGGGTGGCCTCGGCGGTGGCGGTCGGCGGGACGATCATCGAGACCGGCTCGAACTCGACGATGGCGTTGGCCACCGCGGCCCAGGCGCGCCGGGCGGTCTCGGCCTCGCCCCAGCTGTCGCCCAGCGTGTAGCCACCGGACGGCCAGGCCATCCAGGTGCGTTCGTGCGGCTCGGTTTCGGCAGGCATCCGCCAGCCCGGATGGTCCGCGGGCGCGTCCGCACCGGCGTTGGTGAGCACCCGTCCACCTCCTGTCGCAGCGATCGTGCAGCCACGATAGGCCGCGCTCAGCGGCAATGGCGGGTGCGGTGAACGTTCGTCACCGAGCTTTCACCTGGCCGAAATACCGGCTCAGTCGGGCCGATCGAAGCGGGCCGTGATCGTCCGTCCAGGGAACACGCGTCGCCCGTAGTCAGGGCTCAGGTGCTCGGTGGTGGGCACCGTCCGTCCGGCGGCCAGGTCCTCGTAGATGCCGACCAGCTCGGCGCACTGCCCGGCCAGCGTCCACTTGGCGGCCAGCTCGCGGGAGCGGGCGGAGGCGTGGGCGGCGTAGCCGGGGTCCTTCAGCGCGTCCAGCAGGCTGACCATGGCGCCGGCAAGCGAGACCGGGTTCGCCCTGGCCAGGACGGTGTTGGTGCCCGGCTCGGTGACCAGATCCAGCTCGTGATCGACCATCACGAAGGGCAGCCCGGCGTGGGCGGCCTCGTGCAGGGAGATGCCCTGGGTGTCGGTCAGCGACGGGAACACGAAGGCGTCCGCAGAGGCGTAGTAGGCACCCAGCTTGGCCTTGGGCACCTGGCCGACCAGCCGGACTCGGCCGAACCGGGAGGCCCGGACCAGCCGGCGGCGCAGCGCGGTGGGCGCCGACCTCCAGTCCCCGACGATCATCAGCTCGACGTGCGGGATCTGATCGCGGACCAGCGCGAACGCGTCCAGCAGCAGGTCGATCCCCTTCTCCTGCGAGATCCGTCCGACGTAGAGCAGCCGCGGGCCCCGTCCCTTGCTGATCGGCGGCAGCTCCGGCAGCGGATCGACGCCGCTGGGGATCACCCGCACCGCGGCCGCCGGGGCCACCTCGAGCACCCGCTCGGCGGTCTTGGCGGACGGGGTGGTGACCAGGTCGGCGTCGGTGAGCATCTTGGCGGCCAGCTCGAGCAGCTCCACCTGGGCGCCGCCGCGGCGGGGACGCTTCAGCTTCAGCTTCTTGATCTGCTCCCAGGTCGATTCGGCCATGTGCAGCTCGTAGACCTTGTAGGCCGCGTTCAGGAAGGGCAGCACATGCCAGTAGTGCTCGGCATAGGCCTCCAGGTCGGTCTGCCAGGTCAGTACCAGCGGACGTCCGGTGCGCTCGGCCACCCACAGGCCCAACAACCCGATCGGGCCCAGGCCGTGGACGTGGATCACGTCCGGCGGGTTGGCCACCATCTGGGCCAGTCGGTAGTCGAAGTCCTGGCCCATCGACAGCCGGATCTGGGTGCCCGGGATCGGGACGCTGGGCAGTCGGATCTCGCGGCGTCCGGCGCGGCCGGCGTAGGGGTTGGGCCCGTCGCCGACCGGGGCGACCAGCAGCAGCTTGTGGCCGGCGGCCAGCACCTGGCCCTCCAGTGACTGCACCGCGTGCAGCAGGCCCGAATCAGCCGGCCCGTAGTTGTCGGTGAACTCGGCGATGGTCAGCGGGCGATGGCCCGCCGCGGCAGGCCCCGATGAGGCCGGGGTCGGCGCTGATCCCTTGCGATGTGGCACGCTCCCGACTGTAGCGGCCCGCCCCGGCTCCACGCCTGCCCCACGGGAAAGGGGGCAGTCCTCTTTTCGGTGGAGCAGTTGGCGGCGAGACCCCCAGTCAACCCGAGGTAACCGGGCTTGGCTTGCGGAAACGTCACAGTCTGGGCACGCCTGAGATTCGCGAAAGTAGGGGGTTGTCAGCCGGGGGGTGGGGGTGTAGCTTCGCCGTGTACAACGATGTACTTCTGGAGTACAACGTTGTACACACCAGCTATCGACCACTGATGGAGGTCTGAAATGACAGCACAACGCCGAACTCGCCGGTGGCGGGTCGCGGCTATCGGGTTGGCTGCGGGATTGGTTCTCCCGCTGGCGGCCTGCGCCGGTCCGGCGCAGCAGCCGCAGGCGTCCGGCCCGACCCACATCACCTTCTGGAACTGGTACCAGGGATCCGATGGCCCCACCGTTGAGGCCTTGGTGAAGAAGTTCAACGAGTCCCAGTCCAAGGTCGTCGTCGACATGACGATCATGCCGAAGGACACCATGATCCAGAAGCTGCTCCCGGCCTACGCCTCCGGCGACGGCCCCACCCTGATCGCCGTCGGCCACGAGATGACCACGCAGTACATCACCAAGAAGGTCGTCCAGCCGATCGATGACTTCTACGGGGAGGGCAAGCTCGACAAGTCCGTCCTGCCCAAGGCCACGATCGACGCGACCACCTACGACGGCAAGCTCTACGGTGCGCCGATGAGCGCGGCTCCGCTGATGCTCTATTACAACAAGACGCTCTTCGCGAAGGCTGGGGTGAACCCGCCGACCACGCTCACCGAGATGGCCGAGGCCGCCAAGAAGATCACCGTCTACAAGGAGGGTGAGAACACCACCAACATCTACGGGCTCGCCCAGGGCATGTTCTCCGGAATCCACTCCTGGACCGCGTACTTCCGCAATGACGGCGGCGGCTACGTGAGCGAGGATCGCAAGAAGTCGATCTTGGACTCGCCGGAGAACATCAAGGTCCTGAACTACTGGACCGACCTGTTCCGGAACAGCCACATCTCGCCGATCGGCATCTCGGTGCCGGACGCCCAGGCGCTGTTCGCGGCCGGACGGGCCGGCATGGTCATCGACGGACCGTGGGGCGCGGGCAACTACAAGAAGAGCGGTGTCGACTTCGGTGTCGTCGCCTTCCCCAAGGGTTCGGTCACCCAGACGACGATGATCGTCGGGACCCCGATCCTGGTTGCCTCGGGCATCTCCGACGCTCAGCGTCAGGCCTCCCTGGAGTTCCTGAAGTTCTGGAACAGCACGGAGTCCCAGACCACCTGGGCCGTGAAGTCCGGTTACCCTCCCACCCGCAGTGACATCCCGATGGCCGATCTGTCGGCCAACCCGGTTCCGGAGATGTTCACCAAGGCGGTCGGTGCCGAGTCCCACATGCGCGGTGTCGTGAACTTCCAGACGATCCTCGACGACGTCGTCAATCCGGCCATTCAGAAGGTGATGAACGGCCAGGGGACCGCGGAGGAAGTGCTGCCCGAGGCATCCAAGCAGCTCCAGGCACTTCTGGGCTGACCGCAGTAGCCACTGATTCCTCTCTGAAGCAAGGAAGCGCCATGAGAATCCTGCCGGCGGCAGAACGCCGTCCGTCAACCGGACTCTCAGGCACGAAGGCCTGGCGAGTCACCTCGAAGACTCGCCAGGCCTTCACCGCCTGGATGTTCATCGCCCCTGCCGGGGTCATCATCGCCATCTTCGTCTTCTGGACGTTGTTCGAGTCGCTGAAGACGTCGTTCACCGACGACTCGGGCTTCGGCTCGGCGAACTGGGTGGGGCTGGCCAACTACGCCCAGCTGCTCTCCGATCCCCGGTTCCTCAACGCCTTGGCCAACACCTTGGTGTACGCGGCTGTGGTGGTGCCGGTCTCGATCGTCATCGCGCTGGGCCTGGCCGTCCTGCTGAACCGGCCGAACCTGCCCTTCCGTGGGTTCTTCCGGGTGGCGGTCTTCCTGCCTTTCGTCACCTCGCTGGGCATCTCCTCGATGGCCTGGTGGGCAATGCTCAACCCGCACGCCGGGATCATCCCGGCCTGGTTCGAGATCTTCGGCCTCAGCCTGGGCAACGGCATTCAGGATCCCAGTCTGGCCATGCTGTTCGTGATGATCGTCGGCGTCTGGCGTGATGTCGGCTTCTTCATGGTGATGTACCTGGGCGGCCTGCAGTCGATCCCCAAGGAGCTGCGCGAAAGCGCCCAGATCGACGGCGCCGGACCCTGGAAGTCGTTTTGGAGTATCACCTGGCCGCTGCTGGCCAACACCACCATGTTCGTCGGGATCATGGCCCTGGTCTTCGCCTTCCAGGCCTTCGACCAGATCTACATCATGACCGGCGGCGGTCCCTTCTTCCGCACCGAGACCTTGGTGCTCTACATCTTCAGCACGGCCGTCGAGCGCTACCAGCTCGGCTACGCCTCAGCCATCTCCTGGGTGCTGGTGCTGCTGGTCTTCGTGGTGAGCCTGTTCCAGGTCGGCTACTTCTCCAAGAGGACGGTGCAGTACTGATGACCGCAATCACAGTTCCCGCCGTTGACTACGCCACTCAGGCCACCCGCAAGGCGCGCCGGCAGCGCCTGGTGACCACCGTCGTGGTGATCGTGATGTTCGCCATCTCGGCCTTCTTCCTGCTGCCGTTCGCGTGGATGCTGACCGCGTCGGTGCGCACCGAGGGCTCGCTGCTGGCCGACCCGGCCACCCTGTGGCCGACCGTGTTCACCTTGGACAACTACTCCGAGATCTGGCGCCGGATCCCGTTCGGACGCCAGCTGGGCAACACCGTTGTCTTCGCCGGAGTGGTCACCGTGGTCTCGGTCACCTTGAACTCGATGGCCGGTTACGCCCTGGCCCGGTTCGACTTCCGGGGCAAGAACGTGGCCTTCCTGGTGCTGATCCTCACCTTGATGGTGCCGATCGAGGTCACCTTCGTCCCGCTGTACAACATCATCAGCAACTTCGGCTGGATCGACACCTACCAGGGCCTGATCGTCCCCCGGATGGCCAGCGCCTTCGGCATCTTCTTGATGCGGCAGTTCTTCATCGCACTGCCCAAGGATCTGGAGGACGCGGCCCGGATCGACGGTGCGTCCGAGATCCGGATCTTCCTGCGGATCATGTGGCCGCTGGCCAAGCCGGCCGTGCTCACGCTGGGCATGTTCAGCCTGCTGCGCAACTGGAACGACCTGCTCTGGCCGCTGATGGTGATCACCCGACAGGACATGCTCACCCTTCCGCCCGGCCTGGCCATGTTCAAGGGCGACAACCTCACCGAGTTCGGCCTGCTGATGGCCGGCTCCGTGGTGGCCCTGATCCCGATGGTGGTCGCCTTCCTGTTCGTGCAGCGCAGCTTCATCGAAGGCGTTGCGACCACCGGAATGAAGTAGATCGTGCGCCTGCCGCTACGCACGCAAGAGCAAGGAGAACCAAGCGATGGCTGAGTACGTCACCATCAACACCACGGCCGGCGCCATTCGTGGCCTGGACACCTGCGGCGTGGCCCGCTACCTGGCGGTGCCCTACGGCGAGTCGACGGCCGGGGCCGGACGGTTCCGGCTGCCCCAGCCCAAGCGGCCCTGGACCGGCGTCCGGGACGTCCTGGAGTTCGGCCCGATCGCACCGCAGGCCGACTTCCGGATCGGCGGCAGTGAGCGTGGCGACCGGATGATCGCCAGCCTCAACCCGCGTGGCGGGGGCCCGATCGAAGCCGGGCCGATCAGCGAGGACTGCCTCAGCCTGAACGTGTGGACGCCGTCGCCGAAGCTGAACTCCGAGCCGGTTCCGGTGATGGTGTGGCTACACGGTGGCGCCTATATGACCGGGTCGGGCAGCGAGACCGCGTTCCACGCCGACCTGCTGGTCGAGCGGGAGAACGTGATCCTGGTCGCGGTCACCCACCGGCTCGGCCTGCTCGGCTTCTGCCCCTGGGAGGACTTCGACGCCGAGGGCTTCACCGGGGCCGGGGTGGCCGGCATGGTCGACATCGTGTTGGCCCTGGAATGGGTGCGGGACAACATCGCCGCTTTCGGTGGTGATCCGGACAATGTCACCGTCTTCGGCCAGTCCGGCGGCGGCGCCAAGACCGCGAACCTGCTGGCCATGCCGCGAGCCCGCGGCCTGTTCCACAAGATCATCATGCAGTCGCCGTCCTCGCCGGCGCTGCCGCTGAAGGAGGACCACTCCCGGCTGGCCGAGCTGATGGCCGCCGAACTGGGCATCAACTCCGGCAACTTGGGCCGGCTGGCCGAGATCCCCCTGGCCGAGCTGCTGCGGGTGCAGCGGATCGTCGAGGCGAAGGTGGATCCCGGACGCGTCCTGTTCAGCCGCGGACGTCCGCAGCTGCGGATCGGGCCGTACCGCGACGGCGTCCACATCGTCGAGGACTTCTACTCACCCGAGATCCAGCCGTGGGCCGCGCAGATCCCGGCCATCGTCGGCTCGGCCGCCCACGAGTACTCGATGAAGCTGTGCAGCCGCGACGACTACCCGGACGCCACCGATGAGCTGGTCATTGAGCAGCTCACCGCCGAGTTCGGGGACGCCACCGCAGAACTGGTCGCCGACTACGCCAATCGCCACTCCGAGCCGCCCCGGCTGCGCTGGGCCCGGCTGTGCGCCGACATCAGCTTCCGGGGGGTGGCCTTCCGGACCGCCGACCAGCTGGCCGGCTGCGGAGCACCGGTCTACGGCTACGTGTTCAACCAGCCCACCGGGATCCTGGGCGGCATGCTCGGCTCCTGCCACAGCCTGGATCTGGCCTACACCTTCGGCACCGTCGATCGGATCCCGATGACCGGCCGCGGTGGCGGACGGCACCGCGTCTCCGAGCACGTGATGGACGCCTGGGCTCGGTTCGCCCGGACCGGCGACCCCAACGGCGGCGAGCTGCCGCACTGGCCCACCTGGCAGCCGGACGCGGCCGAACTGCTGCTCATGCAGCCGCACCCGGCCGTGGTCTCGGCCGCCGAGTACGCCCCGGTGGCCACTGAGGCCGGCTCGAGCGCGATCGTCCGCTGAGCCCAACATGCGCACCTACGTCGAACCAAGAGAACGAGAGAAGGACCAGAGAATGACTTTCCGACCCCATCACCTGCTCGTGGATGGCCGCGAAGAAGCAGGCGGCGGCGAGCTGCTGAGGTTGGTGAACCCGGCCACCGGCAAGGTCTTTGCGACCTGCCATTGCGCCGATGCCCGGGACATCGATCGCGCCGTGAGCTCGGGTCGGGAAGTCTTCCAGCGTGGCGAGTGGAGTCAGATGACGATCCACCGCCGGGCCCGGGTGCTGAACCGTTTCGCCGACCTGATCGAGTCCGAGATGGGCACCCTGTACCAGATGGAGACCCAGGGCAACGGCCGGCCTTTCACCGAGACCCGGGCCCAGGTCACCCGGCTGCCCGAGTGGTACCGGTACAACGCCGCCCTGCTGCTGGCCAGCCGGGACGCCGTGGTGCCGATGGCCGGTCCGTACCACTCCTACACTTCGCGGTTTCCGCTCGGCGTGGTCGGCATCCTTTCCTCGTTCAACCATCCGCTGATGATCGCCTCCAAGAGCCTGGCTCCGGCTCTGGCTACCGGAAACAGTGTGGTGCTCAAGCCGTCCGAGCAGACTCCGCTGACCGCATTGGTGATGGGCCGGCTGGCCTTGGAGGCGGGCATCCCGCCGGGCGTCCTCAACGTCGTCCCCGGGCTCGGGCCGGAGGCCGGCGCGGCTCTGGTCGAGCACCCGGACGTGGCCAAGGTGGTCTTCACCGGTGGCACCGAGCCGGGACGATCGGTCGCCGTGGGGGCGGCCAAGCGCTTCGCCAAGGCCACCGTCGAACTCGGCGGCAAGACCCCGGTGATCGTCTTCGACGACATCGACCCGGCCGTCTCGGCCCGTGGAGCGGCCTTCGGTGGCTTCATCGGGGCTGGTCAGACCTGCATCGCCGGCACCCGGATCCTGGTCAAGGAGAACATCTATGACCAGTTCGTGAAGGCGCTGGTGGCGCAGGCGGAGAGGATTCGAGTCGGCGACCCGACAAGTGCCGCCACCCAGCTCGGGCCGGTGATTTCGGCCGCGGCCCGGCAGCGGATTCTCGAGTTCGTCGATTCCGGGGTCGCCGAAGGCGCCCGGCTGGCGACCGGAGGGGTCCCGGTGAAGGTGCCGGGCCTCTCCGGCTTCTTCGTGGCACCGACCGTCCTCGCCGACGTCACCAACCAGATGCGGGTGGCGCGCGAGGAAATCTTCGGGCCGGTGGTGGTCGTGATTCCGTTCACCGATGAGGCGGACGCCATCCGGCAGGCCAATGACTCCCGCTACGGCCTGGGCTCCTCGGTCTGGACCCGAGACGTTGCTCGCGCGCATCGGGTGGCCGGCCAGCTGGAACACGGCATCGTCTGGGTGAACGATCACCACCGGCTCGATCCGTCCTCGCCGTGGGGCGGGGTCCGGGAGAGCGGGTACGGACGCGAGGGCGGCTGGGAGTCGTTCAACGACTTCTCCCATGTCCGCGCCGTGACCGTCCGGACCGCCGAAACCGACATCGACTGGTACGGCGGCGTGGCCGTCGACCGACTCAACTGAAGGACGGCCCCGATGGCGATCCTGACTTCGGTGGACGGCCTGGTGATCGACGCCAGGGGGCCGGTGCTGTCGGCCACCCTGGCCGCCCCGAACGGCAACCAGGTCAGCCCGGTGATGGCCGATGCGCTGATTGAGGTGCTCACCGCGCCGCCGACCGATGCGCACGTCCTGGTGTTGCGGGCGGTGGGGGAGGCGTTCTGCCTGGGCCGGGATCGGGCCGCCACCGGGCCGGGGGCGCTGTCGGTGGAGGTGGATCGGCTGGTCCGGCTGAACCAAGCCCTGGCCACCACCTCGTTGGTGACCATCGCCGAAGTGCACGGGGACGCCGCCGGCTTCGGGGCCGGCCTGGCCGCGCTGGCCGATGTCAGCGTGGCCACCGAGTCGGCCCGGTTCTGGTTCCCCGAGATCGGGATCGGCCTGGCGCCCACCCTGGTGTTGGCCTGGCTGGAGCGGATGGTCGGACGCCGGGAGGCGTTCTGGCTGACCGCAACCGGCGAGCGGATCCCGGCCGTCCGGGCCCAGCAGCTGGGCCTGCTCAACGAGGTTGTCACCGACCAAAAGGCCTTGTCCGATGCGGTTGAGCGACGCGTGGCCGAGCTGGTGGCTCACCCGCGGCGAGTGCACGCCGAGATCAAGTCGATGCTGCGGGCAGCGTCCGCGCTGAGCCCGGAACAGGCCGGTCAGCTGGCCGCCAGCCGGCTGGTGGTGGGTAGCCTGCGGCTGGGCGAGTGAGCCTTCGGCCCGATGGCGCGAGTGGGCTCAGCGGGGGGTGAGCGCGGTGGTCCGGGCTCCGGTCGACTCGCGGGCCACGATCCGGAACTCCGGCTTGATCAGTCGCGGCGGGACGGCAGTCTCCGGCTTCTCGTTGATCCGCTCGATCAGCAGATCGACCGCCGTGGCCGCGATGGTCTCCCGGCCCGGGTCGACGCTGCTCAGCGAGGGCACCGAGTAGCTGGCCTCGTCGATGTTGTCGAAGCCGATCACGGCCACGTCGTCGGGGACCTTGCGTCCGGCCTCGCCCAGGGCGCGCAGCGCGCCCAGCGCCAAGGTGTCGTTCAGAGCGAACAGTCCGTCGAAGGGGACGCCGTCGGCCAGCAGGCCGCGCATGGCTTCGGCGCCGTTCTCGCGGTGCCAGGGGGCGGCCACCCGGATCAGCTTCGGGTTGAGCGCGATCCCGGCATTCTCCAGGGCGGCCCGATACCCGCGGACCCGCAGGTCGGCCGAGCGGACCTCCTGCTTGCCGTCCGGGTGAGCCCCGATCACGGCGATTCGGCGGCGTCCGATCGAGATCAGGTGCTCGACGGCAGCCTGGGCCGAGGAGCCGTTGTGCATGGTGACGTGATCGGTCGGCCCGCCGAAGATCCGCTCGCCGAGCAGCACCACGGGGAACCCGGTGTTCAGCAGCTCGCGGTCGTCCTGGCCCAGGGCCATCGGGCTGAACAGCAGCCCATCGGTGAGCCGGACCCGGCGTCCGGTGAGCACCTCGATCTCGCGCTCCCGGTCACCGCCGGTCTGCTCGACCACCACGCCCAGCCGGCGTCGTTCGGCGGCGCGGATCACCGCGTCGGCCAGTTCGGCGAAGTAGTTCTGGCGCAGTTCGGGGACGGCCAGGCCGATCACTCCGGTGCGTCCGGAGCGCAGCCCGCGCGCCGACAGGTTCGGCCGGTAGTCGAGTTCCTCGATGGCCTGCTGCACTTTGCGCCGGGTCTCCGGGCGGACGTGCGGGTAGTCGTTGATCACGTTCGAGACGGTCTTGATGGACACGCCGGCAACCCGCGCCACGTCGTGGATGGTCGGGCTGCTCATGGTGCTCCATCTGGGGGTGCCGGCTGCGGCGAGATCGGCGTCAGCCTACCGCTGGCCGGGCGGCTCACTGGAGCGCGGGCCGATCATCGACTGCAGGACGGTTCCGGGCGGGAGGCTCCGGGTCTTTGTGGCGGCCGGTCGGGACGTGAATGGTGGCCGCGCCATGCGACGTCCGAAAAATCAGATGCCCTCGCCAACGGCACCTACAACGTTGTAAAGTGAGGCCAGCCGGAGCCCTTGGCCGGCCAAAGTCGATGCACCTCTTGACCTGGAAGGCACAATGATTCGAGCCCACCTGACGGTAGACCCCCACTTCGTGGTTGGGCCGATCAATCGCAGACTCTTCGGCTCCTTCGTCGAGCACCTCGGACGCTGCGTCTACGACGGCATCTACGAGCCCGGCCACCCGTCCGCCGGCCCGGACGGCTGGCGCGCCGACGTCCTCGAACTGGTCCGGGAACTTGGCGTGACCACGCTGCGCTACCCGGGCGGCAACTTCGTCTCCGGCTATCGCTGGGAGGACGGCGTCGGCCCGGTCGAGCAGCGTCCGCGCCGGTTGGATCTGGCCTGGCACTCCACCGAACCGAACCTGGTCGGCCTGGACGAGTTCGCGGCCTGGACGAAGCTGGTCGGCGCCGAGCTGATGTACGCGGTGAACCTCGGCACCCGCGGGCTGCAGGAGGCCCTGGACGTGCTGGAGTACGCCAACATCGCCGGCGGCACCACGCTGTCCGACCAGCGGGTCGGCAACGGCGCCGTCGCGCCGCACGGCATCAAGATGTGGTGCCTGGGCAACGAGATGGACGGGCCCTGGCAGCTCGGCCACAGCACGGCCGGCGAGTACGGACGGCTGGCCGCGTCCACGGCCCGGGCCATGCGGCAGATCGACTCGAGCCTGGAGCTGGTGGCCTGCGGCAGCTCGGGAGCCCAGATGCCCAGCTTCGGCACCTGGGATCGAACCGTCCTCGAGCACACCTATGACGAGGTCGACTACATCTCCTGCCACGCCTACTACGAGCCGATCGACGGCGACCTGGGCAGCTTCCTGGCCTCAGCGGTCGGGATGGACCGGTTCATCGACTCGGTGATCGCCACCGCCGACTTCGTGAAGGCCGCCAAGCGCAGCAACAAGACGCTGGCGGTCTCCTTCGACGAGTGGAACGTCTGGTACAAGTCCCGCTACGAGAACGTCGATCGGATCACCGACCCGAACAGCTGGCCGGTCGCCCCGCGCCTGCTCGAGGACACCTACTCGGTGCTCGACGCCGTGGTCTTCGGAAACCTGATGATCTCGCTGATCCGGCACGCCGACCGGGTGCAGGCCGCCAGCCTGGCCCAGCTGGTGAACGTGATCGCCCCGATCATGACCGAGCCCGGCGGCCCGGCCTGGCGGCAGACCACGTTCTTCCCGTTCTCGCTGTCGGCTCAGCTGGCCAAGGGGGTAGCCCTCGAGCTGCGGCTGGACTGCCCCAGCTACGACACCGTCGAGCACGGCGAGGTGCCGCTGCTGGACGGGGTGGCCACCTACGACGCGACGGACGGCTCGGCGTCGATCTTCCTGGTCAACCGCAGCATGGACGCCCCGGCCCAGGTCGAGATCGACACCCGGGCGCTCGGCCCGGTCGTCCCCGGCATGGCCCGGACGCTCAGCGACGCCGACATCCACGCGGCCAACACCCTGGCTGAGCCCGAGCGGGTCGGGCTGGCCGACAACAGCAGCATCGAGCGCGACGGCGATCGGCTGCTGATCACCCTTCCGCCGGTCTCCTGGACCGTGCTGACCCTCAACCCATCCAGCCCGCGCTGACGCGGACCCAAACCAAGGAAAGCTGATCATGACCTCGATTCAGGACGGCACTGTGGCCGCCTCGTCCGGCATCGTCCGGCTGCGCTATCTGGTCGACAACGAGTGGCGGGAGTCGAAGACCTCCAGCTACATGCCGGTGCTGAACCCGTCCACCGGCGAACAGATCGCCGAAGCGCCGTGCTGCACCCAGGCCGAGGTCGACTCGGCCGTGGCGGCCGCAGCCAAGGCCTACCCGGCCTGGAAGGCCACCCCGGTGCCGCAGCGGATCCAACTGATGTTCCGGTTCAAGGCCCTGCTCGACGAGCATCTGGACGAGCTGAGCCTGCTGCTGGCCACCGAGATGGGCAAGGTCCTCTCCGAGGCCCGCGGGGACGTCCTGAAGGCCATCGAGGTCGTCGAGTGCGCGTGCTCGACGCACTACCTGATGCAGGGCGACACGGCCATGAACATCTCCAACGGCTACGACACGGTCTCCTACCGGGAGCCGTTGGGCGTGTTCGTGGGGATCGCGCCGTACAACTTCCCGGCCATGATCCCGATGGGCTGGATGCTGCCGTTCGCCATCACCACCGGCAACACGTTCGTGCTGAAGGCTGCCTCGATGGTGCCGCAGACCTCGATCCGAATGATGGAGCTGCTGATCGAGGCCGGCCTGCCCAAGGGAGTGGCCAACCTGGTCACCTGCTCGCGGGTGGAGGCCGACAGCCTGCTGGTGCATCCGGACGTCCGCGGGGTCACCTTCGTGGGCTCGACCTCGGTGGGCCGCTACATCTACCAGACCGCGGCCGGCGCCGGGAAGCGGGTGCAGGCGCTCACCGAGGCCAAGAATCACGCCCTGGTGCTCGAGGACGCCGTCCTGGAGCGGACCGTGGCCGGCATCGTGAACTCCACCTACGGCTGCGCCGGCCAGCGCTGCATGGCGCTGCCCGTCGTGGTAGCCCAAGAGTCGATCGCCGACCAGCTGGTGGCCATGCTGGCTCAGAAGGCCGCGGCGCTGCGGATCGGCCCGGCCTACCTGCCCGAAAGCCAGCTCGGCCCGGTGATCACGGCCAAGCATCGCGACTGGGTGACCTCGTGCATCGATCGCGGCGTGACCGAGGGCGGCGAGCTCGTCCTGGACGGCCGCGGGGTGCAGGTGGACGGCTACGAGGGGGGCTTCTACGTCGGCCCCACCATCCTGGATCGGGTGGGTCCGGACAACTGGGCCGGGACGCATGAGATCTTCGGCCCGGTGACCGCCATCAAGCGGGTCCGCGACTTCGAGGAGGGGGTGGCCGTGATGAACGCCAACCCGTTCGCCAACGGCTCGTGCATCTACACCAGTTCCGGTCACTACGCCCGCGAGTTCGCCAGCCGCACCGACGCCGGCATGGTCGGGGTGAACGTCGGCATTCCGGTGCCGTTCTCGATCTTCCCGTTCAGCGGCCACAAGCAGTCCTTCTTCGGTGACCTGCACGCCATGGGCAAGGACGGCGTGGCCTTCTTCACCGAGACCAAGTCGGTGACCACCACCTGGTTCACCGAGGAGCACCGCCATCAGGCCGTCGGCACCTGGGACGGGATGACCACCCGCAGCTGACAGGCTCCGCCGCCCGGCTGGGACGAAGGGACTGAGGTCCCTTCGTCCCAGTGTGCTGTTCGGGCCAGACGACTCGGCCGCCAGGGGAGCGGACGGTCCCGGCACCGTCCATCGAAGTCAGCGGCGTATGGAGGTCGGTTCCCGCGGCGCCGGGACGCAGCGCGGCAGGTCCTCTTCGTCCCCCTGCCATACCTGTCCGGTCTGCGGCTCCTCGCTGTGGACTCGTCACTCCCGGCGTCATCGGCGTCATCAAGTTGTGATGTGAGTGAGTCTTGACAGTTCGCGCGAAAGTTAGTTGGATCGGTTTAGTAAACAGTGCACCTTGCGGCCGGGGCACCCGACATCGACGTCAGGACGGTTCCGATGGCTCGCTCTTCAGGGCAGGTTGACTCGCCCCCGATCTCGTCGTGGCAGCGCCACGGCCAGGCTCCCGGTGAGTCTGTGAAGACCGGCGAGCCGGGCTACGCCACCTCCTGACCACACCCATACGTCCGCTACATCCACAATCTCGCCCGGGTGGTCCCTGGCCGCACCATGGCCACCCGGGCGGCCTCACCGAAGGAAGCCGATGACCCTCGATTCACTCACCGCTCATACGGAGTCCGCCGTACTCGGCGCCTTCCCGTCGGACGCGGTCGTGTACCAGGTCTACCTGCGTTCCTTCCGTGATGGCGACGGCGACGGCCTCGGTGACCTGGCCGGGCTGTCCCGCGGCCTGGCCGAGATCGCCGAGCTGGGGTGCGACGCGATCTGGCTGAACCCCTGCTACCTCTCACCTCAGCGCGATCACGGCTACGACATTGCCGACTATCGAGCGATCGACCCGAGTTTCGGCACGCTGGCCGAGTTCGATGCGGTGGTCGAGCAGGCGCACCGGCTGGGCCTTCGAGTGCTGATGGACATGGTGCCCAACCATTGCTCGAGCGAACACGTCTGGTTCCGGGCTGCCCTCGCTGCGGGGCCGGGCAGTCGCGAGCGGCAGCGCTTCCTGTTCCGCGATGGACGCGGTGCCGACGGCGGGTTGCCGCCGAACAACTGGCTCAGTGTCTTCGGAGGGCCGGCATGGACTCGCGTGACCGAGGCGGACGGTACCCCGGGCCAGTGGTACTTCCACGCCTTCGACTCCACCCAGCCGGACTTCAACTGGCGCAACCCGGAGGTTGCTCAGGAGTTCGAGGACGTCCTGAGCTTCTGGTTCGCCCGCGGTGTGGATGGGTTTCGGATCGACGTCGCCCACGGCAACGTCAAGGCCGCCGATCTGCCCGACCACCGGGGCGATGGCCACAACTATGCGATGTGGGACCAGCCGGAGGTCCACCAGATCTACCGCTCCTGGCGTGCGCTCGGTGATGCCAGCCCGGTGCCCAAGTACTTCGTGGGCGAGGTCTGGCTGCCCTCCCAGCACCTGGTCTCGGCATACGTCCGCTCGGACGAGATGCACCAGGCTTTCGACTTCGGCCTGCTGGTGCAGCCCTGGAACGCCGCCCGGATGCGCGCCGCGATCGATGCCGGGCTGGCCAACTTCGGATCGGCGCCGGCCTGGGTGCTCTCGAACCACGACGTGCATCGCACCGTCACCCGCTACGGCCAGCAGCAGAGTCTGATCGCGCCACCGCCCACCGACATGATCTCGGCCGCCCGCCGCCGGGGCCCGGTCGATCTGGAGTTGGGGGCTCGGCGAGCGCGCGCCGCCGCGGCGCTGCTGCTGGCCCTCCCCGGGTCGGCGTACCTGTTCCAAGGCGAGGAGCTCGGCCTGCCCGAGGTCTTCGAGCTGCCCGACTCGGTCCGCCAGGATCCGATCTGGTTGCGATCCGGTGGTGCCGAGCTGGGCCGCGACGGCTGCCGAGTGCCGCTGCCGTGGACCCTGGACGGGGCCAACTTCGGGTTCTCCCCGGACGGTGCCCGGCCCGCCTGGCTGCCGCAGCCGGAATGGTTCGCCCGCTATGCCCGGTCCGGCCAGCGTCAGGACCCGAACTCGATGCTCACCCTCTACCGGCAGCTCATCCGAGCCCGCCGGACACTGTTCGCCGCGGACGCCGGCCTGCGCTGGTTGGAGGGCCCCGATGGCGTCCTCGCCTTCCAGCGCGGAGACGGAGTCTGCGTGGTGAACCTCACCGACCAGCACTGCACCATTCCCACGTCCTGGTCGCTGGGGCCACGCGTGATCAGCACGGAGGAGGTCAGCGGAGTAGCTGACCTCCCAGCCAATAGCGCGAGCTGGTTCCAGCTGGCGCTGCCGACACCACAAACCGGGCGCAAGGATTAGCGCCTAAACATGAAAGGAAGACCAATGCACCGTCACCTTAGGCTTGTCGCCGCTGGCGTCGCAGGCCTCCTAGCGCTCACGGGGTGCGCCGGGCCATCGGGCAGCACCGCTGCGCCCGCCGTCTCGTCCTCGGCTTCGGCCCCGGCCGCACCGGCGCAGATCACCATCTGGCACTACTGGGACGGCACCAATGCCGACACCTTCGACGCCATGGTGGCTGACTACCAGAAGAGCCATCCCCAGGTGAAGATCACCACCTCGATGGTGCCGAACGCCGACTTCCTGACCAAGCTGCGCGCCTCGGCGACCTCCAAGACTCTGCCCGACATCGCGATCGGCGACCTGGTCTGGGTGCCGCAGATCAACCAGATCGGCACCTTGGCCGACCTGAAGTCTCTGCTGCCGGCCGAGGTGGTCTCCGACATCAACCCGGCCCTGACCTCCTTCGGCACCATCGGAGGCAAGCAGGTTTCGGTACCGGTCTCGGCAAACAACCTCGCCTACATGTACAACAAGACCCTGTTCAAGCAGGCTGGACTCGATCCGGAGAAGCCCCCGACCACGTGGGAGGAACTGATGGCTGATGCCAAGCAGATCCTGGCCAAGACCGGGAAGCCCGGCTACGACCTGTACACCCAGGCCGGTGACAGCGGTGAGGGGCTGACGTGGAACTTCCAGGTGAACCTGTGGCAGGCCGGCGGCGAGTTCCTGAAGGCCGACAACTCCGCGGCCGCGTTCAACACTCCGCAGGGCAAGAAGGCGCTGCAGTTCTGGGTCGATCTGATCAAGTCGGGCGTCTCCCCCTACGCCAAGTGGGGCGAGTTCGAGAAGGGCAAGGGCGGCTCGGCCCAGGAAGGTTCCTGGATGGTCGGGATCTGGGCAGCCGATCCGCCGTTCGACTTCGGGGTGGCCAAGGCGCCCTACCCCAGCGACGGCAAGCCGGCCACCAACCTCGGTGGCGAGCAGGCCATGGTCTTCAACAACTCCGATGCCAATGCCAAGGCCTCCGCGGACTTCCTGGCCTGGTTCCTCTCCGCCGACCAGGTCACCAAGTGGAGCGAGACCACCGGCATGCTGCCGGTGACCAACTCGGTGGCTACCTCGGCCGGCTACCTGGACTGGGTGAAGAGCTCGCAGCCGCGGCTGCTGCCCTATGTCGAGCAGATGGCCGACGCCCACGCTCGTCCGAACACTCCGCTGTACCCGAAGATCTCGCTGGCCTTCGCGCAGCAGATCGAGAAGGCGCTGGCCGGTGAGGCCACGGTCGACGAGGCGCTAGCCGCCGCCGAGAAGGCCGTCAACGCCGTGATTGCACAAGGCTGAGCCGCGTGGCGCAGGCTCAACTGGTGATCCGCTCGGGGGAGACTCCCCCGAGCGGATCACCGCGCTCCCCACGACGGCGGCGCTACGACCGGGAACAGGTGATCACCGCCGCCGTCTTCCTGGCCCCGGCACTGGTCGTCCTGGCCGTGTTCGTCTTCTACCCGATCCTGGCCGCAGGGCAGATCAGCCTGACCTCCTGGAACGGCTTCGACCCGGTGCAGCCCTTCGTCGGTCTCGGCAACTACCAGCGCCTTGCCCAGGATCCGGAGTTCTGGAACAGCCTGGCGGTCACCGTCGGCTATGCGCTCGGGGTCTGTGTGCTGAGTGTGGTCAGTGGGCTGGCGATCGCCCTGCTCCTGGACGCCCCACTGCGCGGTCTGGGCATCTACCGCAGCATCTACTTCCTGCCTGTGGTCACCTCGTCGGTGGCGGCTGCGATCGTGTGGCGCTACCTGCTCGACCCGTCCGGCCTGGTCAACTCGGTGTTGGCCCAGTTCGGAATCGCCGGCCCGGACTGGCTGCAGGACCGCTACTTGGCGCTGGGGGCGCTGACTCTGCTGACCGTCTGGAAGAACATCGGGTTCAACGCCGTCCTCTACTTGACGGCGCTGCAAGCACTGCCGCATTCGATCTACGAGGCGGCCGGGCTGGACGGGGCCAGCGGCTGGCAGAAGCTGCGCCACCTGACGATTCCGCTGCTGTCGCCGATGACCTTCTTCGTCGTGGTTCAGGCCCTGATCACCAGCTTCCAGGCTTTCGACCTGGTCTATGTGTTCACCGAGGGCGGGCCCCGCGGTGGCACCGACGTGCTCGGCATGTTCATGTATCGCACCGCGTTCCGGCTCGGCGACTTCGGCTATGGCACGGCGATCGCCTTCGTCACCTTGGCCCTGGTACTCGGCGTGACCCTTGTGCAATGGCGGGTCACCGGCAGTGATGGGACCGAGCGATGACCCGCGCACAAGCCGGACGACTCGTGCGCCACGCGATCTTGATCCTCGGTTCGGTGGTGGTCGTGGTGCCGTTCCTCTGGATGTTCACCACCTCGCTGCAGACCCGGGCTGAGACCTACACCAACTCCTCGATCCTGCCCACCTCGTGGCACTGGGAGAACTATCTGCGGGCCTGGCAGTCCGCGCCATTCGCGCAGTACTACGTCAACAGCCTGGTGATGGCCGTCGGAATCGTGGCCGGGCACCTGGTCTTCGACGCCCTGGCCGCCTACGCGTTCGCTCGACTGGACTTCCCGGGCAAGAACGTCCTGTTCCCGGTGCTGCTGGCCGGGCTGATGGTGCCCACCTTCGTCACGGTGATCCCGGCCTACACGATCGTGGCCAACCTGGGCTGGATCGACACCTATGCGGCCCTGATCGTGCCGAGGCTGGCCGATGTGTTCGGCATCCTGCTGCTGCGCCAGTACTTCGTGACGATTCCGGTCGAGCTGGAAGAGGCGGCCCGAATCGACGGCTGCAGCCGGGCCGGGACGTTCTTCCGGGTGATCGTCCCGCTGTCGTCGCCGGCTTTCGCCACGTTGGGGATCTTCAGCTTCCTGTTCGCCTGGAACGACTTCCTGTGGCCCCTGCTGGTCACCAACAACGACGACATGCGCACGATCCAGCTCGGACTGTCCTCCTTCGTGGGGCGGTACGGGACGTCCTGGAACTATCTGATGGCCGGCACACTCACCGCCACGATCCCCAGCATCGTCGTCTTCCTGTTCTTCCAACGCGCCCTGGTGCGTGGAATCGCTTCGACCGGATTGAAGGACTGATGGCCGCTCCCGAATGGCTCGCTGACGCCGTCTTCTATCAGATCTTCCCCGAGCGCTTCGCCAACGGCGATCGCTCCCTGGATCCACCCGGAGTCGAGCCCTGGGACGCCGTCCCGACCCGAGACAACTTCCTGGGCGGCGACCTGCAGGGGATCATCGATCACCTCGATCACCTGGACGGGCTGGGGGTGAATGCGCTCTACCTGACGCCGATCTTCGAGGCCCGCACCAACCATCGTTACGACGCGGTCGACTACTTCGCGATCGACCATCGCCTCGGCGACCTGGAGACCTTCCAGCGCTTCCTGGACGCCTGTCACGCCCGCGGCATCCGGGTGGTCCTGGACGCGGTCCTGAACCACTGTGGGGATGGCCATTGGGCCTTCCGGGACGTGGTCGAGAAGGAGGCGGCCTCGCCGCACGTGAACTGGTTCTCGGTCGAGGGCTTCCCGGTGATCAGCCACCCGGAGCCGAACTATCGGACCTGCTCGGGCTGCTACTACCTGCCCAAGTGGAATGCCTACAACCCGGAGGTTCGGGACCACCACTTCTCGGTGGCCCGGTACTGGATCGAGCAGGGCATCGACGGCTGGCGCCTGGACGTCCCCTACTTCATCAACCGGAACTTCTGGCGGCAGTTCCGAGAGGTCGTCAAGCCGCTGGGTGAGGACCTCTACATCGTCGCCGAGGAGTGGCGCGAGCCGCAGGAGTGGCTGCAAGGCGACATCGCGGACGGCACCATGAACTACACCCTCCGCGACCTCGTCCTCGGCTTCACCGCCGACCGCAGCATCGACGCCACCGAGTTCGCCGCCGGGATGAACCAACTGCGTCGGCAGATCCCCGACGGCTACCACCACGGCATGCTCAACCTGCTCGGCTCACACGACACCGAGCGAGTGCTCACCCGGCACGGCGCGGACGTCGACTCGGCCCTGCTCGGCTACAGCCTGCTGTTCGCCGCCGAGGGTGCGCCGATGCTCTACTACGGCGACGAGGTGGGGATGACCGGCGAGAACGATCCCGGCTGCCGGGCCGGAATGGTCTGGGATCCGCAGGCCTGGGACCAACGGCTGCTGGCCGGGGTGCGTGAACTCGCCGCTCGACGCACGTCGACGGCGGCACTTCGTCGCGGCAAGCAGGACGTGTACCCGCTCGGCACCGATACAGTCCTGGTCATGCGAACACTCGGGGACGCCGCCGCGGCTGTCCTCGTCCATCGGGGCGAGGGCGTCGACCTCGACCCGGTCGACTATCCGGTGCTTTCGCGCTTCACCTCCGCGCCGCTGCACCTGGGCCGGCGCAGTTCGACGATCCTGGAAGCCGGCTGATGGCGCGCAATCGGATCACCATTCAGGACGTCGCCAATCGGGCCAATGTCTCCAAATCCGCGGTGTCCCTGGCCTACAACGACTCCAAGAAGCTCTCCGAGGCGACCCTGCAGAACATCCTGCGGGCGGCCGAGGAGTTGGGCTACAGCCAGGATCCGGCCGCCCGGATGCTCCGCACCCAGCGCACCGACAGCCTGGGGCTGCTGCTTCCGCAGCAGCTCGACAAGGTCCTGGAGAACCCCTATTACACCCAGTTCCTGCAGGGGATCGGGCAGACCTGCCAGCAGGAAGGACTGACCTTGCTGCTGGTGCCGCCGTTGCGCGGCTCCATGCTGAAGGCAATCCCCTACGCGGCGGTGGACGGCTTCATCGTCAGCGGCCTGGAGTACGACCGCGGCGAGGTCACGGCGCTGCGCCAGCGGGGGATTCCGTTCGTCCTGGTCGACAGCGAGTGGCATGAAGGAGTGCCCAGCGTCGAACTCGACGAGACCGAGGGGATGCGGGAGCTCGTCGACTACCTGTTGCGGCAGGGTCACCGTCGGATCGCCTTCATCGCGATCGAGACCGACACTGCCGGCGGCTATCAGAACTGGCGAGGGCCGGTTCAGCGCCGCATGCAGGGCGCCACTGAGAGCCTGGCCCAGTACGGCCTGAGTCCGGAGAGCGACTCGATCACCATCGTCGAGACCCCGTGCACACGCCTGGGCGGCGTGACCGCCTTCCGGACGCTGTGGGCACAGGACGAGCGGCCGACCGCGATGGTGGCCTTCAGCGACATCATCGCCTTCGGCATCCTGGACGCCGCCCGCGAGGCCGGAGTGGACGTGCCGAGTCAGTTGTCGGTGTCCGGCTTCGATGACTTGTCCGAAGCCAGCTGGACGATGCCGAGCCTCACCACGATTCGCCAGCCGATCGCCACCAAGGGACGACTGGCTGCCGAGTACCTGGTGGAGGCCATCACGGCCAGCAGCCCACCCGACACCACTCATCAGCAGCGGCTGTCCACCGCACTGCTCTTGCGCGGCTCGACCGGCGCCGCTCCCGCGCTCGGGCCCACCTGATCGAGGGCTCCGGCCACCGAGGACTGGTCGGCGCTGCCTCAGTGGCGCAGCGAGCCGTACATCGACTTGGCCTTCTCCAGGGCGGCCAGGTAGCCGGAGCGGTGGTAGCCCAGCGGGTCGGCGTCGGAGGGGACGGCCAGCAGGCCGCGGAACTCATCGACGCTGGCGTAGCCCTTGGCCTGGGCCCAGTCGTCCATCCCGGCAATGAGCTTGGCCGCGTAGCCAGCTCCGTGCCGGACCAGGGCAGAGGTGGTCATCACCACGTCCGCACCGGCCAGCATGTGCGCGATGGCATCGGCCGCGGACTCCACTCCCGAGCTGGCGGCCAGGGAGGCCTTGGTCTGGCGGCGCAGCGCGGCGATCCAGGTGCGCGGCACCCGGGCTTCGGCCGGGGACGACAGATGCACCCCGGACACCACGGCCAGCTGCTCGACGTCCACCCCGGGCTGCAGGAAGCGGTTGAACAGCACCAGGCCGTCCGCGCCGGCCTCGATCACCTGTAGCGCGAAGTTGCCCGGGCTGGAGAAGTACGGCGACAGCTTCACCGCCACCGGGACGTCCACGGCCTGCTTCACGGCCGCGACGATCTCCAGGTGCTGGGCCTCGACCTCGGCGCCGGTCATGGTCAGGTCGCCGGGGACCAGATAGATGTTGCATTCCAGAGCGGACGCTCCGGCATCGACCAGTTGTCGGGCGAAGCCGGTCCACGAACCGACAGCGGACGCGTTCAGGCTGGCGATGATCGGGACGTCCACGGCCTTCGCCGAGCGCTCGATCAGGCTCAGGTAGCCGGCCGCCGGGTTGGCCAGCTCATCCACGGACGGGAAGTAGCTGGTCGCCTCGGCGAAGGACTCGGCGTACTCCTCCTCCAGCGCCAGGTCATGGGCGGCCTGACGCTGCACCTGCTCGGCGAACAGCGAGTAGAGCACCACGGCACCCAACCCGGTGTCGGCCAGCGCCTTCACCTGGTCGACGCTCTGCGACAGCGGGCCGGCCGAGGCCACCAGCGGATGCCGCAGGGTCAGCCCCAGATAGCTGGTGGTGGTGTCCATCGCTCAGCTCCTCGCTACTTCGGCGAACCGCTCGGCGCCCCGAGTGGCCATCTCCTCGTATTCTGCCCAACGCCGGTTGACCTGCTCCTGACCGAGCTCGAGCAGCTTCTCCGCCGACTCCGGATCGGAGTTCATCAGCATCCGGAACCGCAGTTCCTTGGCGTGGTACTCCCGCAACGGCAGTCGCGGCCGCGGCGAATCCAGCAGGAACGGGTTGCGTCCGGCCGCCCGCAGCACCGGGTTGTAGCGCATCAGCGGCCAGTGGCCCGACGCCACCGCGGCGTACTGCTGGTCCAGGCCCTTGCGCATGTCGATGCCGTGGGCGATGCAGTGGCTGTAGGCCAGGATCAGGCTGGGGCCGTCATAGGCCTCGGCCTCGCGGAACGCCTTCAGAGTCTGCTGCGGATCGGCGCCCATGGCCACCCGGGCCACATAGACATTGCCGTAGGCGGTGGCCTGCAGGGCCATGTCCTTCTTGGTGGTCGGCTTACCGGCGGCGGCGAACTTGGCCACCGCGCCCAGCGGGGTCGACTTGGACGCCTGGCCGCCGGTGTTGGAGTACACCTCGGTGTCCAGCACCAGGATGTTCACGTTGCGCCCGGACGCCAGCACATGGTCGACACCGGCCGAGCCGATGTCGTAGGCCCAGCCGTCGCCGCCGACGATCCACACGCTGCGTCGCAGCAGGTGGTCGGCCACCGAACGCAGGTCCTCGACCTTGGCTCCGCTCATCGAGTCCAGCCGGGACTTCAGCGCGTCCACTCGGGCCCGCTGCTGGGACAGCTCCGACTCGTACAGCTGCGGAGCTTCCAGGATGGCGTCCACGGTCTCGTCGCCGAGCTCACCGCGCAGTTCCTCCAGCCGCTGCCGGGCGGTGGCGGTGTGCAGGTCGGCGGCCAGCCGCAGCCCCAGCCCGAACTCGGCGTTGTCCTCGAACAGCGAGTTCGACCAGGCCGGGCCGCGCCCGTACTTGTTGGACGACCAGGGCGTGGTCGGCAGGTTGCCGCCATAGATGGACGAACAGCCGGTGGCGTTGGCTACCGTGGCCCGGCCACCGAACAGCTGGGTGAGCAGCTTCAGATAGGGGGTCTCGCCACAGCCGGAGCAGGCCCCGGAGAACTCGAACAGCGGCTCCAGGAACTGGGTGCCGCGGACGTTCGCGAAGTCGATCCGCGAGCGCCGGTTCACCGGGATCTTCTCGAAGAACTCGACGTTGGCGATCTCCTTGTCCCGCTCCAGCACCGGAGCCAGGTTGATCGCCCGACGGTTCGAGGTGGCCCCCAGCGGCTTCACCGGGCAGGCCTCGGTGCACAGGCCGCAGCCGGTGCAGTCCTCGGCGTACACCTGCAGGGTGTAGCGGGAGCCGGGGAAGCCGGCCGCATTCAGCGGCGCCGACTCGAAGCCCTCGGGGGCCCCGTCCAGAGCCGAGCCGTTGTAGTACTTGGCGCGGAGCACGGCATGCGGGCAGACGAAGGCGCAGTTGCCGCACTGGATGCAGGCTTCCGGATCCCACTGGGCGATCACGTCGGAGATGTTGCGCTTCTCGTAGCGGGTCGTCCCGGACGGGTAGGTGCCGTCGACCGGAAGCGCCGAGACCGGCAGCGAGTCGCCGGTGCCGGCCAGCATCGAGCCGGTGACATTGCGGACGAACTCCGGCGCACTGGAGGGCACCGGCGGAATCATCTGGTGCTCACCGACCGGCGCGGCCGGAACCTCGACCCGGAACAGTGAGTCCACCGAGGCGTCCACGGCGGCCTCATTCTTGGCCACGACGTCGGCGCCCTTCTTGGCGTAGGTCTTGCGAATCGTGGCCTTGACGGCCTCGATGGCCTCGGCCCGCGGCATCACCTTGGAGATGGCGAAGAAGCAGGTCTGCAGGACGGTGTTGGTCCGCCGGCCCATGCCGGCCTTGCGGGCCACCAGGTTGGCATCGATCGTCCACAGCTCGATGCCGAGCGCGATGATCTTGGCCTGCATCGGCACCGGCAGCTGAGCGAAGACCTCGTCCGGGCCGAACGGGGCATTGATCAGCAGGACGGTGCCCGGCGCGGCGAACTCCAGGACGTCCACCCGCTCCAGGATCGACCAGTGGTGGCAGCCGATGAAGCCGGCCTGGCTGACCAGGTAGGGAGCCTCGATCGGCTTGGGGCCGAAGCGCAGGTGCGAGACCGTCCGCGAGCCCGACTTCTTGGAGTCGTAGACGTAGTAGCCCTGGGCGTAGGTGCCCTCGATGCCGCCGAGGATCTTCACCGAGTTCTTGTTGGCGCCCACGGTGCCGTCCGAGCCGAGGCCGTAGAAGACCGCGCGCAGGGTGGCCGGATCCTCCAGGTCGATGCTCGGGTCGTAGGGGAGGCTCAGCATGGTCACGTCATCGTTGATGCCGATGGTGAACCGCGGACGGGGGCTGGGCAGGGCCAGCTCGTCGTAGATCCCGACCACCATGGCCGGCGTGAACTCCTTGCTGGACAAGCCGTAACGCCCACCCGACAGGTGCGGGAGGTGGTCGCGACGGCCGGCGGCGTGCGCCTCGCCGAGGGCCGCGGCGATGTCCAGGAACAGCGGCTCGCCGCCGGCTCCGGGCTCCTTGGTGCGGTCCAGGACGGCGATCGACTTGGCGGTGGCCGGGATGGCGGCCAGCACCTCTTCGGTCGGGAACGGACGGTACAGCCGCAGCTGGACGACGCCGACCTTCTCGCCCTGGGCGACCAGGTGCTCCACGGTCGAGCGGACGGTGTGAGCGCCCGAGCCCATGATCACGATCACTCGCTCGGCGTCCGGGGCGCCGTAGTAGTCGACCAGGTGGTAGTGGCGTCCGGCCAGGGCGGCGAACTGATCCATGGCCTGGCTGACGATGCCGGGCACGGCCTCGTAGAACGGGTTGGCGGCTTCGCGTCCCTGGAAGTAGGTGTCCGGGTTCTGCGCCGTGCCGCGGATGTAGGGGTGCTCCGGCGACAGCGCCCGGCGCCGGTGGGCGCGGACCAAGTCTTCGGGGACGAAGGCCAGCAGCTGTTCGTCGGTGAGCAGCTCGACGCTGTTCTCCTCGTGGCTGGTCCGGAAACCGTCGAAGAAGTGGACGAACGGCACCCGCGAGCGCAACGTGGCCAGCTGCGAGATGGCGGCCATGTCGTGGGCTTCCTGCACGCTGGACGAGTTCAGCATGGCGAAGCCGGTCTGCCGGACCGCCATCACGTCCTGGTGGTCGCCGTAGATGCTCAGGCCCTGGGCGGCCAGCGAGCGCGCGGCCACGTTGAGCACCATCGAGGTGAGCTCGCCGGCGATCTTGTACATGTTCGGGATCATCAGCAGCAGGCCCTGGCTGGCGGTGAAGGTGGTGCTCAGCGCACCGCCCTGCAGCGCGCCGTGCAGCGCACCGGCCGCACCGCCCTCGGACTGCATCTCGATGACCGTGGGGATCGAGCCGTAGACGTTCTTGCGTCCGCGGGCCGACCACTCGTCGGCCAGCTCGGCCATGGTCGAGCTGGGAGTGATCGGGTAGATGCTGCACAGCTCGTTGAGCCGGTAGGACGCCGAGGCGGCGGCCTCGTTCCCGTCAATGATTACCCGGGCCATGCTCAGTTCTCCTCGATCATCGCGATGGCACCGACCGGACACTGCTCGAAGCAGGTCGCGCAGCCAGTGCATTTGTCGTAGTCGTAGCGGTAGCGGTTGCCCTTGCCGAGCTTGATCACGGCGTCCTCGGGGCAGGAGCCCAGGCAGCCGTCGCACTCGAAGCAGTTACCGCAGCTCAGGCAGCGGGCCGCCTCGGTGTGCGCCTGATCCTCGGTCAGGCCGCCGACGATCTCGTCGAAGTCGGTGACCCGCTCGCCGGGCTCGAGCTCGGGCTGGGTGGTCCGGCGGGCATCGCCGAAGTACCACAGGTTCAGCTTCTCGAAGCTGGCCAGATCGTGCTTGGGGCGATCGGCCGCTTCGCGTCCGGCCAGCCAGGCGTCGATCTGCTTGGCCGCGCGCTTGCCGTGGCCGACCCCGATGGTCACGGTGCGGTCGGACGGCACCGCGTCCCCACCGGCGAAGATGCCGGGCACGTCGGTCATCAGCGTGCGCGGGTTCACCTGGACCACGTCGTGGTCGAAGTGCATGCCCGGGATCCGGCGCAGGAAGTTGGAGTCGGTCTCCTGGCCCAGGGCCAGGATCACCGTGTCGGCTTCGAGCTTCTCGAAACGTCCGGTCCCACGGGCCTTGCCGTTCTCGTCCAGCTCCATGATCTCGACGGTCAGGTCGGACTCGTCCACGCTGGAGATGGTGCGCAGCCAGTTCATCTTGACGCCCTCGCGCTCGGCGCCTTCCTTCTCCTCGGCGTGCGCCGGCATCTGCTCCTCGGTGCGCCGGTAGACGATGATCGACTCCTCCGCACCCAGGCGGCGGGCCACTCGGGCGGCGTCCATGGCGGTGTTGCCGCCGCCGTAGATGGCCACCTTGCGGCCGATCATCGGACGCTCGCCGGAGGCGACGTCGCGCAGGAAGCTGACCGCGTCCACAATCTTGGAGGCGTCCCGGTTGGGGATGTCGACCCGCTTGGACAGGTGCGCGCCGATGGCCACGAAGACCGCCTCGAAGCCGCCCTCGGCCTGGTCGGCGAGCAGATCCTTGACCGTGTAGTCGGTGGTGATGGTCACGCCCAGGGCGTAGAGACGCTCGATCTCGGCGTCGAGCACCGCGCGCGGCAGCCGGTACTCCGGGATGCCGTAGCGCATCATTCCGCCCGGCTTCGGGGAGGAGTCGCGGATCTCCACCTGGTGGCCCATCTTGGCCAGCTGGTAGGCCGCGCTCAGGCCGGACGGGCCGGCGCCGATCACCAGGACCTTGCGGCCCGAGGAGAAGCGGGGCTTGTCGAACTGCCAGCCCTTCTCGATGGCCAGGTCGCCGAGGTAGCGCTCGACGGAGTGGATCGAGACCGACCCGTCCAGCTCGACCCGGTTACAGGCGCCCTCGCAGGGGTGGTAGCAGACCCGTCCGTGGATGGCCGGGAAGGGGTTGTTCTTGACCAGCTCGCGCCAGGCAGCCTCGTCCTGGCCGGCCTTGGCCAGTCGCAGCCATTCCTGGATGTTCTCTCCGGCCGGACATGCGTTGTTGCACGGTGGCAATCGGTCCAGATAAATCGGCATTCGGGTGCGGACCGGGGCCACCCGTCCGCTCGCATCGGCCAGGTCGGGAAGTTCGGTGATATCGCGGGCCACAGTGCACCCCTTCGTTGTCAAACTATGCGCTCGAGCAGCACCCTACTCCGGCTCACACTCCCGCGCTGACAAGGGGATTTGTGCAACATCTCAGTTCAGAAAATACCCGTCAAGGTATGGCCGACTGATGAAATCTCGGCCATGGTGGGAGGTCTCCGGTGAGGCTCGCATCACCCCAAGTCAGCCCGGTTACCGCGGGTCGCAGCCAGCCCTCGGAGGGTTCGGGACGTCCCCGGAATGGGCCCGTCCGTCCCCTCAGGCAGGCGCCCTTTCCGTCGCGACGGAGCCACGGCCGTCCGACATCTGGTCTCCTGGCTCGAACCCGGAAATGGTCCCGATCTGAACGAGGCGTGGCATCCCCCGAGGCTCGAACCCGACTTTGGCCCCGATCTGCGGCCCCGGGTGACGCCGATTGGGGACCAAACTCGGGTTCCACTCTTGCTGGGTGTCGAGACTGGCTCGGATCGGGACCGAACTCGGGTGTGAACTGCGACCGAAGCGACAGGCTTACCCGGTGCTGACCGGATCGCCGGTGGCGGTGAGCTCTCCTTCGAACTGCGTCCGGGCCACCAGGGTGGCCAGCTGGTTCTTGATCTCGGCGAGCTCGGACGCCAGGACGTCCACCTGCTCGCGGGTGGCGATCTCCTGCTGCTCGGTGACATCGGCAACCCGCTGCACCAGCCAGGAAGCGATGGTCGCGGTAACGACGCCAAGCAAGGCGATGCCGCCGATCATCAGCGCCACGGCGACGCCGCGTCCGATCGGCGACACCGGGAAGCGATCCCCATACCCCACGGTCGCGATGGTGACGGCGGCCCACCAGAAGCCGTCGCCGAGGTTCTCGATGTTCGCGCCCGGTACGCCTCGCTCGGCGTCGGTCACCGCCAGTGCACCGATGACGACCAGCAGCGAGACCGCACCCACGGTGTAGGTGACCACACGTCCATGCAGCCGCTGGGTGGCCGTCCGGTTCAGGATCGAAAGCAGCGAGAGCAGCCGAACCAGGCGCAGTGGACGCAGCATCGGCAGCACCACGGCGGCCAGATCGACCAGGTTGCTGCGGAAGAAGCGCCACTTGTCGTGGGCGAGTACGAAGCGGGTCACGTAATCGACGGCGAACAGCCCCCAGGTGACCCAGACGACGACCTCACAGGTCAGCAGCAGCCATTCGGGGGCGTCCGGGTTGGCCACTGGGATGGCGTAGGCGATCAGGAAGATGACAGCGGCGATGTTGAGCGGCCATTCGGTGATGACCTCCCAGCGGCTACGAGTGGGCATGGCGCGAAGATTAGAACCTGCGAGCTCATTGTGGATAGAGAGGTCCACTTTCTGTCCTATCCCAGCCGTCTGCTCGTCCACTTTCGGCGGCGAGGTGGTATTCGTACAAACTCGGTGAGCGCATTGCCTGTCTCGTGCTCACACCCGTGGATATGCTCCGCTCAGCAAATTCCTGGGTTGAAGGGATTCACGGTGAGCACTCCTGGCGTCAAGGATCGGGTGCGGTACTGGTTCGACAATCAGATGTCGAAGGGTCTGGGCGCTCTGATGGTGCTGCTCGGGCTGGCCACCGCGGTCTTCGTGCTGGTGTTGGTGGCGCTCGCCTTCGCCGCGCGGGCGTTCCCGGGAGATGCGCCGGACGCCGACCCGCTCGAGATGATCTGGGCCGGCCTCATGCATGCCCTCGACGCCGGTGCGGTCGGTGGCGACACCGGATGGGCCTACCGCGGGGTCATGCTGCTGGTCACTGTGGGCGGTCTGGTGATTGTGGCGAGTTTGATCGGCATTGTCTCCAGCGCATTCGATGAGAAGGTCGCGCAACTCCGGAAGGGCCATTCCCTGGTCCTGGAAGAGGGGCACACCCTGATCCTGGGCTGGAGCAACAAAGTCTGCCCAATCATCAATGAACTGGCCAAGGCCAATGAATCCCGTCCGCATGCGAGCGTGGTGGTTCTGGCGAACAAGGACAAGGTCGAGATGGACGACCAAGTCAAACGGGATTGCCAGCGCCTTGGTGGCACCGCCGTCATCTGTCGGACCGGCGATCCCCGACGGCTGGCCGAGCTCCAGCTCGCACGTCCGCACCTGGCCCGCAGCATCATCGTGTTGGCGCCCGAAGGCTCCCACGACCCGGACGTCGAGGTGATCAAGGCGGTCCTGGCGATCGTCAGTGACACCGAGTATGACGGGCAGGTGCCGCACATCGTTGCCGAGCTCTCCGATCCGGCCAACCTCGAAGCGGCGAAGCTGGCCGGCCAGGGCCGTGCCCACTGGGTGGTCAGCCAGGAGGTGATCGGCAAGATCATCGTCCAGACCTGCCGGCAGTCCGGACTCTCGGTGGTCTACCAGGAGTTCCTGGACTTCGACGGCGACGAGATCTACCTGGTCCCGGCCGATGGCCTGGTGGGCCGAACCTACTTCGATGCCCAATGTGCGTTCCCGAGATGCGCGGTAATGGGCCTGTTCAGTGACGGGATCCCTCGGCTCAACCCGCCGGCCGACACCGTGATCGGTGCGGACGATCAGATCATTCTGGTCGCCGTGGACGACTCCGCCGTGCGGATCGGCCCGGAGCCCGACCAGCAGAACGCCTCCGAGGCGCCCGGCGAGCCGCCCCGGATGCCCAAGCCCGAGCGGGTTCTCGTCCTCGGGGTCAACCAGGTTCTGCCGATGATGCTGGCCCAACTGGACGAGTACGTCGGGGCGGGCTCGGAGGCCGTGGTCGTCACACCGGGAGAACCACCTGCCATGCCGGGTCTGGGGAAGCTTGCCGTGCACTGGATCGCTGGTGATCCGACCAAGCGCTCAGTGCTCGAGGGGCTGGGGGTCGGCGGCTTCGACCACATCATTCTGCTGGCCGATGTCGAGCGCTACGGGGCCGAGCGGGCCGACAGCCGAACCCTGGTCACCCTGCTGCATCTGCGCAACCTCGCCGCCGGTTCCGAGCTTGAGCTGAACATCGTCAGCGAGATGCTGGACGACCGCAACCGTGAGCTCGCCGAGGTGGCCCGAGCTGACGACCTCATCGTCAGCGACAAACTGGTGGCGCTGATGCTGTGCCAGATCTCGGAGAACAAGCACCTGGCCGAGGTCTTCACAACGCTGTTCGAGTCACAGGGCAGTGAGGTCTACCTGAAGCCGGCCCGCAACTATGTCGAGGTCGGGCACGAGGTGGACTTCTATGGAGTGCTGAACGCGGCCAGGCAGTACGGCGAAACGGCGATCGGCTACCGGATCGCGGCGCAGGCTCACGATGCCGACCAGTCCTACGGAGTGCGACTGAATCCGGAGAAGTCGGCACCGGTGGTGTTTGGGCGGTCCGACCGGATCATCGTGCTGGCCGAGAGCTGATCGTTGTTGGCCAGCGGGCGTCCGGGCTAGAGGTGGACCACCCGATCGCAGCGGGCCACCACGGCCGGATCGTGGGTCCGTCTTGGGGACGGTTCCCATTTCGTACCAGTCCCTTGTCGCACGGGTTGGGGACGGTTCCCGGTTCGCGTCCGTCCACAGCCCGAGCTGGTGCCGCCCTCGAAACTCACAGGCCCGCGTCAGTGTGAACAGATCAGTTCGGCTGCCCCCACCGTTGTGAAGCGAACGAGCCCAGGGGGAGTCCATGCCACGCCAACGCCGAAAGCTGTCCGAGTCCGGGATCCACCACGTCATGATGCGTGGGGTGAACCGTTGCGCAATCTTCCTTGAAGAGGCCGACTATCGGCGCTTCCTCGAGGTCTTGTCTGTTGCCGTGAGGCTGAGTGGGTGTCACGTCCTGGCCTACTGCCTGATGCCAAACCACGTCCATCTGGTTCTGCGCACGGGGGAGGAACAGATTGGGCAGGTGATCAAGCGGGTTGGCGTGCGCTACGTCGGCTGGTTCAACCTCAAGTACTCGCGTGTCGGGCACCTCTTTCAGGATCGCTTCCGAAGCGAGCCCGTCGACTCCGACGCGTACTTGCTGGTGCTACTCCGCTACGTATGGAACAACCCGGTCGAGGCAGGGATCGTCGGGCGTGCGGAAGACTACCCGTGGAGTAGCCGGCGGCATTGGGAGTTGGTGAGGTGCGTTGTCGACCACGCCGAGCTGGAGAGGCTCATCCCTGCCGATGAGCTCAACGAGCTCGGTGCGGAGCCGTCGCTATCGCTCGGACCGAGGCATCGTTCCGGACGTCGTCCACGGATTGCGGACGACGATGCGCAACTCCTGCTCGTTCGAGTCTGTGGGGCGGCAGACATGCATGAGTTCGCTCGCTTGGCCGCACCGGCCCAGCGCAGGGCCATCCGCGAGCTGTTTGACCGGTCGGTCTCGTATCGCCAACTTGCCCACCTCACTGGGCTCAGCGTGACGCAGGTTCGTCGAATGCAGATAGCGGGTCAGGACTGAGCCGTGCGTCGGGCGTAGGTGCTCGGGTTGGTACGGAAGAGGAACCGTCGCCTATATGGCGGGCTAGGGGTTGGTACGGAATAGGAACCGTCCCCGGGGTTGCGGGCTAGAGGTGGACGACCCGATCGCAGCGGGACACCACGGCTGGGTCGTGGGTGATCACCAGGACGGCCGAGTCGGAGGTGCCCGACCAGATGTCGTCCATCAGTTGGGTGGCGGTCTCGACGTCCAAGTGCTCGGTGGGCTCGTCGAGGACAAGCACCTGGTAGTCGCCGACCAGCAGCCGGGCCAGCGCCACCCGGCGGGCCTCGCCGCCGGAGAGCTGGGTGCCGGTCTCGCCGACCAGGCGGTCGGGGGAGAGCCCCAGTCCGGCCAGGGTTAGCGCCGCGCTCACCTGTTCGGGGGTGGCGTCCCGGTTGCCGATCCGGACGTTCTCGGCGATCGAGGTCGAGAAGATGTGAGCGTCCTGGGCCAGGTACCCGACCCGACCGCGGACGTCCACGCGTCCGCCCATGGCCGGGATCAGGCCCAGCACGGTCGCGGCCACGGTGGTCTTGCCGACCCCGGAGGGCCCAACCAGAGCCACTCGCTGGCCGCGCTCGACGTCCAGACTCAGTCCGGTCACCACCGGATCGTGGCCGGGCCAGCCCGCGGCCAGCCCGACGATCTCCAGCCCCGGATCGGCGACCGGTGCACCGGCGGCCGGCAGGTCTCCGGCGCCCACCGGATCGGCAGCCAACAGCTCCTCGACCCGGCCCAGAGCCACCTTGGCCCGGGTGTAGGTCTGCGCCGACTGCACCAGCGTCGACAAGGCCTCATGCAGAGCCAGGGGAGTCAGCACCAGCACCGCCAGCAGAGTGGTCTGCAGAGCGGCGGCCGGCGGGTCGGGGACCCGGATGAAGACGACGTCGCGCATCCAGCCGACCAGGCCCGGTGCCATCGAGTTGGACGCCACTTCGCCGGCCCCGATCAGCAGAGCGCCGATCACGGCCGTGCCGGCGGCAAGCAGCTGACCGGCCACGGCCAGTCCGCGCACCCAGGTGCTGCGCGCCTCGGCGCGACGTAGCCGCTCATCGACGGCCAGCAACTTGTCGGTGTAGCTGCCGGCCGCGTTGTAGGCGACCAGATCGGGAGCGGCCTCGGCGATCTCGTTGACGGAGTCCGCCAGATCGCCGCGCAGGCCGACCATGGCCACGTCCGCCTTCGCTGACAGCCGCTGAGCCAGCCACGGCACCAGCAGGCCGGCTGCCGCGGCACTGAGCAGTAGCACCAAGCCGGAGCCAGGTGAGATGACACCCATCGCGAGGCCGGTGATCAGGATCACCAGTGATGAGGCCACGAACGGGATCCAGACCCGGACGATCAGGTCCTGAATCGCCTCGACATCGGCGATCACCGTGGTCAGCAGGTCGCCGCGACGCCGGCCGAGCAGGGTCGTCCGGGCCAGCCGGGAGTAGGTCTCCAGCCGTAGCGCCGACTGCAGTCGCAGCGCGATGTTGTGCCCGGTGAGCCGCTCGACGTAGCGCAGCACGCCGCGGGAGATGCCGAAGAAGCGCACCGCCACCGACGGTGCCTCCAGGAACAGCACCGGCACCAGCAGGGCGGCGAAAGCCAGCAGCCAGGCCGAGACCGACATCAGCGCCACCGAGGCGGCGCTCGCGCAGAAGGCCAGGAAGACGGCCAGGGCCAGCCACTTCCGTGAGCCGGGGACGGCATCGAGCAGGCGGCGCAGCAGCGGGCGGTCGTCCACCGGCAGCGCACTGACGTCGTCGATCTCGGCGGTTGAGCCGGCCGCCGCGGACGTGGGGGGCGCGGCCGAAGCAGCAGCCCGCACCGGCGTCGGGGCGTCGGAGGTGTTGGCCGGAGCCGCGACGTCCAACTCGATCACTCGATCGGCGGCGGCCAGCACGGCCGGCCGGTGGCTGACCACCAGGACGCCGACTCCGGCCTCGCGCAAGCTGGTCAGCAGGACGGCTTCGGCGTCGGCGTCCAGACCGGCGGTGGGCTCGTCGAGCACCAGCAGTCGAGCCGACGTGGCACCGGCGGCATCGATCCGCAGCAGGGCGCGAGCGGTGGCGATCCGGCGGCGCTCGCCCGCCGACACCCCTTCGGCCCGGTCGCCAATCACCTGGTCCAGCGGCAGTTCGGAGGCACCGGCTCGGGCCAGCGCGTCCCGCACGGCATCGTCACTGGCTGTCGGGTCGCCGAGCCGGACGTTGTCGGCCACCGAGCCGACCACCAGGCCGGGGAACTGGCCCACGTAGGCCATCCGGGAGCGCCAGTCGGACAGCTCCAGGGGGCGGCCGCCGCTGTAGAGCTGGCCGGCAGTCGGCGTCAGGAAGCCCAGCACGGCGTTCAGCAGAGTGGTCTTGCCGCCGCCACTGCTGCCGGACAGGGCCACCAGCTCGCCGGGCTCGAGGTCGAAGCTGATCGGCAGCAGGGCCGGCGCAGTGGCACCGGGATAGGTATGGGTGAGGCCGCGGACGCTGAGTAGCGCGGTCGGGCTGGGCGCGGTGGCGTCCGAACTCACCGAGGACTCGGCGGTGCCGGTGGCATGCGCGTCGATCAGGCCGAAGGCGGCCTCGGCGGCCGCCACCCCGTCCGCGGAGTCGTGGTAGTGGACGCCCACCTGGCGAATCGGCAGGTAGGCCTCGGGAGCCAGGATCAGCACGAACAGGGCCGTGCTCAGGTCGAGGTGGCCGTAGACCACCCGGAAGCCGATCACCACGGCGATCACCGCGACGCTCAGGGTGGCCAGCAGCTCCAGCACCATGGCCGACAGGAACGAGATCCGCAGCGTCCCCATGGTCTCCCGGACGTGCGCAGCCTCGGTCCGCTTCAGTCCCTCGGCCTGGGCCTTGGCCCGTCCGAAGACCTGCAGCGTGGGCAGGCCGGTGACCAGGTCGGCGAAGTGGTGGGCCAGCCGGGTCTGGATCGCCCAGCGGCGCTGGGTGCGGGCCTCGGTGGTCCAGCCGACCAGGGCCATGAAGACCGGGATCAGCGGGACGGTGACCGCCACGATCACCGCGGAAAGCAGGTCGGAGGTGAGGATGGCCACCCCGATGATCAGCGGCACGGTGACCGCCAGCATCAGCTGCGGCAGGTACTTGCTGAAGTAGCCGTCCAGAGCGTCCAGACCCTGGGTGACCAGGGTGATCAGCCCGCCGGTCGAGGCGGGCGAGTCGATCGGGTGGGCCAGCCGGGCGCCGATGATGTCGCGGCGCAGCTGCGACTTGACCGCGGCGGACGTCCGGTGGGCCAGCCACTGGTGCAGCCAGGCCAGGCCGGCCCGTCCGGCGAAGACCGCGGCCAGAGCCAGGGCGGCCAGCCACAGCCGGTCATCGTGGCCGGTGGCGAAGATGGTTCCGATAGAAGACGACAACAGCCATGCCTGAACCAGAGTCAGGATGGCTGTTACGGAGCCAACTGCGACCCCGGCGACCAGGTATCCCCTGGTCGCCGAGGCTCTGCGCAGTAGGCGCGGGTCGATTGGTCCTGCCATCAGGCAGTGGCCGCTACCTCATCGGGAATGTTCTCGATGCTGAGTCGACGCCGGAACACCCAGTACGTCCAGCTGGTGTAAGCCAGGACGATCGGGACGAAGATCACCGCAGCGACCGTCATCAGGGTGAGGGTGTAACTGGTGGACGATGCCGTCGCCACGTTCAGCGGCGAGAGCGCTGCGCCAGCAGCATCCCGGAAGCCGAGCCCCGGCCACATCGCCGTGAAGATCCCGACGGCCACGAACAGGATGGTCGCCGCCGTGGAGACGAAGGCGATCCCGTCGCGTCCGGCGTTGTTGAACCACCACGCCGACACCAGGCCGAGGGCGGCCAGCACCAGCAGCACCCAGCCCAACCAGCCGGTCGGGTGGACGAACTGCTGCCAGACCAGGAAGGCTGCGCCACCGACGATGGCCACCAGGCCAGCCTTGGACGCGAAGGCCTTGGCCCGGTCGTGAAGCTCGCCACGGGTCTTCAGGGACAGGTAGAGCGCTCCGTGGAACAGGAAGAGCACCACCAGCACCACGCCGCCGAGCAGACCGAACGGGCTGAACAGCTGCCAGAAGTACGGCCGCGGCTCGAGGACGAACAGGCTGGTCAGCTTGGCATCGGCTGCCACCGGCAGGCCCAGGATGAAGTTGGCGAAGCCGACTCCGAAGACCAGGCTGACCAGGAACGAGCCGGTGGCCGCCATCCAGTCGAAGGTGCGACGCCACTGCGAGTCCGGGTGCTTGCTGCGGTACTCGAAGGACACGCCGCGGATGATCAGGCCGACCAGCACCAGGAACAGCGGCAGGTAGAGCCCGGAAAACAGCGTGGCGTACCAGGCCGGGAAGGCCGCGAAGGTGGCGCCACCAGCGGTGAGCAGCCAGACCTCGTTACCGTCCCAGACCGGACCCACGGTGTTGACCATGACCCGACGTTCCTTGTCGTTCTTGCCCAGGAACGGGATCAGCATGGCGACGCCGTAGTCGAAGCCTTCGAGGACCAGGTAGCCGATCCACAAGACCGCGATCAGGATGAACCAAAGCGTCTGCAGGACTGTTACATCAACCATTTCTCAGACCTCTCAGTACGCGAAGGACAACGGGGCGTCGTCATCGGTGAGCACCTTGGGCTCCTCGACGTCGGGCAACCCGAGCTTGATGTAGTGCAGCAGCAGCCGGACCTCGACGACCGCCAGGGCGCCGTAGATCACTGTGTAGAGCACCATGGTGAGCCCGACCTCGAAGGCCGACACTCCGGGGGACCATGCCGCCGATACCGGAAGCACGCCGTAGACGATGAACGGCTGACGCCCCATCTCGGCCATGATCCAGCCGAAGGAGTTGGCGAACAGCGGTGCCAGCGGGGCCGCGATCATGGCTGCGGTCCAGAGCTTGCCGCCCTTGGGCAGGCGTCCCTTGCGGGTGGCCAGCAGCGCCCACAGCCCGATCAGGATCCCGATGCCACCCAGCGCGATCATCATTCGGAAGGACCAGAAGGTCACCGGGATGGACGGGGCGAAGTCGGTGACGCCGGCCTGGGTCAGCCGATCCTTGGCCTGCAGCTGCAGCTCAGTGGTGCCGAAGCCCTGCGCGGCGTACTGCTTGTTCAGGTCGTTGATGCCCTGCATCTCTGCGTTGACGTCGCCCTTGCCGAGGTAAGAGAAGACCCCCGGGACGGTCACGGCGAAGCCCGAGCCGGGCTTGCTGCAGTCGATGCCGAAAGCGACGATCGAGAAGCCGGCTCCCTTGGTGGTCTCGCACAGCCCTTCGGCCGCGGCCATCTTGGCGGGCTGCTCGGCGGTCACGATCTTGCCCTGGATGTCGCCGGTGGCGATCGAGAGGACGCCGGCCACGATCATCACCCAGGCGCCGAACTTGGTGGCCCAGGTCCAGGCGGCACGCTGATCGAGCTGCTTGCCGGACAGGTCGCCAGAGCGTCCGAGCTTGGCCAGATGCCAGCCGGCCACACCGAGGATCAGGCCGCCTGCGGTGAGGTAGGCCGCCACCAGCACGTGCGGCAGGGTGATCAGGTTCACCGGGTTGGTCAGGACGGCCAGCAGGTCGGTCATCTCGGCCCGGTCAGTGGCCGGGTTGAACTTGGCGCCGACCGGGTTCTGCATCCACGAGTTCGCGGCCAGGATGAAGATGGCCGAGATCATGGTGCCGATGGCCGCCAGCCAGATCGTGGCGAGGTGGACCTTCTTCGGGAGGCGATCCCACCCGAAGATCCAGATGCCGAGGAAGACGGACTCAAGGAAGAAGGCCAGCAGGGCCTCCAGGGCCAAGGGGGCTCCGAAGATGTCACCGACGAACCGTGAGTACTCGCTCCAGTTCATGCCGAACTGGAATTCCTGAACGATTCCAGTGACCACACCCATGGCGAAGTTGATCAGGAATAGCTTCCCGAAGAACTTGGTCAACTGAAGCATTTTCTCGGCACCGGTGCGTACCCAGATCGTCTGCATGACAGCCACCAAGAGCGACAGTGCAATGGTGATCGGCACAAAGAAGAAGTGGTACACAGTGGTGATACCGAATTGCCATCTGGCAAGGGTTTCCGGGCTCATGGCGGGCAATCTACTACCCACTGTCGTAGTCCGCAATGAGGGCTTTAGCATGTGCGTCATGGCCACATCGGGCGAGCTGGAGCAGGCGGTGATGGAGATCCTGTGGTCTCACTCGTCGCCGCTTTCGGTGCGCGAGGTGCACGAGCAGCTGGCCGCCGACCGGACGCTGGCCTACACCACCGTCCTCACCGTCTTGGACCGGCTGGCCAAGAAGGGCAATGTGCTGCGCACGCTGGACGGGCGGGCTTGGCTCTATCGACCGGCCCGCAGCCGAGTGGACGAGGTGGCCAGGCGGGTCGCTGCACTGATGGAGCCGCTGGCCGAGGCGGAGCGGCGAACGCTGCTGGCGCTGCTGGTGAGCCGGCCCATCGGGAATGCCGAGGCCTGATTCCGGGCGAGCCTCGTCCGGGTGCGGTAGAGCCTGGCTAGCGTTGAATCATGACCCTTCCAGATTGGCTCTTGCCCTTCGTGAGCATCGATATCTCCTTGTGGGAGAAGGTTTTACGGACCGTGGTGGTCTACCTCGGGATCGCCGCCCTGCTCCGGGTGGCCGGCAAGCGGCTGCTGGCTCAGATGAACTCGCTGGACCTGGTGGTGGTGTTGCTCCTGTCCAATGTGGTGCAGAACGCCATCATCGGGCCGGACAACTCCGTCTTGGGCGGCCTGATCGGGGCCGTGGTGCTGGTCGGGTTCAATGCACTGGCCGACCGGGTAATCGAGAGTTCGGACCGGGGGCGGCGGCTGTTCATCGGTGGGCCGTCCGAGCTCGTCCGAGGCGGTCAGGTGGATGAGGCCGAGCTACGCCGGATGGGGGTCAGTCGCAGCGAGTTGGAGATCGCCCTGCGCCGGCAGGGGTCGGACGGTCCGGCGGCTGTGGAACGAGCTACTCTGGAGCCCGAGGGCGAGATTCTGATCGATCTGAATCCCGGTGCGCGGCCTGCAACCAGAGATGATCTTGAAGCTGCAGTAGAAGAATTGCGTAGGCTGCTGGCGCAGCGTACGTAGGACCGCGCTCGCTGCTACTCCGTCACCCCGCCCCGGTCCGCCCATTGGGTGGTTGAGAAGGTAACTCGTCGCCGAAACTCTCCTATTTCCGCCTTTTCTGGGCACCCATTTACGTTTGCTGATCGGTGATGGCGAACTCCTTGGCGGGCCTCGCTGAGGTTCTCTTTCGGACCGCGGGAGAAATCCATCCGATGCCCTAGGGGCAGCTTCCGGCCAGGCCGGGACGGTTATCGGTCATTCAGGGTGTGCTGAGTAGGCGGCGCAACAGAATCGCCAACTGGGGGTGGCCCAGCGACAGGTCGGCTGCACTCGCAGCCAGCACCGCCCGTCCGGGCTCGCCGTACTCGGCCAGGGCCATGGCCGCCGCGACTCGCAGGTCCGGGTCGCCCTCGGCCAGGCGGGCCGCCAATGCTGTCACCGCGGACGCCGCCGCTGCCGGCTCGAGCCGGCCGGCCACCCGAGCCAGTGCCTCGGCCGCGGTCTCGCGACCGGCGGACGGTGCCGTCTCCAGGGCAGTGATCAGAGGATCGGCGGCCGGTGCACCGATGCTGACCAGGGCGTCGAGCAGGGCATCATCGGGGATCCGTCCGGTGCCGAGTCGGGCGGCCAATGGGCCGGCCGCTTCAGCATCGCTGAGCCGGCCGAGGGCGTCCGCCGCAGCGCGGGCCACGCTCTCGTCCGCATCGTCCAGCGCGGAGATCAAGACCGCTCCGGCCAGCGGAGAGCCGGTCTTGGCCAGGGCGCGGATCAGTAGACCGCGTGAGCCGGCAGGGGCCGTCCCCAGCGCGGCCAGGGTTGCCGCGGCGCCGTCGGGTCGCTGCGCCAGCGCCCAGATCAGAGTCTCCCGGACCGCCGGATCGGGCTCGGTGAGGAGGGACTCGACCAGCTCGTCCGTCGCCCGAGCGGACGGGGTGAGCGCGGCCCGCAGCCGAACCATCGGATCGCCGTGGGTCTGCAGCTGGCTCAGCGCGATCGCGTCCAAGACATCGTCCCAGCTGGGCTCATCAGCTTCAGCCAGCCGACGCAGGCGTCCGGCCAGTCGCTGCTCGGCCGCGATCCGGGCCTCCAGGTGAGCCAGATGTCCGGCCAATGCGGAGGCGGCATCCAGGCTCGGGTCGGCCAGTACGTCAGCGATCTCGGCCAGGCTCAGCCCGAGCGCCTTCAGGTTCTGGATCTGCAGCAGGCGCAGCAGGTCGTCGCTGGAGTAGAGCCGGTAGTTGCCCCAGCTGCGCTCGGCCGGCACCAGCAAGCCGAGTTCGTCGTAGTGGCGAAGGGTGCGCCGGGTCAGGCCGGTGCGCTCAGCCACCTCGCCGATCCGCCAGCTGCGTGCCACCCGATCAGCCTAACCAGCGATCAGTGACGCAGGGCCAGGGCGTGATGCGATTTGCCGGCTCGATGACGTGGCGGCGGTTCGGAGGTGTCAGTGCGGCGATCGAGGCGGCAAATCACGTCACGTCTTCCCGCCGAGGTGACATGCTCGGGGGCCGAAGCCTGGTCGGCGCGGTCAGCCGCTGGCCGCTCGCGTCGCCGGGCTGAAGCCGAGCGCGATGCAGCCGCCCAACGCGATCACGACGGACGCCGCCGCGGGCAGTACCAGCCCGGGTGCGAGGGTGTCGCCGAACAGTGCCACCCCGATGACCGCCGGCACGACCACCTCGATCACGGCGACCAGGGAAGCGGCCAGCGCCACCGGCCCCACCTCCAGTGCGCGGATGTAGGCGGTGAAGGCGACGACTCCGAACCCGACGATGACGATGGCCAGAGGTTGGCAGAGCATCTGGAGCAACCCGCCGGCATCGTCGGTTCCACGAGCAGCGATGGCAACGCCGGCGTAGGCCAGGGCGCTGATCGTCCCGAACAGCCAGGCGGGTCCACGCCGATACCAGACAGTGAGGACGACGATCAGCGCGACCAGTGAGCTGGCCGTCGCGGCGAGGAAGCCCGGGGGCGGGGCCACGGCCGGCTGGTCCGTCCCGAGCAGCGCCAACCCGATCAGGCCGGCCAGTACGCAGAGGACCGCGGCGGCGTCCGACCAGCGCAGCCGTACGTTGAGGAAGGGGACGGCCAGTACGACCACGACCGCCACGGAGGCCGCGATGATCGTCTGGACCAGAAACAGCGGCAGCCGGGCGTAGGCCACCAGGCTCAGCAGGAACGAGGCTCCGTCGATAGCCACGCCGATCAGCACCAGTGGTTGCAGCATAGCCTTCAGGCCGGTGGCGCGTCGGCTGCCGATTGCCTGCAGGATCGTCGCCACTGCGTAGCCGACGGACGCACCAAAGGTCGCCAGCAGATACGGCGTGATTGCGTCCGTGGCGGCCTCCGTCCGTGCCTCACCAGCCTACGTCGCCGCCCGCGAGCGGACGGCGACGTAGGCGAGGGTCAGGCGGCGTCCTCGGCGGCCGCCGCAGCGAACTGCGCCTGGTAGAGCCGGTGGTAGGCGCCACGGGCGGCGAGCAGCTGATCGTGGTTGCCCTGCTCGACGATGGCCCCGTCCTCCATCACCAGGATCACGTCGGCGTCCCGAATGGTCGAGAGCCGGTGCGCGATCACGAAAGAGGTGCGGTCGGTGCGCAGCTTCTTCATGGCCCGCTGCACCAGCAACTCGGTGCGGGTGTCGACCGAGCTGGTCGCCTCGTCCAGGATCAGGATCGACGGGTCGGAGAGGAATGCCCGCGCGATCGTGATCAGCTGCTTCTCACCAGCCGACAGGTTGGACGCCTCGTCGTCGATCACCGTGTCGTAGCCCATCGGCAACGAGCGGACGAAGCGATCCACGTAGGTGGCCTTGGCCGCAGCCAGGATCTCCTCCTCGGTGGCGCCGTCTCGGCCGTAGGCGATGTTGTCGCGGATCGTCCCACCGAACAGCCAGGCGTCCTGCAGGACCATGCCGATCTCACTGCGCAGCACCTTGCGCGGCACGCTGGTGATGTCGGCACCGTCCAGGGTGATCCGGCCCGACCCCAGGTCGTAGAACCGCAGAATCAGGTTCACCAAGGTGGTCTTCCCGGCTCCGGTCGGCCCGACGATGGCGACCGTCGAGCCCGGCTCGGCGACCAGGTTCAGGTCGGTGATCAGCGGACGCTCCGGGTTGTAGCTGAAGGAGACGTCCTCGAAGGCGACCCGGCCTCGGACCGGCTCGGGCAGCGCGCCGGACGCATCGGCCGGCTCCTCCTCGGCGTCCAGCACCTCGAAGACCCGCTCGGCCGAGGCAACGCCCGACTGCAGCAGGTTGGCCATCGAGGCCAGCGAGGTGATCGGCTGGGTGAACATCCGGCTGTACTGGATGAACGCCTGCACCGAGCCGATGCCGAGCCCGCCACCGGCCACCAACAGGCCGCCGACAACGGCAATCACCACGTAGTTCAGGTTCCCCACGAAGAACATCACCGGCATGATGATCCCGGAGATGAACTGGGCCCCGAAGGATGCCGTGAACAGCTCCGCGTTCTTCACTCGGAACTGCTCGGCGATCTCGCGGCGCCGTCCGAAGACCTTGACCAGGTCGTGGCCGGTGTAGGCCTCTTCGATCTGTGAGTTCAGTTCGCCGGTGGACTTCCAGGTCTTGGCGAACAGCTTCTGCGAACGCTTGCCGATCACCATGGTCACCACCATGGCGATCGGGATCGAGACCAGCGCCACCAGGGCCAGGACCCAGGAGACGTAGAACATCATCACCAGCACCCCGATCAGGGTGAACAGGTTGGTCAGGATCTGCGACAGGGTCTGCTGCATTGTCTGAGAGATGTTGTCGACGTCGTTGGTGACCCGGCTCAGCAGTTCGCCGCGGGGCTGGCCGTCGAAGTACTTCAGCGGCAGCCGGGTCAGCTTGTCGGAGACCTTCTGCCGGATCCGGTAGATCGAGCGCTGGACGATGCCATTGATCATCCAGGCCGCGGACCAGGACAGCAGGAAGTAGATCAGGTAGACCACGGCCGCGCTCAGCAACACCTGGGCCACTGCGGCGAAGTCGATCGGCCGGTTCTGGATCACCTTGGCGTTGTAGATCAGGTCGGTCGCGTTGCCGAGGATGGCCGGGCCCACCGAGTTGGCCACTGTGCCGACCACGGTCATCAGGACGACGACCGCGATCCAGCGCAGCTCAGGGCCGAGCTCTCCGGCCAGCCGGCGCAGCGACGGAATGAAGTTCACGGCCTTCTCGCCGCTGCCGCCTTGGTGCATCGGGCCACCGCCACGGGTGGGCGGGCCGTACTTGGGACGGGCGTTGGCCGCCGGCTTGGGGCTGTTCTGCTGGCTCATGCCGCCTCCTCGCTGCGGAACTGGGATTCGACGATCTCGGCGTAGGTCGGGCAGCTGACCAGAAGCTCGTCATGGGTGCCGATCCCGACGATCTGACCGTCGTCGAGGACGATGATCTGATCGGCGCTGCGGATGGTGGAGACCCGCTGGGCCACCACGACCACGGCGGCCTGATCGGTCTCCTCGGCCAGGGCGGCGCGCAGGGCGGCGTCCGTGGCGACGTCCAGAGCGCTGAACGAGTCATCGAAGACGTACACCTCCGGACGTCTGACCAGGGCTCGGGCGATGGCCAGCCGTTGTCGTTGGCCGCCGGAGACGTTGGTGCCGCCCTGGGAGATCGGGGCCTCCAGCTGGTCGGGCATGGCTCGGACGAAGTCGGCGGCCTGCGCGATCTCCAGGGCTCGCCACAGTTCGGCGTCATCGGCGTCCGGGTTGCCCAGCCGCAGGTTGGACGCGACCGTCCCGCTGAACAGGTAGGGACGCTGTGGCACCAAGCCGATTCGGCTCCACAGCAGATCCGGCTCGAGATCGCGGACGTTCACTCCGTCCACGGTCACCGAGCCCTCGGTGGCGTCGAACAGCCGGGGGATCAGGTTCACCAGGGTGGTCTTGCCGGAACCGGTCGAGCCGATGATGGCCGTCGTCTTGCCCGGACGAACCGCGAAGCTGATCTCGGATAGCACCGGCGACTCGGCGCCCGGGTAGCTGAAGCCGACCCGATCGAAGGTGATCTCGCCGTAGCGGCTGAGCGTCGTGACCGGGTTCTCGGGCGGCACCACCGAGGACTCGGAGTCGAGCACCTCGTTGATCCGTCCAGCCGAGACTGCGGCGCGCGGCGCGATCATCAGCATCATTGTCGACATCATCACGCTCATCAGAATCTGGGCCAGGTAGGCCAGATAGGCGGTCAGCTGGCCGACCTGCAGGTAACCGTCCTCGATCCGGGAACCGGCGAACCAGACCACCGCGATCGAGGAGAAGTTCATCACCGCGAAGACGGCCGGGAACAGGGTCATCATCCGGCGTCCGACCGCGGTCGCGGTCTCGGCCAGGTCGGCATTGGCGCGATCGAAGCGGGCCGCCTCGGTGGCCTCGCGGACGAAGGCGCGGACCACCCGCAGGCCGGAGATCTGCTCGCGGAGCACCCGGTTCAGGGCGTCCACCCGGACCTGCATCACCTTGAACAGCGGCATCACCTGGGTGATGATCGCGCCGATGATGGTGGCCAGCACGACCACGGCCACCACGATCAGCCAGCTCAGCCCGACGTCCTCGCGCAGCGCCATCACGATGCCGCCGATCATCATCAGCGGGGCGCCGATGATCATGGTGGCGGTCATCAGCACCAGCATCTGCACTTGCTGGACGTCATTGGTGTTGCGGGTGATCAGGGTCGGGGCGCCGAAGGTGTTCATCTCTCGGGAGGAGAAGCTGATCGCCTTGTCGAAGATGGCTTGGCGGAGGTCGCGTCCGAAGCTCATGGCCGAGCGCGAGCCGAACCACGTGGCACCGATCTGGGCGGCGATCTGGACCAGCGAGACCGCCAGCATCACTCCACCGAGCTGCCAGATGTAGCCGATGTTGTTCTTGGCTACGCCGTTGTCGATGATGGACGCGTTGAGGCTGGGCAGGAAAAGTGCGGCCAGGGCCTGCACGAGTTGGAGGACCACCACGCCGATCAGCAGCGGGGTGTACGGACGCAGGTAGCGTCGCAGAAGTCGGATCATTGCTTTCCTTTGGCGATTCCGTGGGCGAGGAGCTCGGCCCACTCGGCCGGATCTTCGAGCTGGTGATCGGTGCTGAACATACGGCCAGCCACCGACACTGCGACGATCAGCTGGCTGGTGCGCTCAATCGAGGCGCTGAGCTGATCGGTGTAGGGAGCCAGCGCATCAGCGAGGCCCGTGCGGATGATCCGAAGCCGGTCGGTGTGTGGCCGGTGATTGGTCGGCTTCGGCGGACCTTCATGCGGACGGGACCCGAACACCGCCGCGAACAGCGAGCGGGTGCGGGCGATCTCGTCCGAGACGATCTGAATGATGGCGGCCAGCCGGTCGGTCAGTGGCTGGCCGTCGGGGAGCGCGGCGAGCGCGTCCATGGCCTCGGTGGGCGCCAGCGCTGCGTCGAGGGTGGCGTGGACGAGTTCAGCCTTGGTCTCGAAGACTCGGAAGATCGTCCCTTCGGCGATCCCGGCGGCCTTGGCGATCTCCTTGGTGCTGAGTTCGGGGCCGTTGGCGATCAGCAGCGGCAAGGTCGCCTCGATGATCGCCCGGCGTCGTTCGTCCGGGCTCATCGGGGTTGCTCTGCTCACGTGCCCAGAGTAGTGAGTGAGCACTCACTCATGCAACCGAGGGGACCACATTGCTGATCTGGCCGGTCCGGTCGCCGTGACGTCCGATCGGCAGGCTCGTCGCGAGCAGCTCATCGCTGGCCGCGCCGGACGGCACCAGGCTGCGGTCCTCTTGCTGATCCCGCCCCACCTCCACGGTTCCGGCTACCGACTGCAACTCTTGCTGCCGATCTTTCGGCAGCAAGAGTTGCAGTCGGTAGCGCGAACCGGGGTGACGTCCGTCTGCTCGCCGGGGCGCGGCAACCCAGGGCCGGAATCGGTAGCCTAGGCGCCGTGAACCAGACGCCAGCTGTGAACCCGTCCCTGACCGAGCAGGAGCAGGTCCGGCACGATAAGCGCGCCCAGCTGATTGCCGACGGTGGCGAGGCCTACCCGATCACGGTGCCGCGGACGCACAGCGCCGCCGCCGTCCATGCCGGTTGGGGCCACCTGACCGCCGGCGAGGAGACCACCGACGTGGTCAGCGTCTCGGGCCGAGTGGTGTTCATCCGCAACACCGGCAAGCTCTGCTTCGCGACCATCCAGGACGGCTTCACGCTGGACGAGTCCGGCACCCGACTGCAGGTGATGCTGTCCCTGGCCGAGGTCGGCGAGGAGTCGCTGGAAGCCTGGAAGGCGCAGATCGACCTGGGTGACTTCGTCTCCGTGACCGGCCGGGTGATCTCGTCCAAGCGCGGTGAGCTGAGTGTGCTGGCCACCGACTGGGTGCTGGCTAGTAAGGCCCTGCGTCCGCTGCCGACCCTGCACAAGGAACTCGGTGAGGAGACCCGGGTCCGGCAGCGCTACGCCGACCTGGTGGCCCGGCCGGAGGCCCGCGACATGGTCCGGCTGCGTGCTGCGGTGACCCGCAGCATCCGGGAGACCCTGTACGCCGACGGCTACCTGGAGCTCGAGACCCCGGTGCTGCAGCTGATCCACGGCGGGGCGGCTGCGCGCCCGTTCAACACCCACCTGAACGCCTTCGACATCGACATGACGCTGCGGATCGCGCTCGAGCTGTACCTGAAGCGGGCCATGGTCGGTGGCGCCGATCGGGTCTACGAGATCGGACGGATCTTCCGCAACGAGGGCATCGACTCCTCGCACTCGGCCGAGTTCACCATGCTCGAGGCCTACCAGGCCTGGGGTGATCAGTTCAGCATCGCCGAGCTGATCAAGAAGCTGATCCAGAACGCCGCGGACGCCGCCCTGGGCACCCGGGTGATCCAGACCGAAGCCGGCGAGATCAACCTGGACGGCGACTGGGAGTGGAAGCCGGTCTACCCGACCCTGGCGGCAAAGCTGGGCGAGGACATCACTCCGGAGACTCCGGCCGAGCGGCTGCGGGAGATCGCGACCGCCCACGAGGTGCCGTTCGATCCTGCCTGGCCGGCCCAGAAGCTGATCATGGAGCTGTTCGGCGAGCTGGTCGAGCCCGATCTGATCCAGCCGACCTTCGTGTGTGACTACCCGCCGATCGCGCAGCCGCTGGCCCGTCCGCACCGCAGCGACCCGAACCTGATCGAAGCCTGGGATCTGATCATCGGTGGCGTCGAGCGCGGCACCGGCTTCTCCGAGCTGATCGACCCGGTCATTCAGCGCGAGCGGCTGGTCGCCCAGTCACTGAAGGCCGCTGCCGGAGACGTGGAGGCCATGCAGCTGGACGAGGACTTCCTGGCCGCACTCGAGTTCGGGGCACCGCCGATGGGTGGCCTCGGGCTGGGCATGGACCGGCTGATCATGCTGCTCACCGGTGCCGGCATCCGCGAGACGATCCTGTTCCCGCTACTCAAGCCGCAGAGCTGAGTTCCGTCCGCCTGGACGGGGGCGAACCCGTCCATCGGTTCGGGGGACGCACTCGTGCCGCCGGAACTGCCTCCAGTAGGGCACAGAAAGGGGATTGTCCCCCCTGTCTGTGGGGCTACTTCCAGAGAGTGGCGAGGGCGAACGAAGCGGCCATCAGGACCATTCCGATCGCCACATTCCAGGAGCCGAGGACGTCACTGAACACCGGAATGGTGATGCCGACGGCGTTGGTGATGTAGAAGACGACCAGCCACAGGACGCCGAGCAGACCGACGGTGATGAAGGTCGGCACCACCCAGGCGCGGCTGCCGGGGGCGGCTACCGAATCGCGCTTCTCGGCCTCAGTCGCGACCGAACGGTCGGTGAGCTTCTTCTTTTCGGCTGCAGCCTTGCGAACCTTCGACTCCGGCACCTGAACTCCTCATGACGTGCATGGACGTCTGAAAAGGATAACCGAGATCGGCCGACCGTGTTGGTGGGCGACAATGGGGGACATGGCACGGATCCTGGTGATCGACAACTACGACTCGTTCGTCTACAACCTGGTCGGCTACCTGGGGCAGCTCGGGGCCGAGACCGAGGTCTGGCGCAACGACGACCCGCGGTTTGCCGACCCTTCCTGGGCGGACGGATTCGACGGGATCCTGCTCTCGCCCGGCCCGGGAACCCCAGAGGAGGCCGGGGTCTGCATTGACGTCGTTCGCAACCAGGGCGGACGGATCCCGATCTTCGGTGTCTGCCTGGGACTGCAGTCGATGTCGGTGGCATTCGGCGGGGTGGTCAACCGCGCTCCCGAGTTGCTGCACGGCAAGACCTCGCTGGTCCATCACGACGGCAAGGGCGTCTTCGCCGGGCTGCCGAACCCGTTCACGGCCACTCGCTACCACTCGCTGGCCCTGGATCCGGCGACCGTCCCGGACGACCTGGAGGTCAGCGCGTCCACCGACTCGGGGGTGATCATGGCCGTGCGGCACAAGAGCTTGCCGATCGAGAGCGTCCAGTTCCACCCTGAGTCGGTGCTCACCGAAGGTGGCTACCAGATGCTCGCGAACTGGCTGGTGGCCTGTGGGGACGCCGAGGCGCCCAGCCGTGCCGTGGGGCTGACCCCGTTGATGGCCCTGCGCGACCAGGGCTGAGCCGCACCGCAGCCGACAGTCTGATCGGACAACGCGAAAGCCCGTCCAGTTAGCCGACGTCCGGCGCGACCCCGATCAGGAGGGGGCCGAGGTTGGTGACTCGGTGGGCGGCGGCGTGGTCGGCGGCGGTGTCGGGGTCGCCGGAGCGACGGCCAGCACCAGCTTGATCACCGTGGTCCGCTTGACCACCTTGCCCAGCACCGGGTTCTGCGAGATCACGGTGCCCGGGGTCTCCAGCGACTCGGCAGGGGTGAACTTGGGCGACGGGAAGCCGGCCTCGACCGCCTGCGCGATCGCCTCCTCCTGGGTGAGCCCCTTGAAGTTCGGAACTGCCGACTCCCCGGTGGCGTAGTAGACGGTGATCAGCGCGTCCATGTTCACCGTCTGGCCGGGCTGCGGGTCGACATTGGTGACCGCGTTCGCCCGCGCGTCCAGGGGCTCGCTGGGATCCTTGATGGCTCTGGTGTTCGAGAAGCCGAGTCGGGTCAGTTCGGCGATCGCGTCGTCGACGTTCATGGTGACCAGGTCGGTCGGAATCTGGGCCTTGGCCGGGCCGATGTTCACCTCGATGGTGACCTCGGTATTGATCGGGACCGACGTGCCCTCGGGGAGCGACTGCCGAATCACCTGGCCCCGGGTGGTGTCGTCGGGGCCGGTCACTGTCTGGACGCGGGCCTTGAGCCCCTTGTCGGTGAGCGCGAACTCGGCGACGGCCTGCGGACGTCCGACCAGCCCGGGGACGGCCACCATCTGGACCTTCTCGGGCTGGGTGGCGAAGTAGGCCACGAAACCGATCGCGACGAGGGCCAGCGCGGAAAGGAACACTGCCACCGGCCAGATCCGGCGCTTGGGCTTGGTGGCCACCGGCCCGGCCAGCGTGGTCGGCGAGGGCAGCGACGGGTTCGGGTTGCCGGCCATGACGGTGGTCGGCTCATAGGAGGCCGGAGTCAGCGAGCTGGTCGGGGCAGCCATCGGAATCACCGGCGGACGGGCGGAGATCTCCTGGCCGGCCAGCAGCCGGGTCAGGTCGGAACGCATCGCCGCGGCGGTCTGGTAGCGGTCCTCGGGGTCCTTGGCCAGCGCCTTCAGCGTGATGGCGTCCATGGCCGGGGTGATCATCGGGTCCAGCTGGGACGGTGGCACCGGGGCTTCCCGGACGTGCTGGTAAGCGACGCTGACCGGCGAATCGCCCTGGAACGGCGGACGCCCGACCAGCAGCTCGTACAGCAGGCAGCCGGCCGAGTAGATGTCGCTGCGGGAGTCGACGGTCTCGCCGCGGGCCTGCTCCGGGGAGAGGTACTGGGCGGTGCCGATCACGGCCGCGGTCTGGGTCATGGTGGACGAGGTGTCGGCGACCGCACGGGCGATCCCGAAGTCCATCACCTTCACGGTGCCATCGGCGGTCAGCATCACGTTCGCGGGCTTGATGTCGCGGTGGATGATGCCGGCTTTGTGGCTGTAGCTCAGCGCGTCCAAGATGCCGCGGACGAACTCCAGCGCCTTGCTGGGGACGATCTTGCGGCCGGTGCGCAGCAGGTCGCGCAGAGTGCGTCCGACGACCAGCTCCATCACGATGTAGGGCACTCGGACGCCGCTGTTCGGCTCGAGATCCTCGCCGGTGTCGTAGACGGCCACGATGTTCGGGTGGTTCAGGCCGGCCGCGGACTGGGCCTCGCGGCGGAACCGCTCCTGGAAGGTGGGGTCGGAGGCGAGGTCGACGCGCAGCTGCTTGACCGCCACTTCGCGGCCCAGGCGTAGATCGCGGGCTCGACGGACCTCGGCCATGCCACCACGGCCCAGCACCTCGCCGAGCTGGTAGCGGCCTCCGAGAATCCTCGGCTCTTCGGTCATCTCACTGCGTCCTTTCGGGCCGGTGATCCGCCGGGCCGAGCGCGGCCCACCGGTACATTGTGGCTGATCAGGGGTACTGGGGTCATCGCAGGGCCTCGATCACGGCCTTGGCGATGGGTGCGGCGACACGTCCGCCGGCGATTTCACTGGCGTCGATCTCGGCATCCTCGACGAATGCACAGACCGCCACATGGGGATTGTCCGCCCACGCGGTGAACCAGGCGTACGGGTTCCGGATCCGGTCGGACTGCGCCGTCCCGGTCTTGCCGCCGACGGTGACGCCGGGGATCTGGGCGTTGTGCCCGGTGCCGTTGGCCACCACCTGGACCATCATCTTCTGCAACTCGGTGGCGCTGGACGCGGTCAGCGCCTGGCTGCGCGCTCGCGGCGTCGTGGTCCGGACGACATTGAAGTCGGCGTCGGTCACCTGGCTGACCAGGTAGGGCTCCATGAGGACGCCGCGGTTGGCGATCGCGGCCGACACCAGCGCCATCTGCAGCGGAGTGGCGGCCACCTCGAACTCACCGATGGCGCTCATTGCGGTCTGCGCCGGGTCGAGCTCGTCGGGGAACCGGCTGGGTGCCGAGCCGATCTCGTCGAGGAACTTGGAGCCGAAGCCGAAGCGTTCGGCCTGGTTGCGCAACTCGTCCTCGCCGAGGCTGGCGCCCAGTCGGGCGAAGCCGGGGTTGCAGGACACTTTGAGTGCCTGGGTGAGGCTGATCGAACTGCCCCCGCAGTTGCCGGTGATCACCTTGGTCGAGGTGGGCAGCTTGAAGGCCGAGGAGTCGATCTTGGAGTCGGCGGTCAGCCCGGACTCCAGGGCGGCCGCGGCGGTGACCAGCTTGAAGGTCGAGCCGGGCGGGTAGATCTCGCGGGTGGCCCGGTTCGACATCGGCTTGGTCGGATCGTTGTTCAGCGAGTTCCAGGCCTTGGTCGAGTTCGGCAGGTCGTGGGTGGCCAGCTTGTTCGGGTCGTAGCTGGGTGAGGTGACCAGCGCCAGCACCGCACCGGTGGTGTAGTCCACAGCGACGACCGCGCCCTTGCGTCCGGCCAGGGCTTTCCAGGCTGCCTGCTGGGCTTTGGCGTTGATCGTGGTCTCGATCGCTCCGCCGCGGGGGACGGCCCCGGACAGCATGTTCACCAGGCGACTCAGGAACTGTGAGTCGTCCTGGCCGGACAGCGCCGAGGAGTAGGACTGCTCGAGCCCGGAGGCCCGGTAGAGATAGGAGTAGAAGCCGGTGATCGGGGCGTACAGCTCGCCATTGGAGTAGCTGCGCTGGAACTTGTAGCGGTCCTTGACCGGCTTGGACTCGGCGACCGCAGTGTTGCCGACCAGGATCGGCCCGCGATCCTGGCCGAACCGGGCGTCAGCCACCCGACGGTTCTCGACGCGGTCGTTCAGGTAGGACTGCTGGCCGATGCTCAGATAGGTCAGGTTGGCCAGTAGCGCGGTGAACATCAGCATGACCGCGATGGCCACACCTCGAATCGGACGGTTCATCGCGGCTCCCCGTTCTCCGGCCGGATCGCCGTGGTCGCCTCGGCATCAGTATCGATGGACGGCAGTGGGCCGGTGAGCGCATCGGGCGCGACGGTGGGCAGTGGGCCGGTCAGGGCGTCCGGGGAGACGGTCGGGATCGGCCCGGTCGGGTCGTCGGCGAAGATCGGCAGCGGTCCGGTCTCGTCCTCTGCCACCGACGGACGTACGGACGCACTGACCGGGATCAGCTGAGTGGCTTCGGAGGCCAGCGAAGCCACCGGATCGGCCAGCGGCTCGACGCTGGGCTGGCGGACCTGGTGGGTGATCACCAGCAGCAGCCCGATCATGACCCAGTTGGCGACCAGCGAGGAGCCGCCTTGCGACATGAATGGCGTGGTCAGACCGGTGAGCGGAAGCAGCCGAGTGACACCGCCGATGATCGAGAAGACCTGAATGGCGAAGACGAAGGCCAGGCCGGCGGCCAGCAGCTTGCCGAACGGGTCGCGGCTGCCCAGGGCTGCCCGCAGGCCGCGGGCCACGATGAAGCCGTAGAGGATGATGACGGCGGCCAGACCGGTGATGCCCAGCTCCTCGCCGATCGCCGCGGAGATGAAGTCGGACTTGGGCAGCGGGGTGAGGTTCGGCCGGCCCAGGCCCCAGCCGGTGCCGAACAGGCCGCCCCAGGCGATCCCGAACTGGCCGCTGATCACCTGATAGTTGACGTCATAGTTGCTGAACGGGTTCAGCCAGCCGGAGACACGGGTCTGGACGTGGCCGAACAGGAAGTAGGCCCCGACCGCACCGCTGATGAACAGTCCGGTGCCCAGGATCACCCAGCTGGGCTTCTCGGTGGCCACGTAGAGCATCATCACGAACAGGCCGAAGAACAGCAGTGAGGTGCCCAGGTCCTTCTGGAAGACCAAGACCGCCAAGCTGGCCAGCCACATCACCAGGATCGGGCCCAGGTCACGGGCTCGGGGCAGGTCCAGGCCCAGGAACTTGCCGCCGGCCAGCGCCAGGACGTCCCGCTTGTCGACGAGGTAGGAGGCGAACGCGATGGACAAGACGAGCTTGGCCAGCTCGGCCGGCTGGAAGCTGTAGGTGCCCAGGTGGATCCAGATCCGGGCGCCGTTCTTCTCCAGCCCCAGGCCGGGCACCAGAGGCAGCATCAGCAGCACCATGCCGGCCAGGAACATCAGGTAGGTGTAGCGGTACAGGATCCGGTAGTCGCGCAGCCAGATCAGGACCGCACAGCAGCCGACCACAGCAACCACCATCCAGCCCAGCTGGAGTTCGGCGGAGTGCATCACCGGGTCGGTGCCCAAGTCGAGCCGATGGATCATGGCCAACCCCAGGCCGTTCAGCAGCATCACCAGCGGCAGGATCAGCGGGTCGGCGTACGGCGTCCGCCAGCGCACCACTAGGTGCAACACCAGGGCCATGCCGAGCAGGATGCCCAGCGCCCACGGCCACTGCGCGGGCAGCTTGGCGTCCTGGTTCAGGTGGGTGATCACGTAGCCGCCCCAGCCGAGCGCCACGGCGAAGACCAGCATGAAGGCCTCGACGCCGCGTCGCTTCCGATAGCTGACGACTTCTGCCATCAGCACTCCGTGGGCGCTGCCGGGGTGCTGGTGTCCGTCGGCTGCGGGCTGGCGATCGACGTGGGGGCCGACGGGGTGGCCCCCGGCTTGGCAGTGGGAGAGGCGGATCCGCTCGGACGACCGGACGGGGTCTGGCTGGCCGGGGGAGTGGGGCTGGGACTCGGGCTGGGGCTGTGCCAGCCGGAGCGCTGCTTGATGCACTGCTCGGCCTTGACCCGCAGCGTGTCCAGGATCCGCTGGGCGGCGGTCAGCGAGCCGGCGGTCAGGGCCTTGGCCCGGACCTGTTCTTGGTAGTAGCCGGGCAGATCGGCGACCCGGGTCTGGTCGTCCTGGATCACCTTCGACAGCGGCAGGTTGAACACCGGCTCGGGGATGCCCTGGTAGATGGCCACCTGTTCGGCGTTCGCGCCCAGGTAGTACTGCCCCTGGGTGTAGTGGTACCAGCCGTAGCCGGCCCCGCCGATCAGGCCCAGCGGCAGCAGGATCGCCAGCAGCACGGTCAGCGAAGTGCGCAGCCGGTGCTTGGTGGTCGGGGCGTAGCGGGCCGTCTCGCCGGCCACCGGGTCCGGGGCGACCTCGACCAGCTGACCGGCCGGCAGGGCCACGGTGTTCTCGCTGATGTCGTCCGGATCGATCACGGCTGCGGCACCGAGCACCTCGGGGGTCCCGGACGGCTCGCCCTCGACCACGTCGGCCAGGATGATGGTGATGTTGTCCAGGCCGCCCTCGGCGTGAGCCACGGCGATCAGCGACTCCAGAACCTTGGGCAGATCGCCGTCCATCTCGGAGGCGATGACGGCATCGGTGACCATGCCGCACAGGCCGTCGGAGCAGACCAGCAGCCGGTCGCCGACCTGGACGTCGACCAGCTCCAGATCGGGCAGGTGCTGGGTGCTGCCGTTGATGACGCGCAGGATCAGTGAGCGATGCGGATGCTCGAGGGCCTCGGCCTCGGTGATCCGTCCCTCATCGACCAGGGTCTGCACCCAGGAGTGGTCCCGGGTCAGCCGGGTGAGCACGCCGTCGCGGTAGCGGTAGGCGCGGGAGTCGCCGATGTTGGCCAGGCCGATCTGGTTGCCGTCGAACATGAAACCGCACACGGTGCTGCCCATGCCGTCTAGGGCCGGGTCGTCGTCGATCAGATCGGAGATGGACCTGGACGCCTTGGCGATGGCCGCGTCGATCGCGGTGAGCATCGACTCGCCGGTCAGCGGCCCGTCCGCCTCTTGCAGCTCGCGGATGGCGATCGCCGAGGCCAGGTCGCCGGCGGCGGCGCCGCCCATTCCGTCCGCCACCATCAGCATGGTGGGCGAGGTGTAGGCCGAGTCCTGGTTGTTGCGACGGACCAGCCCGATCTCGGAGTGGGCCAGGTAGCGCAGAGCGAGGGTCATCTACTTCTCCACGCTCATCAGGGTGCGGCCGATCCGCAGGGTGTCACCAGCGCCGAATGGGCTGGGGGTGGTGAGCCGCTGGTTGTTGAGGAAGGTGCCGTTGGTGGAACCGAGATCCTCGACCTGGTAGCCGCTCGGGGTCACCACGATCCGGGCGTGCTTGGTGGAGACGTAGTCGTCCTCGAGTAGCAGCTGGCAGTCCGGTGAGCGTCCGATCAGGACGCCGCCGGCCAGCGGGACGGTCAGACCGGCCTGGCGTCCGTGGGTGATCTTCAGGACGGTGGGCAGGCGCTTCTCGACCTTGCGGGGCATTTTCGCGGTCGGGCCGCCGGTGGCCACCAGGCTGGCTTGGGCGATCTCGGTGGCCGGCACCTTGCGTCCGAACAGGTCGGTACGCACCACATTGCCGACGAAGAGGATGAACAACCAGAGCAGGGCCAGGAAGCCGAGCTTGAGCGCGACGACGACGAGTTCAGACATCCGAGGTCGGCGAGACGATGGCGAGTCGGGTGGTTCCGATCTCGATGCGGCTGCCTTCGCCGAGGCTGGCCTGACGGGTGCGGACGCCGTCCACTGTGATGCCGTTGGTGGAGCCGAGATCTTCGATGCTGACCTGCTGGCCGGCGGCGGTGTCGACCACGTTGATCCGGGCGTGCAGCCGGGAGACGCCGGGGTCGTTGATCCGCAGGTCCGCGTCGGTGCCACGTCCGATGCTGAAGCCGGGCGGGGTGAGCGGGTGCCGGACGCCGTTGACCTCGACCACCAGCCGGGCATTGCGCACCTCGCTGGGGGTCGGTTCGGCAGCGGCGTCCACCCCGGCCACAGCGGCGGAACTCACCGTGAACCGTCCGACCGGAAGCGATGCGTCGAGGACGTAGTCGATGGTGAGCGGGCCGTTGAACAGGTAGCCGGCGTTCGCCGCGTAGTCGCGCAGGACCGGGATGATCTCGGCGTTCAGCGTCTTCGAGTAGGGGGTGAGCCGGTCGTAGTCGTGCTGGGAGAAGCCGATCGTGAAGTCGTTGGGAACGAGCTTGCGATCGCGGTCGAGCAGCTTGGCCTCGCTGTCGAGTTCGCGCTGCAGGCGAGCGGTGAGCTCCACCGGCTGCACGTCGCCCTTGAAGGCGCGCGCAAAGACGCCGCTGACGGCGCCCTCCAGCTTTTTCTCCACCCGATCGAAGACCCCCATGCGCACTCCTTCTGCTGTGGCCGGTAGCTCCAAGCCTATCGAGGCCCAGGTAAGCGTCCCACGTTGTCGCTATGGACGCGGCGGACAGACTTCGATCTTCAGCAGGCCTTCAGGCCGGTGAGCTCGAATCGAACTCACCGGCCAGTCTGTGCTAGCCTCTTGCGGCTGGCTCCTGAGGGAGTCGAGCGCGAGTGGCGGAATGGCAGACGCGCACGGTTCAGGTCCGTGTGTCCGAAAGGACGTGGAGGTTCAACTCCTCTCTCGCGCACCGTAAGGTGCCCCTGACTAGGGCAAACACGGAATGGCGAATCCTCTATCGGGACCCATTTCGGGCACAGGCAATATCCCGCTGGCTAGGGCTTTCACTGGGCGCGGCAGGCCGCCTCAGGTCAATCGAGCCCTCACGTGACAACTCGTGCCCCACGGAAATGGTTCGCTCAAACCCGCCTTTGACTAGGTGCGGAACCTTGTGTGGAGACTGCGCTGCCCCACGTCTGCCCCACGACCGATTCAAGTAATGGTGACCCCTGACGACCTTGTGCGAGGTTGATCGGCGGGAAGGCCGTCGGTCAGCCGAGGTTCGGACCCGAAGGTGACGCATGCGAGGGTGGCGACGTGTGTGACGTTCGGGTGTACCAGAACTGATCAGCGTCGGTTACGTTTGGCGTCGCTCGAGGATGGTGGTGGTAGAGCGACGAGACTGGTGCTCATGAACGCTTTCCGACTCAGCTGCCCGCGCTGCAAAGAGGCCTTCTCGAGTGACAACGCCGACCACCTCACGGACGCGTTGCTGACCCATTTGAAGGTCGAGCATGGGCACGCGCCACCCCGCGAACATGTCCTGGCGCGGATCGAGCGCCACAATCCGCCCAGCAGATTGGGGAGCTGAGTGTGAACCGGGAGGCTATCGCGTGGTTCGGCTCCGACCTCCCCCTAACAGAACGGCTCTCGCGGGCTTGATCTGCGCCCTTCTTCACCGATCGGTGGGGGCACCGATCCCTCCGGTGCACTCGCCTCGCGGCTCGGGAGCCTGGCTGGCGTCGGCGTACTTGGCGATGAAGCTGGCCAGCTGGGGGTCGGTTGCGGATTGAACCTTGAGTTGGACGCCCCACACGGTGGCCACGACGGGTGCCGGTAGTCCCGGGAAGGGGCTGAGCAGTCCGTAGGGTTGGGTCTTGACCGCGGCCTGGAGGACTTGCACCTGGTCGGGTGCGAGGTCGGGCCGGTAGGTGACCCAGATCGCTCCGTGCTCGAGGGAATGGACCGCGTTCTCGCTCTGGACAGGGGCGGTGTACACGCCGCAGTTCTGCCATTCCTCTGCATGGTCGCCGCCCGCCGGCGGAACCTGGGCGTACACGACCGGGGTGGAGACGTGGCCTCGTGCCAGATCCGGGTAGGTAACGGTCCCGGTCGTATCGGCAGTGGCTACCGGGGGTCGTGACAGGAGTACTCCAGCGCCGGTGATCACCACGACGACCGCGACACCGATCGCCACCCACATCAGGATCCATCGGCGCCGCTTCCGCCGCTGTTGTGCCACAACGGCTTCGCGAAGGGCAGTCGGCCGGGAGTTGGGGCTGGGGTTCTGGGGCATGGGGTCCTCGTCAAGTGTGGTTTGGGGCCGGGGATGTGGTGATGTGCCTAGTGCGGGTGGGGTGCCGCGAGGTGGCCGTAGCGGTGGGGATCCCGATCGAAGGTTTTGGCGCAACCCTCGGCGCAGAAGTAGAAGTTTGTGCCGTCGTGTTCGCGGGTTGCTGCGGCGTTGGCGGGGGCGATTCGCATGCCGCAGATCGGATCGAGGGCCTTGATGGTCTTCTGCTTCTCGAACATGCTCTTTCCTTCTCGATGGGTGTGATTTCGGGTTGGTCGAGTGGTCGCAGGTCTGGAGATCCGAGCCCGCGATCCCGCCGGTCAGAGCCGGGTCTTGATCTCGTCGAGCAGTGTTTTGGGTTCTAGCCACATGGAGGGGTATTCGCCGTACCAGCGCTGGACGCCGGTGGCGTCGATGAGGACGAAGCTGTGGCCGGGCAGGTCGGCGTGCATGCCCTTGCCCAACGTGCCGTAGGCCTTGGAGACGGTGCCGTCGTCGAGGAGGAAGGGGGTGGTGACGCCGTAGTGGGTCATGTCGGTGGTGATGTCGGCCTTGGTGTTCATGACGATGGGCAGCACGGTTATGCCGACGGCGTCGAAGGCCGCCTTGTTCCTTTCGATCTCGGTCATCTGCATGAGGCAGGCGCCGCATCCGGCTCCTTCGTTGAAGTAGAGCAGGACGGCCTTGCCGCGGAGGTTGGAGAGGGTGACGGTGGTGTCGCTGGTGGTGGGCAGGGTGAAGTCGGGGGCGGTCTTGCTGGTGCTGGCCGAGGTGGTCTGGGAGGTGAACAGCATCCCCGCGATGATGGCCACCAAGGCGAGGGCAGCCCCCCAGGACAGCCACAGCCGCAGGGTGCGCTTGCGCTTCTGGGTCTGGGCCGCGACTCGCTGGCGGGCGTGCAGATCCTGACGTTGGGTGGGGATGGTCATGTCGTCTTTCGTCCTTGTCTGCACGGTCAGTGGAGTGGGAGGTCGGAGGTGGACGCCGGCTTGCTCGGAGAGGACCGTGCGTCGGCCAAGTCGGGGAGGGCTTCTTCACTCTCAGTTGGACGGGGGTGTCTCCGGCGTCCGATGAGGGCGCCCCAGATGAAGACTCCGGCCAGCAGGAGGAGACCGAGTCCGAGGACCGGTTCGGGCACTGGGGTGAGGAGGGTTTCGATCTGGGTGAACCAGGTGGCGAGTGCGCGTCCGGTGTCGACCTGGACTTCGGTTCCTCCGGACATGGTGCCGGTGTTGGCCAGGTAGATGATGAAGCCGCCCATGACGGTGAACCCGATCGCGACAGCAAGGTTGACGGTGTTGGTTGCCAGCGACCAGCGCCCCAGCCGCAGCCGGAGTGGTTTCGCGGCCAGTGGCTTGGTGCGCAGTCCGGTCACGTCCCACACCAGCGCCATCACGAACAGCGGGAACACCATTCCGAAGACGTAGGCCAGGCCGAGAGCGACCCCACCGACGGGTGAGCCGGCGAGCGCCGACAGGGTCATCACCCCGACCAGCACGGGGGCGCAGCAGCTGGACGCGATGCCGCTGAAGACGCCAAGGGCGAAGAAGCTGGCCCCGTCCCCCCTGGCGGTGTCTGGGGTGCGCAGGAAGCTGGGCAGGCTCCACATCCGTCCGGACAGGGTGAAGGCGGCGAGCGCCAGCATGAGCACGCCACCGGCGTAGTAGAGGACGGTGTGGTACTTGGCGATGGCGCCGGCGATCAGGCTGATCCCGACCGTGATCGGCACGAGCACGGCGGCGAGCCCGGCGGCGAACAGGAACGTGAGCGGCAGCAGCCGCCAGCGCCGGTTCTTCACGGCCGCGGCGAGGTAGCTCGGGGCGAGGAACACGATGCAGCAGGGCGCGAACAGGGCGACCCCGCCGGCAAAGAACGCGGCCAGCACCCCGCCGGTGGTCAGCAGGTCACCCACGGGAGTTCACCCCGGTGAGGGTCCGTGCGCGGCGGTCTAGGAGTACCTGGAGTTTGCGGATCGGGAGCCGGCCGGCGGAGAAGTAGTCGCCGTCGACGAGGACGAGGGGATTCATCGGCGGGCGGTGCTCAGCCAAGAGCGCGAGCCCGGCCGGGGAGATCGCTTCGACGAGTTCGATTTCGATCGCGGCACCGTCGGCAGCGAGGTGGCTGAGCGTCTGATGGGCTTGTTCGCAGAAGTGGCACCCGGGTGCTGTTACGACCGTGATCCGTGCCGGGCGCTGCGGAGTGGTTCCGGGGGTCATCGGAGGTCTCCTTCGGTCTTGGCTCGGGTCGGGAGGGGTGCGGTCGCATGGGCCTGGGGATGCTCGAAGGTGGGCTGCTGCCAGTCCGACGCGGGTGGCGTCGGGCGGGGCGGTGATGTTGTGAGCTCCTTCGGCTGGGCGTCCGCGTTCGAGTGGGAGCCGATTGATGACAGCAGCCACCACAGGCCACCCCAGATGGTGGCGACGGCGATCGCCCCAAAGGCCCAGGAGACCATGCCCATCGCGCCGAATCCCATCATCTTCAGTACTCCTCACCTTGTGGCCTGCTGGTTCTCAGCTTGGTTGGTGTTCCCGATGGGACCTCGAAGTCTTGATGAAGAAACGATGTTGCTCTGGACTGTGGAGCGGGCGGTGTAGTCCGGCGGAGGCATGATGGCAGTCATGGACCCAACCTCGGATCTGCAGGCTGCCCATGTTCTGGTGGTGGATGACGAGACCGTGCTGGCCGGCATGGTGGCCAACTACTTGCAGCGCGCCGGGTTCCGGACGTCGGTCGCCCACGACGGGATCACAGCTGTTGAGCGTGCCCTGGCCGACGCACCGGACGTTGTCGTCCTCGACCTTGGCCTGCCGGGTAAGGACGGGCTGGAGGTGTGCCACGAGATCAGGCGGCATTCGGACTGCTACATCATCATGCTCACCGCTCGCAACGAGGAGATCGACAAGCTGATCGGGCTGTCCGCGGGCGCTGACGACTACATGACCAAGCCGTTCAGCGCCCGCGAACTCGTCGCCCGCGTGCAGGTGCTGCTGCGCAGACCGCGGGCGGACCGGGCTGTCGAGGAGCCGGCCCGCACCGTCGGGGCGTTGTCCATCGACGTGTCCGGACGCCGGGTGACGGTCGAGGGAACCGAGGTCGAGCTCACCCGCACCGAGTTCGACCTGCTCCAGGTGCTCGCGGCCAGGCCCAGAGCGGCGTTCACCCGCCGCGAGCTGGTGGACGCGGTGTGGGGCGAGGACTGGGTCGGCGATGAGCACCTGGTCGACGTCCACGTCGGACACCTGCGGCGCAAGCTCGCCGAGATCGCCGACTTGGCCTTCGTCGAGACCCTTCGCGGCGTCGGATACCGGATGGGCCCCGCCCGATGAACCATAGGCAGCAGCCCGGGAGCCTGAGTACCCGGCTACTCGTCTCCCAAATCGGGGTGTCGGTAGCGATGGCGCTGACCATGATCGTCGTTGCCGCAATCGCGGGCCCGCCCCTGTTCGAGGCCCACATGAAGGAAGCCGGCCACGACAGCCCCGAACTGCTCGCCCACTCCCAAGAGGCATTCAGCGCCGCCGGAGCGCTTGCACTGGGTATGGGCCTGGCGATCGCCGCCACCGGTGCCGTCATCGTCAGCGTCCTCATCACCCGCCGCCTGCGACGATCGCTCACCGACCTCGGCGACGCGGCCGCTCGGATCTCCGACGGCGACTACGAGCTCCGGGTCGAGCCGGCCGACTCCCGCGAACTGGCAACACTGGCGGCCAGCTTCAACACCATGGCCGGCAAGCTCGCGACCGTCGAAGGGAGCCGCCGCCGGCTGCTGACCGATCTCGCCCACGAGATCCGGACCCCCTTGGCCAGCATGGAGATCTGTGTGGAAAGCCTCGAGGACGGCGCCATCGAACCCGGCCCGCGGGCCTGGCAGATCCTCAGCAGCCAGATCGACCGCATCTCCCACCTCGCCGACGACCTCGGCCAGGTCTCCGCGGCCGAGGAGGGCAGGCTCAACCTCGAACCCCGTCCCAGCGACCCCAACGCGCTGGCCGAGACGGCGGTCCTCGCCGCCAGGGACGGGTTCGAGCGCAAGCAGGTCGAGCTCCAGCTTCACCCCTACCGAGGGGATGCGCTGTGGACCGAGGCCGACCCGGCCCGGATCGGCCAGGTGCTGGGCAACCTGTTGTCGAACGCCTTACGGCACACCCCTAGCGGCGGCCGGGTGGAGATCACCGTCACACCCGACCGGGACAGGGTGAACCTGCAGGTCACCGACAACGGGGACGGGATCGCCGAGGAACACCTCCAGCGGATCTTCGAACGTTTCTACCGGGTCGACGCAGCCCGCGACCGCGAACACGGCGGGACCGGTGTGGGCCTGGCTATCAGCCGAGCCATCGCACGGGCACACGGAGGCGAACTCAGCGCCGCCAGTGCAGGTCTGGGCAAAGGCACCACGATCACGCTGAGCTTGCCGATCGCCAAAGGATCTTCAGAGAAACTTCACACCGCACCGTAGGGAACGACCTCTCGCACGGGCAGGCTGGAAGAACGACCAACGAGAGGCCCGCCATGCCGAACATCTTCACCCGACGCCGCCTGATCGCCGGCGGTCTGGGGATCGGCGGGGCAGCCCTGCTGAGCGCCTGCACGCCCGCCACGGGACAACCGGCAAGCCCGGTCGCCGCGCCGCCCACCTCGACCTTCGGTGCGCCGGCTTTCGAAGCCACCCTGCGCGCGGGCGTCACCGAGGTCGACCTGGGCGGAATCACCGCGACCACCTGGGCCTACGACGGCCGGATCCCCGGCAAGGAGTTCCGCGCCAAGGCCGGCGACGTGCTCAAGATCCGCGTCGAGAACACGCTGCCTGTCGAGACCAGCGTGCACTGGCACGGCGTCCGGCTCCACAACGCCGCCGATGGTGTGCCGGGCCTCACCCAGGATCCGATCGCCGCCGGCGCCGACTTCACCTACGAGTTCGTCGCCCCCGACCCAGGCACCTACTTCTTCCACCCCCACTCAGGGGTGCAGATCGATCGCGGGCTGCATGCCCCGCTGATCATCGACGACCCTGCAGAACCCGGCCGCTACGACCACGAATGGGTGCTGGTCCTTGACGACTGGACCGACGGGGTGGGGAAGAGCCCCGACGACATCCTGGCCGCCTTCCAGGCCCAGCACGGCTCCGTCTCCAAGGGCATGAACATGGACGGCATGAGCGGCATGTCCGGCATGGGCAACTCGCCGCTGGGTGACGTCGGCGACATCGTCTACCCCCACTACCTGATCAACGGACGCATCCCTGCCGAACCGCTCACCCTCACCGCCACGCCGGGCCAGAAGGCGCGGATCAGGCTCATCAACGCCGCGGCCGACACCCTGTTCCGGGTCGCGCTCGGCGGCCACGTGATGACGATCACCCACACCGACGGCTACCCCGTTCAACCCACCCAGACGCGAGCGCTCTACCTCGCACAGGGGGAACGGGCCGACGTGCTGGTCACCCTCGGCGACGGGGTGTTCCCGCTGGTCGCCGCCGCAGAAGGCAAGCAGGGTCAGGGGCTGATCCTTGTCCGCACCGGCGCAGGTGCGAAGCCCGCCCCCACGGTCCGGCCCGCCGAGTTCGACTCGAATCCACAGCTCCTTGCGGCCTTGATGCCGCTGGACTCGGCACGGATGCCTGTCCGGGAACCGGATCAGGTCGAGCAGGTCACCCTGAATGGTCAGATGCAGCCCTACGCCTGGGGAATGAACGGGGTCACGTTCGGCAACGACACCCCGATCCGCACCAACGCAGGTGCGCGGCTCCGACTCACGATGGTCAACGAGACGATGATGGCCCACCCCATGCACATCCACGGCCACACCTGGTCGCTGCCCAGCAACGGCGGTCTGCGCAAGGACACCGTGCTGGTGCTGCCGATGCAGTCGATCACCGCCGACCTGCAGGCCGACAACCCGGGCAAATGGGCCTACCACTGCCACAACATCTACCACGCCGAAATCGGCATGATGACATCCCTGCAGTACTAGCTAACCTGCTGGATCCGATCCGGTCGCAGATCGAGCCGCCGCAGCCACTGGGCGTTGGCAGCCACCACGATGGTCGAGATCGACATCAGGACGGCGCCGAGTTCCATCGGAAGGTTCACACCTATCGACGCGAGCACGCCCGCGGCGAGTGGCACCGAGATCAGGTTGTAGCCGGCAGCCCACCACAGGTTCTGCAGCATCTTGCGGTAGCTGGCCTTCGACAGCGTGATCACCGACACCACCGAACGGGGGTCGTCCCCGGCCAGGATCACCCCGGCGGAGGCGATCGCCACGTCGGTACCGGCACCGATGGCAAGCCCGACATCGGCCTGAGCGAGGGCAGGCGCGTCGTTCACGCCATCGCCGACCATCGCCACCCGCTGGCCGCCCGCCTGCAGCGCAGCCACCCGGGCGGCTTTGTCCTCGGGTCGGACCTCCGCCAGCACCATGTCGACGCCCAGTTGCGCGCCGACGGCTTCCGCCACCGAGCTGGCATCGCCGGTGATCATGGCGACCCTGATGCCCAGAGCTTGCAGCGCCTTCACGGCCTGGGCCGACTCGGGGCGGATCTCATCGGCCAGCACGAGACTGCCCAGGACGGCACCGTCGCGGATCACGTGGAGCTGGGTTGCACCCTGATCGGCCGAGGCCAGTGCGATCAGCCCGACTTCAGCCAGAAGCCGGGGCCCGCCCACGCGCACCCATGCCCCGTCGACCTGCGCGGTGACGCCCAGCGCCGGCTCGGAGCGGAAGTCCGTCGCTGCCGGGATCGCGAGGCCACGTCCCTCGGCTGCGTGGACGATCGCCCGGGCCAGCGGGTGCTCACTGTCTGACTCGACAGCTGCCGCAAGCGCGAGCAGCTGATCAGGCGAGTACCCGGACACGGGGACGGCTTCCACAGCTGTCAGTGCCGGCTGGCCCTTCGTGAGGGTGCCGGTCTTGTCGAACACGACGGTCGTGATGGTCCGCATCCGTTCCAGGGCGAGGCGGTCCTTCACCAGGACCCCGCCGCGCGCCGCCCGTTCGGTGGAGATCGCCACCACCAGCGGGATCGCGAGCCCGAGAGCGTGGGGGCAGGCGATCACCAGCACGGTGATCGTCCGCGCCACAGCCTGGTCCGGCTGGCCGAGCAACGACCACACGAGGGCGGTCACCGCGGCTGAACCCAGAGCGAACCAGAACAGCAGAGCTGCCGCACGATCGGCCAGACGCTGTGCCCGCGAGATGGAGTTCTGGGCTTCGGCCACCAGCCGCTGGATACCGGCGAGTGCGGTGTCCTCCCCGGTCGCTGTCACCTCCACTCGAATGCCCGAATCGGTCGACACCGTGCCTGCGGTCACCCGATCACCGGGACCGCGGCTCACGGTGCGTGACTCGCCGGTCACCATCGACTCGTCCATCTCGGCCACACCGGCCACGATCCGTCCGTCCGCAGGAACGGCAGCACCCGGACGCACAAGGACAACGTCACCCACGACCAGCTCGGAGGGGCTCACCGGCACCACGTCGTCGCCGCGGACGACCTCCGCGACGTCGGGCAACAATGCGGCGAGGGAATCGAGGGCGCTGGTGGTCTGGGCGAGCGACCGCATCTCGAGCCAGTGCCCCAGCAGCATGATCACGACAAGGAGTGCGAGCTCCCACCAGAACTCCAGCGTGTGGCTCAGTACGCCGAGCGTTGCTCCCCAACTGGCAACGAAGGCCACCGTGATGGCCAGGCCGATCAGCAGCATCATTCCCGGACGGCGCGACCGCAGCTCGGCAACGGCACCGCTGAGGAACGGCGAGCCACCCCAGACGTACAGCACGGTGCCCAACACCGGCGGCATCCAGGCCAGGATCCCCTCTGCCGGGACCTCGTAGCCCAACAGCATCCCGAAAGCGGGGGACAGGACCACGACCGGGACGGCGATCAGCAGCATCAACCAGAACAGACGCCGGAACCGCTGGACATGGCCGCCATGGCCATGACCGTGGCCCGTGTGTGACGAGTGGTCGTGTTGGTCGTGATTCGACATCATGTGGTGGTCGGGTGTGGCGACCATGTGCTCGTGTTCAACCATTTCGCTACCTTCTGCGAATACCTATGGGGGGTATCCGTCACAACCCTGTCGCGGTCGGCGAGATTCCTTGCGGCACAGAACAACATCGAAACTTCATCGAAACCGGGCTGGCCGGCCACTCGCGCACGCGACCCTTGGGGCAAGCGATTCCCCCCCCCGAGTCCAGGACGTAACGATGATCCCCAGCGCAACCCGTCAACGCCAGCGTGCACCCTGGCGTGCCCGTCGGACGATTCCAGCCGTGCTCGCTGCGTTCATTTCTGCCCTGATCCTCACCGCCGTCGCTGCGTCGGCCGCCTTCGCAGCTCCAGTGGGCTATCCCGCAGAGGGTCCGTCCGCAGGCGCGACAGCAACCCCCGATCCGCACGCGTCAATGTCGGGGATGGATCCGAACATGCCGGGGATGATCCACGAGGCGACCACGGGGATGGATCCGAACATGCCGGGCATGACCCACGAGGCGACCACGGGGATGGATCCGAACATGCCGGGCATGACCCACGAGGCGACCACGGGGATGGATCCGAACATGCCGGGCATGAGTGGGAGTAGCGGCCACGCGCACACCGCAGCCGCAGGTTCTGACTCTCGTCCCCAGGCTGCCGTGGTCGGCACCTTCGCCGTGGTCAACGGCGGTGTCCTGCTGACCGCCGGGCTGATGCGACGCCGGGCCGAGTTCACCGCCAAGCCGTCCCGGGCCACCCGGCCGGCGAAGTAACCCCCACCGCGGCCAGCCGAAAGACCAACACCATGCCCACACCGCTTTCACTCCGCCCGGTCGGCAAGGGTCGTCCGCTCGTCGATCCCGACGTCCCCCCCGATCTTCCGCCCCCACCGCCGGGACGCGACCTCATGAAGATCCCGGCGATCGCCAGGATCATGCGAAGCCGGTGGTACCCGGGCGTTCTGCAGGTCCCCGTCGCGGCCATCTTCGGGCTCGTTGCCTACCAGCTGCTGGCGGGCCCGGTCACCGCGGACAGGAACCCCGGAACCGCGCTGATGTGGGTGCTGTGGTGGCCGGTCCTGCCGATCACCTTCGTCGTCCTCGGCCGGTTCTGGTGCGCAGTGTGCCCGTTCGGCGCCCTCTCCGACTTCGTCCAGAAGATCGTGGGCGTCAACCGTCCCGTGCCGAGGTTCCTGAAGCTGTACGGCCTGTGGATCATCGACGCGCAATTCCTCGCGATCACCTGGAGCGACCACATCTGGGGCATCGTCGAATCGCCGTGGGGATCTGGTGTGCTGCTGCTGCTCCTCACCACCGGCGTGATCATCTCCGGCGCGTTCTTCCAGCGGCGCACGTTCTGCCGCTACCTGTGCTTCCTCGGTGGGCTGTGCAGCAATTACTCGCGCGCCAGCGTGGTCGAACTCAAGGCCGACACGAGCATCTGCGCCACCTGCAAGGCGAAGGCCGCCTGCTTCAACGGCAGCGCAACCCAGGCAGGCTGCCCGATGTTCAACTTCCCCCGCACCATGGATTCGGCAGCCAACTGCAACCTGTGCTCCAACTGCATCAAGGCCTGCCCGAACGACGCCATCCAGCTCACCACCCGCAAGCCCATGAGCGAACTCTGGTTCCTCGACAAGCCCAAGGTCGAAGAGTCGTTCCTTGCCATGGCGATCATGGGCATCGTCCTCATCCAGAACATCACCATGCTGACCGTGTGGCAGAACGTGCTGACCTGGATCGAGCAGACCACCGGCATCACCAACTACCCGCTCATCTTCACCGTCGCCTTCGTGACCGCCGTCAGCCTGCCGGTTGGGCTGCTGGCGCTCGCCTCACGCGTGGCCGCGGCCGGCAACCTGGAGAGCACGTTGATGAACTTCGCCCGGTTCGGCTACGCCCTGATCCCACTGGACATCGCCGCCCACGTCGCCCACAACCTGTTCCACCTGCTGGCCGAAGGCTCGCTGGTGTTCTCCACCGTCGCCTCCATGTTCGGTGCCACACCAGCCAACGGGGCAACAGCACTGGCCAGCCCCGCAGTGATCCTGATCCTGCAGATGACGGTCCTTGCGCTCGGCGTGGCCGGCTCGGCCTACACCATCCGCCGCATCGCCAACCGCCGATACGGCAGCGTCGCCCGCCGCTGGGCAACGACCGCCCCGTTCATGGTGATGCTCGGCATCCTCTCGGTCATCAACGTCTACCTCTTCATGCTTCCCATGGCCCATCGCATGTAGGGCAAGAACACCTTCGAGCGCGCTTGGTACAGGGCTGACTGGCAGCACAGCTTGCCCCACATCTGCCCCACGAGCGTCCTCTCCACCGTTCGAAATTGCACGAAAGCCCTTGTCAACACGGGGTTGGCTCGCGTGCCGCGGGAGGTTCAACTCCTCTCTCGCGCACCGTAAGGTGCCTTTGACTAGGGAAAACACCGAAACTCGAATCCTCTCTCGTGTCCATCTCGGGCTTAAGTCAAATCGCTGTGACTAGGGCTTTCGCCTGGCGCCTGGGTGGGCGCGGGTCAGATAGGCCCATTCGGGGTCACTCCTGCCCCACGGAAATGGTACGTCGAAACTGCCTCCCACTAGGTGCGATGCACCCGGGACGGGGTGCGCTGCCCCACGTCTGCCCCACGGCCGGTCGAAGAATGGTACGGCGCCGGTTTCGGGCTACCCGTGTGTAGCCCGCGCGCTGGAACGCGGGAGTCGTCGTGGCTGTGCTCGTGGGCGTGGGTCACCGGGTCGTGCCGATGAAGATGCTCGTGGTGCTCGCTGAGGTGCAGCCAGACCCCGACCGCCATCAGGACGGCTGCGCCGAGCAGTGGCCAGGTAGGGGTTTCGCCGAGTGCGAGGGCGAGGGCGGCACTGAAGAACGGGGCGACCGAGAAGTACGCGCCGGCCCGGGCCGTGCCGAGGTGCCGCATCCCGGCGATGAACAACGCGAGGCTCACCCCGTAGGCGAAGAACCCGACCAGCATCGCTGGTGCGACCGGTCCCGGTGCCGGCAGGGCGGCGCCGACGATGAGGCCAATGGTGAGGTCGACCGGCCGGCGACACAACCCTTGATGGCGGCGAGCCAGGTGGCGGCCGAGCAGGAGTTTCGCCACTGGCGTGCTGGCACCGAACAGGACCGCCGACATCAAGGCGGCCTGCACGCCGCGGTTGCTCAACGCCGCCCTGATCGCTCCCGGCCCGATCTGTGTCGGACGCCGACGATTGTCCCATCTAGCGCCGCCGGGCGCCGAGGATGGTCGGTCAGTTGGCTGGTGCGAGTTCTGCGATCAGGGCCTGGATGCGGCCGCGGATCTCGTCGCAGATGGCGCGGACGGCTTCGATGCCTTGGCCTGGCGGGGTCGTCGAGGATCCAGTCCTCGGAGCGCTTGCCTGTGCCTTCGCCAATCTCCGCTATCATCGTCGCATGACGATACTAAACGATGGCGAGCGGGCGACGTCTGAGGTCGAGCTAGGGGCGGCAGCGTCGCTGTTTCGAAGTCTGGCCGATCCAGGTCGGCTGGTTATCCTGCAGCATCTGCAACAGGGTGAGCATCGGGTGCGGGAACTCACCGAGCATCTGGGTTTGGCCCAGTCGACGGTGAGCGCGCACTTGGCCTGTTTGAAGGGCTGCGGGCTGGTGACATCACGGGCCGAGGGCCGGGCTTCGGTGTTCTCGTTGTCCGTGCCGGCCGAACTGGTGGGCGTCTTTCAGGCGGCGGAGCGGCTACTGGAAGCGACTGGTTACGCAGTCGACCTGTGCCCGGTGTACGGCTCGACGGGTACCCGGAAGTGAGCGCCTCACCTTCAAGCATGTCGGAGGTTGAGGTCGGGCTGACGCGTCGAGGGCTGCGGCTGGCGTGGTTCACGATCAGCTACAACTTGATCGAGGGCGTCGTCGCGGTCACCGCGGGCGTGTTGGCCGGGTTGGTGTCGCTGATTGGATTCGGCATCGATTCGGGAATCGAGTCGATGTCAGCCGTGCTGGTGGCAATGCGGTTGTCGGCACGGCTTCGACACGGGACGGTGGACGAGGCCAAGGAACGCCGAGCGCTAAGGTTCGTCGCGATCACCTTCTTCCTGCTCGCCGGCTACGTCACCGTCGAGGGAATCTGTGCCCTTATGGCCGCGGAGGTGCCCGACACCTCCCCGTTGGGCATCGCCGTGCTCGTCGCGTCGCTGTTCGTGATGCCGTTACTGGCAGCCGCGAAACGCCGCGTGGGCGTCGCCCTGGGTGGGGATCCGCTGATCCTCGCCGACGCCGCCGAAACCCGGATCTGCGTGTGGTTGAGCGTCTCTACGTTGGCCGGACTACTGCTGTTTCAGCTGACCGGTGCTGCCTGGCTCGACCCGGTGGCCGGATTCGTGATCGCCGCCTTCGCCATCCATGAGGGCATCGAAGCCTGGCACGGCGAACTCGTGGAAGCGGACGACGACGATGACTGAGACACCACCTTCGATACCCGAAGGGACCCGCTGATGGGCGCCGGCCACGACCACGACACGGCGGGGTCGAACCGGGTCCGGCTCGCTATCGCGTTCGGGATCACAGCGACCGTCTTGGCCGCTGAAGCCGTGGGCGCCTGGATCACCGGCAGCCTCGCCCTCCTGGTGGACGCAGGACACATGCTCACCGACGCCGGAGGGCTGTTGATGGCCCTACTCGCCGCGACCGCCATGACCAAGCCTCCGACGGCCCGACGCACCTGGGGTTGGGCCCGGATCGAGATCCTCGCCGCCGGGGCCCAGGCAGCGATCCTGCTGGGTGTCGGGATCTACGCGTTCGTCGAAGGGCTACAGCGACTCCTCGCCCCACCCGAAATCGCCGCCGGCGGACTACTTCTCCTGGGCATCCTGGGCCTGATCGCCAACATCGCATCCGTACTGGTCCTGTCCGGCGGCCGGGGACACAACCTGAACATGCGCGCTGCGTTCCTCGAAGTCGTCAACGACGCCCTCGGCTCCATCGCCGTCATCGCAAGCGCGCTGGCCATCCACTACACCGGCTGGACCCAGGCCGACGCGCTGGCCGGCATGCTGATCTCCGTGCTGATCGTCCCCCGCGCCCTGACCATCCTCCGCCAAGCCGGCAGCGTGCTCCTCGAAACCGTCCCCAAGGGACTCAACCTCGATGACGTCCGCACCCACCTGCTTGAACTGCCCCATGTGACTGACGTCCACGACCTGCACGCCTCCCTCATCGGCACTGGACTACCAGTCCTCACCGCCCACGTCGTCGTCGAAGACCAGTGCTTCCACGACGGCCACACCGACGAACTCCTCGACCAACTCCAAGCCTGCGTCCGCCAACACTTCCCCGTCAGCGTCGAGCACTCCACCTTCCAGCTCGAACCAGCAAGCCACACCAGCCACGAGAACGACACCCACGCCTGATGACGAGCAGCCGGGTGCGTCACGTCACCCTGCGCGGAGCCTCGGGATCGTGGGTGATCGGCCGTACCCTCGGTGCTGTGACCGCCGATCGCCAGGAGTTGCACGAACTCGTGGACGCGCTGCCCGACGACCAGGTCGCCCGGGTCCTCGCCGACGTCCGGCGCCGGCTGCCAGCCGCCTCGGGCGAGCGACCTTGGCCGCGGCGTTCTTCGGCATGGGTGTCGACAAGGACGGCCGTCCGGACCTGTCTGTGAGTGTTGACGAGTAGCAGCAAAACAACCCAGTCGATGCGCGCAGCAATCCCGGTGTGACCCGGTAGCCCGGGCAGTCGGTCAGCCGCAATCCCCAGACTCCCTGGCCGACTGGCTTGGTGTCCGCTGGTGGCTTTGGGTTTCGGCTCAGGTCCCGCTGGTGATGATCTGGAGGCCTTCGTAGTCGGCGTAGTGCTGGAAGCCAGCGGTGTTGAGGGTGGCGAGCGGGAGGTGGTAGGTGCGAGGACGATCCGCATCGGGTCTCAGGCGAGTCCAGCGGCGCGGTCGGCGCGGAGCCAGGCGAGGAACTCGTCGAGTTCGTCGGTCGACTCGAAGACCCCGGGCGCGGCAAGGTCGCTGCCGTCGCCGACTGGTCGGGCATCGCGGAACAGCTCATCGAGGTCGACCCGGTCACTTCCGTCCTGCGCGGGCAGCGGTTGTGGGTTGGTAGACACGATGACCACCTCCTGACGCGAGATCTCGACTCCCAGTGTGACACGGACAACGCCTTGCGGCCCGTGTTGGCACTGCCTGACAGGGGAAGCAACGCGCCGTCCTGGAAGTCCCCGTCCGAGCGCGCAGTGAGCACTTGGCTGAGTGCTCGGAGCGCCACGGACATCGGGCCTGCGGACGGAAGATGGTTGGGGACGGCGGAGCTCCCTCCTGCCCCACATCTGCCCCACGAGGCCCGTGGCGCCGTCCGTGAACTGTACATAACCCTTAGTGGGAGCCATGTTCATCTCTGCCCCACGGTAGGTTCAACTCCTCTCTCGCGCACAACGCAAAGAGCCCCAGGCTTCGGGATTCCCGGCCTGGGGCTCTTTGGTTTTGTCTGCTTTCTGAGCCTGTGCTTCCGCTACCTGAGCGTGGTCAGGGAACTTGGCGTTGGCTTCGACAGGCTCGGCCAACGGCAGGCTCAACCGACGGTTCGGGTCAGTGCAGTGCCGTGCCTGGCAGTGGGTCGGGGACGGTCAGCAGGTAGCACTGGTCGTGATTGGTCAGAGTCTGGGTGTCGGCGTCGTGGGTGTAGCCGAAACAGGACAGGACGCTGCCGCTACCGGCCGCCATCACCGCCGATGAAGGTCCGCCCTCGGTGCTCTCCTTCGGATAGGTCACCCCGGGCAGCGCCGGCACCTGCCACAGCACCTGGGTGCGCGGGTCGAAGAGCTTGCCCTGCGACTCTACGGCGTTCCCCGTGGAGAGCGGCCGGGTGGCGATCGAGCCGCCCAGGTCGTCCATCCGGGCCGTCAGGCCGCCGATGGTCGACGCCTCGTCCGCGGTCAGCTTCACGGTGGTGCAGCGATCGGTGGTGGCGCCAGCGATGCCGGCGAAGTGGCAGCTGGTGATCTGGGGCGGTGCACTCTCGCCGGGGCCGTAGGTGTCGAACGCGGCCAGGCCGCCCACGATCTGCGTGGGCACCGACTCCGCATCGAGGAGGCGGACGGCTCGCCACTTTCGAGCAGACAGATCGAAGATGGCGTTGCCACCGGGTCGTTCGTTGTCGTCGGCGTCGTAGCTGGACTCCGTCCGCAGCCACAGATGAGTGGCATCCAGGAGCGCCGCTTGGGGATTGTCGAGGCTGCGTTGCGGGGGTCGGGGCAGCGGCGTCCACGACGTGGTGGCGAAGGCGAAGAAGGCACCCCTGCCGGCGGTCGAGTCGCCATCGGCGAACAGGGCCACGCCGTCCGTGGAGGACATCAGCAGCTGGTCGCCCCGGTCATGGGTCGCCGGTGGGGCGGGCAGGGCCGTCCAGCCCCCGCCGGGCCGCAGATCGAGGACGGCCGCCTTCCGCTCGCCGGTGGTCGGCTCGCCGCTGTCGACATGGAGCGGAGGCCCCAGCGGTGAAACCACATAGAGCCGTCCGTCGACGATGGCCGCCGCGCTGCTCGCCGTCACCCACGGGAAGACGTCGGTGAACGACGGCAGTCGAGTCCAGGTATCGGTGGCCGGGTCGTAGCTGGCGCCGTCGAAGACCGGGTCACCGTGCAGGCCCTGGTCGTTGTTCCAGATCTCGGCGGTCATCCCGGTGTAGCCGCCAAGGACGTAGTAGCGGCCCTCGGCGTAGAACGCCAGCGCGTCGTAGCGAGTGCCCAGCGGTGACGGCGCCGTGGGCGTCCAGTCGGGGTTCCCGGTGCGAGGTGTGGACGCCGGTGTGGTCGGGGCGGGCGCCGCGCTCGCCGAGAGGGGGTGGCTGACCGGCGCCGGGCTCGGCGTGCAGGACGCCACCAGCCCGACTGTGGCCACGACGGCTGCCACCGTCAGAGTCAGGCGTGAATGACGGCCGGAGGGCCGGCCGACGCGGATCCTCGTCATCCCTAGCCGTTGTTCCTTTGCATCTGTCTAGTTGGGCGCGAGAAGTAGCACCCGGGCGGTCTTGTTGGTGATGAAAAGTTGGTACACCCGGCCGTCGACGATCTGGAGTTCTCGGCTCGGCTTGACGTCGGCGGCCACGTGCAAGGTGTAGGTGTGGACCAGCTGCTCGGACCGGTCGAACTGGTACACGTAGCCACGGTAGACCTGCTCGGCGTTCGCTCGGACGTAGTTGTCGTAGACCTGGTAGTACGTGTAATCGGCGTCGCGAGCGATCAGTTCAACGCCAGTCGGCTCGTAGCGGGTGGGGATCTCCAGCACGGTGTGGCCGTCGGTGATCCGGAATCCGCGTCCGTTCAGTTCGAAGGTGGGGTTGGCCACGACGGGGTCGGAACCGTCGACGGCGACCCAGGTGTTCTGCTCGGTGAGCTGCGCGACCAGCCGGCCATCGTCCCAGCCGATCCGGTCTGCTTCGGCCGGCAGTATCTGGTTGCCGACCTGGGTCAGAGTGCGGGTGTCGTCCATCACAAACTCGTCCACCTCGCGCTGGTCGAGGGCGTTGAGGAAGTAGTAGTGGCCGTCGCGGATGGCCATGTCGGCGAGCTTGAGATCCGGGAAGGCGACGGCCCCAATGCGGCGTCCGTTCTGGAAGGTGACGATCTGTTTGTTCACGCGGTCAGCGATGGTGACGGTGTCGCCGCGGACGACGAATGCCTCCGGCGCGTACGGCTGATCCTCGGGGCGGGTGAGGACCATCTTCGGCTGGTCCAGGAGCACCCGCGCCTTGCTCGGCGCATCGGCGGCAGGCGCGCGTACCACCGTGAGGCGTGGCGTCGCCACCGAGGTGGTTGTCGCTGGCGAGGTTGGCGAGACCGCGGCGGACACCGTGCCGCTCGGAATGTCCGGTTGCGGGCTCACGGTGCAACCGGAAATCGCAAGGCCAAGCAGCGCGGCAAGTATCACGAACGGTTGCTGGTGCTTCATCTGGATCCTGGACTACGTGGGCACTGGTGAGGCGGCGGGGCGGTCAGGCCAGAGTTATTGGCAGCAGCCTGATCCCGGCCGTCGGCTGGCCATGCCGACCCGCATCTGTTGGCGAAGCTACTCGCCGAGGGACGAGCTTTCTGGAGCTTCCCGGCCTTGTCCGCGCTTTGGCCGCTGGCAGTCGGTTGCCGCCTCGGCTCGCTCAGGGCACGCGACTCTGACCAGCCGTTCACTCAGGCGGAGAGGTGCCTGGCCCGGGCTCTCGTCCAGCCCAGCCAGGGATGGGCTTCGGCAGGATCAGGCCGGGATCGGCACCTGCCCGCTGATCTTCGTGACTGTGGCGTAGCCGGACAGCTTGCCGGTGACGCGCACAGAGATGAAGGTGCCGGCGTCCGCGGCGCCGAGCTTGTAGCTCGCCTTGGTGGCCTTGGAGATGGCCTTGCCGTCGCGCAGCCACTGATAGCTGAGCTTGGTCTTCTTGTTCCAGGTTCCGGGCTTGGCGGTCAGCGTGGAGCCGACGGCCGGCGAACCGGTGATCGTCGGGGTTCCGGCGGTGGTCACCTTGGCGGTCGCCGAGCTCGTCCGGCTGATCACCGGGAAGTTCTGGTAGGTGCCGCTCACCTTCACGGTGAGCCGCTTCCCTTTCTGAGCGGTGGTGAGAGTCAGTGACTGCGCGGTCGCGCCCGCGATCTGCTTGCCGTCGGCGTACCACTGGTAGCTGGGAACCGACGCCAACTCCCAGGCCCCGGGATCAGCACTCACCTCGGACCCCACTGCCAAAGTCCCACGGATTTGTGGGACCGAGCTGCGCAGGAGGGGCCAGCTTGTCGGCGATGTTGCGGTCACCCAGTAGTTGCCGACCCGGCTGGTCACCCGGACTTGCAGCTGGGTGTGCAGGTCGGCCAAGCCCGGCGTGTACGTCTTCTTCGTGGCCTTGGGGATCGTCGCACCGTTGCGCAGCCACTGGTAGCTGAAGGATGCCTTCTTCCACTTTCCGGGACCGGCATCGGCCTTCTGCTCCAGCCCGATGCTCGGCGATCCCACTACCCAGGGCGCAAGCAGGCCGGCGTTCTTGGGTCCGCTGAAGGAGAGCAGACTGAGATAGTGAGCCTCGGCCTTCAGCCGGGCCCCCTTGGGCAACTCGCCGTCGACCGCATAGCTGCCGGGACGCAGCTCCGGGAAGCTGAAGCGTCCGGCGCTGTTGGTGGTGACGGAGTCCAACTCGCCCCAGTACTGGCCGCTGGTCAGCCAGATGTACAGAGTGATCCAGCGGCCGGCAACCGGCTTGCCCTTGGAGTTGGTGAGCGTGCCGGAGATCGTGTCCAGGTGGTCGAGTTCAGCGTTGGCCTCAGTCCCCGGGCCGTCCGCGGTGACGGTGATCACCTTGGCGCCGATCGAGCCGTAGTTGTTGTGGTCCCACCATTGGGTGATGAAGCCGTCGCCGCTGAACTCCAGCACATAGTCACCGGCGGGCAGAGCGCCCAGGGAGTAGTAGCCGTAGGCGTCGGTGACGGCCGTCGCGACGGGGGGGCCACCGAAGAGGTTGTCGTGCCAGATCTTCGCCGTTATGCCCTCGACCGCATCGCCGGAGTAGCTCTCCCAGACTTCGCCGTAGATGGACGGCTCGGTCGCCGGGTCGTCGGTCGTCGCGCTGATCCGGCTGCTCTGGACGGACTTGGCGGGTTCGAGCCCGGCTGCGGTCCGGGTGGGCCTCGATCCGCGCTCACCCTTGGTCGCAACCGACCTCTTCGTCACTCTGTGGTCAACCGGCGGCGCAGCCAACTGCCGATCGGCGCGAGTCGCCGTGGCGCGGGCCGGCGCCGGATCGGTGGTGTCCTCCGCCTGGGCGGGGAGCGTTGAGCTGACCGCGAAGGAGAGCGCAAGAAGCGTGGAAACGAAGACGCAAGCGAGTCTGGTCGACCGTGACATGGGGGGCTCCCTGTGAGACTGCTATGGAATCTAGCAGGCCTAGTCAGCGCCCGCTCGGGGCCGCAGAAACTGTCCGCGAACTGGCCGCATGCGCAGCCCGATGGGTCGGTCTTGCGAACCCCGCCCCTGGCGGACGAGCCCGCGCCCGGGGGCATCGACAGGCCCAGCCGTCGGGTGTCCTCGACGGGGTCAGCCAACGATGGGCTCGGTCGGCGCAGGGTGAGGTCATACTGGGGCTGAGGGAAGGGGACGGCCATGAGCAAGACCATCGTCATCACGGGGGCCAGCGACGGGATCGGGGCGGCGGCCGCCGCGCAGCTGACGGCGTCCGGGCACCACGTGGTGGTGGTCGGCCGGTCGCCGATCAAGACCAGACAGGTCGCCGAGGCCATCGACGCCGACTACTTCGTGGCGGACTTCGCAGACCTCGGCCAGGTGCGGACGCTGGCTGCCGAACTGCTGGCGGCCTACGCCCGGATCGACGTGCTGGCCAACAACGCCGGCGGCCAGATGGGTGCTCGTAGCGTCACCGCGGACGGCTACGAGAAGACCTTCCAGGTGAACCACCTGGCGCCCTTCCTGCTGACCACCTTGCTGATCGAGCGCCTGGTCGAGTCGAGGGCGACGGTGGTGAACACCTCGAGCATCGGCAGCAAGCTGTACGGCCACGTCGATCTGTCCGACCTGAACTCCGAGCGGCACTACGGGGCATCCCGGGCCTACTGCACGTCCAAGCTGGAGAACGTCCTGTTCACCAAGGAGCTGCATCGGCGCTACTACGACCAGGGGATCTCGACCCTGGCCTTTCACCCGGGCGTGGTCGCCTCGAACTTCGCCGGCGAAGCCACCAACCTCATGGGCCTGCTGTACCGGACCCGGTTGCGCAACCTGCTGACCAGCTCGAAGACCGCCGGCGGTTTCCTGGCCTTCTTCGCCGAGGGGGCGCCTGGACGGGACTGGATCCCGGGCCAGTACTACGAGAAGACCACGCTGGCTACGCCTGCCAAGCAGGCCAACGACGCCGGACTGGCCCGAGCGCTGTGGCAACGCAGCGAGGAACTGGTCGCCGCGAAAGGCTGAGCGGTACCGTCGTGCGGACATGAGCCGGTGACCCGGGAGAGCTGAGTGAGATCCGCGTTGCGCAACCGCGGCGTCCAGGCCGCGCTCGCCTCGGCCGTCCTGTTCGGAGCCGGGACGCCACTGGCCAAGCTGCTGCTGGGCGAGGTGAACCCCTGGCTGCTGGCCGGCCTGCTGTACTGCGGCTCCGGGCTGGGCCTGCTGGGCTACCGGCTGCTTCGGCGGCTGCCGCGGGTGCGGCTGGCTCGCAATGAGCTGTGGGCGCTGGTCGGGGCGGTCGGCTTCGGTGGGGTGATCGGCCCGGTGTTGCTGATGCTCGGCCTGACCGCCATGCCGGCTTCGGGGGCCTCCCTGCTATTGAACGCTGAAGCGGTCTTCACCACGTTGCTGGCTTGGCTGGTGTTCTCCGAGCACGTCGATCGGCGGATTCTGCTCGGGATGGCCGCCATCGTGGCCGGAGCCATCGTGTTGGGGGTGCCGTCCACGGTGTCGCTGGGGACGCCGCTGCCGGCGCTGGCGATCCTGGGGGCCTGCCTGGCCTGGGGGCTGGACAACAACCTGACCCGCAAGGTGGCGCTGAACGATGCCACCTGGCTGGCCGCGGTGAAAGGCCTGGTCGCTGGCCCGATCAACCTGGTGCTCGGCTTCGGGCTGGGTGCCACCTTGCCCCCGCTGGGGGCGGTCGGCGGCGCCATGGTGGTCGGACTGTTCGCCTACGGGGTGAGTCTGGCCCTGTTCATCGTGGGCATGCGCCAGGTCGGGACGGCCCGGGCGGGCGCCTACTTCTCGGTGGCACCGTTCTTCGGCGCGATCCTGGCAGTTGCGCTCGGCGAGCCGGTGACCTGGTCGCTGGTGGCAGCGGCCGTCCTGATGGGCCTGGGCGTTTGGCTGCACCTGAGTGAGCGGCACGAGCACGTCCACACCCATGAGGCCATCACTCACACCCACTGGCACACCCACGACGAGCACCACGACCACGAGCACCCGGACGGGCCGGTGCCGGCCGGGGTCCGCCATCGGCATGAGCACACCCACGCGCCGATCACCCACTCGCATCAGCACTACCCGGACGCCCACCACCGGCATCGGCACTGAGATGAAGGCGTCCCGTCAGCGGGCGAGTTCGAGCGGCTCATCCCGGACGGGCTCGAGCGGCGCGGCGGTGTGCCCCAGCTGATGGGACAGCTCCCGCTCGGTCGGGCCGGGACGCACGGCGCGCAGCGCGGTCAGGATCGCGGCCAGATCGACCAGCTCCTGCAGGGCAGCGCCGACGATGGCCGGCAGCACTCCCCAGACCGCGATCAGCATCAGCACGACGCTGATGATGATGCCCAGCCAGATCGCCTGCAGGGCGATCCGGACGGTCCGCTGGGCGATCGCGATGCTGGTGGCCACCCGGCTCAGGTCGTCCAGCATGATCACCACGTCGGCGGACTCGCTGGCCGCAGTGGCCCCCTTGGCGCCCATGGCGATGCCGACATCGGCGGCAGCCAGCACCGGGGCGTCATTGACGCCGTCGCCGACCATGGCCACCGGGCCCAGCGGCAACTCGGCCACCTGAGCGACCTTGTCGGCCGGCAGGAGTCCGGCCCGGACGTCGTCGATCCCGATCTGCTCGGCGATATGCCGGGCGGTGGGCACGGCGTCCCCGGTGAGCATGGCCACGCTGCACACGCCCAGGCCGTGCAGCGCGCGCAGGGTGGCCGGGGCGTTGTTGCGGATCTGGTCGCTGAGCAGGATGCGGCCCAGGTAGCCGTCCTCATTGCCCAGATAGATGGCGATGTGGCCCGGTGGGACGGGAGCCTCCGGAGGCTGATGCCCGGTGACGCGGGCCACGTGGCCGGCATTGCCGACGGCGGTTCGCAGACCACCGATGGTGGCGATCATCCCGGCTGCGGTGGCCTCTTCGACCCCGGTGGCGGCCGGCACGCTCAGCCCCGCTTCGTGCGCGGCACTGACGATGGTTTTGGCCAGCACATGGGCGGAGAAGGTCTCGGCGGCAGCCGCGGTGGCCAGCAGGTCGTCGGCGCTGGTGCCGTTCGCCGGTTCGATCAGGTCGACGACGGGATGGCCGTGGGTGAGGGTTCCGGTCTTGTCCAGGGCGACGGTCCGCACTCGGGAGAGGGTCTCCATCACTCCACCCGACTTCACGATCACGCCGTTGGCGGCCGACCGGCTCATCCCGGCCAGGAAGGCCACCGGTGCGGCGATCAACAGCGGGCACGGGGTGGCCACCACGAGCACCTCGGCGAACCGCACCGGGTCGCCGGACAGGTACCAGGCCAGGCCGGCGATGGCCAGGGAGACCAGGGTGAACGGCACTGCGTAGCGGTCGGCCAGCCGGACGATCGGAGACTTGCTCTCTGCTGCGGCTTGGACCAGATCGATGATCTGCTGGTACTGGCTCTCCTTGGCCGAGAGGCTGGCCCGGATCAGAGCCGCCTTCTGCTGGCTGACTGAGCCGGACAGCACCTGATCGCCGTGGAGATGCTCGACCGGCAGCGGCTCACCGGTGATGGACGACTCGTCGAAGGAAGCGGCCTCGCCTTCCAGCAGGCCGTCCACCGGGACGACTTCGCCCGGCCGGACCAGCACCAGATCACCGGCCGCCACCTCGCTGATGGGAACCTCGACGAAGCCGCCGTCCGCTGTGGCCCGGTGAGCGAAACGGGGTGCGCGTTCGAGCAGTGCAGAGACTTCCCGGTGCGCCCGCGCATTGGCATAGTCCTCGAGGGCCTCGCCGCCGGTGAGCATCAGGACAACGATCAGCGCAGCCCAGTGATCACCGACCAGAACTGTGGCGGTGATTGCGGTGACGGCAAGGACGTCCAGGCCGAAATTGCCGCGCAGCAGATCGCGAATCATCGACCACGCCTGCCAGGCCGCGATTGCCAGCGCATAGCCCCCGACCAGCCAGTAGGACAGCGTCGGATGCCCCGCGACTAGCAGCAACACACCCACGACGCCCACTGCCAGGGTGGCCGCAATGACCGGGTACTGACGTATCGAACTGAACAGCCTCACCAGGCAATAGTCGCGGCAAATTCAGGCAATATCCAGCAAGGAATGCCTTACCTCATTGATGGAAATGAGGTTTGCCTCACCTATTTCCAGTTCCGATAATCGGCCTCAGGAGAGCAGTTCGAGGCGGCCGTCCGCTGCCTCGCCGCCGGCTTCGAGCAGCGCGCGCCGGACCACCGTGCGCAGATCGCGGCGGTTGTGGGTGTCGGTGGCCGAGGCGCGGAACTCGCGCTGCCGCTCGGCACCGGAGCCGCCGGCGAGCAGCTCCTGGATCAGTTCGGCGACCGGCTCCCGCTCGCCGAACTCGGCCAGGACCGGGTCGATCGCGGCCAGGAGCTGGCCGACCACCTCGGCGGCCGGTGCCGGACTGCGAGTGATCGGGCTGACCAAGGAGCGGGTCAGGCCGAACCGGCTGGCCTGCCAGCTCCACGTCCTCAGGACCGCAGCCGAGACCGCGGCGGGAGCCCGTCCGGCCTGCCATTCGCGGACCGCGGTCTCGACCAGGGCCCGGATGATCGCGGCCAGCCCGGCGGCGTGGGTCGGCTGCAGGCAGACGTCGGCCACCCGCACCTCGATCGTGGGGAAGGCGTTGGACAGCCGAGCGTCGAAGTAGAGCATCCCTTCGTCCAGGGGGACGCCGGTGTCGAGCAACTCTGCGCAATGCCGGCGGTAGCCGTCCGCCGATCCGAACAGCTCGGACGGCCCGGCCGTCGGCCACCGGCTCCACACCTGATAGCGGTAGCTGGCGAAGCCGGTGTCCATCCCCATCCACAGCGGCGAGTTGGCGCTCAGCGCCAGTAACACCGGTAACCAGCCACGGATCCGGTCCAGCGCCGCGACGCCCTCCTGGTCGGAGGCCACGCCGACGTGGACGTGGAAGCCACAGGTGAGCTGGTCGACGGCGGTGAGCGCGAAACGTCCGGCCATCTCGGCATAGCGCGGGTGATCGACCAGGGTTGAGGTCAGCGGCCACGGGCTGGTGGCCAGCGGTACTGTCCGGGCGTCGTGCTGGGCGGCTGCGGCGTCGGCGATGGCCCGTCCGGTGCGAATCGCGGCGAGCTGGCCGTCCAGGGTTGTCTGCGGTGGGTTCACCACCTCGACCTGCTCGCGCTTGAACTCGGTGGTCAGCCGATGGCCGGCAGCGGACGTCTCGGCGGAGGCGACGATGGCCTCTCCGCGCGGCACGGGACGCAAGGTGGTGGCGTCGACGACTAGGAGTTCCTCCTCCACGCCGAAGGTGCGTTGCTCCGATGCGCGGCCGGGCAGGGTGGAGAAGGGCGAACGGCGAGAACGACTGGGCATGGCGGCCTCCGACTCTGTCGGCTGTTCCGGCCAGTGGCACTGGCCAGCGAGCAGCCTGGCTCCGTCCCATACCCAGCGCGGCGCCTGATGAATCGGCTTGTCGCAGAAGTGTCCGGTCGGCTCCCTATACAGCGGCCGACTGCGGAGCCCACGGCGCCGGCTGGCCGGGGTGCTGGGTGCCGAGAGTGCGACGCAGTGAGCGCAGTGCGCGATGCTGAAGCACGCGGACCGCGCCCTCGGACTTGGCGACGATCTGGGCGGTCTCCTCGATGGAGAACTGGTGGACGTAGCGCAACAGCAGGACGGCCCGCTGATCGGGGCTCAGGCCGGCCAGGATCTCGGCCACGGCGGCCTGCTGTTCGCTGGGTGAGTCGGTCGCGCCTTCTGGACGCAGCTTGTCGGCGGCCGCGGTCACGTCCTCGCTGCTACGGCCAGGACGGCGCTGCTCGCGGCGCCAAGAGTCGATCAGGCGGCTGCGGGCGATGGTGAAGGCCCACGTGCGGAAGGCGGCCTCGTCACCGGTGAACTTCGGCAGCTGCCGGACCAGTTGCAGGAACACCTCGCCCAGGCAGTCCTCCGGGTCGGCAGCCCCGTGCGCGGCCAAGAACCGCAGCACGCCAGGGGCCAGCTCGCGATAGAGCTCACCCCACGCCCAGTCAGCTCCCTCGGCCGCAGCGGAGAGGACCTGCGGGAATCGTCCACCGATAGCCACGACGCAGATGGTCTCGGCTAGGAGCGGCGGGAGGAAGGTACCCGTGCGGGTACCTGCACGGATGCCTGCGCGAGGCGGAGAGAAGTGCTGACCCGGGCGGCGGTCACCGGGTCAGCACTACGTCCACCATCAGCCAGGGGATCAGTCTTCGGAGTGATCGTCACCGGAGTCTTCGCCGGAGTTGTTGTCGGAGTTGTTGCCGGAGTTGTCACCGCTCTGGTCGTGGCTGCTGCCGGCGCTCTCCTGGTCGTCGGGCTCGTCGCTGGAGTCGTCACTGGAACCGTCCGACTCGTCATCGGCCTCCTGGTCGTCGGAGTCGTGGCTGCGGCCGGCCTTGGTGTGATGGTCGCCGTCGTCGTCGGTCTCGTCGGCTTCGGCGTCGTCATCCTCGCGATGCGAGGTGGGAGTGGCGCTCGGGGTGGGGGAGCTGTCGTCGCCGGACTCGTCCTCGGCCTCGGACTGGTCGTCGCTCTCGTCGTCGGCGGACGAGCTGGCGGTCGGCTCCTCGGTCGGAGTGGGGTCTTCGGTCGGGGTCGTCTCGACCGACGGGGCCATGGTCTCGGGTGCGGCGGGCACCAAGTGAGCCAATGGGCCGGTTCCGGTGGCGGCGGCCACTCCGACGCCTGCGGTGAGGGCGACGACAGCCGCGATCACCGAGCCGATCAGTAGGCGGTGGGTCTTGAACGTGAACAGGTCCTTCATGCGGGTCCTCCTGTTGGTCTGGGGTGCGTTCCTGAGCGAGCGCGCCTCATGCGAGACGGCGGCCACGATGGTCGCCTCGTACTGCGCAGTGGGAACGTCGGCGTAGGCCGACTCCACGGCTTCCAGGAAGGCGGAGACCTCCCCCCAGGTCGGGTCATCAACCGGCCGCTCTCGCGAGATCAGCCGGTTCTCCTGCTCTTTGTCGATGCCCATGACCACCTTTCCAACTGGGTAAACGCGCGGTCGGACGCCGCTGTTACACCCCCTCGCCGCAGAAGTTCGGTGGCGTGGGTGGAATGTTTGGGGGTCTGTCCCCGCACGTTGGGTTGGCAAGGGGGACGGTGGTGGAAAACCGTCCCCGGGGTCAGGGCTGGAGGGGGAGCAGCAGGGCGCCGGCGTGCGGCGGGAGCAGGATCTCCGAGCCGCCCAGCCGGGCCCCGGCCGGGGTCGTCCAGCGCAACTGGTAGGACCCACCGAGCTCGATCGGGTTCTGGTAGTCGCTGAAGTTGATGGCCACCACCAGGCCGCCGCGGCGCAGCAGGAACCAGCGGGACTGCTCGTCGAACTCGCAGCTGGTGCGCAGCAGGGACGGGTTGGTCAGCTCGGCGTACTGCCGGCGCAAGGTGATCAGCTCGCGATAGGCCCCGAACAGCCGCCGGTGGTCGCCGTCCTCGCGCTCGTCCCAGTTCAGCTTCGCTGCCTCGAAGGTCTCGATGGCCATCGGGTCGGGGACGGCGTCGTGATCCCAGTTCATCCGATCGAACTCGGCCAGCCGGCCGGCGCTGACCGCGGCGGCCAGCTCGGATTCGGGGTGACCGGCGAAGAACGGGAACGGGGTGCGGGCCGCCCACTCCTCACCGGCGAAGATCAGCGGAGTGAAGCCGCTGGTCAGGGTCAGTAGGGCGGCGCAGGCCAGCTGGTCGACATCGAGGTGGGCGGACGGACGGTCGCCCGCGGCCCGGTTGCCGACCTGGTCATGGTTGGCGCTGTAGCCGACCAGCCGCCAGGCGGCCTGGTGGGCCCGATCCAGCGGCGCGCCGTGGTGGCGTCCGCGGAAACTCGACCAGGTGCCGTCGTGGAAGAAGCCCTGCTCACAGACCTTGGCCAGCGCCGACAGCGGTTCGAAGTCGGCGTAGTAGCCGTCGGTCTCCCCGGTCAGCGCCACATGCAGGGCGTGGTGGAAGTCGTCGCTCCACTGCGCGTCGATGCCCAGCCCGCCGGAGCTGGCCGGAGCGGTCAGTCGCGGATCGTTCTGGTCGGACTCGGCGATCAGCGTCAGCGGGCGACGCAGATGCACCGACAAGTCGGCCGCCACTGCGGCCAGCTCGGTGAGGATGTGGGTCGGCGAGTTGTCGATCAGCGCGTGCACGGCGTCCAGGCGTAGGGCGTCCACGTGCATGTCGACGAACCAGTGCCGCAGGTTGTCGGCCAGGTATCGGCGCACCTCGTCGCTGCCCGGGCCGTCCAGGTTCACCCGGGTGCCCCAGCCGCTTTCGGCGTCGTCCCCGGCACCGAGGTAGGGGCCGAACCGGGGCAGGTAGTTGCCGCTGGGTCCCAGGTGGTTGTAGACGACGTCCTGGATCACGGCCAGGCCCAGGCCGTGCGCGGCGTCGACGAAGCGGCGATAGGCGTCCGGGCCGCCGTAGGGCTCGTGGACGGCGAACCAGGCCACCCCGTCGTAGCCCCAGCCGCGGTCGCCGTTGAAGGCGTTGACCGGCATCAGCTCGACGAAGTCGACGCCCAACTCGACCAGGTGCGGCAGTTTGGCGATGGCCGCATCCAAGGTGCCCTCGGGGGTGAAGGTGCCCAGGTGTAGCTCGTAGAGGACGGAGCCGGCCAGCTGGCGTCCGGTCCAGGCCTGGTCGTGCCAGGCGAAGCCGTCCGGGTCGAAGGTGCGGGAGCGTCCATGGACGCCGTGCGGCAGCCAGCGGCTGCGCGGATCGGGCAGCACCGTGGGATCGTCGTCGAGCAGGTAGCCGTAGTCGACGCGGCCCAGCGGCTCCGGCTCGGCCGGAGTCCACCAGCCGTCGGCGCCGCGCTGCATGGCCACCACCCGCTCGTCGGTGACCAGCCGGATGCGGTGCGGCAGCGGCGCCCAGACGTCGAAGCGTCCTCGTTCGCCGGCCCGACGCTCCTCGCGGACCAGGGCGGCCACCGGGTACTGGGCCAGCAGGTCGGCCAGTGGCACCGCACCGGCCGGGTCGCGCTCGACCAGGCGTCCGGAGATCAGGTCCCGCCAGCGTCCCTCGGGCAGCGGCAGGGACGTATCCCGCCAGCCGCCGGCCGCAGCCAGGCCCACCGGCAGCCGGGTGGCCACGGCGATCACCCCGCCCCGGTCGAAGGCCACCAGATGTGCGGCGGCCGGACCTTGGGCGGCCAGCGGGGTGTACTCGGCGAACAGCTCGGGACGGTCCCGGCGCAGGGTCAGCAGCTGGTGGCACAGCAGCAGCTTGGCCGCCCCGTCGTCGGTGATCCCGGTGCTCAGTGGCGGACGGGCGCCGGTGCGGACCCGGCGCAGCAGCTCGGCTCGGGCCGCGAAATCGACCGGACGCCGGTTGTCCGGGTCGACCAGGCTCTGCTCCCACAGCTCGCTGCCCTGGTAGAGGTCCGGGACGCCGGGGACGGTCAGGGTCAGCAACTTGGCGGACAGCGAGTTGCTGCGTCCGGGGCCGGCCACCACGGCCAGCACCCGCTCCAGCACCGCGGCCACCCGCGGATCGTCGAAGCAGGCGTGCACGCAGGCCTCCAGGGCCCGCTCGTAGCCGGCGTCCGGCGCCGTCCATCGGGTGTGCTCTCCGGCCTCCCGCATCGCCTTTTCGGCGTAGTCACGTAGGCGTTCCCGGCTGGCCGGCCAGGCGCCCACGATGGCCTGCCAGAGCAGGTTCGCCATCCCGGCGTCCGGCACCGGCACCAGGGCCAGCAACTCGCTGAGAGCCTCGGCCCACAGCTGCGGAACCTCGGCCAGCACGCTGATCCGAGCCCGGACGTCCTCGCCGCGCTTGGTGTCATGGGTGGTGCCGGCGGTCAGCGCACGCGGCCAGTCCTGCTGACGGGCGGCCATCAGGGCGTGGAAGTCGTCCACTCCGACCGAGAACAGGTTCGGGTTGCCGCCCACCTCGTTCAGCGAGGTCAGCCGCGCCCAGCGGTAGAAGGCCGCGTCCTCGACGCCCTTGGCCATCACCATGCCCGAGGTCTGCTGGAAGCGCTGCGCCGGGGCGGACGCGCCGTCGGACAGGATCGGCACCAGGACGTCCAGCAACTCCGACAGGTCCGGACGATGCCGGCGGGCGGTCTCGAAGGCCCGATCGACGTACTCGCGCCCCTCGGGCAGGTAGGAGCGGTACACCTCGAAGTCGGCCAGCAGTTCGGCGATGGCCTTGGCCAGGGCGTCCAGCTCGGGGGCCTGCTCGGGCTCAAGGGTGGCCCACACCTCGCGCGCGATCCGGCGGGTCTCGGAAGCCAGGATCCCTTGGGCCACGGCCAGTTTGCTGGCGTGCACCAGGGTGGGCCAGTCGGTGGCGTGCCCGCGCAGCTCGGCCTCGAGCTCGGTCAGCGGGGCCTCGCCGGCCGGGTCGACCAGCACCCGGTCGATCAGGGCCATGGCCTCGTAGCCGGTGGTGCCGGCCGTGGCCCAGGTGTTCGGTAGCTTCTCCAGGCCCAGGCGTCCGGACTCGCCGTCGGTGATCGAGAGGATCTTCTCGACCAGGACGTAGCTGTCCCGGGTCAGCCCGGCCAGATCCTCCAGGTAGCGCCCGGGGTCGCGCAGGCCGTCGGGGTGATCGACCCGCAGCCCGTCCATCAGGCCCTCGTCGAACCAGCGCTGGATCTCGGCATGGGACTTGCTGAACCACTCCGGATCCTCGACCCGGATCGCCACCAGGGTGTTCACTGCGAAGAAGCGGCGGTAGTTGAGCGTCCGATCGGCCTCCCGCCAGCTGACCAGCTGGTAGTGCTGGCGACTGTGCACCAGGTTGGGATCCTCGTCGGGGCCGAAGGTGGTGCCCGGCGCCAGCGGGAAGCGTTGGTCGTAGTAGTGCAGCTCGCCGCCGAGCACCTGCAGGTGCTCGATCCGTCCGTCCGGGCCGAGGTCGTCGTCACCGATCACCGGGAGTCGCAGCTTGCCGTCCCCGGCCGCCCAGTCGATGTCGAAAGCCGAGGCATAAGGGGATTCGTGGCCGTGAGTGAGCACCTGCCACCACCAGTCGTTCTCCCATGGACGGGCCACGCCGACGTGGTTGGGGACGATGTCGACCAGCACGCCCATGCCCAGCCGGCGGGCTTCGGACGACAGCGCGGCCAGCCCGGAGGCGCGTCCGCGGGAGGGATCGATGGCCCGATGGTCGGAGACGTCGTAGCCGTGTTCGCTGCCCGACTCGGAGGCCAGCAGCGGGGAGAGATAGACCCAGTCGACGCCCAACTCGTGCAGATAGCTCAGGTGCCGGGCGGCCGCGACCAAGTCGAAGTCCTCGGTGATCTGAAGCCGGTAGGTGCTGGTCGGGGTGCGCCGCACGCCTACCTCTCTTTCTGGATCGGAGTCGGTCTCTCGAGGCTAGCTCGCGCTACCTGAGCGCGTCATCATCGTGGAAGTACCCGGTGTGGACGCCATCACGCGGCCATCCGTGTGATGCTCAACGTAGCGGTCGCGGCGACCGCCCGATCCGAGCGGAGGTGGCAGGTGGCCACGATCGAGCAGGACGCGGCTAGTCCGGGCCAGCGCAGGCGGGTGGCCGTGGTGGTGAATCCGGTCAAGATCGACGACCTTGAGCAGCTCAAGGGCTCTCTGGAGGATGGCGCTGCGGCGGCCGGGTGGACGGTGAGCTGGCACGAGACCACGCAGGACGAACCCGGCGAGAGCCAGGCCCGGCAGGCGGTGGACGAAGGGGCGGAGCTGGTCTGTTCGCTGGGTGGCGACGGCACCGTCCGGGCGGTTGCGTCGGGGCTGGTCGGGACCGAGGTCCCATTGGGGATTCTGCCGGGCGGCACCGGGAACCTGCTGGCCCGCAACCTGGGGCTGCCGGTGGACGACCTAGTCGCCGCAGCGCAGGTGGCGCTCACCGGAGTGCCTCGTCCGGTCGATGTCGGAGCGGTGACCTGGGACGACGACCCCGAACAGATCTTCCTGGTGATCGCCGGGATGGGGCTGGACGCGCGGATGATCGGCGAGGCCGATGAGCGGATCAAGAAGGCGGTCGGCTGGCCGGCCTACCTGCTGTCCGGGGTGCGTGGGCTGTTCGACTGGGGCTTCTCCGCGCACATCACGGCTCCCGGACGCCGGGAGGGCAGCCGGCGGGCCCGAACCGTGGTGGTCGGCAACTGTGGGCAGCTGCCCGGCGGCCTGGATCTGATGCCGGACGCCCGGCTGGACGACGGGCTGCTCGACCTGGTGCTGGCCGCCCCGCACGGCCTGTCCGGCTGGTTCGGACTGCTGCGCGAGCTGATCACCGGCCGCGGAGATCGCAGCCTGCGCCGGCTTCGCGCCGACTCGGTCCGGATCAGGCTGGGCCGTCCGATCCTGGCCCAGCTGGACGGAGATGCGGTCGGTGAGCGAACCACGATGACCGTGCGAGTGCGTCCGCTGGCGCTGAAGGTGATGGTTCCCGCCGACTGATCCCGTGGCCCCCCGGTACGAAATGGGGACGGTTCCGATTCGTACCAACCCCTAGTCAGCGGGCTGCGCTACGAGTTTCGGAACCGTCCCCGGGTTAGGCGGGACGAGTGAGCCGGGCCAGCCGGGTGGTGAGCTCGGCCAGCTCGGGTACGAAATGGTACGAAATGGGGACGGTTCCGATTCGTACCAACCCCTAGTCAGCGGGCCGCGCTACGAGTTTCGGAACCGTCCCCGGGTTAGGCGGGACGAGTGAGCCGGGCCAGCCGGGTGGTGAGGTCGGCGAGCTCGTCGGCGGGGATGGCGTAGGTGTGCTCGGCGGCCGGGAACTCGCGGGCGCGGACGGCGTCGGCGTAGGCGGTGACCCCGCGCAGAGTCTCGGTGTGCACGTCGGCGAAGGTCCGGACGAACTTGGCCAGCGAGCCTTGGGTGATCCCGAGCAGGTCGTGCCAGACCAGGACCTGGCCGTCGGTGGACGAGCCGGCGCCGATGCCGATGGTCAGGCAATCCAGCCGAGATGTGATCAACTCGGTGACCGCTGCCGGAACCGCTTCGAACACGATCGCGAAGCAGCCGGCATTCTGCAGGGCCAACGCATCGGCGAGCAGTTGCTCGGCCTGGTCGGCGCTGCGTCCCTGGACCCGGTAGCCACCCAGCGCGGTGGCCGCCTGCGGGGTCAGGCCGAGGTGGCCGACCACCGGGATGCCTGCGGCAACGATGGCTCGGGCCCGATCGATGCTGGTGCCGCCGCGCTCGAGCTTCACCGCGTCCGCGCCGCCCTCTTTCACGAAGCGCTGCGCGGTGTGGACGGCCTCAAGATCGCTGGCCTCATACGACCCGAACGGCAGATCGGCCACCAGTAGCGCCCGGCGCAGGCCGCGACGGACGGCCTTGGTGAGCACCAGCAACTCGTCCACGCTGACCGGGATTGTGCTGTCGTAGCCGAGGACGACATTGGCCGCCGAGTCGCCGACCAGCACCAGATCGACCCCTGCCTGATCGGCGATCAACGCGCTCGGGTAGTCGTAGGCGGTCACCATCACCACCGGTTCGCCGGCGGCCTTGCGCTCGGCCAGGACGGTCAGGGTCACCGGGCGCTCCTCGGAGGCCGCAGCCTGCGGACGTCCTGCTGCGCTCATGGCGCCACCTCCAGGTTGTCGATCAGCCGAACCGGGCCGACCGGGACGGCCAGCGCGAGCAGTGCCCGGCCGTCCAGCTCGTCGATCGGAACGAAGGTGGACGGATCGACCACGGCGATGTACTCCGCACTCAGGCCGTCCGCCGCGAGTACGGCCGCGATGATCGTAGTAAGGCTCGTCGCGCTGCGTTCGCCCTGGTCAACGGCGGCTTTGGCCGCACTCAGCCCGCGGGACAGCGCGGCCGCGCGACGGCGCTGATCGGGGTTCAGCCGGACGTTGCGGCTGCTCATCGCCAGGCCGTCCGGCTCGCGGACGGTGGGACACACCTCGAGAGCAACTGGCAGGTTCAGGTCGGTGATCATCCGGCGCACCACGGCCACCTGCTGGGCGTCCTTGGCCCCGAAGAAGGCGACGTTCGGCTGCACCATGTTCAGCATCTTGGCCACCACAGTGGCCACACCGGCGAAGTGCCCGGGACGATGCGCGCCCTCCAGGACGTCCGCGATGCCGGAGACGGTGATGGTGGTGGCGTGGCCGTCCGGATAGACCTCGGCCACGTCCGGCGCGAACAGCAGGTCGGCGCCGCCCGCGGCGGCCAGCTCGGCGTCCCGGGCCTCGTCGCGCGGATAGCTGGTCAGGTCGGCGGCGTCGTTGAACTGGGTGGGATTCACGAACAGCCAGACCACGACCAGGTCGCAGGACGTCCGCGCCGCCCGGATCAGCGACAGGTGGCCCTCGTGGAAGGCGCCCATCGTCGGCACCAGGCCGACCCGGAGCGGGGACGATGCGGCGGCCCGGGCCTCGGCGATCGCGGCTCGCACCCCGGCGACGTCACGGACGATCTGCATCGCGGCCGCCTCCGTTCACCCGTCCGACCCGGTGTCGGCGCACCAGAAATCATCCCCCGGCGCGCAACCGACCGGCAACCGGCGCGGTCAGCTCCTGGGTGCCGAGGACGATGGCGAGCTCGAGCAGCTCGGCGTCCGGGCTACCCGGCTCGGCGGTGTAGACCATGATCCGCAGATCATCGGAGGCGACCACCAAGGTGTCGCAGGTCAGGGCGATGTCGCCCACGGCCGGGTGACGAATCACCTTGTGACGGCTGGGATCTGGGGGAAGTGGCTCGCTTGCGGCCGTCCACAACTCGACGAACAAGGGGCTGGCAGAGCGCAGTTCGGCGAGCAGTCGCCGCAGGCCCGGATCCTTCGGATAGCGGGCCGCGGTCAGCCGAAGGTCGGCCACCAGGCGGGCGGCGGCCGCGCCCTGCTCCTCGGCGCTCTGAACGGCGCGAGAGCCGGGCCCGACGAGGTTGCGCCACACGCCGTTGCGGTCGTTGCCTTTCAGGGCGGAGGTCGCTCCCATCAGGGCGTCGTAGGGGGCGTTGGCGACGATCAGATTCCAGGCCGCGTCGTAGACCACCAGCGGGACGTTGCCGAGCCGATCCAGCAGGCGCTGGACGCTGGCTGTGATCCGGGTGCAGATCAAGCCCGGGCCAGGTGCGACGAGCCCGGCCAGTGTGAACAGCAGCTCCCGTTCGGTGTCGGCAAGCCGCAGCGCCCGGGCCAAGGCCTCCACGATCTGAGGTGAGGGTGACGTCGCACGTCCCTGCTCCAGTCGGGTGAGGTAGTCGACGGAGATCCCGGCCAGGCCGGCCACCTCCTCGCGGCGCAAGCCGGCGGCCCGCCGGCGAGAGCCGACCGGCAGGCCGACGCTCTCGGGCCGCACCTGCTCGCGCTGGCGACGTAGCGCCTTGCCGAACTCGCTTGCCTCCATCGCTCCATTCTGCGCGCTGTGCGAGCGGACGTCCTGGCCCTGTCAGTCCTACGACAATCAGGGACCTGGTTGCGCTGAGGTTGGCGGCCAATCATCGAACCATGACCACAACACTGATCACCGGGGCGAACACAGGCCTCGGCAAGCAAACGGCAAGACTCCTCGTCGAGGCAGGCCACACGGTGTGGCTCGGCGCCCGCGACGAAGCCCGCGGACAGGCGGCAGCGGACGAGCTCGGGGCGCGCTTCGTCCAGCTCGACGTCACCGACGACGCGTCCGTCGCCGCCGCGCTGGCCGCGATCGAGGCCTCCGGAACCGGGCTGGATGTCCTGGTGAACAACGCCGGCATCGCGCGTCGGGGCGCCGGCGGCTCGGAGGCTCTGGACGGACCGAGCGTCCTGGAGGTATTCGACACCAATGCCGTCGGGATCATCCGGGTCACCGAGGCCGCGCTGCCGCTGCTGCAGCGTTCGTCCAACCCGGTGATCGTGAACATCTCCAGTGCCCTCGGCTCGTTCTGGGCCACCCACGAGCCGTCCCGGCCAGCCTCGCACTTCCGCTCGATCGCCTACGGCTCGAGCAAGGCCGCGGTGTCGATGATCACCGTCCAGTACGCGCTGAGCTATCCGCAGCTGCGGATCAACGCCGTCGAGCCGGGAATCACCCAGACCTCGTTGGGTGGCGGCGATCCGAAGAGCCACCCGGGTCGTCCGGCCGCCGAGAGCGCAAAGGTGGTGGCGCGGCTGGCCTGCATCGGCTCCGACGGACCGACCGGCACCTTCCAGGAGGACGACGGCGAGCTCGGGTGGTAGTTCGCCGGTGCTCCGCCACCGGTTGTGACCAGTCGCGGCGGATACTCGGTGCATGAGTAACAAGGGCTGGCAGACTCACTGGCACAAGCATCCGGGCGTCCGCTCGGGAGACCAACTCACCCTCGGCGAGCGAGCCGCCGACCGGATGCGCAATGCCATGGGATCGTGGCCATTCGTCTTCGGGTTCTTCGCCGTGATGATCGGCTGGGTGATCGTCAACACGGTGCTGGCGATCGGTGGGCCGCACGGCTTCGATCCGTACCCCTACATCCTGCTGAACCTGTTCTTGTCGATGATGGCCGGGGTGCAGGCGGCGGCGCTGCTGATCGCCGCCAAGCGGTCGGACGCCATCGCGTCCGAGATCGCGATCCACACCGAGCACAACACCGACGACATCAAGGACCTGCTGGCGCAGAACCTGCAGCTGATCCAAGAGGTGAAGCGCAACACCGATCTTCTCGACGAGATCCATCGGCATGTGACCGCGCAGACTCCAGGGGTCGGGGAGTTCCCGCCGAAGGCCTAGCTCGGACGTTGTGGAGCCGTCCCCACCAGTCGCGGGGACAAGGGTGGACGGTTGTGGAACCGTCCCCGATGAGGCGGGGGACTAGCGACCGGGCTGGTCGGCTCGGCTCACGTTGGCCTGGATGATCGGGATCGGGAACCGGGACGCCCGCAGCGGGTCGAGCAGGTCATCGGTGATGCCGGCGGTGAAGTCGTCGATGGCGAAGACTTTGAACAGGGCTTCGCGGCCGAACTTGGAGCTGTCGGCCACGAAGAAGGCCTCCTTGGCCACCGAGCGCATGACGCGCTTCAGCTCCAGCTCGTAGCTGTTGGCGTGGTACAGCCCGTCCTCGGAGACGGTGTCCGATCCAAAGATGGCCACATCGACCCGGAGGTTGGCCAACTGCTGCACTGAGGTCGGCCCCCACATGGTGTAGAGGTTCGGCAGCAGCTCGCCGCCGATGAACACCAAGTGCATTGATCGTTTTCGCGCAATCTCCAGGCCGACCCTCAGATCGTTGGTGACGACGGTGACTCGCTGGTGGTTCAGGTTGCGCGCGACTTCGAGCGTGGTGGTCCCGCCGTCGAGCAGGATGGTCTGGCCCTCGAGGACTCGCTCGGCCATGGCTTTGCCGATCGCCGCCTTCTCCTGACGGTGCAGTTCCTCTTTGAAGTGGTGTGGTGTCTCCGACTGCTTGATCGGGGTGGCCCCGCCATGCGTGCGCCGGATCAGATCCATCGACTCCAGCTGCTCAAGGTCGCGACGGATAGTGGATTCAGTGACCCCAAAGGCCTGCGCGAGATCACGCACCGACTGGAAGCCGTGGTCGCTGAGCACCTCCACGATCTCCGCTTGCCGAGACATGTCCCTCCTCATCCGTCTTGCTGCAAAGGCTAGCCCGACTAGCGTCCGCGCGCAGCAAGCGCGCGAAATCGTGCATCAGCAACCGTACTGCAAGCCAGACCCGCCCTCGCACGAAATGAAGCGCCCCCCGCGCGCACACCGCACGGTCCAGCGAAGTGGTTGCGCGTTCGAAAGATGGCCCTTCGCGCGTTTTGCGCGATGTAGCGCAAGATTGTGCACGTTTTCGCTTGACCCGGGGGTGGCGCAGGGGCTAGCGTCCACCGCAATGGGGCGCGGCATGAAGGCTCGTGCAGCCCCCAAACCAGGCTTTGGACAAAGGAGTTCCTATGAAGCGCAGGTTCATGCCCGCCGCCGTTCTCGCGGTCGGGCTGTCCTTCTCGGTGGTTGGTTGCACGACGGTCGGCGAGGCTGCCCCGTCCGCATCCGGCGCCGCCTCGTCGGCCGCTCCGGCCGGTGAAAAGGTGATGGTGACCGTCGTCAAGGCGCAGACCATCCCGTGGTTCCAGCGGATGGCCGAAGGCGTCAAGGCCTTCGCCGAGCGCACCAAGATCGACGCCCGCCAGGAGGGCGCCGACGACGTGGCTCCGGAGAAGCAGGTCAAGATCATCGAAGACCTGATCGCCCAGCGCCCGACCGCGATCACTGTCGTCCCGAACTCGCCGGAGGCGCTGGAGAGCGCACTGGCCAAGGCTCGCGAACAGGGCATCATCGTGGTCTCCCACGAGGCCACCGGCATGAAGAACGTCGACATCGACATCGAGGCCTTCGATAACGCGGCCTATGGCTCGGACATCATGAAGAACCTCGGCGAGTGCATGAAGGGCAAGGGCAAGTACGTCCAGTTCGTCGGTGGCCTGACCGCCAAGACGCACATGGAGTGGGTCGGTGCGGCCTATGACTACCAGACCAAGAACCTGCCCGACATGAAGCGGGTCGAGACCCCGATCGAGAGCACCGACAACCAGGAGACCGCCTACCAGCGGGCTCGCGAGATCCTGGCCAAGTACCCCGATATCGCGGGCTTCCAGGGCTCGGCCGGCAATGACGTCCCCGGCATCGCTCGGGCGGTCAAGGAAGCCGGTCTGCAGGACAAGGTCTGCGTGATGGGCACCTCGATTCCGTCGGTGGCCAGCCAGTACCTCGAGGACGGCTCGATCGACAAGATCTTCTTCTGGGATCCGGCGCTGGCCGGCGAGGCCCAGCTGCAGATCGCCAAGATCCTCTCCGAGGGCGGCAAGATCACCGCTGGCACCGACCTGGGCATCAAGGGCTACGAGAACCTGCAGCCGATGGCCGGACAGACGAACGTCTTCGTGGGCACCGCTCAGGTGGCGGCCGATAAGGAAAGCGCGAAGCAGTACCAGTTCTAGTCACTCAGCGCTAACCGGCTCCGGGGCGTGTCCAGGCGGCACGCCCCGGAACCAACCCAAAGAGAACAGAAGCTCACGATGAGTTCCACGACAGCACCAGCAACCCAACCCTGGGTCGCGGCCGGGCAGCCCCCGGTCCTGCAGGCCCGACACATTTCGAAGCGATTCGGCGGCGTCCAGGCTCTGGATGATGTCTCGCTGGACCTGCTCCCCGGCGAGGTGCACTGCCTGGCCGGCGAGAACGGCTGTGGCAAGTCCACGCTGATCAAAATGATCTCCGGCGCCGAGCGTCCCGACTCCGGCGAGATCGAGGTGGACGGTGTCGTCCACACCCGGATGAACACCACCTCGGCCATCCAGAGCGGGATCCAGGTGATCTACCAGGACTTCTCCCTATTCGGGAACCTGACGGTGGCCGAGAACATCGTGCTCACCTCCGCGGTGGCCGCCAAGCAGAAGCTCTACCGGGCCGCCGAGGCTCGCGAGAAGGCGCGGGCCATCGTCGAGGAGTTGCAGCTCGATCTGGATCTGGGCGCCGACGTCGAGAACCTGTCGGTGGCCGATCGGCAGCTCACCGCGATCTGCCGGGCTCTGGTCAGCGATGCCCGGGTGATCATCATGGACGAGCCGACCACGGCCCTGACCCACTCCGAGGTGGAGCATCTCTTCACCGTCGTCGAGCGGCTGCGGGCCCGCGGCGTGGCCCTAGTTTTCGTCTCCCACAAGCTGCAAGAGGTGCTGGCCATCTCCCAGCGGCTCACCATCATGCGTTCGGGACGAGTGGTCATCTCCGGCCCGGCCGCCGACTTCGACCGGCGCTCGATCGCCCGGCACATGACCGGAAGCGACGTCGAGGAGTCCCGGCGGGTGCCCGACTTCGACCAGGCCGCGACCCCGGCCCTCGAGGTGCGCGGGCTGACCTTGCCCGGCGCCTTCCGGGATGTCTCCTTCCAGGTCGGCAAGGGCGAGATCGTCGGCGTCACCGGCCTGCTGGGATCCGGACGCACGGAGTTGGCCGAGTCGATTTTCGGAGTACTGCCGGCCAAGTCCGGCACGATCGCGATCGACGGAGCCCCGGTGCGCGTCCGCAACATCCAGGATGCCGTGGCGGCCGGCATCGGCTACGTCCCCGAGGATCGGCTCACCCAGGGCCTGTTCCTGGAGAAGCCGATCGCCGACAACATCATCGCGGCCTCGCTCGACGAGCACCGCAACTGGTGGAAGCTGCTGGATCGCGCGCGGATCTGGAAGACGATCACCCACTTCTTCGATCAGCTCAAGATCCACGCGCCGCACCCGAACCGGGCGGTCCGGGCGCTGTCGGGCGGAAACGCGCAGCGAGTGGTGCTGGCCAAGTGGCTGGCCACTGATCCCAAGGTGCTCATTCTCAACGGCCCGACCGTCGGCGTGGACGTCGGCTCGAAGGCTCAGATCCTCGACCTGCTGCGGATTCAGGCAGAGCGGGGAATGGCCGTCGTGATCATCTCCGACGACACCAATGAGCTCGTCGCCTGCTGCCACCGCGTCCTGGTGGTGGCTCACGGGCAGATCACGCGTGAGTTGGTTGCCGATCAGGTAACCGAGGAGTCGATCCAGGAAAGCATGGCGGTCTGATATGCAGCTCCTTCGCAAGTTCCGGGGCGCCAACAACGAGGGCAGCCTGGCGCTGATCCTGCTCGTGGTCGTCCTCGGCATGTCCCTGCTCAACCCGGTGTTCTTCAGCGTCAACACCGCGTTCTCAATCCTGCGGGCGGCCACCGTCCCGATGATCCTGGCCCTGGCCGTCCTTCTGGTGATCATCTCCGGCGGCATCGACGTCTCGTTCCCGGTGGTGGCGATCGGCTCGGCCTACACGGCGGTGACCATCTGCCTGAAGACCGGCTTCGATCCGGGGCTGCCGGCCATCTTCGGGATGGCCATCATCATCGGCGGACTGCTCGGCTTGGTGAACGGCTTCGTGATCGCCAAGTTCCGGCTGCCCACCCTGATCGTCACTCTGGGCACCCAGGGCATCTTCTTCGGCGCCATGCTGGTTTACGTCGGCACGCGCTACTACCCGAGCCTGCCGGCCTCGATGGCCGCACTCTCTGCGGTCAACGTGGTCGAACTGACCACCGGCGCCGGACGGGCCTACCTGCACGTGCTGGTGCTGCTGTCGATCGCGATCGCCATCGCCATCTGGGCGGTGCTGAAGTTCACGATGTTCGGACGAGCCCTGTACGCCATCGGCGGTGACGTCGAAGGCGCTCGTCGGGCCGGCATCCGGGTGGTCCGCACTCAGCTGTTGATCTACGTGCTGGTCGGCATGGTGGCCGCCATCGGCGGGGTTGCCTATGTGGTGATGAGCCGCAGCGCCAACCCCCAGGATCTGGTCGGCGGCGAGCTGGACATCATCGCGGCCGTGGTGTTGGGCGGGGCGTCCATCTTCGGCGGACGCGGCTCCGTGCTGGGAACCGTGTTGGGCGTGCTGCTGATTCAGGTGATCAACAACAGTCTGTTGTTGGTCGGCGTCCCGAGCGCCTGGCTGCGGGCGGCGGTCGGTCTGCTGCTGATCCTGGGCGTGGGCGTCCAGGCGGTCAGTGCCCGGCGCAACTCGCAGCGCATTCACACAGTGGACGACGCGGTCGAAGCCGCCGGGCCAGAGCTGGAGAAGGTGTCATGAAGACTGAGCAAGCACAGCCCGAGACCGGCGCGAACAGCTTCGCGGCGATGAACAACCGGATCGGACGGGTGGTCGCCGAGGCCGTCGGACGAACCCTGCGGGATCGCGGCGTCTCCCGGATGCTGATCGCCTTGGTGGCGGCCTTCGCCTTCTTCGCGATCATGCGGCCGCAGATCTTCCTGGGCCCGATCAACATGCAGAACATCATGGTCGCAGCGCCCGAGGTGGGCGTGATCGCCATCGCCATGATGCTGGCCATGCTGACCGGCGGGATCGACCTTTCGCTGGTCTCGATCGCCAACCTGTCGGCGGTGACCATGTCCACGCTGTTCACGATGATGGCGGCGTCCAACCCGGCCACGGGGCAGTCGATGACCGTGCCGCTCGTGCTGATCGGGCTGCTGGTCGGTGCTGCCTGCGGCCTGCTGAACGGCTTGCTGATCAGCCTGGTCGGGATCACCCCGATCCTGGCCACCCTGGCCACCATGCAGATCCTCAATGGGATCGCCATCGTGTGGACCGGCGGCAAGACCCTCTATGGGGCACCGGCCGCGCTGACCACCTTCGGCAAGACCGCACTCGGCCCGGTGCCGATGCTGTTCATCGTGTTCATCCTGGTGGCCATCGTGATCGCTACCGTGGTCCGGAGCACTGCGCTGGGACGCAAGCTTGAGTTGCAGGGGGCCAATCCGGTGGCCGCCCGGTTCTCCGGGATCCCGAGCCGGTCGGTGCTGATCGCCAGCTACACGATCGGTGGGACGTTGGCCGGCCTGGCTGGAGTGCTCTTCCTGTGCCGCAACCCCACCGCATCGGCCGACTACGGCGCGTCCTATGTGCTGCTGGTGATCGTGATCGCCGTGCTCGGTGGCACCAACCCCAACGGTGGTTTCGCCACGGTGGCCGGGGTGGTGCTGGCCACGCTCACCCTTCAGGTGGTGGCCAGCGGGTTCACGGCACTGCGGCTTTCGCCCTATCAGTACTCGATCGCACAGGGCGTGATCCTGGTCGTGGTGATGATCCTCGACACCATCAACTGGTCGCGTCCCAAGTTGCGCAAACCCGCCGTGACAACCGATTCAGCTTCATTGCAGACGACACAGGTCGGATCAATCAAGAAAGATAAGGAACAAGAATGAAGAAGATCATCAACGAGCCGCTCCGGTTCGTCGACGAGTTCCTCGAGGGCATCCTGCTCGCTCACCCCGACCTGGTGAAGACCCCGGGTGACGACCCGCGGATCCTGGTTCGGGCGGACGCTCCGGTGGCCGGCAAGGTCGGCATCGTCACCGGTGGCGGCTCGGGGCACCTGCCGCTGTTCAAGGGCTACGTCGGCAAGGGACTGTGCGACGGCGTCGCGATCGGCAACGTCTTCTCGTCCCCGTCTTCGGCCCAGGTGTTCGAGGCGACCAAGGCCGTCGACGGCGGCGCGGGCGTCCTGTATCTCTATGGCAACTACGGCGGCGACGTCTTCAACTTCGACCTGTCGGTGGATCTGGCCGAGCTGGAGGGCATTCCGACCCGGACGGTGCTGGGCTGCGACGACGTCGCCAGCCAGCCGAAGGAGCGGGCCGCGGATCGTCGCGGGGTGGCCGGCATCATCTTCGCGTTCAAGGCGGCCGGTGCCGCTGCCGAGCGTGGCGACAGCCTCGATGAGGTGGCCGCTGTGGCTCAGGACATCGTCGAGAACACCGCCACCATGGGTGTGGGGCTGACCCCGACGATCCTGCCGACCACCGGCAAGCCGAGCTTCGAGCTGGCCGAGCGCGAGATGGAGATCGGCATCGGCATTCATGGCGAGCCGGGCATCCACCGCGGTGAGCTGGAGAGCGCCGACGAGATCGCCGATCACCTGCTGGCCCCGCTGATGGCCGACCTCTCCCTGGTCGCCGGTGATCGGGTGGCCGTCCTGGTCAACGGCCTGGGCGCGACCCCGCTGGAGGAGCTGTACGTCCTCTACCGCCGGGTGCACCAGAACCTGGCCGCGGCCGGCATCGAGATCGCCAAGAACTACGTCGGCGAGTACGCCACCAGCCTCGAGATGGCCGGTGCGTCCATCTCGCTGCTGAAGCTCAACGACAGCCGGCTCGAACTACTCAACGCGGCGGCTCGCTCGCCCTTCTTCATTGAGGCATGACAGTAATGAATGGAAAAGAACTCGCCGAGGCGATTCAGAAGTGCCTGGCACTGTTCACCGACTACGCCGACGAACTCGGTGACCTGGATCAGGCACTGGGCGACGGGGACCTGGGGATCACCGTGTCGCTGGGGGCGAAGGCCGCCAGCGAGGCGCTGAGCAACCTGGACGACTCGGCCACGCCGGCCGAGGTGGTGCTGGCCTGCGCGAAGGCGTTCGCCAATGCCAATCCGTCCACCATGGCTGCCCTGGTGGCCGGCGCGCTGCTGGCCGGTTCCCGGACCCTGGGCGATGCGACCGAGGTTGCGCCCGGCCAGGCCGGCAAGTTCGCCCTGGCCGCGGCCGAGTCGATCAGCCAGCGCGGCAAGTCGCAGGTCGGCGACAAGACCATCCTGGACGCGATGTTCCCGGCCGCCGAGGCTCTGCTGGCCTCCCCGGACGGTGTTGCCGACCTGGCTGCGGCCATCGAGGCCGCCGAGGCGGGGGTGATCCGTTCGACCGGCCTGCAGTCTCGTCGCGGGCGGGCGTCCTGGATGCAGGAGCGCAGCATCGGTCTGAAGGATCCCGGTGCCACCGCGTACCTGAGGTTCCTGCAGTCCTGGCACGCAGCGAACAGCCCGGCGGAAGTCGGCTGAGACCCGGCGAGCGGCGCGCCGCCACGTGCCGTTGGCAAGCCCCGGGGTGTGTTTCGATCTGGACTCTCGCAGATCGAAACACACCCCGGCCTTTGTTTCGGGCCGGTCGGCCCGCAGACCCAACAACAGGCAGGTAGCCCGATGACTTCGATGTTCGCGCAGGAACTTGATACCCCCGGCCCGCTGGCGTCGGCGCCACTGAGCTGGCGGACGACCACGCGTCCCGAGCCCGGGCCGGGGCAACTGGTGATCGAGGTGGCCTCCTGCGGGGTGTGCCGCTCGAACCTGCACATGGTGCAGGGCGACTGGGTGGCCGGCGGGGTGCCGGCGATCTCACCGATCATCCCCGGCCACGAGGTGACCGGACGGGTGGCTGCCCTCGGCGCCGGTGTCAGCGACTTCGCGGTCGGTGACCCGGTGGGCGTCCAGCCGGTGTGGTGGACGTGTGAGGAGTGCGAGTTCTGCACCAGCGGACGCGAGCAGCTGTGCCACCGCCGGATCATTACCGGGGAGCATGTGAATGGCGGCTATGCCGAGTTCATGCTGGCCAATGCTGCTCACACCTACCCGGTCCCCGCCGAGCTCGACCTGATCGACGCCGCGCCGCTGTTCTGCCCGGGAATCACCGCGTACGGCGCCGTCGAAAAGGCCGGCATCGTGCCTGGTCAGCGGGTGGCCGTCTTCGGGCTGGGTGGGGTCGGGCACATGGCCGTCCAGTTCGCCCGATTGGCCGGGGGTGACGTCGTGGCGGTCGGACGCAATGCCGAGCACCTGCGGGTGGCTCGCGAGCTGGGGGCGTCGGACGCCGTGGACTCGACCGACCCGGCGCAGCTGGCCGCGTTGGAGGACTCTGCGGACGTGGTCTTGACCTTCGCCGACGCCGATGTGGTCACTGCGCAGGCCCTGGCCGCGCTGAAGTGGGGCGGGACGCTGGTGGCCGGCGTACCGCTGAACGTGACCGGCTTCCACTTCAACAAGGCACAGACCATCAAGGCGTCCATCCTGGGCAACCGGGAGCAGATGCGGACGGTGCTGGCGCTGGCCGCGTCCGGGAAGATCACCACTGTCGTCGAGCGGTTCGGGATGGCGGACGCCGCCCATGCTCTCGACTTGCTCGCCGCCGGACGGCTCTCGTCGCGGGCCGTGCTGCACAACTGAGGCTGCCGCGGGTCGCTCGGCCGGCTGGACCGCAAGGCCTTCACGCGCTTGGTGCCTTGCGGCACTAAGGCACGCGAGCCACTTGGGTCGGCGCGCACAGCCCTGCGCGCGGCGCGTTTGGATTCGACACACTACTGCTCTTCGCTGTTCGGATATCCTCACCGCTGTGAGCCTCAGGCGGCGCTTTCGGCTGTGGCGCCTGAGGTTTTGGGCGCTGATCCTTCCTCCGCGCCCGGTGCCGCGGGACCTCCTTGCCGAGAGGCAGACAAATCTTCAGATTCTCGCCAGACTAGCCGGCCTAGCTGGGGTTTTCGTAACTGCCTCCCTCGGGGTAACGCTAATCAAGCTGGTTCTGGGGCTTGGTGGCAACGGGCAGTACTTGGCCGCGGTTATGGAGAGGGTGTCGTTGTCGGCACTAGCCGGAATGACTCTCGCTACCCTTGGTGCCAGCCTGCTGCCGATGTCGCTGGTTTGGGGCTTCGTGTCACTGGCCACTTCTAGTACGTCTCCTCGGATGCAGGTGTTCTGGGCAGTGGCTGTGGTCTGTGACCTAACCGTGTTCAGCAAGGCCATTCCCAACATCTCCTGGCTGTGCGGTGTTGCTTGCTATCTGCTTGTTCGGTATGCCGATCTTCGCCGATCACGTGGCCGAGGAACCACAAGAGTGATTGACCTCGCTGAATGGGGGCGAAGGTCTCGTTACCACGGCGACGGCCAGATCCGAGGTCTCTCGAGGCGTGCCAGAGACTCTGCGCGACTGAACGAGAACGAACGTGAGGCTCTCGTCCAAGAGATACAGGACCGCGAAGGCCAGCTGAAACTTCCTGCGGATCTGGCGAGGTTAGCGGCGGTTTGGTCTGCAGCTAGCCTCTACCTTGTTTCGCTCCTAATCTCGCCCCCCACCTTCTCCGCGCTTTACCTCGTTACCACGGAAGAGGGATCTCGGCCTGGATACCTGGTTCGAGGACGCGATGACTTCCTTGTGCTGGACGAGAGTCTGACTCAGGCAAGGATTTGGCCGCGATCCGAGGTGCTCTCCTGGCAGCTCTGCAGCGGCACCACGAACGACGACACCTGGCTGTTCCGGCCCATGGTGGCGCCAAGCGACGAAGGGGTCTCACCGTGCTGAACGGCCCCCCGTTGCTGTCATCTGGCACGGGCAACGACACCGTCCCCGCTTATCCGGCGGCGGCGCGGGCGGCGGCGGGCAGGGCGGCGATGAGCTGGTCGAGGTCGGCGTCGGAGTGGGCGGCCGAACAGAACCAGGCCTCGTAGGCAGAAGGCGGCAGGGCCACCCCGGCGTCGAGCATGGCGTGGAAGAAGCGCCGGTAGGCACCTGCGTCCTGGGTCTGGGCCTGCGCGTAGTTGGTCACCGGTGCGTCCACGCCCCAGAAGATCGAGAACAGCGAGCCTGCCCGCGAGATCACGTGCGGGACGCCGGCCTGGGTCAGGGCGTCGTCCACGGCCGTCGAGAGCGCGGACGCCACCGCGTCCACCCGGGCGTAGACCTCGGCGTCGGCCAGCTTCAAGGTGGCGATCCCGGCCGCGGTGGCCAGCGGGTTCCCGGACAGGGTGCCGGCCTGGTAGACCGGGCCGAGCGGGGCCAGCAGGTCGAGCAGCTCGGGGCGTCCGCCCAGGGCGGCCAGCGGCATGCCGCCGCCGATGACCTTGCCGAAGGTGAACAGGTCCGGGGTGATCGCGCCCTGCTCGAGGCCCCACCAGCCGGCCGCCGAAACCCGGAAGCCGGTCAGCACCTCGTCGTAGATCAGCAGGGCGCCGTGGGCCGAGGTCAGTTCGCGGAGCAGCGCGTTGAAGCCCGGGGCTGGTGCCACCACGCCCATGTTCGCGGCGGCCGGCTCGGTGATCACTGCGGCGATCTCGGCGCCGCGGGCCGCGAAGACTTCGCGGATCGCGTCCGGATCGTTGTAGGGGACCACCAGGGTCTGTGCGGTTGCGGCGGCCGGGACCCCGGCCGATCCGGGCAGGCCGGCCGTTGCCAGGCCCGAGCCGGCGGCGGCCAGCAGGGCGTCCGAGTGGCCGTGGTAGCAGCCGGCGAACTTCACGATCAGGTCGCGTCCGGTGGCGCCGCGGGCCAGCCGGATCGCGGTCATGCAGGCCTCGGTGCCGGTGGAGACGAAGCGCACCTTCTCGGCCAGCGGGACGCGCTCGCGGACCAGTTCGGCCAGCTCGGCCTCGGCCACGGTCGGGGCGCCGAAGGACAGTCCGCGCCCGGCGGCATGCCGGACCGCGGCCACCACCTGCGGGTGCGCGTGACCCAGGATGGCCGGGCCCCAGGAGCCGACCAGGTCGAGGTACTCGCGTCCGGCCACGTCCCAGACCCGGGAACCCTCGGCGCGGGACACGAAGACCGGGGTGCCGCCGACCGAGCCGAAGGCCCGCACCGGGGACGAGACCCCGCCCGGAATCACCGCGCGGGCGCGGTCGAAAGCCTCATTGTTCGTGGTCATCGCAGCCACCCGGCCAGCTCGAGCGCGGCGTAGGTGAGCACGATGTCGGCCCCGGCTCTCACGATCGCCGTGGTCGACTCGACCAAGGCCGTGCGGCGGTCGATCCAGCCGCGTTCGGCCGCGGCCGCGATCATGGCGTACTCGCCGGAGACTTGGTAGGCGGCCACCGGGACGTCCACGGCGGCGGCGACGTCGGCCAGGACGTCCAGGTAGTAGCCGGCCGGCTTCACCATGACGATGTCGGCGCCTTCGGCCTCGTCCAGTGCGGCTTCGAGGACGCCCTCGCGGCGGTTGGCCGGATCCTGCTGGTAGGCCCGCCGGTCGCCGACCAGGGACGAGCCGACCGCCTCGCGGAAGGGTCCGTAGAAGGCGGAGGCGTACTTGGCCGCGTAGGCCAGGATGCCGGTCTCGAGGTGGCCGGCGGCGTCCAGGCCGGCGCGGATGGCGGCGACCTGGCCGTCCATCATTCCCGAGGGGGAGACGAAGTGGGCTCCGGCTTCGGCTTGGGCGATCGCTTGGCGGACGTACAGCTCGACGGTGGCGTCGTTGTCGACGGAGCCGCCGGGGGTGAGCACGCCGCAGTGGCCGTGGTCGGTGAACTCGTCCAGGCAGGTGTCGGCGACGATCACCAGGTCATCGCCCACCTCTGCGCGGACGGCTGCCAGGGCGCGGTTCAGGATGCCGTCTTCGGCGTAGCCACAGCTGCCTGCGGGGTCCTTGTCGGCGTCGTCCGGGACGCCGAACAGGACCAGTCCGCCCAGCCCGGCCTCGACCGCGCGGACGGCCTCGGCACGCACCGAGTCAAGACTGTGCTGGACGACCCCGGGCAGCGAGCCGATCGGCTTCGGCTCGGCCAGTCCGTCCGCCACGAAGACCGGCAGCAGCAGTTGGGCCGGCTGCGGACGGGTCTGCGCGACCAGCCTGCGGATCGCCGGATTGGTACGCAGCCGACGGGGACGCCGGACCGGTGGGTTCATGCTCGTGCTCCTGCGTGGACGCTAGTGGCGGAGTTCCCATTCTCGCCCATGGGGTGGAGGGTGGCGATTCGGGGTCAGGGGACGTGCGCGGGGTCCGGCTCTCTGAGGGCCTGTAATCGAACAGGCGTGCGAAAAAGTGTCAGTGGCGGGTGGTGAAATCTAGCTATGACGACGAGCAGCAGCCTCCTTCCGGCCAGCCAGGTGTTGGCCGAGGTTGACGCGCTGCTGGATCGGGTGGCGCCGCGGGAGCATCGCATGGATCCGGCTGATCGGCTGGCTTTGGTGCGGTTGGCTCGGCGGGTGCGGAGCCGGGTGGACGCGTTGGCGTCGGTGGTGACCGCCGAGGCGGAACGTGCCCATGCTGCGGAGCGGGCTGCCGGGACGGGGTTGGGTTCCTGGATCGGGATGGGCGAGACGGTCTCTCGTCGGGAGGCGGCCGGTGCGGTGCGGCAGGCCCGCTCGTTGGGTTCGCATCCGGTGGTGGGTGAGGCTGCGGTGGCCGGGCGGCTCGGTACCGGTCAGGTGCGGGCGATCACTGGGCTGCTGGACGGTCTGGCGCCTCAGTTGAGTGGTGAGCAGGCCGCGCAGGCTGAGGAGTTGTTGGTGGGCTGGGCTGGTCAGATGGATGCGGATCAGCTGACCCGGTCGGCCGGCAAGGTGCTGGCTGCGGTCGCGCCGGCCACGGCTGCCGAGACCATGGAGGCTCGGTTGCAGCGTGAGGCGGAGGCGGCGCACCGGCAGCGGTCGTTGCGGTTCTTCTTCGAGGGTGCATCGGTCCGGTTTGATGGTTCGCTGCCCCGGCTCGCGGCCGAGGCCTGGATCGCGCAGCTGGACGCCATGGCCGAGCAGACTCGGCGGACGCTGCTGGAGCGCCGCGATCGGCTCGCTGAGCTGCCGACCGCCGATCAGCGGCGAGCTGATGCGCTGATTGCGCTGATTCAGGCCGGTGGCAAGGGCAAAGAGTCGTGGGGCGGACGGGTGCTGGTGCAGCTGGACTATGCCCAGCTGTTGGCTGGTGCGGCTGGAGTGGGGCTGGTTGGAGCTGGGCAGCAGTTGCCTGCGGGTGAGTTGCGTCGGATCTGCTGCGACGCCGAACTGATTCCGGTCGTCCTCGGCTCCCACTCTGAAGTGTTGGACGTCGGGCGCGCCGAGCGCCTGGTGACCCCGGCGATTCGGACTGCTCTCCTGGTGCGTGATCGTGGCTGTGTGTTCCCTGGCTGCGACGCTCCCGCCTCCCGCTGCGAAGCGCATCACATCATTCCTTGGTGGGCCGGCGGACGAACCTCCCTTTCCAACCTCGCACTCCTGTGTCACACCCATCACCCGCTGGTCGAACCCGCCCACGGCCCCCTCCGCGACCAATGGCAGTTGCGGATCGCCCCCGACGGCCTCCCCGAGTTCACCCCACCAGCCCGGATCGACCCCAACCAGAAGCCCGTTCGGCACTCCCGCCATACGAGACACACAGCCGACTCACCGCCCACCCCGGCCACGGGCCCGCCCCCAGCTGCCTGACCTGGGAGCAGAGGGAGGCGGTGCTCTGCTTGCGATGCTTGGTTGTTTCGCCACCGCGGGCTCTTTCGCTCGGTAGCGTGAGTTGAGGCGACCTTCAGGGGGAGATCATCATGCGCAGATCAGTCGCAGTTGCAGTCATCGTGGCTGGACTCATGCCGCTAGCAGCGTGCGCCGGCGGGCAGGCCTCATCGATGCCGAGTGCGGGCGCGGAGTGCCTCGAAGCCACGAACCTCGCCATGAACGGGATCATGAAGGGCACTACTGGCGAGGGAATGACGTTCGTCTCGGCCAAGGCGATCAAGTCGCCTGACTTCTCGAAGGTGTACTTCATAGCCATGAAGTTCTCGGCCACTGGCGTCGAAGACCAGGTCGGAGTCTGGGCCTCCAACTCTCTCGAGCCCGGTGGCGGTCTCATCATGGCGATCGACGGCGTCGCGCAGCAGTTCAGCGACTGGGGTCCGGGCTCATCCACCACGGCGAAGATCAGCGCCGCTGACCCGTCAGTAGCAGCAGCGAAGTCTTGTCTCCGCTGAACAGCTTCGCCGCCCGGGCTGAACGCGTGGGCCCATGCGTGCCGATCCGCCTCGGTTGAGAGGGAGCTGCTGCAAGGTCGCTCGATGTCGGACGCGCCGAACCCCTGATCGCCCCGGCGATCCGGACTGCTCTGGTGGTGCGTGATCGTGGCTGTGTGTTCCCCGGCTGCGACGCCCCCCGCCGCCCGCTGCGAAGCCCACCACATCACCCCCTGGTGGGCCAGCGGCCCGACCGCCCTGTCGAACCTCGCTAGTTGCCAGTCAGCCCGCCTAGATCGGCCGGGGTGGGCAAGCCTCGCCAGTTGATCAAGCAGAACCAAAGGCAAGCCTGCCTCAAGTAGGGTTGCCCTACATCGGCTTGACGCCGTTGGGCCCGATTCAGAGGACGCGAACGCATGACGCAATCAGGACTGATCCCAGTGTCAACAGCCGAACTGTCAGTGCCCGCAACTGTGGTTCAGCAGAATGACTATCAGTTTTACTCGGCGATCGTGCCAGGCAAGGCCCTGCTTGACAGTTGCTTCGTTTCCCGCCGCACAGACAATGAACACGGCGGCTTCAACAGGGCGCTGAGCACGGCCCGAGCCCGGGACATCGCAAGGTACCTCGACAGAGGTTCATCGATCCCGACCAACATCATTCTGAGTGCTCAGCGGAACGCTGGGCTCCACTTCGCAGACTCGACCCTCACCTGGCAGAACAACGGATCCAACTTCCTTGTCCTCGATGGACAGCATCGCCTCTTTAGCATGGCCTATACCCAGTCGGATTATGATTTCGTTGTGGCGATCTACGACAACCTCTCCCCGCAAGACGAGGTCCAACTATTTATCGACATTAATACGAACCAGAAGGGCGTGCCACCCGCACTGCTCCTTGACATCAAGCATCTCGCCGGAAATGAGACGGATCTTGAGTCGCAACTTCGGCATTTGTTCGATGAGGTTGCGAGGGATCGCCGGTCACCGCTTTATGGAAAGATGTCGGCCTCGGCAACGCGATCTGGTTTCATCTCGAGGGTCACATTCAATTCCGCCGTTAAGAAGCGATTCGAGGCCGGCCCTCTTGCAAACATCGGCTCATCGGAGCTTCAAGTGAGCTTGGTGATCAACTTCCTAATCGCTGCTGACCGGATCGTTACGGCCAGCGGAGCCATGAACAATCACTTGAATAAGTCGACGATCCTTCAAGCGTTTTTCGAGGTATTTGACGATGTCGTGACGATGTCGCTAGATCAGCGGCATTCACTGAAGCCTGACGATCTCACCGAGATCATGCGCCCCTTAGCGCGTCTAGCCTTCGACAACTACATCGGCAGCAACCGTCCCAGCAAGGCCAAACTGGTGGCCGACATGCGCGCTGCGTTGATTCCGACAGCAGCAGTCACCTCAGACATGCTCTGATCGTGTTGACAGCGTCGGTGGCGGCGGCTGAGCTTCGCGCGCGTAACCGCCTAGTTGTTGGTGTATCCGCATTGCAGCCCACAGTGGACCTTGCCTCCATGGTGGACGCGTATCGAACTCAAGCCAAACTTGCCGGACCTTCCCGTTTTGAGATTGAGATCCCATCGGAGTATCTCGAAGCGGCGTGGCTGGCGGATTGGGAAGCCGCATATAGTATCGCAATAACGCAGACGCGGACCTATTTGCATTCGGTCTTCTCGCCAATCAACCCCGAATGGACCGCCGTAACGGGCTACTATGCCGCATTCTTCTCCTGTCGGGCGCTACTCTACGGCGTTGGTGTTGGCCATCGAACGCTTGGTCGCGGTGGCGTGTTGCCACAAGGTCTATATGACCTTCGTGTAGTGCAAGGCCCAAGCGTCAACACCTCCACGCTGATCTGCAAACCTCAAGGCCAAGGCGGAAGCCACAAAGCCGCTTGGAGGGAGTTGGACCTGGTGCTGGCAGATCTGCTCACGCTTGGAGGTCTGGATCTGACCTCTACGAATATCATCAGCACACTGAGAACGCTCATTAGCCACCCGCAGCACGTGAGTGCCTTTCGCAATGCGATCAACTACTCGCTTGATATTGCTTCAAAGCCGATGAAGATGTGGACGTCCGAAATCGGTCGAGTCTCCGACGTTGCGGCGCTTGAGCAGTCGCTATCCACTCTGCAACACCGTCGCGGCGAACATCGGATCGAAGTCCTGCTTCTTGCCACGCTCTCCTGGCAACGGGACCTCTACTCAGACTACTTGGCGCGCGCGGTGCGACCGGATCGACGACCGAAGCGGCAGCGAGCGGAGGCCGTCGCTCTTGACGGCGCACCAGTCGGTCCCCTCCTACAGGAGTGGATCTGACGGCGCTTCACTTGAACTAGCAACACAACTCGTTTCGGGCTGTGTGGGCTTTCTGACCGGCAGTCGGGCTGGGTGATCAGGCGAGGGCGACTAGGACCGAATCAGCGATAGCGGCGGCGAGGGGGCGGGTCGCGGTCGCGGCGACGGTGAGGCCGAGTTCTGTAGACACTCTGGCGGCCGAAGGGCCGAGGGCGACGACTTTCGGGCCGGGGAGGCCGGCGGAGGCGACGGCAGACCGGGCGACGGAGCCGGCGGTGACGATGAAGGCGTCGATGGTGCCGGCTTGCCAGCGGGAGACGACCGACTCGGGCAGCGGAAGGCTGATCGTCCGGTAGACGGCGAGGTTGTGGACGTCCCAGCCCTTGGCAACAAGACCTGCGGTGGGCTCGACGGAGTGGTCGGCGGCGCCGGGAATGAGGATGCGGCCGGGTCCGGCGGGGAAGGCGGCGACCAGGGCGGCGCCGTTCGCGGGCTGGGCGACGAGGGTGGGCGTGAGGCCTACTTCGGAAAGCGCAGCGGCGGTGGCTGGGCCGACGGCGGCAACCTGAGCGGTGAGGGGGCGTCCGGCGAGCGCCTCGACCAGGGCGGGGACGGCCTTGGCGGAGCTGAGCACGAGCCAGTCCCAGTCTTCGGCCAGGGCGGCACGCAACTCGTCCAGAGGCAGCGGCTGCTGCTCGGTGAAGGCGGCCAGGATCACATCGGCGCCGGCGGCGGTCAGGGTGGCTGCAGTGCCGGAGGGAGCCCGCTCGGGGACCAGGATGGTCCGGCCGGCCAGGGGCTTGGGCTTGTCAGCGGACAGATCGACGAGGTCGGCGGCGCCGGCGGCGAGCAGCTGGTCGGCCACCTGGCGTCCCAACTCCTCGGCTGAGCTCGATGCTCCGGAGACGTGTTCGGTGAGCTGGGCGGTGCCGTCCACGGCGGTGACCGTGGCCACCAACTCCAGCCGACCATCGGCAACCGTGGCATGCGCGGCGACCGGGGCCGCACAGCCGGCCTGCAGCCGGAGCAGCACGGCGCGCTCGGCCAGCGCCGCCAGCCGGGAAGCCGGGTCGTCCACCTCGGCCAGCGCAGCCCGCAGCTCGTCGGACGCATCGGCGCGGCACTCCAGCGCCAGCGCACCCTGGGCCGGGGCCGGCAAGAACTCCGACGGATCCAGGCGCTCGGTGATGGCCGCAGCCAAGCCGAGCCGGCGCAGTCCGGCCGCAGCCAGCAGCACAGCGTCCAGGTCGGCCCCCACCCGGGAAAGCCGGGTCTCCACGTTGCCGCGGATCGCCACCGGCTCCAGATCCGGCCGCCGCAACAGCAGCTGTGCAGCCCGCCGCGGCGAACCCGTCCCCACCCGCGCTCCGGCCGGCAACGCGGCCAGACTCAGCCTGTCGCGTGCGCACAGCGCATCGGCCAGATCCTCGCGCTCGGGCACCGCGGCGAGCACGAAGTCGTCGTTCGGCTCGGTCGGCAGATCCTTGAACGAATGGACGGCCAGGTCGGCCTCACCGGCCAGCACGGCCGCCCGCACGGCACCGACGAACACCCCGGCTCCGCCCAGGCTGGCCAGGGGTGCCGTGGTCACATCGCCGTGCGTGGTGACCCGGACCAACTCGACCTCATGCCCGTGCGTCCGCAGCAGGTCGGCGACCATCCCGGACTGCGCCCAGGCCAGCTTCGAACCGCGGGTGGCCAGCCTCAGCTTCATCAGGCTCGTCCCGTCCCGGGCACGGTCGGCAGCTCCCGGCGCGGGTTCGCGCAGCAGCCGCCGGAGCAGAAGTCGCCGGCCTCAGGCTCGGGGGACGGCGCGGCCAGCTCGGCGGCGATCCGCCGGGCCAAAGCTGCCACGAAGCGCGGATCGGTGCCCACGGTCGGCGTCCGGACCAGGCGAACGCCCAGCTCAGCGGCGGTATCGCGGGCCTGGGTGTCCAGGTCCCAGATCACCTCCATGTGATCGGACAGGAAGCCGATCGGCACCAGCACCACGGCCGTGGCGCCCTCGGCGGCGTAGGCCCGCAGCGCGTCGTTCACGTCCGGCTCCAGCCAGGGCATGGTCGGCGGGCCGCTGCGCGACTGGAAGACCAGCTCCCACGGCTTGGTGACGCCGATGGCCTCGGCCAAATGGCCCACCACCTGCTCGGCCACCCAGCGGTGCTGGCTCACGTACGCGTCCCCGGACGGGCCGGACGCCCGGGCCGCCGAGGTCGGCACGGAGTGGGTGGTGAAGACCAACTGGGTGCCCGGATCGTCCAGTGACATGTCACGGGGCAACGCCTCCAGCAGCAGCGCGGCGATGGTGCCGGCGAACTCGGGCAGGTCGTAGAAGGGGGACAGCTTGCGCACGGCCAGGCCGAGGTCGGACGCAGCGAGCGCCGTCCCCAGATCCTCCCGGTACTGCCGACAGCTGGAGTAGCCGGAGTAGGCCGCCGTGGCCACGGCCAGCAGCTCGCGGTGTCCGGTCGCAGCGAGTTCGGCCAGCACGTCCGGCACGAAGGGAGGCGAGTTCCGGTTGGCCAGGGCCACCTCGATCGGCGAGCCCTGAGCGGCGAGCGCCTCGGCCAGCGCCGTCCGCAGCGCACGGTTCTGAGCGTTCAACGGGCTCACCCCGCCGAGGGTGAAGTAGTGCTGTCCCACCTCGACCAGCCGCTCGGGCGGAATCCCGCGTCCGGTGGTGACCCGCTCCAGGAACGGCACCACCTCGTCGACGCCCTCCGGGCCGCCGAAGCCGAGCAGCAGGACGGCGTCGGTCATCGCAAGACTCGGGGCAGGTCGGACGGCGCGATCCGGTGTCCGGTGAAGAACGGCACCTCCAGCCGGACGTGCCGGCGCGCGCCGGAGCCGCGCAGGTGGCGCATCAGGTCGGTCAGGTCGACCAGCTCGTCGGCCTCCAGGGCCAGCAGCCACTCGTAGTCGCCCAGCGCGAAGGCGGCCACCGTGTTGCTGAGCACCTGCGGGAACTCCCGTCCCTGCTCGCCATGCTCGGCCAACAAGGCGCGACGCTCGTCCTCGGGCAGCAGATACCACTCATACGAGCGGACGAACGGATAGACGGTCAGCCAAGTCTTCGGCTCGACACCGCGCAGGAAGGCCGGACGATGGCTGCGGCTGAACTCGGCCTGCCGGTGCACCCCGAAGCCGGACCAGGTCAGCTCGACGGCCCCACCCAGCGCCTCGCGCTGGAAGCGGCGTTGCGCCTCCTGGAGCCGCTCGGCCGAATCGCCGTGCAGCCAGACCAGCAGGTCGGCCTTCGCCGGCATCCCGTGGACGTCGTAGAGGCCGCGGGTGGTCACCCCGCCCTCGGCTAGCTCGCCGATCAGTTCGGTGACGTCGGCGGCCACGTCCACCGGGGCCGGGCCGCGGCGGGTGAAGACGGCATAGCAGGTGTAGCTGATCGCATCAGTCATGAATCGACCCTAACTCTGGCGGCGGTTTCGCGTGCAGGGGTGGCTTCGGGGGTGGTGGCGGCGTCTAGGGCGGCGGCGGCCTGGCGGCGTCCGTCGGCAATGCAATCGGGCACCCCGACGCCGCGCAGTGCCGACCCGGCGATCCGCCAGCTGGGCAGTTCGGCCAAGGCGGCTTCGGCCGTGGCGATCCGGTCCAGGTGGCCGACGGTGTACTTCGGCATCACCGAGGTCCAGCGGGTGAGCCGGGTCAGGAACGGAGCCCCGGTGGCGCCCAGCACGGTGCCCACGTGCGCGATCACCGTGGCCAGCAGTTCGTCGGTGTCGGCGGTGGCGATCGGGCCGAGGCGTTCGGGGACGAATGCGCGGATCAGCACCTGATCGCCCCCGGCGCGTCCGGCCCACTTGGCCGAGCTGACCGTTACTCCGCTGATCGGGGCGGCCTGTGCTTCCAGCCAGCCGTGGGTGGTCACCGGGGCCGGGAAGGCGGACGCCCGGTAGCCGAGGTTGATCACATTCGAGGTAGCCAGCGGCACGTCGGCCAGTGCTGCCGCGGCGGACGGGGCGACCTCGGCCAGTAGTTCGGCGCTGCTGCGGACGCCGCCGGCCAGCACCACGGCGTCGGCCTCGATCACGGTTCCGTCGCTCAGTTCGGCGTGCGCTCCGCCGCCCTCGGTTCGGGTCAGCGAGCGCACCGAGACGCCGGTGCGCACCTCAGCTCCGGCCGCGGTGAGCCGGTCGGCGACGGAGTCCACCAGGGTGCCCAGGCCGCCACGCAGGGTCTGGAAGGGGGAGCCCGGTCCGCGGGCACCCGAGGCCCGGCGGGCCGCGCGGGCCTTACGGCCCGAAGCCAGCGAGGCCAGGATCAGGCTGCGGTGGGCCGCCTCGTCCGAGCGCAGGCTGGGCAGCACGGCGTCCAGGCTCAGCTCGTCCACGCTGGCTCCGTAGATGCCGCCGACCATGGGGTCGGCGAAGCCGGTGACGATGCCGCCACCGAGCCGGCGGCGCAGGAAGGCGCCGATGGCCACGTCGTCGGTGCCCAGTTGGCGCGGCAAGACCAGATCGAGCCCGGCGCGCAGCTTGGCGCCCACCGAGAGGATGCCGGTGGTGGCGAACGGCAGCAGCCGGGTCGGCAGCACCATGCCCATCCCGGCCGGGATCGGACGCAGCTTGTCCCGCGAGCGCAGGTAGACCTGGCGGGTTCCGGAAGTCCCGATCAGCTCATCGCCCAGGCCGACCTCGCGGGCCAGCTGGGCGGCCGCCGGACGGTAGCTGACGAACGAATCCGGGCCGTGCTCGATCAGGAAGCCGTCGACGCTCTCCGTGTGCAGCTTGCCGCCGAGCCGGTCATCGGCCTCGACCAGCACCACTTCGGTGCCGGGCCGAGCGATGGCCTCCCAGGCTGCGGCCAGCCCGGCGATCCCGCCACCGACGACCAGCAGCTTCACTTGCCGGCCTTGGGCTGATAGGGGCACAGCGGGTCGGACTCCAGCGGATCACCGGTCCAGGCGTAGGCGCGGGCCCGGGAGCCGCCGCACCAATCCTGGAACTCGCAGACCCCGCAGCGTCCCTTGAACTGGGACGGGTCGCGCAGCGCGCGCATCAGCGGATCGTCGCGGTACAGCTCGACCAGCGAGCGCTGCTTGACGTTGCCCACGCTGATCGGCAGGAAGCCGGACGGGGTGACCTCGCCCAGGTTGGAGATGAAGACGATGCCGTTGCCGTCCCGGATCCCGAAGGCCCGCGACATCGGATGCGCCTCGAGGTCCTCCTTGCTCTTGCCGGCGCGCAGCAGCGGCTGGGCCACCAGGCGGCGGTAGTGCATGGCCTCGGTGGTCTTCACCCGGAACGGCGCCTCGCGGTTGATCCCCGCGGCCCACAGCAGCCATCGCTCGGCCTCGCCGGGGCTGAGCTCGGTCAGCTCGGTGCCGCGTCCGATCGAGATCAGGAAGAACAGGCTCCACTGCATCAAGGTGTGCTGGCTGAGCAGCTCGTAGACCGCCGGCAGGTCGGCCGCGGTGTTGGCGGTGACCAGGGTGTTCACCTGCACCGACAGGCCGGCGTCGGCGGCATCGTCCAGCGCGGTGAGGGTGGCGTCGAAGGTGCCCGGCACCATCCGGACGCCGTCGTGGTAGGCGGCCGTGGAGCCGTCCAGGGACAGCGAGATGGCCTGGATGCCGATCTCCTTCATCCAGAACATCCGCTCCCGGGTGAGCAGCGGGGTGACCGCCGGGGCCAGGGAGACCCCGATCCCGCGGGCGGTGGCCGCGGCCACGAGCTCGGGCAGGTCGGCCCGGCGCAGCGGGTCGCCGCCGGTCATCACCACATGGGGCAGGGCCTCGTCCGGACCGGCGAAACCGAGGATGTCGTCGAGCAGCGCGATGGCCTCGGACGTGGTCAGCTCACCGGGGGCCGCGTCCGGCATGGCCGTGGCCCGGCAGTGCCGGCAGGCCAGCCCGCAGGCATTGGTCAGCTCCCAGTAGATGATCATCGGAGCGCGCTGGTAGGCCCAGCCGTCCGGCTTCACCGAGCCGATGCCGTGCGAGGGACGTCCGGCGCCCGGGTGGCCGGCGCCCGGGTGTCCGGGCTGGGCGTGGCCGGGGTGTCCAGTGCTGGCGGGATGCATATCAGTGCTCCGGAGGGATCGAGTGGACCAGCTCGACGAGCCGGGTGAGGACGTCCGGGTTGGTGTCCGGCGGGACGCCGTGACCCAGGTTGAAGACATGTCCCGGTGCGGCCGCACCGCGGGCCACGACGTCACGGGTGGCCGCCTCGAGGGTGGCCCAGTCGCCGCTGAGGAGGGCCGGGTCCAGGTTCCCCTGCAGCGGGACGGCCCCGCCGAGCAGCTGATTGGCCTGGTCAAGGCCCAGATCGGAGGCCACTCCGATCACGTCGGCTCCGGCGGCCAGCAGGTCGGGCAGCAGGTTCGCGGTGGCCGTGCCGAAGTGCACTCGGGGGACGCCTAGGTCGGCGATGGCCGCGAACACCGCGGCCGAATGCGGCTGGACGTTGATGCGATACTCGGCCGGGGACAGCCGACCCACCCAGGAGTCGAACAGCTGCAGGGCGACGGCCCCGGCCTCGACCTGGGCGCGCAGGAAGGTGGCCGTGATCCCGGCCACCCATCCCAGCAGCCGGTTGAAGGTCTCCGGGTCCTCGGCCAACAGGGCTTTGGTCGCGGGCAGGTCGCGGTTGGGCCGGCCCTCGATCAGGTAGGAGGCCAGGGTGAACGGGGCGCCCGCGAAGCCGATCAGCGGAGTGGCGCCGAGTTCGGCCACGGCACCGGCAACCCCGGCCCGGACCGGCGCCAGGGCGTCCGGGTCGAGTTCGGGGAGGGCGGCCACGTCGGCCGCACTGCGAATCGGCGAATCCAGCACCGGGCCGACGCCCGGGACGATCTCGACGCCGATCCCGGCCAGCCGCAGCGGCACCACGATGTCGGAGAAGAAGATGCCGGCGTCCACGTCGTGCCGTCGAACCGGCTGGACGGTGATCTCGGCGGCCAGCTCCGGAGTCAGGCAGGCCTCCAGCATGGACGTGCCTTCGCGCAGCGCCCGGTACTCCGGCAGCGAGCGGCCGGCCTGGCGCATGAACCACACCGGACGCCGGGTGACCGGCTGGCCTCGGTAGGCGGCCAGCAACGGAGAGGTGGGCTGGCTCATCGTGGGATCTCGATTCCGAAGAGGGTGTGCAGGGCGTGGGAGTAGTCGTCGAGTCCGCCGGTGCGGGCCAGTTCGGCCGCGCGCAGCGAGGGAGTGTGCAGTAGGGCGTTCGACACCCGGCGCAGCGAGTGGGCCACGGCGGCCGCGGTCTCGGCGTCGTAGCGGCGGTTGGCCGACTCGATCTCCCGCTCGATGAACTGGGTGACATGTGCTCTGATCGCGGTGACCGCCGGGGTGGCCTGGCGTCCCTGCTCCAGATGCAGGTAGGTCTCCACGCCGCGGTTGACCAGGTCGCGAGCCCGCAGCACGGCGGCGGTCTGAGCGGCCGGGGCGGCGGCGCCCACCTCGTCCAGATCGATGAGGTCGACATTGGCCAGCTTGTCGGCGTCCGCGGCAACGTCACCGGACAAGGACAGATCCAGTACCGGCAGCAGTGGCGCCCCGGCCCGGGTGGCGGCCAGTTGGAAGGTGCCCAGGACCGGCTCGCCGCGGTGTTGCCCACCGCTGCAGGTGATCACCAGCTCGGTGGCGGCCAGAGCCGCGTCCAGCTCGGCCTCGGTCACCGGACGGACGTCGTGGCTGGTGGCGAACTGCTCGGCCCGGCCACTGGGGGAGTAGACCGACAGGTCGGTGCAGCCGCGGCGCAGCAGTGCAGCGGTGACCACCCGGGCGTAGCTGCCGGTGCCGATCAGCAGCACCCGGCGGCCGGCCAGGGGGAAGTGCCGGGCCTCGACCAGGTCCAGGCCGACTTGGGCCAGGGAGCGTCCGGCTTCACCCAGCCCACTCTCGCTGGCGACCGCCTTTGCCGTGGTCAGAGCCGCATCGAAGAGCCGGTGCAGGGCCGCGCTGGCCCGGGGGCCGGCCGTCGTCAGGGCGCCCCGGACCTGACCGATGATCTCGGCCTCGCCGACCACCATCGAGTCCAGGCCGCTGGCCACTTCGAGCAGGTGCTGGACGGCGGCGTCCGCGGCGTACACCTCGAACTGATCGACCAGGTGTTGATCGGCGGGAGCCAGCGCATCCCGGACCGCGGCGAGCACCAGTTCGAGGCCGCCGTGGAAGGTAGGTGTTTCTACGTAGAGCTCGAAGCGGTTGCAGGTGTTGAGCAGGATGCGTCCGGGGACGTCGGCCCGATCAAGTCGGGCCAGGATCTGTTCGGAAGCGACGCTCAACCTGGCCAGCTCGTCCAGGGCTACCAGGTTGTGGTTCACGCCGACGCTGGTCACAGGCACGTTCAGCATGGTAATCGCTGAGCCAGCGTTGGCCCGAACCGGGGTGGGGGCTGTGGGCGTCCGCTGGCAGGCCGGCGACGGGGGCCGTCCGGTCACTTGTGGAGCAGGTCGAGCCCGACCACCGAGCCGATCACGGTGAGCGCCGGCGGCTGGATGCCGGCCGCGGCGGCCAGGGCGGGCAGAGTGTCCACGGTGCCGCGGACCACCTGCTGATCGGGGGTGGTGGCCTGGGCCACCACGGCGGCCGGCGTCTGGGCGTCCAGGCCGTGCGAAGTCAGCGCCGCGCAGATGTCGGCCAGGTGCCGGACCCCCATCAGGATCACGATGGTGCCGGCGGTCTGGGCCACCACCTCCCAGTTCACGGTGCTGGACGGGTGGGTGGGGCCGACGTGGCCGGAGACCACGGTGAACCCCTGGGTGAGGCCGCGATGGGTGAGCGGGATGCCGGCCAGCTCGGGGCCGGCGATGGCCGAGGAGACCCCGGGGATCACGCGTACCGGGATCCCGGCTTCGGCGCAGGCCAGCCACTCCTCGCTGCCGCGGCCCAGCACGAACGGGTCGCCGCCCTTGAACCGGACGACGCTGGCCCCGGTGGCGGCGTGCTCGATGAGCAGCCGGTTGATCTCAGCCTGGTCCGTGTGCCGACCGCCGGGCAGCTTGCCGACGTCGATCAGGGTGGCGTCCGGCTTGGTCTCGTCCAGGCAGGCCAGTGGGGCCAGGTGGTCGTAGAGCACGACGTCCGCGCGCTGCAGGGCGCGCAGGCCGCCGACGGTGAGCAGGTCGGGGTCGCCGGGGCCGCCGCCGACCAGGATCACTTCCCCGGTCGGAGCAGGGCGGACGTTCATGAAGGGTTCCTTTCGCTATGGCGGAAGCGGGTCGGATGGGAGGTGGGTGGGGGCCGCGGGCGGCTCAGCCGGTGCGTCCGTCCGGGCCGCACAGGGCGTTCAGGGCGGCCACGGTGACGGCACTGCCGCCGCGGCGTCCATGGACGATGAGGTACTCCAGGCCGAGCTTGTTGGTGGCCAGCGCGTGCTTGGACTCGGCCGCGCCCACGAAGCCCACCGGGATGCCGAGCACGGCGGCCGGGGCCAGGGCCGGCTCGTCGGCCACGAGCTCGAGCAGGTGGAACAGCGCGGTCGGGGCGTTGCCGATGGCCACCACGGCACCAGGCAGCAGCGGACACCACAGCTCGACGGCCGCAGCAGTCTTGGTGGTGCCCAGCTCGGCGGCCAGGGCGTCCAGCCGCGGATCGCCCAGCATGCAGACCACCTGGTTGTCCCGGGGCAGTCGGGACCGGATCACGCCGCTGGCCACCATCTTCGAATCGCACAGGATCGGGGCGCCGGCCCGCAGGGCGGAGGCGGCGGCGTCCGCGAAGCCGTCCGACCAGGCCAGATCTTCGACCAGGTCGGGCTGACCGGACGCGTGCACCATCCGGATGGCGGCGGCCCGCAGCCCGGCAGGCACCCGGGCCAGGTCGGTCTCGGCCTCGATGATGGCGAACGACTGCCGATAGATCTCGGCCCCGTCCTTGAGGTAGGTCATGAGCCGCTCACCTCGCTCGATGCCTCGCCCCACAGCGCCACCAGCTGGTCGCGGACGGTGCGGGAGCGGCGCGGATCGCCGCCGGCCAGGACGGCCACCGACAGGCCGTCGATGGTGGCCGTGGCCGGGGTCCAGGCCGAGCCCTGGTCGGCCCGGTCGGCGCGGACGCAGAAGGTGTGCCGGGCCTCGGCGGCCGCAGCCACCTGCGCATTGGTCTCCGGGTCGTCGGTGGCGGCCAGGACGTACCAGGCGCCGTCCAGGTCGGAGTCCAGGAAGGTGCGCTCGCGCCAGCCGATCTTCCCGGCCTCGGCCAGCGTGGCTAGGGCGGGATGCAACTCGGGGGCCACCACGGTCACCTCGGCGCCGGCGGCCAGCAGCTTGGGCACCCGGCGCCGGTTCACGCAGCCGCCGCCGACCGCGACCACCCGGCGTCCGGCCAGCAGCAGTCCGCTCAGGTAGGCCGACGAACCGGCCTCGGCGCGCAGCTTCAGCACGCCCTCCCGGTAGCGCTGGACGACCACCTCGGCCAGCTCGGTGCAGGCGCCGATCACTCCGGCCACTCGCACCTCGACCTCGGGATGGGCGGCCACGAACTCGGCGGTCTGCTGCTGAGTCCACTGGTCGAGCCGTCCGGTGAACAGGAAGTGCGGCATCACCACGATCCGCCGGCTGCCGGCAGCTGCGGCCTGGGCCAGCGCCTCGGGCAGCGACGGCCGGGCCACCTGGATGAACGCCGCGGCCACCTGCCGATAGCCGCCGGCCTCGAACAGCAACCGGATGAGCCGGACGTGGTCGGCATTGGTCTCTGCGATGCTGCAGCCGCGTCCGACCAGAATCACGTCGGTGTCGGCGGCCGCCCAGTCGCCGCGGGCTGCGTCGATCCGCTGCCGAACTGCGGCCAGCAACGCCTTCGGCGAGCCCAGGTGCCGGGTGTGGGCCACGGCGGCGTCCGGCTGGGTGGCCTGGGCCGCGGCGATCGCCTCGGGGATGTCGTCGCGGACGTGGCCGCCGCTGCCGATCATCAGCGGCACCACCACGGCCCGTCCGGCCCGAGCCAGCAGCGGAGCCAGCGCGGCGTCGATGGTGGGCTCGGTGAGTTCGACGAAGCCTGCCTCGACCTGAACGTCCGGCAACAACTCCCGGACCCGGGCCACCAACTCCTCGGCAGCGGCCGCACCGGCGGCCACCCGGGTGCCGTGGCCGGCGATGACCAGTGGCGGGGTGGCCGCGGCGGGCGCGGAGGGGGTGGGCGGCAGGTTCGGGTGGCTCATCGGTTCATCCAGTGGTAGTCGCGCGGGGTCACCATGGCGGTGCCACCGACGCCGGTGGGCAGGTAGCGGGTGGTCGAGGATCCGATCACCACTAGGGAGTTCATGTTCACCACGGACGGGTCGAACTCGGCGATTGTCGACAAAGTGACTCGTTGGTCGGGCCGGTCGGCCTCTTCGACCACGGCGATCGGCGTGGTCCCCGGCCGGCGCGCGGCGAAGATGGCCACGGCATCGGGCAGGTGATGCAGCCGGGTCCGACTCCGCGGGTTGTACAGCACGGTGACCAGGTCGGCCTCGGCGGCGGCCCGCAGCCGCCGAAGGATGGTGTCCCAGTCGGTGTGCAGATCCGACAGCGAGATGGTGGCGTGGTCGTGGCCCAGCGGCGCGCCCAGAATCGCGGACGCGGCCAGGCTGGCGGTCACCCCGGGGACGATCTCCACGTCGATCCCGTCGGTGCCCTGCTCGAGGGTGGGCGAGGCCATGGCGTAGATGGCCGGGTCGCCGGAGCAGACCAGGGCCACCTTGTTGCCCTGCCGGGCCAGTTCGATGGCCGTGGCGGTCCGCTCGGCCTCCTTGCCCATCGGGGTGGACGCGATCCGCACGCCGGGGGCCAGCAGGTCCTTCACCTGGGCCACATAGGGCCGGTAGCCGACCACCACCGAGGCCTCCCGGATGGCGGCCTGGGCTCGTGGAGTGGTCAAATCCCGGGAGCCCGGGCCGAGCCCGACCACGGTCAGCTTGCCGCGGGCCGGGAGCCGTCCGATGGCGCAGGTGGCCTGCGGCGTCCGCTGCTTCTCGACGATCAACATCGCCCCGTGGGCGAGCACGGACGCCTCGGCCACGCTGGGGGTGCCCACCGCCCGCAGCGGTGCCTCGCTGGGGTTCGGGACGTCCTGAGCGGCCAGGGTCGGGGCCGGATAGGCCACCAGCGGGACGCCGAGTTCGGCGGCCAAGGCGACCAGGCCCGGCTCGTCGGCTTTCGCATCGACCGTTGTCAGCGCGGCAACCGAGGTCAGGGCCAGGCCAGCCTCGGTGAGGCTCTCGGTGAGCAGTGCCCGCAGCGCGGACGACTCGGTGCCGGCATTGCAGCCCAGCCCGGCGACCAGGCTGGGCGGGTTCAGCACTACGGTCGGCAGCGCGGACGGCTCGGTGAGCCGGTCGGTGACCAGGATCAGCCCGGCCACGTCCGCGTCGTTGGGGGTTGGCGCATCGGCCGCCTCGCCGGTCTGCACGGTGACGTTCGGGGGCAACGCGGGCAGCAGCCACGGCTGGCTGCGGACCAGCCGCACCGGACGCTCGTCGAGAATGGCCCGGGTCACCTCGGCGACGGCCCCCGACCACGGCCAGCCGAGGGTGTCCAGGCCGGGCAGGCCGACCGCGTCGGTGGCAGTGGTCAGCACGGCGGTGGCGTCCAGGCCGTCGGCCAGCCGGCGGGCCAGGTCGTTGGCGCCGCCGGTGTGCCCGCCGACCAGCGGGATGGCGAAGCGTCCGGCTTCGTCCAGGACCACCACGCCCGGGTCGGTGAGCTTCGACTGGAGCAGGGGCGCGATCAGCCGGGTGGTGGCGCCCAGAGCCAGGTGAGATATCACCAGGTCGCATTCGGCCCAGGCCTGCGGCAGCCCGGCCACGGCGCCGGAGGTGTAGCGCCGGGTGGTGACGCCCAGGATGGCGTCCACCCGATCGGCCCGGGCCTGACTGGCCAACCCGGAGGTGACCTGGCCGATCACCGGCTCGGACGGATGAGCCGCAGCGGACGTGGCGGCGTCCGCTGCGGAGTCTGCGAGGCTCGGCTCGGCGATCACGCCGGCCCACGCCGGGTCGGCCGCAGCCGGCGGCCGGTCCAGGATCAGCACCACATTCGGCTCGACCGGCTCGACCTGGCGGGCCTGTGCGCTGTCCAGCAGCCGCACCCGCTGGTCCGGTTCACCGAGCCGCTCGGCCAGCACCCAGTGGCGCTCGAGATCGCTCAGTCCGGCGGCCAACTCGCGGATGCCGTGCTCGGCCGAGGTGAACACCGCCACCTTGGCGCAGTCCCGGGCCAGCCGTAGGGCCGGCTCCAGCGGACGGCCGTGCACGCTGACCACGGCGGCGTCGTCCCAGGGCAGGCCCACGGCGGCGAATGCGGACGCGATCGAGGACACGGCAGGCACTACCTGCGGGCGCAGCCCGTGGCGGCGCAGTGCGCGCAGCACCCCGAAGTAGCCCGGGTCGCCGCTGGCCACCACCAGGACGTCCGCCTCGGCCGGAAGGGCGACAACTTCGGCAACGGCCGTGCTCAGCGCGCCCAGGACGATCCGGCGCTCGGCCGGCACGGCCAGAGCGTCCAGCTGCCGGGTGCCGGCCACCACCCAGTCGGCGCCGGACGCAGCGGCCCGCAGCCGGTCGTCGGGAGTGCCGAGCAGGCCGTGGACGGTGATCACTGAGGCTCCTTGGTGATGAGTTCGCTGCCGTCCGCGGCCCGGAACTCGTGCCGGAAGCCGGGGTGATACAGGTGGCTGCGGGTGGTCGAGGTCTCGGCCAGGGCCGGGCCAACCAGCACCACGGTGTGCTTCCACAGCTTGTGTTCGCGCATGGTCGCCGACAGCTCGTCCAGCCGGCAGCGCAGCAGCAGCTGGTCGGGCCAGCTGACCCGGTAGCCGACGATGCAGGGGGTGTCGGCCGGGTAGCCGCCGGCCATCAGTTCGGCCTGGAGCACCTTGTTGCGGGCTGCGGACAGGTACAGCGCCATGGTGGCGCCGTGGGCCGCGAAGCCGCGGACGGTCTCCCGGTCCGGCATCGGGGTCCGGCCACCCTCCAGCCGGGTCAGGATCAAGCTCTGGGATACCTCCGGGACGGTGATCTCGGCGTCGGCGACCGCGGCGGCCGCCGAGAACGCCGAGACTCCGGGGATCGTCCGGTGGGCGATACCGAGCTGGTCGCAGACCCGGCGCTGCTCGGCCGTGGCGCCGTAGATGCTCGGATCGCCGGTGTGCACCCGGGCCACCAGCAGGCCCTCGTCGCGGGCCCGTTCGTACAGCGGAGTGATCTCCTCCAGCGAGGCGCTAGCCGAGTCGACCAGCAGCGCACCGGGCTTGAGGTTGGCCACGATTCCAGCATCGACAAGGCTGGACGCCCAGATCACGATGTCGGCCGCGGCGATCACCGCGGCCCCGCGGACGGTGATCAGGTCGGACGCGCCCGGCCCGGCCCCGACGAAGACCACCTCGCCGGCGGGGGTGGCGGCGCTCACAGCCGACCGCCGATGCCGTCCCGGGCTCCGACGATCTGGACCGTGGAGAAGTAGGGCGCGCTGGCTTCGGTCACCTCGGCCAGCGGGGTGACTGTCTGGTCCGCACGGCCGAGGTTCACCCCGAGGACGCCGTCCCGGCCGGACGCGGCCACCACGGCGCGCAGCTCGGCCAGCTGGCGTCCGCCCTTGTAGGCGACCACGGTGTCGGAGTGGGCTAGCGCCTCGCGGACGGTCTCCAGGCCGGCCGTGGCCGGCACCAGAGTGAGCGACTCGGTACCCTCGACCAGCGGCGTCCGGCTGGCCGCGGCGAGAGCTTGCATGGCAGTGATGCCCGGCACGACCGACACGTCAACGCCGGGCATCACTGCCTGTACTTGGGCGGCGAGGTAGGAGAACGTCGAGTAGACGCTCGGATCGCCGACGGTGGCGAAGGCGACCGTGGTCGCCCCCGCGGAGAAGGCATCGACCGCCGCCTGGGCGGAGGCCTGCCAGGATTCGGTGCGCGCGCGGCCGACGCCACGCCGCTGGGCCATGCTGAACGGGATTCGGCGCAGCTTGGTCGCGGCTTCAGGGCAGGCGGCCAGGACGATCTGCTCGGCGCGTCCAGCTGCGTCCGCGCTGGCTTCGGTGGCCGGCACCAGGATCACGTCCGCCCGCTGCAGGACGGCGACCGCCTTCACGGTGATGAGTTCCGGGTCGCCAGGACCCACGCCTACCCCGACCAGGGTAGGCGTCGGGGGAGCAGGCGTTGCCGCCATGGAGCCTCCTCAGGTTTCCGCGCCCGATGTGTTGCTCGGCAGCGAGGCGAGTTCCTGGCTCCCGGAATCGCTTCCGGTCACAGTGGCGGGACCGCCCCGGACTCGCCCACTAGGGGCTCACCGGAGTTCCTGCGCTGATCGCTGCGGGGCTCAGTCTGGCACACTCGGCGGCACCGGATTTACCAGCGGCGAGGGAGTGGGCATGGCGCGGACGGGTGTCCTGACGGCCGCCGGACTGATGCTCGGCTGGCTGGCCGATCAGGCGTTCGGCGATCCGCAGCGCGGCCATCCGGTCGCTGGCTTTGGCCGTGTGGCTACGGCTTATGAGCGAGTGAGCTATGCCGACCGGCGAACCAACGGGGTGCTCAACGAGGTCGTCCTGGTCGGTGCCGTCACCGGACTGGGGGTGGCGCTGAGTTCCGGCGCGCGGCGTCCTTTCGCACGAGTGTGCATGACCGCGCTGGCCACCTGGACGGTGCTCGGCGGACGTTCGCTGGCCCGCGAGGCCGAGGCCGTGGCCGCCCATCTGGCCGCCGATGATCTACCTGCGGCCCGGGAGCAGGTCAGCCATCTGGTGAGCCGCGATACGCAGGCACTGGACGCCGATGGGGTGGCCCGGGCCGCCCTGGAATCGGTGGCCGAGAACACCTCCGACGCCGTGGTGGCCCCGCTGTTCTGGGGGGCCGTGGCCGGGATTCCGGGGCTGCTGGCCTACCGGGCCATCAACACCCTGGACGCCATGGTCGGCTACCGCAACGACCGCTACGGCAACTTCGGCTGGGCCGCCGCGAAGCTGGACGACCTGGCCAACTGGCTGCCGGCCCGGCTGGCCGGAGCCCTGGCCGTGGTCGCCGCGCCGGTGGTCGGCGGGGAGCCGAGCCAGGCCGTCCGGGCGATCGTCGAGCAGTCCGGGGCGCACCCCAGCCCGAACGGCGGGGTGGTCGAGGCCGGCTTCGCCGGAGCCCTCGGGGTGCGGATCGGCGGACGCAACAGCTACGACGGCGTCGTGGAGGATCGCGGCGAGCTCGGCTACGGGTCGGCGCCCACGCCGTCCGATCTGGTCCGGGCGAACCGGCTGGCGCTGGCGGTCTCGGCCGGATCGGTGCTGGTCAGCGCCGGATTGGCCGCGCTGGTGCATCGAGGCCGGCTGCCGCAGGTGAGGCGACACCGGTGACGGCCAGTCCGGAGTCGAGGCGACTGCGGTGAGCGTCCTGCTGCTCGGTGGCACGGCCGAGGCCCGGGCCCTGGCCGATGTCCTGGTCGGCCAGGGGATCGACGTGGTCAGTTCGCTGGCCGGGGCGCTGGCCTCGGTGCGCCTGCCGCCCGGGCAGGTCCGGGTCGGCGGCTTCGGCGGCGCGGACGGCCTGGCCGACTACCTGCGCGAGCGCCTCATCGAGTCCGTGATCGATGCCACTCACCCGTTCGCGGCCCGGATCAGCGCTCATGCGGCGCTGGCGTGTGCGGCGACGTCCACCCCGCTGCTGCGGTTGGAGCGTCCCAGCTGGGCCGAGCGCCCGGACGCGTCCGGCTGGTGCTGGGTCGATGACCTGGCCGCGGCCCGAACCGCGGCCGGCGAACGGGGCCGGCGGATCTTTCTGGCCGTGGGCCGGCAGGGCCTGGCCGAGCTGGCCGACTGGACCGATCGCACGATCGTGGCCCGGGTGGTGGAGCCGCCCGCGGTCGCGTTGCCGACCAACTGGCAGCTGGTTGCCGCGCGCGGCCCGTTCTCGGTGGCCGAGGAGCGCGCCCTGTTCGCCGGGCACCGGGTCGAGGTGCTGGTGGCCAAGGACTCCGGCGGGCCGACCACGGCCAAGCTGGACGCTGCCGCCGAACTCGGGGTGGCCGTGGTGATGGTGCGCCGTCCGCCGGCACCGGACGGAGTGGCCGCGGTGGCGTCCGTGGCTGAAGCGCAGCAGTGGCTGGCTCAGACCCGGCGCAGCAGGTAGGTGTCGAACATCCAGCCCTTGCGGGCGATGGCCTCGGTGCGGACTCGAAGCACCTCGTCGCGGACCTCGGCCAGTGGGCCGGCGATCAGCAACTCGTCCGGGGTGCCCAGGTAGGCGCCCCAGTACAGCTCGAGGCCGGTGGGGTCGATGCTGGCGAAGACCTGATGCTGGTCGAGCATCACCACGACGTCGTCGATGCCGTCTGGCATCCCCGTTCGCAGCAGCCGAGCCGGGCTGAGTTGGACCGCGCGTCCCTGCCGGTTCAGCGGGATCCGGTGCCGAGCGGCCAGCGCGAACGCGCTACTGATGCCGGGGATCACGTCGAGGGTGATCGGGTTCGGGGCGGACGCGACCAGCTCGGTGCAGATCGCCAGGGTGCTCTCGTACAGGCCCGGGTCGCCCCAGACCAGGAAGCCGCCGACTTCGCCCTCGCCGAGGGCGGCGGCGACTGCGTCGCTCCACTGAGCCAGTCGCTCGGCCCGCCAGCGAGCGACCGCCTGGTCGTAGTCGGGGGCGCTGCGCCACGGACGCGGTGGGTCGGCCAACTCGACGACTCGCAGCGGCTCGCTGCGATGTCGGGCGATCACCGCGCGCCGGGCCTGAACCAGATCGTCCAACTCGTCGCTCTTGACCACCACGAACAGCACGTCGAGGCGCTGGATGGCGCCGACGGCCTGCAGGGTGATCCAGTCCGGATCGCCGGCCCCGATCCCGATCAGCAGCAGTTCACGCATCGGGTCACGCTATCGCGCCGATCCAGATCGTCCGACTCGTCACGGCGTCGCGGTCCGGTCCGCTCCGCTTCGCTACCGGTTGGGTCGCTTCGCTACCGGTTGGGCCGCTTCGCTACCGCTGGACGGGTAGCGAAGCAGGGTTACGGGTAGCGAAGTCGCTGCACGGGTAGCGAAGCGCGGGCAGTCAGCCTCGGGAGAGCGAGGCCAGGGCGCTGACCAGGGCGTCCGCCACGTCAGGGGCGGGAACCTTGACCCGGATCCAGGTCGGGCCGAGCCCGGGGAAGGACTCGCCGCGGCGGACCGCGAAGCCGGCCCGAGCCAGCGCCGGACGCACCGAGTCCGGCCCGCAGGCCGCGGTGTCGATCAGCACGAACGGCGCCTGCGAGGTCAGGGTCGGGAAGCCGGCCGCGGTGAGCCCGGCGACCAGGTGGTCGCGGTGGGTGGCCAGTTCGGCGTAGCGGGCGGACGCCTCGGCGCGGGCCGCGTCCGTGCTGGTGGCGACTATGGCTGCGGCAGCCGGAGCCGAGATCGGCCAGGCCGGCTGGGCCTGTTCGAGACGAGCGATCAGCGCCGGATCGCCCACCACATAGCCGACCCGTAGTCCGGCCAGCCCCCAGGTCTTGGACAGCGAGCGCAGCACCAGCAGCCCCGGCATCTCCGGGCTGATCAGCGACTCGGCCTCGTCGGTGGCGTCCATGAAGGCTTCGTCGACCACCAGCAGCCGCCCGGCGCCGGCAGCGAGCAGGTCGGCGCGCGCATGCAGCCAGCCGGTCGGGTTGGTCGGGTTGCCGACGAAGACCGCGTCCGCCCAGGTGGGCAGGTCGGCCAGCGGCGGGGTGGACGGCTGCAGCGGCAGCAGCCAGCGCTGGACGGCATGTCCGGCCGCCCGCAGCGCGGCCTCGGGCTCGGTGAACTGTGGGTGCACCACCAGCGGACGGGCCGCGGTGAGCGTCCGCGCGATCAGGGCGAAGCCCTCCGCGCCACCGGCGGTGGGCAGCACCATCTCGGGCGGAACCCCGTGGGCTGCGGCGATCGCGGCCCGGGCCTCTGCGGCGTCCGGATAGCTGCCCAGGCCGGTCATGGAGCCGGCCAGAACCTCGGCCAGCCACTCCGGTGGACCGGGCAGCATCACGTTCACGGCCAGGTCGATCAGGCCCGGAGCCAGATCGTGGTCGCCGTGGTGCTGCAGGTCGATCCCGTCGATGCGCGTGTCGCCGTTGCTGCGGCCAGCGGCATCCGCCGGCGCAGCCGGACGAACGACGGTCGCCGCGAACCGGGACGCGGTCTCGGCGAACCGCTGGGCCAACCCGGGATGGCCGGCCCAGTGCAGGTGCAGGTAGGAGGCGTGCAGGCTGGGTCGTCCGCTGCCGGACGGGTCCAGCGAGAAGCCCTCACGGCGGTCGGCCCAGCTCCAGGCCGCGGTATCGGCGCCGGCCGGCGCGGTCTGGGTCCGGTGAAACTCGTGCCCGACCACGCGCTCATTTGCCCTGGCCAGCAGGGTGTCGGCGGGTGCGACCGCGTCCCGATAGCCCAGGGTCAGCCGCGGCGTCATCCGGGCCGTGGCCGGCAAGGCAGCCACCATCGGATGCCCGTCCAGCTGCTCGGCCAGGTACAGCTGGCCGGCGCACTCGGCCACCGTGGGCAGCCCAGCCACCACGGCGTCCGCGATGGCCGCCCGCAGCGCGGCATTGCGGCTCAGCTCGACCGCGTGCACCTCCGGGAAGCCGCCGCCGATGTACAGCCCGGCGACCAGTTCGGGCAGCCGGGTGTCGCTCAGCGGATCCACCTCTACCACCTCGCAGCCGGCGGCGGTGAGCAACTCGGTGGTCTCGGGGTAGCGGAAGGTGAACGCGCGCCCGGCCAGCACCGCGATCCGCGGACGCCCGGAGACCGGCGACACCACCTCGGTCGGACGCCACGGCTCGACGGCCAGGTCCGGTGCCGACGAAGCCAGCGCCAACACGGCATCCAGCTCGACGTGGGCAGCGATATGGGCGGCCAGCGCGGCGATGGTGGCCGCCGACTCGTCCCGCTCGGCGGCCGGAACCAAGCCCAGATGCCGCGACGGCGCGCTGATCGACGCACTGCGCGGGACGGCGCCCAGCACCGGCCAGCCAGCCTCGGCGAAGACCGCACGCAGCTCGTCGGCATGCCGGGTGCTGCCGACCCGGTTCAGGATCACTCCACCGACCCGCAGCTCCGGGTCGAAAGCGCCCAAGCCGAGGGCGGCGGCAGCCGCCGTCCGCGACGAACCGGCCGCGTCCACCACCAGCAGCACCGGGGCGCCCAGCAGCTTCGCCACGTGGGCCGTGGAACCGAAGCCGTCGCGGCCCAGCTGGCCGTCGAACAGCCCCATTACCCCTTCGACAAGGGCAATCTCGGCCGGACGCGGAGTCAGTGCGCCATGGACGAACAGCCGCGGCACCAGCTCCTCGCTGGTCAGCACCGGGTCGAGGTTGCGTCCGGGACGTCCGGTGGCCAGGCCGTGATAGCCGGGGTCGATGAAGTCCGGGCCCACCTTGAACCCGGCCACTTCCACCCCGGCGGCCCGTAGTGCGGCCATCAGGCCGGTGGCGATGGTGGTCTTGCCGGCCGAGGAGTTGGCGGCGGCGATCACCAGCCGCGGAATGTTCACCATTCGATCCCCGCCTGCCCCTTCTGGCCGGCGTCGAACGGGTGCTTGCGCTTGCCCATCTCGGTGACCGTGGTGGCGATCTCGCACAGCTCGGCCGGCGCATTGCGTCCGGTGATCACCACGTGCTGGGTGCCCGGACGATCCCGCAAGGTGGCCACCACTTCGGCCACGTCGAGCCAGCCCCAGACCAGCGGGTAGGTGAACTCGTCCAGCACGTACAGCTGGTGGCGTTCGGCGGCCAGCCGAGCCGACACCTCGGCCCAGGACTGCCGGGCGGCCTCAGCCTGTTCGCTGCGATCGTCGGGCTTGCGGACCCAGCTGCGTCCGGCGCCGCTGGTGAACCAGGCCACCTCGCCGCCGGCCCCGCTGCGTTCGTGCTCGGCGCCGAGCGCCTCCAGTGCCAGCCGCTCTCCGCTCGCCCACTTGCCCGACTTGATGAACTGGAAAACCCCGATTGACCAGCCCTGATGCCAGCCGCGCAGGGCCAGGCCCATGGCTGCCGTGGTCTTGCCCTTGCCGTCCCCGGTGTTCACGATCAGGGCCGGACGCAGTCGCCGCTGCCGGGTGGTCAGCCCGTCGGACGGCACCGCGGACGGCTCACCGGCCGGCATCGGAACGCTCGCTGGGGGTGCTCATGGCCCACGATTGTGCCGCATCGGCGTTAGGGTGCTCGCCATGGACGACCAGCCCGCCGACCTCAGCCAGCTCAGTGCCGGGCTCCCCGACGAGGAGTTCGCCACCGACGGTCTGCTCACCAAACGCGCGCTGCGCGCCTACGCGCTGGCCATGCTGGCGCCGCGGGCCGGCGAACTGCTCTGGGACCTCGGCGCAGGCACGGGCTCGATCAGCATCGAGTGGTGCCGGCTGCGCCCGACCAACCGGGCCATCGCCGTCGAGCGGGACTCAGAACGGGCCGCGCGGATCGGCGCCAACGCCGTCCGCTTCGGCGTGACCGGGCAGCTGGACGTCCGGGTGGCCGCCATCGACGCCGAACTGGCCGCCCTGCCCGCGCCGTCCGCGGTCTTCATCGGCGGCGGGGTGACCGGCGAGACCCTCGAGCGCTGCTGGCAGCGATTGGACAGCGGCGGACGCCTGGTCGCCCACGGCGTCACCGCCGAAACCGAGGCCGTGCTGGCCCAGGCCTACCGTGAGCGCGGTGGTGAGCTGGCCCGGATCGGGGTCGAGGTGGCCGAGCCGATCGGGCGATTCACCGGCTTTCGTCCGCTGCGCACCGTGACCAGTTGGGCGGGAACGAAGCCCTAGTCACATCCGAATGGACGGGCTTTTTCAGGATCGCTCATAGCCGGGCCCGCGGTTCGCCATACTGCCGATCATGTCCAAGCTGCGTGCCGCCGTCTCCCTGCTGGTGTTGTTCCTGTTCCCGCTCGTCGTGGTCGCCTTGGTGATCGGGGTCTTCTTCGCGATCGTGATGGTCGCCTTCGCCGTCGGCAGCAGCGCGTTGGGTCGCGTTCTCGCTCAGCTGATCGTGGTTCCGCTGCTGATCGCCATCTTCGCCGCCATCCGGGAGGCGCGACGGGCCCGGCTGCAGCCGGTGGCGGGGCCGCAGCTGCTCCGGGAGGAGTACCCGACGCTGTGGGCCACGATTGTGGAGCTGGCCCGGCTGGCCAAGACCGAGCCGCCGAGACGGGTGGTGCTGATCCCCGAGGTCAATGCCGCGGTTCACCAGGTCGGCTCCGAGCGCGAGTTGCTGCTGGGGCTGCCCCTGCTGGCCGGACTCAGCGTGAGCGAGCTGCGCTCGGTGCTCGCCCACGAACTGGGCCACTTCGCGGGTGGAGACACCGCCCTGAGCGCCCGGACCTACGGCGCGAAGATCTTCCTGCGGGCAGCCCGGGACAATGCCGGCTCGCTGTTCCGCTGGTTCTTCGCCCTGTACTACCGGATCTTCGTGTGGGTCTCGGCGGCCAGCAACCGCGACCTCGAGGCGCGGGCCGACCGCTACTCGGCCCAGGCGGCCGGGCCGCAGGCTGCGGCATCGGCCCTGATCAAGCTCGTCCAGATCGACATCGCCTGGAACCACGTGGTCGAGCAGCGGGTATCGCTGTTCGACCAGGCCGGTGCCCGAGCCCCGCTGGCCGAGGCGGTCTCGACCCTGATGGCGGCCGAGTCCGAGGGCCTGCAGCAGGCCGGCACACAGATCCTGGAGCAGCAGCGACCGCGCTGGGACGACACCCATCCCCGGACCCAGGACCGGGTGGCCGCCTTTGCGGCCCTGCCGCCGGCGACGTTCGCCACCGATGATCGGCCCGCGCTCACCCTGCTGGCCGACGGGCCGAGCCTGGCGGCCGCCGAGGGGGAGTTGCTCACCGAGGACTGGCCGTTGCGCAGCTGGGACGAGGTGGCCTCGGCCGCCGCTCGCCGGATGCTCCCGCAGCGGCTGAACCGGCTCTTGCAGGGGCTGTCCAGCGAGGGCCTGATCAGTGAGCCCAGCCCGTCCGCCCTGCTGAGCGCGCTGCAGACAGACCCGCAGCGGATCGGCGCCCAACTGGACGCCGAGCATCCCGCCGAAGCGGCGGCCGAGGTGGCCGTCGTGCTCACCCAGGGCACGCTGGCCACGGCGTCCGGGGTGCGGGTGGTGATGGACGCCGCCGACGGGCTGTGCCTGGTCGACGTCGATCGGCAGCTGATCAAGACCCGCGAACTGGCCGAGTCGGCCGACTTGGCTGAACGACTGCGCTCCTTCGGGGCCGACCTGGACGTCGTGGTCGAGGAGTCCGCGGTCGAGGCTCGTCCGGCCCGTCCGGTGGTGCTCGGTGCGCTCACGATGACCCTGAACAAGAAGCCTCGCCGCCAGGCGCGGGATCTCCTGATCTGCTCCGATGGCCTGTTGTTCGTCCCGGTGACGATGACTCGGTGGGAGGTTGCCACCGGGGGCACCACCAAGCACAACCAGCAACGACGCGTCGAAGAGTCCGCCACTCAGTTGGCGCAGCTTCGCCAGGATCCGGTCAACGAGTGGATCCCGGCCGAGGAGATCGCCAGTGCGCGGCTCCAGATCATCCCGTCCCGGCTCACCATCACTCGGGTCGACGGGACCAAGCTGGCCGTGCCGTTCACGGCGTACTTCGAAGAGATCGGACTGCTGGCCAAGGACCCGATGAAGGCCCTGCTCGGGGAGCGTTTCCGGCGCGGCTAGGCGCGCAGCTCGGCGCCGCACGACGCCGTCCACCAACTGGGCAATCGTGCGTAGTCAGCACGATCTGGTGCCAGGATGGCGCCGTCGTCCACGAACGGAACCCGGTGTGAATCCGGGACGGTCGGGCCACTGTGACCTCAGCGATGGGGGAGTCAGATACGCGCGTGGACGGAACGTTCCTTAGGCCACGTCACCTAGAAAGGGAACTCGCTGATGCATATCGCTGAGGGATTCCTACCTGTCATTCACTGCGTCGCTTGGTACGCAGTCTCCGCTCCGTTCGTCATTCACGGGGCCCGCAAAGTCATCACCGAAGCCAAAGAGCATCCCGAATCGCGGCTGCTGCTGGCCGCCGCCGGTGCCTTCACCTTCGTGCTGTCCTCGATCAAGCTGCCCTCGGTCACCGGCAGCTCCTCGCACCCGACCGGCACCGGCCTGGGGGCGGTCCTGTTCCGTCCGCCGGTGATGGCGTTCCTGTCCACCATCGTGTTGCTGTTCCAGGCGCTGCTGCTGGCTCACGGCGGGATCACCACGCTGGGCGCAAACGTGTTCAGCATGGGCATCGCCGGACCCTGGGTGGGCTACGCGCTGTGGACGCTCTCGAACCGGCTGGGCTGGCATCGCAATGTCGGGGTGTTCCTGGCCCTGGCGTTCGCCGACCTGTCGACGTACCTGGTGACCAGCGTCCAACTCGGGCTGGCGTTCCCGGATCCGGTGTCGGGGCTGGCCGGCTCGGTGGCCAAGTTCGCCGGCGTCTTCGCCATCTCGCAGGTGCCGCTGGCGATCGCCGAGGGCATCCTCGGCGTGCTGGTCTTCCGGCTGCTGACCGACGTTGCCGCACCCGAGTTGCGGCGCCTGGGCGTCTTCGGCGCGGCGAAGGAAGCGGTGGCCTGACATGAGCAAGAAGACCTGGACCACCATCGCCCTGATCGCCGCCCTGGTGATCATCTTCGGGGTCAGCTTCGTCGTGGGCGGGCTGCACACCAACCCGGACGAGCGCTTCACCGGCACCGACTCGGTGGCCACCAGCACCATTCAGGAGTCGCACCCGGACTACCAGCCGTGGTTCGAGCCGTTCTTCCAGCCGGCGTCCGGGGAGGTCGAGTCCGGCCTGTTCGCGCTGCAGGCCGCCATCGGCGGGACGGTGCTCGGCTTCGCCATCGGCGGCCTGTGGGGTCGCCGTCGTGGTGAGCGGACGGCACTGGCCGCGGCCACCGAACCCACGCCCTGATGTCGCACGGCCTGGCGCTGGACCACGCTGCGTGGTCCAGCCCCTGGCGGGCGCGCTCGCTGCGGGACAAGGGCGTTCTCTGTCTGGGCCTGCTGCTGGCCGCCATCTGCCTGCCGCCGGTTCCCGGCGGTGCTGCGGTGGCGGTGATCAGCCTGGCCCTGCTGCTCGGCCCGATTCGGGTGGGGTGGACGCGGCTGCTCCGGATCGGCTGGCTGCCGCTGGTTTCGATCCTGATCGGAGTGGCCACCGTGGCCGTCAGCGTCAGCTGGGCCGACGGGCTGCGGCTGGAGGTGACCGACGCCGGCACGGCGGCGGCCGTCCAGTTGGCCGTCCGGGCGCTGGCCGCAACGCTGGCCATGTTCACGCTGGCCTGCTCGACCCCGATGATCGATCTGCTGGCCGGCCTGCGCCGGTTGCGGGTCCCGGACCCGCTGATCGAGATCGCCGCGCTCATCTATCGGTTCAGTGCTGGGCTGCTGGACTCGGCGTCCGCCATCCACGCGGCCCAGGACGCCCGGCTGGGCTTCGTGAACCGGACCGCGACCATGCGCTCGGCCTCGATGGGGGTCGCCGCGCTGTTCCTACGCTCGTGGGATCGCGCCCGACGGCTCGAGGACGGCCTGGCCGGACGCGGCTACACCGATGCATTGCGCACCCTGGAGCCGGCCCGGCGGCGCTCGTCCGGCTTTCTGGCCGGCAGCGTGCTCCTGCTGGTCGCGGTGACCGCGACCGCGCTGAGTTGGCCGGTGACCCGATGAGTCACCGACAGCTGTCGGCCCACGGGCTGAGCGTCCGTTTCGGTGAGCGGACGGTGCTGGCCGACGCCGAGCTGAGCGTCCCGCGCGGTGGACGGTTGGCCCTGCTGGGCGCCAACGGCTCGGGCAAGACCACCTTGCTCCGGACCCTGTCCGGGGCGGTGCGTCCGAGCGCGGGACGGGTGCAGGTGGACGGGGTCGACCTCGACTACGGACGGGCCGGCCTGCGCGCCCACCGGCAGGTGGTCCAGCTGGTCGCCCAGAACCCCGACGATCAGCTGTTCGCTGCCGACGTGTTCCGCGATGTCTCCTTCGGGCCGCTCAATCTGGGGCTCACCGAGGTCGAGGTGCGGGCCCGGGTGGACCGGGCGCTGGCCGTGCTGTCGATCGAGGATCTGGCCGAGCGGCCGATCCACGAGCTGTCCTTTGGGCAGCGCAAGCGGGTAGCCATCGCCGGAGCCTTGGCCATGGAGCCGTGCGTGCTGCTGCTCGATGAGCCGACCGCCGGGCTCGACCCGCAGGGAGTCGACGAGATGGTGGCCGCATTGGACGCCCTGCTGGCCGCCGACACCACCGTGGTGATCGCCACCCATGAGGTGGACTTCGCCTTGTGGTGGGCCGACTCGGTGGCCGTCCTGCGGGACGGCCGGCTGTCTTGTGGGTCTGGTCCCGAACTGCTCGGCGACCCCGAGGTGGTGGCGTCGGCGCGGCTGCGTCGTCCGATCGTCCTGCAGGTGGCCGCGGCGTTGGGCCTGGCCCCGTCCGGGATCACCGAAGTGAGCAGCCTGGTGGCCGCCCTGAGCCCCCACCTGGTTCGCAAGCTGTGAGTTTCGCGGCGACCTCGCCGCCCAACTCACAGCGTGCCAGGGTGCGGCGGGTTCAGCGGGTGGCTAGCTCGGCCAGCGCGTCCAGGTCGGTGTGGGCTTCCAGGGCGTCGGCGAGCTCGTCCAGCATCTGAGTGCGGCGCTCGGCGAAGCCCGGGGCGTCCGGGCTGGGCCGCCAGCTCGAGCCGACGGTCGTGGCCAGTTCGCTGAGCCAGGCCCGGCGGAAGTCGTCGTTCTCGAAGGCGCCGTGCCAGATCGTCCCCCAGGTGTTGCCCTGCCGGACGCCGTCAAGGAACGGCTCGCCGCCGTGCGGTTCGACGATGCCGTGGTGGATCTCGTAGCCGACCACCGGATGGCCCTGCCAGCTGCCGGACGGCTCGCCCAGGGTCTTCTCGGCCTGGAATCGGACCCGGGCCGGCAGCAGGCCGAGCCCCGGCTCGGTGCCACGGACCGACTCGATCGGGTCGTCGATCAGCTCGGTGAGCATCTGGTAGCCGCCGCAGATGCCCAGGATCGGGCCACCGGCCGCGGCTCGAGCGGCCAGCGCGTCGGCAAGGCCGAGGCGACGCAGCCAGTCCAGGTCGGCCAGGGTGCTGCGGCTGCCCGGCAGCACCACCAGATCGGCGGTGGCCAGGTCGGACGGGTTGGCCGTGGCGAACACGTCCAGACCCGGCTCGGCGGCCAGGGCGTCCAGGTCGGTGGCATTCGAGATCCGCGGGAACCGCAGCGCGGCCACTCGCAGGCTGCCGGCTCGTCCGGGCTGGCGAGGCCACTTGGCGAAGGCCAGTGCGTCTTCGGAATCCAGCCACACCTGGTCGAGCCACGGCACCACGCCGAAGCAGGGCAGCCCGGTGCGCTGGCTGAGTTCGACCAGGCCGGGGTCGAGCACCGACTGGTCGCCGCGGAACTTGTTGATCAGATAGCCGGCCAGCAGCTTCCGGTCGTCCTCGTCGACGATCGCCCAGTGGCCGAAGATCGAGGCCAGGACGCCGCCCCGATCGATGTCGCCGACCAGCACCACCGGCAGGTCGAATCGCCTGGCCAGGCCGAAGTTCACGTAGTCGCCCGCGCGCAGATTGATCTCGGCCGGGGAGCCGGCGCCCTCGGCGATCACCAGCTCGTAGCTCTCGGCCAGCTCCTGGTAGGCGTCGAAGGCGGCCTCAGCTAGCTGGGCGCGTCCGGTCGCGTACTGGCCGGCCTCCAGGGTGCCGCCGGGCTGGCCGCGCAGCACGATGAACGCGCGCCGGTCGGTGGCCGGCTTCAGCAGCACCGGGTTCAGCAGCGCGGACGGACGGACGCCGGCGGCCAACGCCTGCAGGTACTGGGCGCGTCCGATCTCGGAGCCGTCCGGGCAGACCATCGAGTTGTTGCTCATGTTCTGCGCCTTGAACGGGGCCACCCGTACCCCGCGGCGGGCAAAGGCCCGGCACAGTCCGGCGACGATCAGCGACTTGCCGGCATCCGACGAGGTGCCCGCCACCAGAATCCCTGCCACCACGGCATCTTCCCATGTCGGCCGGGCTCGACCGGGATCGGCCCGACGGAGCAGCCAGCTCCGGCCCGCCACGGAAAAGGGGACTGTCCCCCTTCTGTCGGGCGTCGGGGAGTGAATCAGGCCGTAGCGTTGTTGAGCAGGCAGCTCCCGAACAACCCCGGAAAGTGAGCAGCAGATGGCCCGCAAGAGTTACTTCGGCCCGATCGTCGACGTGTCGTTCGACGGAGCGGTCTGCCAGCATGCGGCTGAGTGCGTCCGCGGGATGCCCCGCGTGTTCGACACCGGACGCAAGCCGTGGATCGACCCGGGGGTGGCAACGTCGGCCGAACTGGCCGACCAACTGCGCACCGTTGTCGGACGCTGCCCGTCCGGCGCCTTGGCCATCGTCGAGCACGAGGTGGCCCGATGAGCACCCCCGTGGTCACCGACAACGTCGAGTTGCAGCGCTTCGAGGCGCACCTGGACGGGAAGCTGGCCGGCTTCGCCGAGTACCAGCTGACCGATGCGCTGGTGGTCTTCACCCACACCGAGGTCGACCCGTCCTTCGAGGGCAACGGGGTCGGCTCGGCGCTGGCCCGCTTCGCTCTGGACCAGATCCGTGACGACGGCGTCCGTAAGGCGCTGCCGGTCTGTCCGTTCATCAAGGGCTGGATCCAGCGCCACCCCGAGTACCTCCCGGTCACCTACGGCGCCTGACCTCGGGGACGGTTCCGTCGCCATCCAGCCCGGAGCGCAGGCCCGCACGGGCTCGTCCGAGCCGCGTGCCAGAACGGACGCGGTAGGGCATCTGCGTCGAGCAGTGGCAAGGTGAATCAAGTGAGTGCGACGGTCTGGGCTGGTCATCCGGCCGGGACGCCCGGACATCGGCGGCTGGTGCTTGGCCTGATGGCCGGCGGCCTGGCCAACTTCTCGCTGATGTACTACGTGCAGCCGCTGCTCCCACTTCTGGCCCGCCACTACGGGGTCAGCTCGGCCGACTCTGCGCACGCGCTGTCGGCCACCACCTTGACCATGGCCTTCGGTCTACTGCTGATGGGCCCGCTGGCCGATCGGGTCGGACGCGTCCGGCTGATGCGCTGGTCGCTGCTCACCTCGGGAGTCATCGGCATCATCAGCGCCGTGATCCCGTCCTGGGACGGGCTGGTGATCGTCCGCGGGCTGCTCGGACTGAGCCTGGCCGGCTTCCCGGTGGCCGCCCTCGCGTACCTGCGCGAGGAGGTGCTGGCCTCCGATCACCTGCGGACGAATGCCGCCTACATCGCCGGCACCGCACTGGGCGGCGCGGTCGGACGGCTGCTGCCCGGCCCGCTGGCTGAACTCGGCGGCTGGCCGCTGGCCAGCCTGGTGATGAGCGGAATCACCCTGAGCGCCGGGCTGGCCCTGGTCGTCCTGCTCCCGGCATCGCGCCGCTTCCAGCCACACCGACCGAGCACCCGCGAGGTGCTGCTCGGGGTGGTCAGCGCGCCCCGCGACCCGGTGGTGGCCCTGCTGTGCGTGGCCGCGTTCGTCGCCAACGGCACCTTCGTGGGCGTCTACAACGCCATCGGCTTTCGGCTGCAGGCACCGCCCTTCTCGCTCGGCGTGGCTGCGTCCCTGCTCTATCTGGCCTACCCGATCGGGATCGCCGCGCCCGGTGTCGCTCGCCGGCTCGCCGATCGCACCGGACGCGGCCTGGCCGCGGTGATCACCTTCGCCGCACTCGGGGTGGCCGTGGTGGCCATCTCGCTGCCGTCCCTGGTGGCCATGTTCGTCGGCCTGGGGGCGGTCACTTTCGTCTTCCTGGGCCTGCACTCGCTGCTCAGCGGCTGGGTGGTCGATCGAGCCCGGCGGCGTGGACGAGGCACCGCCCAGGCGTCCAGCGCCTACCTGCTCGCCTTCTACACCGGTAGCACCCTGGCCGGCGCGCTGGCCACCAGCCTGTGGGCCAGCAGCGGCTGGCTGGCTGTCGAAGTGATGGGCCTCGTCCTGTGCACGATCGGGGTCGGGGTGGCCGCGCTGGCCAACTCGTCCGACCGCGACGCCGTCCGTCCAGCCGTCCGTACCGAGCCCGAAGTCAGCGACACCGCGAACTAGCGGGAAACCTCGCTGGCTTCGGTGGACGGTAGGGGAACCGTCCCCACTCAGTTCGGCGGGGCTAGAGGGCGCCGAGCCAGAAGCCGAGAGCAGCGCTGGCCACGCTGAGCACCAGCATCCCGGCGGTGTGGACGGCGAAGGCCAGCCAGCGCTGCGCCCGGCCCAGCCGGACGGCCTCGACCGCGGCGGTCGAGAAGGTGGTGTAGCCACCCAGGAAGCCGGTGCCGATCAGCTGCCGGATCTGCGGGTCGCCGCCGTGGAACGTCCACACCCCGACCAGCAGGCCCAGGGCGAACGAGCCGGTGATGTTGATCACCGCGGTGCCGAGCAGCAGGCGTCCGCGCGGGGCCCAATGGCCGAACTGGGCGTCCACGATGAACCGGATCACCGCACCGAACCCGCCGGCCAGCGCCACCAGCAGCCCGATCATCGCCGTCCTCCCCGCAACCAGCGGACGGGCAGACGCACGGCCCGCACCCCCACGAAGGCCGCGGCCACGCCGAGCAGCACGCTGCCGATCGCATACCCCAGCCCGATCAGCCAGGATGCCGAGCCGATCAGCCCGAATGACTCCACGGCGAAGGTCGAGTAGGTGGTGAAACCGCCCAGCACGCCGGTGCCCAGGCCCAGCCGCAGCCCGCGCCGCCAGCCGTGGTCGGCGCCGCTGATAGCCAGGCCTTCCAGCAGGGCACCGAGCAGGAACGCGCCACCCAGGTTGATCCAGAAGGTCGTCCACGGCCACTGTCCTGGCACTGGGGCGAAGGTCGACTCCAGGGCGGCCCGGACGGCCGTGCCGAGCGTCCCGCCGACGAAGATCACCCCGAGCCAGGCTGGACGCACCGGCAGGTGCACCAGGCGCAGGCCCGGGATCGAATGACTTGGCGGTTCTGCTCCTACCACTGGGTCGGAGCCTTCCAGTCGACGACGGCCAACGGGACGATCACCACCGGACGGTGCTGATGCCGGGACAGCCGCAGCGCCACCGAGCCGGCCACGAACTCGCGGAACCGCTCTGTGGCCGTCGGGTGCTTGGCACCGACAATGATGGCCGAGGCGTCCACGGCCCGGGCAAGGTGGGTGAGCGCGCGATCGGCTCGTCCGGCCAGGTAATGGAACTCCCACGGGCCGGCGTGATCGGCCAGCACCTCGGCCAGATAGGCGCGGATCTGGGTCTCGCGCTGCTCCCAGGAGTCGTCGGCCTGATCGGGGTCGAGCCCGGAGTGCCGGACCGAGCCGTCGGCGGACTCCTCATCGACGATCCGGGACGGGTCGGCATAGCCGAAGTGGATCGGGACTCCGCCCAATGCGTCGGCCCAGGATGCCGCGGTGAGCGCCACCAACTCGGGCTGACCAGGGACGACGCCGACCACCAGCGGATGCCCGGGCAGCGGAACCATCCGCTCCGGGCTCGGCTGCGGTACCTGGCGAGGCGACATGTCGACCTCCTGTCCGGGCGCAGTACGCCCGCGAAGACGCACAGGAACCATCAGCCGGACGGCGGTTCGGGCGAGCCCTGGTGGGATCCATCACCGGCGACCACCCTAGCCGCGGTGTGGCTCGCCGGATCGGAGGTGTCCAGGCATGACAGGCTTGGCGGGGGACAGGGCTGCGAGTTTGCGAGGAGATCAGATGGTGCACGGGCGTCCGGACAAGCACGATCCGGCCACGGTCGGCGAGGGGACCTGGGCCGTCCACGGCGGCAACGAGCCGGATCCGGGCACGGGTGCGCTGCGCCGTCCGCTGGTGATGGCGAACTCCTACCTGTTGCCGCCCGACCCGGAGGAGATGGACTGGTCGAACCCCGAGGGGCTGGTCTACACCCGCACCACCGGCGCCAACCAGCTGGCCCTGGAGACCAAGCTGGCCGCCCTCGAGGGCGCGGACGCCGCCATAACCTTCGCCTCGGGAGTGGGGGCGCTGCACGCGGTCTTCTTCTCCCGGCTGAAGACCGGCGACCACGTGGTGGTCTCCGACGTTACCTACGAGGCCGTCTGGCGGCTGTTCACCGAACTACTGGCCGAGCGCTACCAGATCGAGTCGACCTTCGTCGACGTCAGCGATCTGGACCAGGTGCGGTCGGCCATGCGTCCCAACACCAAGCTGGTGCACGTCGAGACCGTGGCCAACCCGACCACCAAGGTGGCCGACATCGCCGCGCTGGCCGAGATCGCACATGCCGGCGGCGCGCTGCTGGTGGTCGACAACACCTTCACGCCGCCGCCGCTGTACCGTCCGCTGGCCGACGGCGCCGACCTGGTGATCCACTCGCTGACCAAGTACATCAACGGCCACGGGGACGCCATGGGCGGGGCCGTGATCGGGGCGTCCGACCTGGTCACCCAGGTGCGCCGGGACTCGCTCACCGATCTGGGTGCGGTGATCTCGCCGTTCAACGCCTGGCTGATCCTGCGCGGCTCGGTGACCCTGCCGCTGCGGCTGGCCCGGCACCAGGAGAGCGCCCAGCGGGTGGCCGAGTTCCTGGCCGCCGACCCGCGGATCGCTTTCGTGGCCTACCCGGGGTTGGCCTCGCACGCCGAGCATGACCTGGCCGTCCGGCAGTTCGGCGGACGAGGCTTCGGCGCCATGCTGGCCTTCGCCCTGGACGGCGACTCCGAGCTGCAGAACCGGTTCGTCCGCGAGCTGCGAGTGATCACTTCGGCGGTCTCGCTGGGACACGACGAGTCGCTGATCGTCCACTCCGGGCCGTCCGGACGCGGCGGCACCGAGCACTACCCCGAGCCGTTCCGCCGCTACGGCCACCTGCGACTCTCGGTCGGCCTGGAGGACGCCGACGACCTGATCGCCGACCTGGCTGCGGCCCTGGACGCCGTCAGCTAGGCCGTCCCGTCCCGCCGTCCCCTCGGCGTTCGCTACCGAAAGCAACTCTTGCTGCCGGAATTTCGGCAGCAAGAGTTCCGATCGGTAGCGCGAACCTGGAGGTGGGGCGGGTGCGGGCGCCCGGGGCCGTGGACGACCGCGTCGGGGTCAGGATGCGCTGTTAGTGTGACCGCGTGTTCGCACGTGCATACAGGCCTCGTCGAAGGCTCCGATGAGCATCCCGCAGGACCCCGCGGCGCCGTGGCAGCGGACGGCCCGCGCGGCCGGCCTGCTCGGCGCGGACGGTGACCTGGCCCCCAGCATCTTCGCCAAGATGTCGGCGTTGGCCGTCCAGCACGGCGCCATCAACCTCGGTCAGGGCTTCCCCGACGAGGGCCCGCCGCTACTGGTTCAGGAGGCCGCTCGCCAGGCGATCGCGGACGGAGTGAACCAGTACCCGCCGGGGCGTGGCATCCCGGTGTTGCGTCAGGCCATCGCCCAACACCAGCGGCACTGGTACGGGCTGGACTGGGATCCGGAGACCGAGGTCCTGGTCACGGCCGGCGCTACCGAGGCCCTGGCCGCCACCCTGCTGGCCTTCGTCGGTGCCGGCGACGAAGTGGTGGTGATCGAGCCCTACTACGACTCCTACGCCGCGATCACCGGCCTGGCCGGCGGACGGCTGGTGCCGGTCCCGGCCCGAGCGCCGAGCTTCTTGCCCGATCCGGACGACCTGGCCCGCGCGGTCACCGATCGCACCCGGATCATCCTGCTGAACTCCCCGCACAATCCCACCGGTGCAGTGCTGCCGGACTCCACCATCCGGCTGGCCCTCGAACTGGCCGAACAGCATGACGCTCTGGTGGTGGCCGACGAGGTCTATGAGCACTTGGTCTTCGCCGGGCCGCACCGCAGCCTGGCTGAGTTCCCCGGTGGCCGCGAGCGGGGGGTGACCATCTCCTCGGCCGCGAAGTCGCTGAATGTGACCGGCTGGAAGATCGGCTGGCTGACCGCGCGTCCGGGGCTGTTGGAGCCAATCCTTGCGGTCAAGCAGTTCCTCACCTTCGTCAACGGGGCGCCCTTCCAACCGGCGGTCGCGCTCGGACTGGGTCTGCCCGACAAAGTGTTCGCCGAAGCCGCGGCCCGTTTGGATGCGCGGCGTCACGTGATCACCGACGCACTTCGGGGCGTCGGCTTCTGGGTGAACCAGCCGGCCGGAAGCTACTTCCAGATCGCCGACGGAGCTGCGCTCGGCCTGAGTGACGGGGTCGAGACCTGCCGCCGGTTGATCGAGGAGGTCGGCGTGGTGGCGATCCCGGTGAGTGCCTTCCTGGCCGATCCGGGCGACCCCGGCGCGTCCTCGCTGGTCCGGTTCGCGGCCTGCAAGACCGACCCGGTGATCGCGGAGGCGGCCGGTCGACTGGCCGGTTTCCGGGCGTAGGGGACGTCGCCTCGCCCGTCCACTCCGCCTTCGGTAGCGCGAACCGGAGTTGGGGCGCGAACCGGGTTGGGGGGCGCGATCGCCGAGCCGGTCAGGCGGCCGGTGCAGACCGGCTTCAGGGCCTGCTCTGGTGCCTCGGTCGGCCGAGACGCCCCCAGGCTCGGCCCGGCTGGCCCGAGGTCAGGCGGTGGGCAGGCCCGCCTCGACCCAGGCGCCGACGCCGCCGGCCACGCTCTTCACGTTCTGGTAGCCCTGGGCCTTCAACAGCAGCAGCGCGTATAGCGAGCGGACGCCGGCTGCACAGACCGTCACCACCGGCGCGGACGGGTCGGACGGCAGCCCGTCCAGACTGCCGGCGGACAGCTGCGGCAGCGGCAACGTCACCGCTCCGGGGATGCTGACCCGGGCTACTTCCTCGGGGTTGCGGACGTCCAGGATCGTCACCCCGGCCTGCTGCAGCGCGGCCGCGGTCGGCGCGTCGATCACGTCCGGGCCGGCCTGAGCCAGCCGGAACGCCGCGTCCAGATGCTGCGCGAACGGGTTGCTCGGGGCCGGTGCCGGAGCGGCCGGCTCCGGCGGGAACAGGTCGGGCAGGTGCCGCCGGAACGACGAGAGGTACTTGTAGGCGTTGTCGGCGAAGATCACCACGGCCACCACCCCCGGCTCATCGGGGACGGCCTGCAGCGCCCCGGCCAGGGCCAGGCCGGCGCTCGGCCCGGCGATGATGCTCTCCACCTGATGCAGGTGCCGGGCCTGGCCGTAGGCCTCGGCATCGGAGACCTCGAGGACGGCGTCGTACTCCTCAGGGGTGAAGAAGTCGGTCAGCGCCAGTGCTCGGCGGCTGCGGACGCCCGGAATGTCGTGGCCGTCGGTGGGGTGCACCCCGATCACCTGGACGTCCGGGTTGTGCTCCTTGAGGTAGCGGCCGGTCCCGGTGATGGTGCCGCAGGTGCCCAGCGAGGCCACGAAGTGGGTGATGGCTCCGCCGGTCTGCCGCCAGATCTCCGGGCCGGTGGTGCGGTAGTGGGCGTCCGGGTTGGCCGGGTTGGCGTACTGATTCAGTTCGGTCCAGCCCGGACGTTCGGCCAGCTCGGCCGCCTTGGCCATGGCTCCCTCGGGTTGGCCGGGCATCGGGCACAGATCGTCGTCCAGCTCGACCAGGTCGGTGCCGAACAGGCGCAGCGCCGTCCGCTTCTCGGCGGGGATCGCCTTGGACAACGTGGCCGCGAAGCCGTAGCCACGCGCGTTGGCGACCAGAGCCAGCCCGATCCCGGTGTTGCCGGAGGTCGGCTCGACCAGGTTCTTCAGCTCCTCGCCCCGCTCCTCGGCATCGCGGACGAGGTTGGCCGCCACCCGATCCTTCACGGCGCCGAAGGGGTTGTACCACTCCAACTTGGCGTAGATCTTGGCGTGCTGCAGCCCGGTGTGGCGCAGCCGCACCAGTGGAGTCGGGTTCTGCTCGTCGGGGAGCAGCTCCAGGATCGACTCGTAGGTGCGGGTGCTGTGGTCGGCCATGATGTCCTCTCAGCTCAGGGGAGCTATTGGTGCCGGTGACCCCCGAAGGTGCGGCTCGGGGGTCACCGGGCTTTTCGTCCCAGCAGGCAGGGCCTCCGCTTTATTCCCCGCCACTGAGGTCTGCGATCGCCTGAAGGAACAGGTCGATCTCGTCAACGGTGTTGTAGAAGGCGAACGACGGACGCACCGTCTTCTCCAACCCGAGCCGGCGCAGGATGGGCTGCGCACAGTGGTGCCCGGCCCGAACCGCGATCCCGCGCTGGTTGAGCGCGCGACCGACGTCCTCGGGTTCGTGCCCGGCCAGGACGAAGGACAGCACGCTCGCCTTGTGCTGCGCCGTCCCCACCAGCCGGACGCCCGGAATCGCGGCCAGCCGAGGGGTGGCGTAGTCGAGCAGCTGGGCCTCGTAGGTGGCGATCCGGTCGATGCCGACCTTGCTGACGTAGCGCAGTGCGGCAGCCAGGCCGACGGCGTCGGCGATGTTGCCGGTGCCGGCCTCGTACTTGTTCGGCGGGTCCTGGTAGATCGAGCGTTCGATGGTGACGTCGGCGATCATGTTCCCGCCGCCGTGCCAGGCCGGCGTCTCCTCCCAGACCCGTTCGGCGAGGTAGACCACGCCGATGCCGGTGGGGCCGTAGATCTTGTGGCCGGAGAAGACGAAGAAGTCCGCTCCCAGCGAGGCCAGCGAGACCGGCAGGTGCGGCACGGACTGGGCACCATCGATGAGCACCCGGGCCCCGGCTCGATGCGCCAACTCGACGATCTCCCGCACCGGGGTCACGGTGCCGATCGCATTCGCCACCCAGGTGACCGCGACCAGCTTCGTCCTGGGTCCGATCAGCTCGGCCAACTCGCCCACGAGCAGGTTGCCGGCCTGGTCCACCGGAGCCGTCTTCAGCACGGCTCCGGTGGCCTTGGCCACGATCTGCCAGGGGACGATGTTCGCGTGATGCTCCAGTTCACTGATCAGAATCTCGTCGCCAGGCAGCAGGTTCTTGCGTCCCCAGGACTGCGCCACCAGGTTGATCCCCTCGGTGGCGCCGCGGACGAAGATGATCTCCTCCGAGCGGGCCGCACCGAGGAAGTCCCGGACGGTGGCCCGGGCGTCCTCGTAGGCGTCGGTGGCCCGAGCGGCCAGGGTGTGCGCCGCCCGATGGATGTTGGAGTTCTCGTGGGCGTAGAAGTGGGCCAGCCGGTCGATCACGGCCTGCGGCTTCTGGGTGGTGGCCGCATTATCGAACCAGATCAGCTGATGCCCGTTCACCCGCTCGGTCAGGATCGGGAAGTCGGCGCGAACCGACGTCACGTCGAAGGCCTCCGCCGGCAGGCCGTCGATCGGGGCGAGTCCGCCATCGCGTCCGCTGTCGGTGGGGACGGGTCGGTGGCCGTCCAGCCGTCCCTGGGGGAGCCCGGCCACCTCGCGGAGCCTGCCGAAGTCCGACGGAGAGGCCGGCCGCAGCCCCACCGTCGGCTCGGTCCATGGCCCCAGGGAGAGCGGCAGCTCCAGCCGATCACCTGGTTGCCACGGTCCCGGTGTGGCCGCACCGGGGACGGTCGCGGGTAGCCAGGGGCCTGCGGGGCTCGGCGCCCGATGCCCCGGAACGGCAGCCAGAGCAGAGCCGTCGGGCACCGAGCCGCGCGGGGCAGGCGGAGCCACCGGGGGTGGCGGCGGCTCCACACCGACACCCCCGGGCCCCGCATAAAGCTGGCTGGCCAGCGCGGCCAGTTGGGCCGGGCTCACCGGAGGGGCGAAGCCGGCCGGGCCACGCTCAGTCGTACTCATGGAAGACGCCGACCTCTGCTGCGTCGAGGACGGCCAATGCGTCGTCGGTCAGGACGGCCAGGGCCGAGTACAGCGAGACCAGGTAGGACGCGATCGCCTGACGGTTGATCCCGCTGAACCGCACCGAGAGACCGGGTGCCTGCTCGCCGACCAGTCCGGGCTGGAAGAGCCCGACCACGCCTTGGCGCTCTTCGCCGGTCCGGACCGCGATGAAGGTGGTCTTGCCGCCGGTGACCGGGACCTTGTCGGAGGGGACGATCGGAATGCCGCGCCAGGTGATGAACTGGCCGCCGTACAGGTTCACCGTCACCGGCGGGACGCCCCGGCGGGTCGCCTCGCGTCCGAATGCGGCCACCCCGAGCGGGTGGGTGAGGATGAAGCTGGGGGTCTTCCAGACCTTGGTCAGCAGAGCGTCCAAGTCATCGGGAGTGGGCGGGCCGGAGATGGTCTTCAGGGTCTGCTCGGGGACGACCTGAGAGAGCAGGCCGTACTCCGGGTTGTTGATCAGCTCGAACTCCTGGCGCTCCTTCACCGTCTCGATGGTCAGCCGCAACTGCTGGGTGACCTGATCGTGCGGACTCGAGTACAGATCCGAGACCCGGGTGTGGATGTCCAGGATCGTCGAGATCGAGCGCAGGGTGATCTCCCGCGGATTGGTCTGGTAGTCCACGAAGGTGGCCGGCAGCGGCTCCTCGCCGGCCTCGCCGACCTGCAGCGACGCCGCCACTTGATCAGCATTGATCACTCGGTTCACCCGGTAGATGCCGGCCTCCACCGGCACCCAGGCCAGCAGATGCAGCAACCACCGGGGCGTGATGGTGTCCAGTTGCGGGACGGTCTTGGTGGCATTCGCCAGCTGACGAGCGGCGAGATCGCCGAGCGCCTGTGATTCGGTCTGTTCGCTCACTTCTGATTTCTCCTGTTGTCGGCGACCTCGGCCAGCGGCCGAGGCTTCAAGGGGACGATCTGCTCGAAGATGTCGGCCTCGGCCGCGGCGGTCACCGTGACCAGCGGGGTGAACTCGCCTGCCCCGCCCGGGCTCCGGGACCCGATCAGCACGCGGGCGTGGACCGGCTGGTGGTGCAGCCGCAGCTGGACGGCGTCGAGCTCGGCCGGATCCAGCGGTGTGAGGTAGAAGGCCTTGCCGGGAGCCACTGGGCCAGCCAGTTGGTGGCCGGCGTCGTCCACCACGAAGGCCTGTTCGCTGAGGATCGTGGCTGGAGCCAAGGTCAGCGCGAACGGGCCGTAGCGGTGCGGATCGGCCGGTGGCTCATTGCGGTGGATCTGGGGCAGCGCCCCGGCCGCTTGGCTGAGTAGATGGTCGTACAGGTAGACGACCCGCTCGTTGTTGGCGTAGCGGGACGCGTTCGCCACCTCCACGCGTAGACCCTCGAGCTCCACCAGTCCGTCCCGGACGGACGGTCCGGTGGCGGCCAGCCGGTAGAACTGGTAGCCGACGCTGCCCAGCACCGCACGAGCGTGGGAGACCGTCGCACCCAAGCCCAGCCGGCGATGGACGCGCTGGCTGCCGGTCGGCGTGGCCAGGCTCACCGTGGAGCCGGAGATCGGTTGCCAGCTCCAGCCGTCGTGAGAGGCCTCGAGCCAGAACGTGATCGGGTGGCGGCCGGTGCGGGTGCCGAGAGTGAAACTGAAGCCGTGCAGCTCGGGCTGCCCGGCGAACTCGAACTCCAGATAGGCAGCCTCGCCCGAGGGCAGCTGGCTGGACCAGTTCAGGGTGCCGTCCGCTTCGGTGGCGATGGCTCTGCCGGACGGGTGGGCGCCGATCCGAGCAGTTCCGCGCAGCGGGGCATCGACCGCCCGGGTGTCCAGTTCCAGGCCGTTGGTGAGCCGCCAGATCGCGGCCTGAGTAGCGGCGATGGCCTCATGCTCGCGCAACTCGCCGGCCCCCAGCGGATAGCCGGACGCGCGCAGCCGCCGAGTGAGCTCCGCCGTGCCGACCTGGGGGTAGCTGCTGGCCAGGATGGCGGTGATCTCGGCCTGCCACATCACGGCCGGCCGGATCGGCGCGTCCGCCCAGGCCACCTCGCGATAGTGGGAGAGCTGGCGTGGGCTGACTCCGTTGACGTCGAGGGAGTAGGCGTCGATGTTCGGGTTCAGCCGGATCAGGTCGGTCCGTGCGTGTCGTCCGTCGGCGAACCACACCTCCCCGACCGTGGCCGAGAAGGTGCCGCCGCGGCCCCGGGACAGCGCGGACGCCGGCGCGGCCGTCGGCTGGCTGGGGCGAAGTTCGACGAAGGTCGGCTCGAGTGCCGCGGCCGGGTAGGTGTGGGCGAGGTCCGCCTCGATCAGGGTTGCCATCGATGAGTCCTTGGGTGTGGCCGCGGGCTACCAGCGGGCTGGCTCCGGGGCGTGGGTGCGGGGGTTGAGTGGAACGTCAGTTCGACATTCGACAACGGCAACCCAGAACCATGGCGACAGCAGTGGTCGCGCGCACCTGGTCCGGACTCATGGGGTGAACGCTAGCGCATGTAGCTGTATCCATACGCGCACCGAGTCTCGCATCGTGGAATCTCCCGCATTTGCGCCAGCCGTGGACGGCACGTTACGGTGTCGCCGTGTTCGCAACCACGCAACTGATGTTCGAGGCGCCGCTGGCGTCCTCGGCGCTGATGCGTGCGCGAATGTGTTGTCGTTGATTCCCGATCCGACAGCGCTGTTCGTCGGCCTGATCTTGGCCTGACTTCGACTCTTTCACTCGGTCGCCCGATCACGGGCTGGTTGCCGTCGGATCCCACCTCCCTGGGCGCGGCTCCGCTGCGTCCGCAACCGAACGGAAAGACCCGTAGTGATCGCACTCCACGACCTGAAGAAGGTCTATCGCCAAGCCGGCCGGGATATCCCCGCACTGGACGGGGTCACGCTTGCCGTGCCGTCGGACTCGGTGCACGCAGTGGTGGGGCAGTCCGGTGCCGGCAAGTCGACGCTGGTCCGCTGCATCGCGCTGCTGGATCGTCCGACCTCGGGCACCGTGGAGATCGATGGGGTGGAGCTGACCGCCGTCCGGGCGACCGAGTTGCGCAAGGCGCGACGGCGGCTCGGCGTGGTCTTCCAGAACGCCAACCTGTTCGACTCCCGCACGATCATCGGCAACGTCGCCTACCCGCTGGAGCTGGCCGGAGTCGGCCGGGCGCAGCGGACGGCCAAGGCCAAGGAGCTGCTCGGTCTGGTCGGGCTGGCCGAGGCCGGCGGCGCCTTTCCGGCGCAGCTCTCCGGCGGCCAGCGGCAGCGGGTCGGGATCGCCAGGGCCTTGGCCACCGACCCGGACGTCCTGCTCTGTGACGAGCCGACCAGTGCCCTGGATCCGGCCACGACCTCGGAGATCCTCGACCTGATCGCCGCACTCAAGGCCCGGCTGGGGCTGGCGGTGGTGGTGATCACTCACGAGATGACCGTGGTGAAGCGGATCGCCGACTCCGTCTCTCTGCTCGAGGCCGGCAAGGTGATCGAGTCCGGCCCGTTGGAGCAGGCCGTGGCCCGGTTTGGCAGCCGACTGTCCGAGACGCTGCTGGCGCTGCCGGCCACGTCCGGGCTTCCTCAGGCCGGCATCACCATCGAGGTGCTGGATCAGACCGGGCCGGCGGAGGTGCCCGCGCTCACCTCCGTCGGCCGACAACTCGGGGTGGATCTGCCGATCGTGGCCGGGGTTGTCGAGCATCTCGGTGAGGCCACCTTCGGACGCTATCGGGCAGTGGTCCCCTCCGCCTTGGACCCCGGCGAGGTGCTCACTCAGCTGCGCCAGCGCGGCGCTCAGGCCGAGCTCAGCCAGGCAGTGGCGGGGGTCGCCCGATGAACGAGCTGCTGCAGTCTCTGCTGAACAACCCGGCGATCACCACCGCGCTCGGGCCGGCCTTCGGCGAGACCCTGGTGATGGTCGGCATCTCGGCCCTGGCCACGGTCCTGATCGGGTTGCCGCTGGGCGTGGTCTTGTTCGTCACTCAGCCCGGCGGACTGGCCGAGAACCGCGGTCTGAACGTGGTACTGGGCAGCATCGTGGTCAACATCACCCGGTCGATTCCGTTCGCCATCCTGATGGTCTGTCTGATCCCGGTGACCCGGCTCCTGGTTGGCACGGCCATCGGTCCGCAGGCCGCAGCGGTGTCGCTGACCATCGGCTGCGTCCCCTTCTTCGCCCGGCTGGTGGAGACCGGCTTACGCGAGGTGCACCCAGGAAAGGTGGACGCCGCGCACGCCATGGGCTCGACTCGGCTGCAAACAGTCTGGAAGGTGCTCCTGCCCGAGGCGCTGCCGTCCCTGGTGGCCAGCGTCACCACGACCGTGGTGGCCCTGATCGGCTACTCGGCCATGGCCGGCCTGATCGGCGGCGGCGGACTCGGCCGGCTGGCCTACAACTACGGCTATCAGCGCTACCAGCCCGAAGTGATGGTCGTGGTCCTGATCATCCTGGTGCTGCTCGTCCAGCTGGTCCAGGTGGCCGGGGACGCGCTGGTGCGACGGGTGGACCACCGATGACATCCCACAACTTCCCACGCCGCACCCAGGCGTGGGCCCGTCCGGGAGTCGCCCGGCCGGAAACCAGGCCCCCAACCGGGGCCGCCATCAGAAAGAGGAACACCATGGGAATCAGACGCAAGCCGCTGTCCATCGCCGCAATTGCCGCGGCCGTCATGGCGCTGACTGCGTGTGCCAGCACCACGGCCGCCTCTCCGGCAGCGACCAGCGCCAGCCCGTCCGCCAGTGCTCCGGCCCTGGTCACGGTCAAGGTGGGCGCCAGCCCGGTGCCGCACGCCAAGATCCTGGAGTACATCGAGAAGAACCTGGCCGCCGAGGCCGGGATCGACCTGAAGATCGTCGAGTTCGACGACTACGTCCAGCCGAACGAGGCGCTGGCTTCTGGTGATCTGGATGCCAACTACTTCCAGCATCTTCCGTACCTGGAGGCGCAGATCAAGGAGAAGGGCTACAAGTTCGAGCATGGCGCCGGCGTCCACATCGAGCCGTACGCCGCCTTCTCCAAGAAGTACAAGTCGTTCGCGGAGGTGCCGGCCGGGGCCAGCATTGCGATCACCAACGATGCGTCCAACCAGATCCGCGGTCTGCGGGTGCTGCAGGACGCCGGGCTGCTCAACGGAATCACCGACAAGTCCAACGTGCTGAACCTCACCAAGGAGCAGAACCCGAAGGGCTTCACGTTCATCGAGAACCAGCCCGAGGTGATCGTGAAGCAGCTGGACGATCCCAAGGTCGATGTGGCCTTCGTCAACGGGAACTTCATCCTGTCGGCCGGGCTCAGCACCAAGGACGCCCTCGCGGTCGAGAAGGTGGAGAACAACCCGTACGCCAACCTGCTGGTCTGGCGTACCGACAACACCAACCCGGGGGTGGCCAAGCTCGAGGAGCTGTTGCACTCGGACAAGGTGAAGGAGTTCATCAAGGCCACCTGGCCGTCGGGTGATGTGATCCCGGGCTGATCCATCCCGTTACCCCCGCTGGCGGAGGCCACGGCGGTGGCACACCGGCCTCCGCCAGCGGACCCACTTTTTCGAACCAGGCCCGTCCCCGATCCCCGGGGGCGGGCCTGGTTCGCATGTGCGCGCCTTGTCGCCTGCGGGCGTTTGCCCTAGCAGATTCGATTCAGCAGGGATGGGGTCGGCCCTCAGAGCAGAGATCCGAGCGCTCACCTTGACCGGTGACGGGCTGAGTCACTACTCTGCCTGAGAGCGTTTTCATTCGCTGCTCAGCAGCGGCTCATCAACGTGATGCGTCCACCGCCGGACGCCCTTGACGGAGGCAGACATTGCAGTACGGCCACTTCGACGACGCCGCCCGCGAGTACGTCATCAACACCCCGCACACTCCCTACCCGTGGATCAACTACCTGGGCTCGGAGCAGTTCTTCTCGCTGCTCTCGCACCTGGGTGGCGGCTACTCCTTCTACCGCGATGCCCGGATGCGCCGGCTCACTCGCTATCGCTACAACAACGTCCCCACCGATGCCGGCGGACGCTACCTGTTCGTCAATGACGGCGGGGACGTCTGGACGCCGACCTGGCTGCCGGTCAAGGCCGAGCTCAGCCACTTCGAGGCGCGGCACGGCCTGGGCTACTCCAAGATCACCGGCGAGCGCGGCGGGCTACGAGTCGAGACCACCTACCTGGTGCCGCTGGGCGAGAACGCCGAGGTGCACAAGGTCGTCCTGACCAACAACACTGACCGGCCCAAGCAGGTGAAGCTGTTCTCCTTCGTCGAGTTCGCGCTCTGGAATGCCAACGACGACCAGACCAACTACCAGCGCAACCTCTCCATCGGTGAGGTCGAGGTGGAGCCGCTCAGCCCGTCCGGCGGGACGGCCATCTACCACCGCACCGAGTACCGGGAACGCCGCAACCACTACGCCGTCTTCGCGGTCAACGAGGCTGCGCAGGGCTTCGACACTGATCGGGAGACCTTCCTGGGTGGACCGTTCAACGGCTTCGACGAGGCCGCCGTGCCGCACCGTGGGGAGTCTGCCGACTCCGTGGCGTCCGGCTGGTACCCGATCGGATCGCACGGCAACGTGGTCGAGCTGGCCCCCGGTGAGAGCCATGCCCTGGTCTATGTGCTCGGCTATCTGGAGAACGACGTCGAGGCCAAGTGGGCCGATGACGCCAAGCAGGTGGTCAACAAGGTGGGCGCCCACGAGCTGCTGGCCCGCTTCTCCAGCCCGGCCGCGGTGGACGACGCGCTGGCCGCGCTGCGCAGCTACTGGACCGAGCTGCTCAGCACCTTCACGGTGAACTCCAGCGACGAGAAGCTGGACCGGATGATCAACGTCTGGAACCAGTACCAGTGCATGGTCACCTTCAACATGTCCCGCTCGGCCTCCTACTTCGAGACCGGCATCGGACGAGGGATGGGCTTCCGCGACTCGAACCAGGATCTGCTCGGCTTCGTCCATCTGGTTCCGGATCGGGCCCGTGAGCGGATTCTCGACATCGCCGCTACTCAGCTGCCCGACGGCAGCGCGTACCACCAGTACCAGCCGCTGACCAAGCGCGGGAACAACGACATCGGCTCGGGCTTCAACGACGATCCGCTGTGGCTGATCGCCGGCGTGGCCGGCTACCTGAAGGAGACCGGCGACTTCTCGATCCTGGACGCCGAGGCGCCCTTCGACAACGAGCCCGGAACCGAGGCGCCGCTGTGGGAGCACCTGGTCCGCTCCTTCCGGTTCACCACCGACAACCTGGGCCCGCACGGGCTGCCGCTGATCGGACGGGCCGACTGGAACGACTGCCTGAACCTGAACTGCTTCTCCAGTGAGCCGGGGGAGTCCTTCCAGACCACCGAGAACCGGGCCGGCGGGGTGGCCGAGTCGGTGTTCATTGCCGCCCAGTTCATCCTCTACGGAGCCGACTTCGCCGAGATGGCCGAGCGGCGCGGGCTGGCCGAGGTGGCCGCGGACGCCCGGGCCAAGGTCGAGGCCATGCGAGAAGTCATCGTCACCCACGGCTGGGACGGCGAGTGGTTCCGTCGCGCCTACGACTTCTTCGGCAACCCGGTCGGGACGGCAGCCGACACTGAGGGCCAGATCTGGATCGAGCCGCAGGGCTTCGCGGTGATGGCCGGGGTCGGGGTCGGCGATGGGCCCGGCGACAATGCGTCCCTTGCGATCACGGCGCTGGACTCGGTGCGCGAGATGCTCGGCACCCCGCATGGCTTGGTGCTGCAGTACCCGGCCTACCGCAGCTACCGGATCGAGCTGGGCGAGGTGTCCACCTACCCGCCGGGCTACAAGGAGAACGGCGGCATCTTCTGCCACAACAATCCCTGGGTGATCATCGCCGAGACGGTGGTCGGCCGCGGCGATTATGCCTTCGAGTACTACAAGCGGATCGCCCCGGCGTACCGCGAGGAACTCAGCGATGTGCACAAGCTCGAGCCGTACGCCTACGCCCAGATGATTGCGGGAAAGGAAGCTGTTCGGGCCGGTGAGGCCAAGAATTCGTGGTTGACCGGCACTGCTGCGTGGAATTTCGTAGCAGCGAGCCAGTATCTCTTGGGGGTCCGGCCGGATTACGATGCCCTGGTGATCGACCCGCAGCTGGGGCCGGATCTCCCCAGCTTCGCGATCACCCGCCGCCTGCGCGGTGCGACCTACGAGATCAGCGTGACCAACTCCGGTCGTCGCGGCTCGCGGGCCACGCTCGTGGTCGACGGTGTGCCAGTTGACGGAAACAAGGTTCCCTACGCCCCCGCGGGGGCCAGGGTGAGGATTGAGGCGACTCTGTAGATTCCAGCGGTCGGACGCGCTCGGGGGGCCGCGCTTGCCGACCGAATGGGGTTCGCCTCAGCGGCGTGCCGACACCTAGGGGGTGTCGGCACGTTCGTGTTCTCGGCCGGACGGTAGTGGAACCGTCCCCGTCAGTCGCGGCGGATGGTCTCCAGGTACTCGCCGATTCGGCCGATGGCCTCGGTGAGCACCTCGGCCTCGGGCAGGGCGACCAGCCGGAAGTGATCGGGGGCGAACCAGTTGAAGCCGGTGCCATGGGTGACCAGGATCTTCTTGGCGTGAAGCATGTCGATCACGAAGGCCTCGTCGTCGTCGATCGGGTAGCGCTCGGGATCCAGCCGCGGGAAGCAGTACAGGGCGCCGCGCGGCTCCACACAGCTCACCCCGGGGATCTCGTTCAGCAGGGACGAGGCCAGTTTCACCTGGTCGTAGAAGCGTCCGCCCGGGACGATCAGCTCGGTGATCGACTGGTAGCCGCCGAGCGCCGTCTGAATGGCGTGCTGGGCCGGGACGTTCGCGCACATCCGCATGTTGGCCAGCAGATGCAGGCCTTCCAGGTAGTCGGCGGCCTCTTCCTTGGGCCCGGAGATCATCACCCAGCCGGCCCGGTAGCCACACACCCGGTAGGACTTCGACAGGCCGGAGAAGGTGAGCACGATCGTCTCGTTGCCGGCCAGCGCGGCCACGTGGTGATGGACGGCACCGTCGAACAGGATCTTCTCGTAGATCTCGTCGGCGAAGATGGTCAGCTGGTGCTTGATGGCCAGGTCGACCAGGCCCTGCAGCACCTCGCGGCTGTACACCGCGCCGGTCGGGTTGTTCGGGTTGATGATCACCAGACCGTGGGTGTTCTCGGTGATCTTCGACTCGATGTCTTCCAGATCGGGGATCCAGCCGTTGTCCTCGTCGCAGCGGTAGTGCACCGGAGTGCCGCCGGACAGCGAGACCGCGGCCGTCCACAGCGGGTAATCCGGGGCCGGGATCAGGATCTCGTTGCCGTTGTCGATGAAGGCCTGCAGGGTCATGGTGATCAGCTCGGAGACGCCATTGCCCAAGATGATGTCGTTGACGCTGGTGTCGGTCAGTCCCTCGGCCTGGTAGTACTGAGCGACCGCGGTGCGCGCGGAATAGATGCCACGGGCGTCGGAGTAGCCCTGCGACTCCTCCAGGTTGTGCACCATGTCAGCCACGATCGCGTCCGGCGCGGTGAACCCGAACGGCCCGGTGTTACCGATGTTCAGCTTGAGGATCCGGTGCCCGGCAGCCTCCAGCCGCTGTGCCTCTGCCAGAATCGGACCTCGCACGTCGTAGCGGACGTTCTTGAGCTTCTGTGACTGGACCAGCGGACGCATACCCGCCAGTCTGACACAGCCCGACGCCGCTGACGCCGAGCTTGCTCAGTGGACGAGCGTGCCGAGAATGCTGAAGGCCCCGATCACGAAACCCGGCGTGGCTAGCTTGAACAGCACGCCAAGTTCAACCAGGAGGCCGGTTCGCGGGCCGGGGCCCGGGGTGAACCAGAGGTCTGGGCTGGTCACTTCTACGGCGCCGGCAGCTCTGCTGAGCGCTCCGATCAGGACGACGGCCATCACCCCCGCGACCAGCTGCACTGCCATTGCCGGCCAACTCACCCACCCGGGCAGGGTCAGCCTCGGCGGCGCCCACAGCTGCCAGATCACCAGATAGGCGGCCATCCGGAAGCTCACCCAGCTCAGCCACCAGCCCTGGACCAACCGGACGTCCGGGCTGCCGAACACCTCGGCCAAGCCGAGCAGGTGCCACCGCGGCACCCACCACTGTCGGCCGGCGGCCCAGTGCGCCTCGGCCTGCCAACGCGGCTCGGGCACCGACGCCCGGCTCAGGGCGATGGTGGCCAGCTGACGCTGCCAGCGACTCCAGGCCCAGCCGGCCAGCATCAGCAGTGGCCACAGCGCGAACGAGGTGGCCAGGGTGATCAGCTGGCTTTGCCCGTCCGTCCCGACGGCCCGCCGATGGTCGGCGGCCACTGCCGAGGCCACCGCGCCGGCCAGCCAGCCGAGAGTGGCCAGGCCGACGCCCAGCTGGGCGAGTAACGCCCGGGTCCGGAGCCCGTCCGCGGACGACGTGGGCGGCGACTGCTGCTGCACGCGCCGAGCCTAGAGCCACCGTCGCCGACCGGGGCCTGATCGGCGACGATCGGGTCCCTCTCTATGGTCAGTGAGTGGCTGGTGGGGGCCGATCGGCCAGAATTCACCGCAGGCCGAGGACGGCTTTGGTAACGGCCGGGAGTTCGAGGCCGCAATCGTGCGGAGCCGGGCTATGGTTCTGACAAAACCAGAACTGGGCTTACTGCCAGGAGGAGACGATGGACGCCCCGGATCGCGCGGTCAGCCCCCAGTCGGCTGCCGCCCCCGCGCCCATGTTGTCCTCCGAGATCCTGGCCTGGCATGAGGTGACCCGCCACTACCGACGTCCGCTGGGCGGCTGGTGGTGGGCCGCAGCGATCCTGGTCCCGTTGTCCCTGGCCCTGGTCAGTGCCGGCTTCGGGATCGGCTCAGCGGCCACGGCCAGCGCTGCCGGAGCGCCGTCGGCGACTACTCCGGTGACCTCTTCCATCCCGTCCACCAGTACTCCGGTGACCTCACCCAGCTCGTCCGCCTCAGCAACTGTCCCGCCGGCCACGGCGGTGCCGTTCGGCCTGGTTCGGGTGGGGGAGACGGTCACCGTGACCGGCAGTTTCGCCGATCAGGCCGCCAAGAAGGCGGCCATCCAGGCGCTGCAGGCTGCGCTGGGTGCCAAGATCACGGTGGCCGACCAGACCGGCATCGCCGCCGGGTCGGTCGGCCTCAGCGCGGAGGCGGCTGCCGCCCTGGGCGGGGCCTTCGTCTTGGTCCCCGACCTTGCCGTCCAATTCGACGGATCCATCGTCACGCTGAGCGGCACCGCCCCGTCCGAGCAGGCCGTCGCAGCCGCCGAGCATGCCGTCGCCGTCGCCTATCCGGCCGCGGGTGTCCGCAGCGAACTGATCGCCGCGGTCAGTTCGCCGGTGGACTGCGCGACTCTGTCCGGTCAGGTCAAGGCCGTGGCCGGTACCGGCCAGATCACCTTCGGCAACAAGAAGAGCGCGCTCACCACGGCCGGCACGAAGGCCGTCGACGCCGCCGCCCGGTTGCTGAAGGCCTGCCCGAAGGCGGCTGTGGTGGTCTACGGCTATACCGATGGACTGGGCACGCCGGAGGGGAACAAGAAAGTCTCCCAGCAACGAGCGGACGCCGTGAAGAAGCTGTTGCGGAAACTCGGGGTCAGCAACCCGATCGCCGCCAAGGGACGAAGCGGTGCGAACCTGATCGCGGACAACTCCACCCCAGCGGGTCAGGCGGCCAATCGCCGGGCCGAGATCAGCGTCGGCTAGCGAGGCAGAGATGAACTTCCTGATCGACTTCGCGACCTACCTGGTCGCCTTCGGCCTCGGGTCGGGACTGACCTGGCTGGTGCTGCGTCGGTTGTGGCCCGCCCGCAGCGCGGACGAGGCCTTCGCCGACACCGAGGAGCTGCGAGAGCCGGGGGAGAAGCGATGATCGGCAACCTCTGGTTCGCGCTCCTGGCCTTCGTGCTGGGTGCCGGACTGACCTATCTGCGGATGGCTGGCAGCGCCACTCGGCAGGTGGCCAAGCCGGTTCCGCGCCGGCTGGTGATGGGTGGGCTGATCCCCGGGGTCGTAGACCCTCCGCAGGATGCGCTGCCGAGTGACGTCGGCCCGGAGTGGCAGATCCGCGTCGGCTCAGCCGCGTCCGCGCCGTCCGCGGCCACCCCGGACGATGCGCCGCCGGCCGAGTCGGCAGAGGTTGAGGCCGATCCGGCTCCAGCCGTTGACGCTGACGCCCCGGCATTGCCGCCGCTGGAGCCACCGTGGCCGGTCGAGGACGATGCTGCACGGGACGAGACTCCGGCCGAGGCTCCGGTCCCGGACGGCGAGCAACCCGCTGCCGACCCGGCCTCTGCCGCCGAGCCGAGCGTTGAGACCGAACCTTCGGTCGCGGTCACCACTGAGCCGTCGGCCCCGCTGGAGCGCAAGATCGCTGCCGGAGCCACTGATGAGCCGCCGACCTCGTCCTGGTGGGCGGCGGCCTTTGATCGCGGTGATCCCGGCCCGTACCCCGGCCCGCTGCGCTACGCCAGCGCGTGGCCGCCGGTCGGCAGCCGAGTGCTCGACGTGGACGACGAGTTCGCCGCTGCGTGGGGGGCCGGTGCCGCCGCCAGTGCTGCGTCCGCCGCTCTCTTCGGGACCGCCGGTCATGCGGCCAGTGCGGCCGAGCCGGTGGAGAGCCTCGCGCCCGAGAAGATCAAGGGCAATCGGGACTCGATGCTGTACCACACGCCGGATAGCCCCTGGTATGCCCGGACCAAGGCCGAGGCCTGGTTCGCCACCGAGGACGAGGCGCAAGCCGCCGGGTTCGCCCGGTGGGACTCCCGAACCAGGGGCCGTCAAGGCTGAACAGCGGTTTCGTACAGGCAGTCCCCTTTTGGGGGACCGAGAGGGCCTGGGGATTTCCGCCTTGGCTAGGCTAAATGCTTCTGACTAGCAGTTCTGCCCGGATTTCATAGAGCTAATTATGTGCTGTGGTAGTAGCCTGATGACTTCCGGGGGGTGGAGGGCAACACATGACAGGTGTTGGCCAGTGGTCGGTGAGCTTTAGCGGTACTCCGATCATGTTGCATGCGGCGCTGTGGGTTCGCCAGGCGGCCAGGGTGCTGCCCAATGACCCGTGCCTGCCCAAGCGACTCCTCGACCCGGTGCCCAGGGCCGATGTCAAGATCGATCCCAAGCTGTGGCGCGAATGGTGGCAGGCCCTGCAACACGGGCCGGATTCCCGCGGAACCGCCTTCGATCGGTGGCCGGCCGCACCCACGGCGCTACGTCCGGTGCTGGACGAGTTCGGCGACGCACCGCTGGTCTGGGCGCAAACCTTGGCCGAGCACCGCAACCCCTATCGTCCACCGCGCTATCAGCTGCCGGTCGACGCCGCACTGGCGAAACTGCGCCGCGAGAGCACGGGACGGGCCAGTCTGGAAGCCCGGGTCTACGGGCTGGCCGTGGAGGGCAACTGGGTCCACGTCGTGCCGGAGAGCTCTGTGGTTCTGGCCTCCTGGGCGGCGCTGGCTCGCCCGCAGGAGTGGCTCACCGAGGCGCTCCGGGACACCGTCCGGCCGCTGGCCTCGTAAGCCCGGCCGTACCCGGTTCCGCCGACCAGCCCGGCGGCACGGGGCACAGCACACGTCAACCCCCGTCCGGGCCCGATGGCCATTCGGGCAGCGCTTCTGGGTAGCCTCTATATTCGCTAGCGGGGGCGTGATGACGGCGTTATGGGGTAATGGATGAGCAGGATTGCTCGCGGTGTAGGGGTAATTGAGACCCGCGGCATCGAGCCAGTTCCGGAGGTGGAGCGGACCGGCAGTGTGGCCGGACTGTTCTGGTTGTGGCTGGCGGCCAACATGGGCGTCTTGGGGATCACCCTCGGCGCGGCCTTGGTTGCCCTGGTGGGCCTGAACATCTGGCAGGCGCTCTTGGTCGCCGTGATCGGCGCCGGCGGATCGTTTGCCATGGTGGGCTGGCTCAGCACGTCCGGCAAGCTCGGTGGCGCGCCGGGTCTGACCTTGTCACGAGCGGTTTTCGGAGTGCGCGGCAACTGGGCGCCGACGCTGGTGGGCTGGCTCGGCTTCGTCGGCTGGGAGACCGTGATGTGCACCACCGCGGCCTTCGCGCTGGTCCTGGTTCTGCACACCGTGGGCATCGAGGCGGGTGCCGTCGGGACGGTGCTGGTGGTGCTGCTGGTGGTCGCGTTGGCCGCCGCGATCGGCTGGTTCGGTCACGCTACGATCCTGTGGATTCAGAAGTGGCTGACGGTGATCTTCGGTGCCGCCACGTTGGTGGTGGTGGTCTTCCTGGCGTCCACCGTCGATTGGGCGTCGGCCTGGTCGCTGCCGGCCGCGCCGCTGGCCGCCGTGGTCAGCGGGATCGGCTTCATCGCCGCCGGAACCGGCATCGGCTGGCTGGCCGCCGGGCCCGACTATGCGCGCTACCTGGCTCCGTCGGTGCGGGCCCGCACCATCACCGTGGTCACCGTGGTCGGCGCCGGGATCCCGCTGGTGCTGCTGATCGGCCTAGGTGCGTTGATGGCGATCACCGACTCGAGCTTGGCCGGCGCCAGCGATCCGGTCGCGGCCATCGGCGCGGCCTTGCCGGACTGGATGCTGATCCCGTACCTGATCACCGCAGCCATGGGTTTGATCGCCGCCGCCGACTTGTCGATGTACTCCTCAGGGCTGAGCCTGCTGGCCGGCGGCGTCCCGCTGCGACGGACCCACGCGGTGCTCATCGACGCGGCACTGATTACCGTCGGATCGTTGTACATCACCGTGGTGGCCCAGGACTTCTTCGGCCCGTTCACCACCTTCCTGACCCTGCTGGCCCTGCCGTTGTCGGCGTGGGCGGGCATCTTCGGAATGGACCTGCGCCGCCGCTCCGGCTACGACCCGGACGCCCTGCTGGACACCCAACCCGGGGGCGCCTACTGGTTCCGGGGCGGAGTGCACTGGGGAGCACTGGGCACCTGGCTGGCCGCGACGGTGTTCGGCTTGCTCTTCACTCGGATCGGGTGGGGCGAGCAGATCTGGTTCGCCGGCCCCTTCGTCGACAACTGGATCGGCCAGAACTCGCTCGGCTGGCTGGTTGCCGGATTGGCGGCCGCAGCGGTCTACTGGGTGCTGGAGCCGTTGCGGCACCACCAGAGCGTCTCGGCGGCTCGACTGCTTGCCGATTCGGAGCCGCACATGCCGCAATCGCCGGGCGAACCCGCCCACGAGGCCGAGCCTGAAGCGGCCATCCATCTTGCCGAGGAGAAGTAATGGCAGCCCCGAACGGCCAGGTGTTATCCCTGGTCAGCATCCTGATCGACGTGACCTTGTCGGTCTCGCACCTGCCGCCGCGCGGCGGGGACGTGCTGGCCGACACCGCCCGGACCGAGGTCGGCGGTGGCCTGAACGTGGTCACCGCGGCGGCCCGCCAGGGCGTCCGGGTCTCCTACCTGGGTCGGCACGGCGCCGGGCGCAACGGCGACCTGGTTCGGCGGGCTTTGGCGGCTGAGGGCGTCCAACTCGCGCTGCCGCCGACCGAGACCGGTGACACCGGCTTCTGCGTGGGTCTGGCCGAACCCGACCTGACCACCAGCTACATCACGCTGCCCGGCGTCGAGGGGGACCTGACTCCGGCCGAGCTCGAGGTCCCGGCGATCACCGGATCGGATTACCTGGTGCTGTCCGGCTACGACCTGCTCTACCCGGTCAGCGGCGCCTCGATCACCGACTGGGTCGTGGCAGGCAAGGTGCCGGCCAAGCTGATCCTGGACCCCGGCCCGCTGGTGGCCCGGATCCCGGCCGAGCGGTCCTTCGCCATCCTCGAGCACCTGGACGTGCTCACCCTGAACGAGCCGGAAGCGCAGGAACTCAGTGCGACACCGTTCACCGGGGTGACCCTGGTGAACGCGCTGCGCCGGGAGCTGCCGCTGCCGGCCGGCGCGCTGGTGGTGCTGCGATCCGGAGCGTCCGGCTGCTACGCCACCGGGGGTGCGCTCGGCGACCAGATCCTGAGCTTCCCGGTTCCGCGGGTCGAGGCCGTCGACACTGCCGGTGCCGGGGATACCCACACCGGCGTCCTGGTGGCCCGACTGTTGCTCGGCGACTCAGTGCCGGACGCGTTGGTGGCGGCCAACAAGGCGGCCGCCATCTCGGTCACCCGGCTCGGTGCGGCCACCGCTCCGACCGCGGAGGAAATGGCCTAGCTCACAGCTCGTTGCTGAGCCACTGGTAGTGGCGGTAGCGCTGCTCGGCGTCCGCCTGGGCCTGGACGACCAGCCGCTCGGCCAGCTCCGGGTTGGCCCGGGCCACGCTGGTGTAGCGGGTCTCCTGGGCATAGAAGTCGGCCAGCGGCAGCGACGGTGCCTTCGAATCCAGCTTGAACAGTGGCGGTGCGCCCGGCTCCGGGGACGGGTGGTACCGGTACAGCGGCCAGTGTCCCGAGGCCACGGCCTCCTTCTGGTGGGTGGCGCTGTCGGCCATCTCGATGCCGTGCGCGATGCAGGTGGAGTAGGCCAGGATCAGGCTCGGCCCGTCGTAGGCGGCCGCCTCCAGGATCGAGCGGACGGCCTGGGTCTCGTTGGCGTTCAGCGCGATCTGGGCCACGTAGACGTCCCGGTAGGACTGGGCGATCATGCCCAGATCCTTCTTCTTCGACGCCTTGCCTCCGGCCGCGAACTTCGCCGACGCCCCTAGTGGAGTGGCCTTGGACGCCTGCCCGCCGGTATTGGAGTAGACCTCGGAATCCAGCACCAGCACGTTGATGTTGGCGCCGGAGGCGAACAGGTGATCCAGTCCGCCGAAGCCGATGTCGTAGGCCCAGCCGTCCCCGCCGACCACCCAGACCGAGGTCGGCACCAGGGCGTCGGCCAGCTCGTCGAGCAGGTCCATCCGGGGGCTGCGGACGGCGCCGGACAGCGCGGCCTTCAGGGCGGCCACTCGTCCGCGCTGGGCGGCGATGCCGGACTCATCGGTGATGCTCACCTCGGACAGCAGGCCGTCGACGAGCTCGGTGCCCAGGCCCAGGTCGCCGGCCAGTTCGCCCAGCAGCGCCTTGGCCTGCGCGGTGCGTCCGGCCCCGGCCAGCTGGATGCCCATCCCGAACTCGGCGTTGTCCTCGAACAGCGAGTTCGACCAGGCCGGGCCTTGGCCGGCTGCGTTGGTGGTCCACGGGGTGGTGGGCAGGTTGCCGCCGAAGATGGACGAGCAGCCGGTGGCATTGGCCACCACCATCCGATCGCCGAGCAACTGGGTGACCAGCTTCAGGTACGGGGTCTCACCACAGCCGGTGCAGGCCCCGGAGAACTCGAACAGCGGCTCCAGCAGCTGCGAGCCCTTCACCGTGTCGGTGCGGACCAGGGTGCGGTCGACCTCGGGGATGCTCAGGTAGTGCGCGAAGGCCGGACGCTGCGCCTCGCGCACCTGCTCGGCCGGGACCATGTCCAGCGCCTTGTGGTCGGGGTTGGTCCGGGACTTCGCCGGGCAGACCGACACGCACAGCGTGCAGCCCGTGCAGTCGTCCGGGGCCACCTGGACGGTGAGTCGGGTTCCGGCCGGCCAGTCGCGTCCGACCACCGGCTTGCTGAGGAAGCCGTCCGGGGCGCCGTCGAGGTGCTCGGGGGAGTAGGTCTTCATTCGGATGGCCGCGTGCGGGCAGGCCAGGGTGCATTTGCCGCAGTCGGTACACAGATCCGGATCCCAGGTGGGCAGCTCGGTGGCCAGGCCGCGTTTCTCCAGCTTGGCGGTGCCGGTGGGGAAGCTGCCGTCGGCCGGCAGCGCCGAGACCGGCAGCAGGTCGCCCTGGCCGGCGATCAGCCGAGTGATGGTGGTGTGGATCGCATCGGCGGACGGGCCGGCGCTGACCGGCTCGGCCGCGCGCACCTCGCCGATCCGGACGCTCTGCAACCCGCCGACCGCGGCATCGATGGCGGCCAGGTTGGCCGCCACCACGTCCGCGCCGCGCCGGGCATAGCTCTTGGCCGCGCTGGCCTTGATCAGCTCGAGGGCCTCGTCGGTGGGCAGCACCTGGGCCAGCGCGAAGAAGCAGGCCTGCATCACCGTGTTCACCCGCCGGCCCAGTCCGGCGGCCTTGGCCACGGCGGGGGCGTCGATGGTGAACACCTTCAGCTGCTTGGCCGCGATCTGGGCCTGGACGGCCGGGGTCAGGTGCTCCCACAGCTCGTCCCCGGAGTAGCCGGTGGCCAGCAGGACGGTGGCGCCCGGCGCGGCGATGTCCAGCACCGGCAGCCGGGACAACAATCCGAAGTGGTGCACGGCCACGAAGTCGGCGGCCTCGATCAGGTAGGGCGCGGCGATCGGCTCCGGGCCGAACCGCAGGTGCGAGACGGTCACCGAGCCGGACTTCTTGGAGTCGTAGACGAAGTAGCCCTGGGCGAACAGGTCGGTGTGCTCGCCGATCAGCTTCACCGAGTTCTTGTTGGCGCCCACAGTGCCGTCCGAGCCGAGCCCGTAGAACACGGCTTGGCGTCCCTGGCTAGGCACGATGAAGTCGGGATCGGTGTCAAGGCTGAGCCCGGTGACGTCGTCGCGGATGCCGACCGTGAACCGGCGCTTGGCGGCGCGTCCCTTGGCCAGCTCGGCGAAGACCGCGGCCGCATCGCGCGGAGTGAACTCCTTCGAGCCCAGCCCGTAGCGGCCGCCGATCACCTTGGGTGGGACGTCGCGGGCCTCGGCCAGCGCGGCCACCACGTCCAGGAACAGCGGTTCACCCAGCGCACCCGGCTCCTTGACCCGATCCAGCACGGCCACCGAGGTGACGGTCTCGGGCAGGGCCGCAGCCAGGGCCTCGGCCGGGAACGGACGGTACAGCCGGACGGCCAGGACGCCGACCCGCTCGCCGGCGGCCACTAGGGCGTCCACGCTGGCCCGGACGGTGTCGATGGCCGAACCCATGGCCACGATCACCCGCTCGGCGTCCGGGGCGCCGTAGTAGTCGACCAAGTGATAGCGGCGTCCGGTGCGCTCGGCCAGATCGTCCATGGCGGCCGCCACGATGCCGGGCACGGCGTCGTAGAACGGGTTGGCCGCCTCGCGGCCCTGGAAGAAGACGTCCGGGTTCTGCGCGGTGCCGCGCAGCACCGGCGCGGACGGACGCAGCCCGCGGGCCCGATGGGCGGCCACGGCGTCCTCGTCGATTAGCGCGTGCAGATCGTCGTCGCTGAGCAGCTGGATCCGGTTCACCTCGTGGCTGGTCCGGAATCCGTCGAAGAAGTGCAGGAACGGCACCCGGGACCGAATGGCGGCGGCGTGGGCCACGGCAGCCAGGTCGTGGGCCTCCTGGACGTTGTTGGACGCCAGCAGGCACCACCCGGTGGAACGGGCCGCCATCACGTCGGAGTGGTCGCCGAAGATGGACAGTGCGTGGGTGGCGATGGCCCGGGCCGCCACATGCAGCACGGCCGGGGTGAGCTCGCCGGCGATCTTGAACATGTTCGGCAGCATCAGCAACAGCCCTTGTGAGCTGGTGAAGCTCGAGCCCAGAGCGCCGGCGGTGACCGCGCCGTGCAGGGTGCCGGCCGCGCCGGCCTCGGACTGCAGCTCGATCACCTGCGGCACTGCACCCCACAGGTTCTTCCGGCCGCGGTCGCTCCAGGCGTCGGCCAGTTCGCCCATGGGCGAGGCCGGGGTGATCGGATAGATGGCGCAGACATCGCTGAGCCGGTGGGCCACCGATGCGGCCGCCTCATTGCCGTCCAGACAGTGCCAAGCGCCCTGGCCGGCGGTGGTGTGGGCGGACGAACTCATCGGCGTACTCCTCGCATTGCGACCACGGCAGGATACCGGCCTGGTCGGGTCGCCCTGCGTGGAGTGGGCCTGCTGAGCGTCCGCCCTCGCCCTACCAGGACGACTTGGTGATCCCGGGCAGGAAGCCGGCATGGGCCAGCTCCCGGAACTTCACCCGGGAGACGCCGGCCTTGCGCAGATAGCCGCGCGGACGTCCGTCGGTGGCATCGCGGTTGCGCAGACGGACCGGACTGGCGTCGCGGGGGAGCCGGGCCAGCGCCCGCTGGGCGGCCATCCGTTCCTCCAGAGTCGCCCCGGTGCGCGCGGACTCCTTCAACTCCGCGCGGCGCGACGCGTAGCGGGCCACGGTCGCCCGGCGTCGGGCCTCGGCCGCGATCTTGGCCTGGCTGGCCATCAGCGGGCCTCCTTGAACTCGACGTGCGCGCGGATGATCGGGTCGAACTTGCGCAGCACCATCCGCTCGGGATCGTTGCGGCGGTTCTTGCGGGTCACGTAGGTGTAGCCGGTGCCCGCCGTCGAGCGCAGCTTGACGATCGGACGCAGGTCCTTGCCCTTCGAGCCGGCCATCAGAGCTTCACCCCTTGCGCCTGCAGCTCGGCCACGACCGCGTCGATCCCGCGGCGGTCGATCACTGAGATGCCGCGGGCGCTGACCCGCAGCTGCACCGCGCGTCCCAGGCTGGGCACCCAGTAGCGCTTGTGCTGGACGTTCACGTCGAAGCGGCGTCGGGTGCGCCGATGCGAGTGGGAGACGTTGTTGCCGAAGCCCGGACGAGCCCCGGTCACCTGACAGGTTTGCGACATCTTGTTCCTCTATGGATAATGAGAACCGTTATCAACTAGAGTAGCAGGTGACATGAAAGCCAACATCCATCCCGAGTACCGCCAGGTGGTCTTCCGCGACCGGTCGGGCGACCTGGTCTTCCGGACCGGCTCCACGATCGCCACCGACAAGACCATCGAGTTCGACGGCGCCACCTACCCGCTGGTCGACGTCGAGATCTCCAGCGCGTCCCACCCACTGTGGAGCGGACGCGAACGGGTCGTCGACACCGAAGGCCGCGTCGAGCGCTTCCAGCGCCGCTACGGGGTGACGCGATGAAGGTGCGCAACTCGCTGCGGGCGCTCAAGGCCATCCCGGGCGCGCAGATCGTCCATCGCCGGGGACGCACCTTCGTGATCAACAAGCGCAACCCGCGGATGAAGGCGAGGCAGGGATGAGGCGCGCGTCACTGAAGGTGCCGGTGATCCTGATCAGTGGCGTCGACGCCGAGCCGATGATCCAGGCGACCATCTCGATGCAGCTGGATCTGCCCAGCGCGGTGGTGGTGCGCCACGAGCTCGATCCGGATCGCGAGGTGCTGGTCCGCACGGTCAGCGACGTGAACGGGGTGATCGAGCATCTCGAGATCGACGTGGAGCACGCTTGCACCAGCTGCGCCACCAGGGAGGATGTCGTTCCCACCCTGGAGCGGCTGGCTGCGTCCGGGCGCTGGGGAGCGATCATCGCCCAGCTCCCGGTGACCGCCGAGCCCATGCAGGTGTGCCGGCTGATCAGCTACTCACCGCAGTCGGCGCCGCACGTCCGGATCGCCGCGACCCTGGTCGCTCTGGACGGCGACAGCGTGGCAAAGGATCTGATCGGCGACGACCTGCTGATCGAACGCGGCCTTCCGGTGCGTGACGACGATGAGCGCGGGGTCGGCGAGACCGCCTCGGCCATGGTCGAGTACGCGGACGTGGTGGCCGCCATCGGCGAACCGTCCACCGCTGACTGGGAACTGCTGCGGGCGCTGGCTCGTCCCGGTGCCCAGCTGACCAACTCCAGCGCCGAGTTGGACGCCTCGGCGCTGGTCGCCGGGGTGCACGATCACGAGGCCGCGGAGGAGTGGGTGGCCGTGGTCCGCCGGGAGCCGCTGCCGTCGTCCGGCGGCGATGAGGCCTGGGTGCTGGAGATCAGCTCCGAACGTCCGCTGCACCCCGAGCGGTTGCAGCAGACCATCGTCCAGCTGGGTGGCGGCGCGCGGCGCTCCCGGGGCTGCTTCTGGCTGCCCAGTCGTCCGACCCAGGTCTGCCAGTGGGACGGGGCCGGCGGCATGGTCAGCATCGGCCCGGCCGACCGCTGGGACGGCACCGGCCCGCTGACCCGGATCGTCGTGGTCGGGCTGGACGCCGGACGAGAGCAGCTGGCCGAGGCCTTCGCCGCCTGCCTGCTCACCGACGAAGAGCTGGCTGAACGCGGGCGCTACTGGGAACTCGACTCCGACGGTTTCGAGCCCTGGCTCGGCCCGATCCATCAGCTCGAACGAAAGGCGTCCTAGATGGCAGTCCCCAAGCGGCGGCTCTCCCGCAGCAACACCCGGCACCGCCGATCCACCTGGAAGGCGGCACCGATCGACCTGGTGCCGATCCAGCTCGGCCCGGACACCTACCGGGTGCCGCGGGCCCTGGTCCGCGCCTACCAGCGGGGCCTGATCGTCCCCCCACAGCACTGAGCCGTCCGGTCCAGGGCAATCGATGAAGGAGAACAGATGATTCGCAGGGAACTGGTGGCCGAGGTGGCCGACAAGACCGGGCTCAGCGCGCATTCGGCGCAAGCCGCCGTGGACGCGCTGCTGGAGGTGATCGTGGACGAGGTGGCGGCCGGACGTCCGGTCATCCTGGCCGGCTTCGGCACCTTCGAGGCCCGCGACCGGGCCGCCCGCACCGGACGCAACCCGCGCACCGGTGAACCCATGGAGATCGCCGCCGCCCGGGTGCCGGTGTTCAAGCCGGGCGCCAAGTTCCGGGCGCAGGTCGATCTGCGCGACTGACCTTCCTCACCCAGTGGCCGCCGGCCGGGACCTCAGCCCCCGACCGTCGGCCTGCGCCGGCCGGCGTCCGAACTCCCTCGGGCGCCGGCTGGTTGCTGTCCGTCCGCTTCGCAAAGTGGACGACTCGGCCGTCTGGCCGTGTGATCTTCCACCTGGCGAGGGTGGGCCGGGAGTCGCCGGTGAACCGAGCGGACCGGCTCAGATGGCGGCGTCCGAGACGGCCTTGAGTACCGGACGCAGATCCATCCACCACTGCTGCAGCGGACGCCGATAGGTCGGGTCCATCTCCTCGGCCATCTGCTCCAGCGGACGCACCTCGACCTTCGACTGCACCAGGCCCAGGTAGTGGCTCTCGTTGGTGCCTGCAGCGAACTCGGCGGCCAGGACGTCCAGGCCCTTGGAGACCAGTCGGACGCCGAGCAGTCGGTCGAAGGGGGACGGCGAGCCACCCTGCTGAATGTGGCCCAGGATGTTCTGCCGGACGTCGTAGCGCCCCTGGCCCTCCTGCTGCAGCAGCCGGGCCAGGAAGTCGGTGGTGTAGAGCGGGTTGGCGCTCTCGTTGCGGATGGCCAGGAACAGCTTGCGCCCGGAGGCGAAGCTGCGCCGCAGCCAGCGGATGTCGTCCAGCAGGGCCGGCAGCTCGATCCCGTCCTCGTGCAGGTAGACCCGCTCCGCACCTCCAGAAATGGCGCTCATCAAGGCCAGATAGCCGCAGTAGCGGCCCATGGTCTCCACCACGAAGGCCCGCCGGTTGGCCTGGCCGGACATCTTGATCCGGTCGATGGCCTCGGTGATCACGTTCAGCGCGGTATCGGTGCCGATCGACAGCTCCGAGCCGGGCAGGTTGTTGTCGATGGACGCCGGGACGCACACGATCGGCAGCCCGCAGGCCGGGAATCGATCGGACTCGGCATGCAGCATCTGAGCGGCCTCGTAGGCGTCCCAGCCGCCGATGACCAGCAGCGCATCGATGTGGTGCTCCTCGAGCTGACGGCTGATCCGGTACAGGTCCTCCACCGCCGGGACGGTCCGGCTGGTGCCCAGATCGGCGCCGCCGGTCAGCCAGCCTTCGACCTCACCCCAGCTGAGTTCGCTGATGGCGCCCTCGCGCAGACCCGGGAAGCCACCCTGGACACCGAGCATCCGGTAGCCACGGCTGATTCCCAGCCGGACGGCAGTGGCGGCCGCAGAGTCCATGCCCGGAGCCAGGCCGCCGCCGTGGATGATGGCGATCCGCTTGCATTCGGTGTCCGACTCGATCCGGCTCGGCTCGACCATCTCGGCGAAGATCCTGGACGCCTCGGTGAACGAGCCGCCGCGCAGCTCCATGGCTGCGGCGAAGTCGCCGGCGGCGATCAGCTCGGGCACCTTGCGGGTCTTGGCGACCGCCTCGATCAGCGGCACTCGGGAGACCCGGTTTCCGCGGAAGCCGATCACCGGACCAGTCGTCCCCGGCTCGGCGGTGAGCACCTCCATCACGGCCTCGTAGCCCAGCCAGGTGGACGCCCACCGGTCGTAGGCGCTGGGCGCCCCGCCGCGCTGGACGTGGCCCAGGATGGTCACCCGGGCCTCCTCGCCGAGGATGTCCTCGATGGCTTGCCGCACATAGGCCGAGGTGATCGGCTTGCCGGACCGGTCGCAGGCGCCCTCGGCCACGACCACCATCGAGTCGCGACGGCCGGCCGCCCGGCCACGCTTCAGCGCAGCGCACAGCTGGTGCTCCCAGCCCTCCTCGGGCGGGTTCTCCGGGATCAGCACGTAGTCGCAGCCGCCGGCGATGGCGCTCATCAGGGCCAGGTAGCCGCAGTGGCGTCCCATCACCTCGACCACGAAACAGCGCTGGTGGCTGGCCGCCGTGCTGCCCAGGGCGTCGATGGCGTCGACGATCCGATGCAGGGCGCTGTCGGCGCCGATGGTCATGTCGGTGCCGACCAGGTCGTTGTCGATCGAGCCGACCAGTCCGGCGAACATCAGGGACGGGTGGGCGTCAGCCACCTCCTGGGTGATCTTGCCCTCGGCGACCAACTCGGTGAGGATCTGGGTCCACTCGCCACGGAACTGGTCCAGGCCGGACAGCGAGCCGTCCCCGCCGATCACGATCAGTCGGTCGATGCCGTTGGCCAGCAGGTTCACGGCGGCGCGCTTGCGTCCGTCGTACTCGCGGAAGTCCTTGGACCGGAAGGTGCCGATCATGGTGCCGCCCTTGTGCAGGATGGAACCGACGTCCTCCCAGACCAGCTCGCGAATCCCCGCGCCGCCGTCGACCATGCCCTGGTAGCCCTCGTAGATGGCGAACACCCGTGCTCCCAGGCTGACCGCTGTGCGCACCACAGCGCGCACCGTTGCGTTCATGCCCTGGGCGTCGCCGCCGCTGGTCAGGATGCCGATCTTCTTGCCTGCGCCCAGCAGTTCAACCACCGGCGCCACCTGATTGGTCATGGCTTCATTGTGGTCGCTCGACCCCAGTGATGCGGACGCCCCGCAATGATCGGACCGGGCGACGATCCCGCGAATCACCTGTACAACCGCCCGACGGCTCAGGCCAGGCCGAGCACTTCTTCGAGGGTGAGCGTGTTGCCGCTGCCGAACCGGGCGGCCAGCGTGGTGCCGAGGTAGCGGAAGTGCCACGGCTCGTAGGCGTAGCCGGTGAGCTTTTCCTTGCCCTTGGGGTAGCGCAGGACGAAGCCGTACTCGTGACAGTGCTTGTGCAGCCACTTTCCGGTGGCGGTGTTGGCCATCGGCAGGCTCCAGGTGACTCCGTCCCATAGGTCCATGGCCAAGCCGGTCTGGTGCTCGCTGGCCCCGGGCGGGGCGTTGTAGCGCTTAGCCGAGGTGATGCTCGGATAGTTGCGCAGCGCGTTGTTGTAGACCTGCTTCTGGGTGGCGTAGCTGCGGTAGCCGGAGCGGACGACCAGCTTCACCCCGTCCTTCTTGGCGGCCGCCGTCATCTTCGCCAGCGCCTGCTGGGCATCGGCGTTCAAGCCGTACGGGCCGGTCGGGCGGGGCGGACGGTAGTTCGCCGAGACCGGGTGGGCTTTGGAGACCACGATCACCCCGTCCACCCGGTAGGGCTGGTTCAGCTGGGCTCCGGTGCGGGTGTCCTTGGCCGGTGCGGACGGCGTGGCGCTGCCGGTCGGCGTCTCGCTCGGCGTCGGACTGGCGCTGACGGTCGGGGTGGAGGTCGGCGTCGCGCTGATGACAGGGGCTACCGGGCTGCTGGCTCCCGCGGAGGACGACGGCAGTCGGGCCGGACCGGCACTGGGTGGCTGGGCGGCGCAGCCGGACGCAGCCAGCAGACAGGCCACGACAAGGGCGATACCGGCGCGCTTCACCTCATGAACTGTAGCCACCACTGGCCGGGGTCCGGTCGGTGGTGTTCGTGCAGTCGTCCGTCCTGCCACCAGAAGGTGCGCTGCGGGTGACTCGGCCAGGCCGTGGGTCGTTTCGGCGGGACGGACGAGGTACTCCCGCTCGGCTGGGGTCGTGAGTGCGGGGCCTGCGGAGTCGAAGGCCGGGTGGTCGGCGGCGGGCTGGGGCTCGGCCCGCTCGGGGTGGGATGCGGAGTCCAACTCGGTGTCGGCCGAGTCGGCGGGGGCTGAGTCGACCCGGTGGCCGACGGGGTCGGAGTGGACGGATCGGTCGGCGTCAGGGTGGGCGTTGCGGTGGGGCTCGGCTCGGTCGGGCGTGGAGTCGGCTCCACCGTGGGCGTCAGGGTGGGCGTCGGCTCCGTGGTCGGGGTCGGTTCGTCGGTCTGGCTCGGCGTCGGAGTCGGCGTGGGCTCGCACGGGGGCGTCGGCTGCTCGGTGGGCGTCGGCTCCACTGTTGGGGTGGGCTGGACGGTGGGTGTCGGCTCGTCCGTGGGGGTCGGCGTGACGGTCGGAGTGGGGGTCGGCGTTGGCGTGAGCGTGGGCGTCGGTTCGACGGTCGGGGTTGGCTCGTCCGTGGGGGTTGGCTCGACTGTCGGAGTGGGCTCTTCTGTGGGGGTGGGCTCGACGGTCGGGCTCGGCTGCTCGGTCGGCGTCGGGTTCGGCGAGTCACTGGGCTCGGGTTCGGGGGCCTCGGACGGCTCGGCGGTGGCGGTCTGCGTGGGCTCCTCGGTCGGGCTCAGCGTCGGCACCGGTTCGCTCATCGTCATGGTCGGCCGACTCATCGGGTCGACGGTCGCCGGATCGACGCTCTGGGTGGGCAGCACGGTGGCATCGCCCGGCGAGGTGACCGCTGGTGAGGTCGGGCCGGTCGCCGCAGAGGTCGGCTGGTAGCTGATCGTCGGGGCCATGGTCGGCAACTGTGAGGAGGCGTTGCCGCTGCCGAATGGCGACCCGGCCCAGCCATTGGCCTGATCAGGCGCAGCGCTCACCGTCACACTGGCTCTCGGCGGTGCCACCAGGACTCCTGCCAACATGCAGGCTCCGGCGGCCACGAGCACCTTGGCCTTGGCCATCAGTTCCCCCGAACCCAACGAGCATCGCCACAGCATGTCCAGGGTGAGATCACAGTCGTCCCGCTCGGTCGGCCGGGTGGCCGCGAGAACATCGGGCGTCCGCCTCGCCCCAGAGTCGACCCGGTTCCCAGGCCGGTCCGACCACCACTCAGCGTAGTTCTTAGCTGCAGCGCTGACGAGGGTCGGCCGGGCGAAACGGGGTCCGCGCTACTGCGTACTGGATGCATCGGGCAGGATGGGGACGTGCCCGCTCCGCTCCGCCTCCCAGGTCGTCATCAGGTCGTACTCAGCCTGCCTGCGGTCGGGATCGACGAGTTGCTGCCGGCCGCCGAAGTCTTGGCCCAGGAGGGTTTCTTGGCGTGGGCGGTGTCGGTCGAGGAGCTGGCCGCGCTGCCGGCCTTGCTGCATGGCTTCGGACGGCGGGCGCTGATCGGCGTCAGCGGAGTCGAGAGTGCTGATCAGGTGCGCGAAGCCGCCGATGCCGGGGCCGGCTTCGTGAGCTCGGATTTCGTCCTTCCGGAGTTGGTCTCGGTCCGACCGGAGCTCCCGGTAGTGCTCGGTGGACTGACTCCGACCGAGTTGCGGGCCGGGCTGGGGGCCGGGGCGGCAGCGGTACAGGTGACGCCGGCCGGTGCCTATCGCGGTGAAGTGCAGGCGCTACCGGCGATGCTCGGCTTCCCGATGCTGATCGCCAGCGGCACGCTGAACCCGGACCGGGCCAGTGCCTGGCTGGCCGCCGGAGCGGCAGCGGTCTGGCCGCAGCAGTTGATCGGCGCCGAGCTGGTCAGCGCGGCGACTCTGGGTGGCTTGCGCAGCCTGTTGCGTGACTGGCGGTTGAACGACTGACCTAGCCGGCAGCCCGACGAGCGTGCGACCGGCGCTGCAAGGAACGCTTCAGCGAGCCGATTGCGAACAGGATCAGCACGCAGCCGATCAGTGCGACGGCGCCGACGGCGGCCAGGTCCAGCAGGTCGAGCCCTTCGATCTCACGCATCTGGTCTCCTTCAGTGTGCGGCGCCATTGCCGATGATCTGAGGTTGCCGTCACCCGGCCGGGTGACGGTACGCCTTGTTGCCTTCAGTTCCTTAAGTTAGGCTGAGAGTGTCCTCAGATTACTTCAGGCTGGAGCTTCATGGCATACCAGGCACGCAGGATTGTCGAGGCTGAGCAGCCCGACGTCGCGGTGCCGTCGGCGCCTCGCCGCGGAGCCCGCAGAGCCAAGGGGCTCCGTGCGCGACCGGCCGCCCAAGGCGTGGTCGGACTGGTCGGGCTCGCCGTGCTGGCCACCTCGGGCGCGATCGTGCTCGGGGTCAACGGTGGTTCGGCCGCCGCGGCCGGTAGCAGCCCGTCCGCTGTGATCGCCGAGCCGACCCTGACTGCTCGGGCGCTGACCGCCGACTCGCTGGCTGCGCCCGCCGCTGTCCGTCAGGTTGTGGCACCGGTCGTGGTCAGCAAGACCCGGCTGTACAGCACGGGATCACTGAACGTCCGCGCCGAGGCCGACACTTCTGCCAAGCTGCTCGGCTCGATCAGTCGGGGCGCCAAGATCTCGGCGACCAGCTCCGTCGAGGGCAAGTACCGCCAGATCGAGTTCGAGGACGGCTACGGCTGGGTGCTGGCCGCGTCGCTGTCCGATGAGTCGGACTCGCCGGTGCCCGACGGCACCACCATGGACCCCTGCCCGCGCGGCTCTGCGGTCGAGAACCGGCTGCGCCCCAAGACCATCTACATCTACCGCTCGGTATGTCCGCTCTTCCCGGAGATCAACTCTTTCGGCGGCTGGCGGGCTGGCGGTCGCCAGTTCCACAAGAACGGACGCGCCCTCGACCTGATGCTGACCACCCACGTGGAGAGCAAACTGGGCTGGCGGATCACCAAGTACCTGATCGCGCACTACCGCGAGTTCAACATCGATCACATCATCTTCGAGCAGCAGATCTGGACGCCTAGCAACCAGCGCTGGCGCAAGATGGTCGATCGCGGCAGCCTGAACGCGAACCACTTCAACCACGTGCACGTGGCGATCAAGGCCTGATTCCGGCTTGCGATCCCGGCGGTTGGTTGCTGCCACCCAATACGCTGGTGCGCTGTGAGCCCCGCCCAGTCCGTCGACAGTCCCGGTCGCGCGCCCGTCCCGGAGTGGGAAGAGGCCGCGCGGGCGGCATGGCCGGGCCACGTCCCGTCCGGAATCGCCGCCTTCGCGGGACGCCACCACCTCAGTGTTCTGGTGCTCAGCCTGGTCGTCCTGACCCTGGCCGCCTGGCTTCGACTGCCCTGGCTGGGTCTGGCCGCCTGGCTGATCGGGTCCGGTTGGGAATGGCTGTCCACCGCCGCCGACCCAGTCGGCGTCCGGTCGCTGGAGCAGGTCGGACTCCGTCCCCAGCTGCGGGCTCTGTTGCGCAGCCTGATCGCGGTCGGACTGGTCGCCGGGCTGGCCACCGCGACTGCACCCAATGCCGCCCTCACCTACCTGACGGCAGTGCTGGTCATTCAGCTGGTCTGGCTGATCCAGCCGGTGTTGGCCACCTGGCTGTGGCGGGTCGCCCCGCCGCTGCGCTACCAGCCCGCCGGCCGGCAGTCCGGGGCTTTCGCCGAGCACGCCCGGGTGTATGCCCGCGGAGTCGGGACGAGTGGAGTCTTCGTCGCTCTCGAGGCGGCCGTGCTGCTGGTCGCCCTGATCACCACCGGACGCCCGGCCGACTCGCTGTGGGTGCTGTTCGACTACTGCTTCGCCGTTGCCATCGTCGAGACCGCGCTGATCTACCTGGGCTGGACGACCTGGCAGACCATGCAGCTGCGTCGCCAGGCCCCTCAGACCGCCCAGGAGCTGGTGGACGAACTCGGCACCCTGACACCGCGATTCCTGGTCTATGTCTCGCTCCCGGCTCGGCAGTCGGAGTACGTCGTCAACCAATGGCTGCCGGCTCTGGATCGGCTGACCACCGACGGGCTGATCCTGGTCCGGGAGGCCAGCCAGTTGGCTCCGCTGGAGGCCACTCGGCATCCGGTGATCTACGCCCCCGCGTCCAGGGATGTGGAGCGACTCGAGCTCCCGTCACTGAAGGCCGCCTTCTACCTGGCCTACGGCGAGCGCAACGGTCAGCCGATGCGTAACCCGGCGTTGCGCCACATCTTCTTGATGCATGGGGACTCGGACAAGGCGACCAGCGCCAGCAACCTGGCCAAGGGCGCCGACGAGGTCTGGGTGGCCGGCTCGGCCGCCATCGAGCGCTTCCGGGTCGCCGGCGTGGACCTCCCCGACGAGCGGTTCGCGGTGATCGGACGTCCGCAGGTTGCCGACCTGACCTTCGGGCCGACCGGCAATGAGCGTCCGGTGGTGCTCTACGCGCCGACCTTCGAGGGCCTGGACGACCAGATCGCCTACTCCTCGCTGGAGGTGATCGGGCCGGACCTGGTCAGGGCGCTGCTGAAGAACCATCCCGAGCTGCGGGTCTGGTTCCGTCCGCATCCGGCCAGTGGGGTGAACCGTCCCCAGCTGCGGGCCGCGATCGCCGAGATCGAGACCATGCTGCGGGCCGGGGACGGCCATTTGGTCACCGCCGATCAGGGCCTGTCCCTGACCGAGTGCCTGAACGCCGCCGACCTGCTGATCACCGACATCTCCAGCGTGGCCACCGACTTCCTGGCCACCGGACGTCCGATCGTCACCTGCGATCCGCTGGGTCGGCCGCAGGCCGAGTTCGTCGCGACCTACCCGACCACGGCCGGTTCCTACCTTGTGCATCCCGGCGTGCGGGAGGTCGACCTGGTGCTCGGTCTAGCCTTCGGGGACGATCCGCTGCGGCCGGTCCGGGACCGGCTCCGCCGCGAAGTGCTGGGCGAGCTGCCGGACGGTCCGCAGGCCGCCTTCGAGGCGAATGTGCGGCGGGTCACCTCCGGCTGAGTGCAGCCGGACGTGGCACGAGTTGCCGAAATGACCTCTTAGGCTGGAGCCATGACATCTCCGGTTGATCCCACCAGCACCCCCGCCTGGGCCGCGCTCACCGCGCTGGCCGACGGCTACGCCCTGGACCTCCGCGAAGCCTTCGCCGCCGACCCGGGACGGGCGCAGCGGCTCAGCCTGACCGCGGCTGACCTGTTCGTGGATCTGTCGAAGAACCTGGTCGATGACCGGGTTCTTGCGGCACTGGTCGAGCTGGGCGAGCAGGTCGGGCTGGCCGAGCGTCGCGACGCCATGCTGGCCGGCGAGCGGATCAACGTGACCGAGAACCGCTCGGTGCTGCACACTGCGCTGCGCCGCCCGGCGACCGATTCTCTGGTCGTCGACGGGGTGGACGTGGTCGCCGAGGTGCACGCCGTGCTCGACCGGGTCTTCGCCTTCGCCGACGCCGTGCGCAGCGGCAGCTGGGTGGGTGTCACCGGCAAGCCGATCAGCACTGTGGTCAACATCGGCATCGGCGGCTCCGACCTCGGCCCGGTGATGGTCTACGAGGCTCTCCTGCCCTACGTCCAGCCGGGCCTGGGCTGCCGCTTCGTCTCCAACATCGACCCGGCCGACGTCTCCGAGAAGACCGCGGATCTCGATCCCGAGACCACGCTGTTCATCATCGCCTCCAAGACCTTCACGACCCTCGAGACGCTCACCAACGCGCGGATGGCCCGGGACTGGTTCCTGGCCAGGCTGCGCGAGGCCGGCGTGGTCGACGACTCCGAAGCGTCGGCCAAGCAGGCCATCAGCAAGCACTTCGTGGCGGTCTCCACCGCACTGGACAAGGTGGCCGACTTCGGCATCGACCCGGCCAACGCGTTCGGCTTCTGGGACTGGGTCGGCGGCCGCTACTCGGTCGACTCGGCTGTGGGCACGGCCGTGGCCGTGGCGATCGGGCCGGACAACTTCCGCGCCTTCCTGGACGGCTTCCACTCGGTCGACGAGCACTTCGCCACCGAGCCGCTGGAGCGCAACGTCCCGGCCCTGATGGGTCTGCTGAACATCTGGTACGTGAACTTCCTGGGGGCAGCCAGCCATGCCGTCCTTCCGTACGCCCAGTACCTGCATCGCTTCGCCGCCTACCTGCAGCAGCTCACCATGGAGTCCAACGGCAAGGGCGTCCGCAGTGACGGCCGGCCGGTGACCACGGCCACCGGGGAGATCTTCTGGGGCGAGCCCGGCACGAACGGCCAGCACGCCTTCTATCAGCTGATCCACCAGGGCACTCAGCTGATTCCGGCCGACTTCATCGCGGTAGCCACTCCGGCGCACCCGCTGAAGGACGGTGCCGCCGACGTTCATGAGCTGTTCCTGGCCAACTTCTTCGCCCAGACCAAGGCGCTGGCCTTCGGCAAGACTGCCGACGAGGTGCGGGCCGAAGGCACGGCCGAGCCGATCGTCCCGGCCCGGGTGTTCAGCGGCAACCGTCCGACCACCTCGATCATGGCTCCGGCGCTCACCCCGAGCGTGGTCGGCCAGCTGATCGCCCTCTACGAGCACATCACTTTCACCCAGGGTGTGGTCTGGGGGATCAACAGCTTCGACCAGTGGGGCGTCGAGCTGGGCAAGCAGTTGGCTCTGCAGATCGCCCCGGCCGTGGCCGGCGACGCGGACGCCCTGGCCGCACAGGATCCGTCCACCGCCAACCTGGTGCGCTACTACCTGGCCAACCGCCGCTGACTGACAAGGGCGGACGAGGGTCGGTGCCCGGTCCGCTCGCCGGTTGCACTAAACTCGCTTGCGCTTCACCGACTCGGTGGGGTCCAGCCACGGAAATGGAGCAGGGAGCCGGATGAGCCTCTCCGAGTTGGCCGAACAGCATGGGCTGCATCGGGTCGGCGCTCGCGCCTCCGTCCTGCCGTACTTCCGGGAGACCTGGGAACGGCGCGACTTCATCAGCACGATGGCCCGCTACCGGATGGCGGCCCAGAACCAGGAGAACCGGCTCGGCGCCTTCTGGCTGGTGCTCAAGCCGGCCCTCAACGCTCTGGTCTACGGGACGATCTTCGGAGTCATCCAGCAGAGCAGCACTCGTCCGGCGGATTACCCGGCCTACGTGGTGGTCGGTGTCTTCCTGTTCGAGTTCTTCTCGGCCTGCTTCGCGCAGGGTGCCAAGGCCATCACCGGGAACCGGGCTCTGGTCCAGTCGCTCTCCTTCCCACGCGTCGCGTTGCCGCTGGCAGTGGTGTTCGAGCAGTTCTACACGCTGCTGCTGTCGATGGTGGTCATGTTCGGCCTGCTGATCATGTTCGGGCACTTCCCGACCTGGAACTGGCTGCTGATGGCACCCCTGTTGCTGATCTACCTGGTGTTCAACACCGGCATCGCGCTGATCACGGCCCGGCTGACCGTCCACTTCCGGGATCTGACCCAGATCCTGCCGTTCGTCTCCCGGCTGCTCTTCTACACCTCGGGCGCACTGTTTGACGTGAAGAAGCTGTTCGCCGGTCATCCATGGGTGGTGCAGGTCTACGAGTGGCATCCGATCTTCCAGACCCTGACCATTGCCCGGTCGCTGCTGATGACCAGTGAACGCTACGACTACGCCTATTGGGTGCACTTGGGAGTGTGGGCGGTGGCCTCGTTCGTGATCGGCTTCATCTTCTTCTGGCGGGCGGAGGAGCGCTATGGCCGCGACTGATCACCGCAGGCCGGTCGTCGTGGTGGACGAGCTCCACGTCGAGTACAAGGTCTACGCCAGCGGCAAGGCGGTCGGCCCGAACGCCAAGCCGGTCCGATCCCCGCGTGGGATCCGCACCGTCCATGCCCTGAAGGGCGTTTCCTTCGTGGCCTATGAGAACGAGTCGATCGGTGTGATCGGCTCCAACGGTTCCGGGAAGTCGACCCTGATGCGGGCCATGGTCGGGCTCACCCCGCCGTCCGGAGGCGCGGTCTACGCCAGCTCCCGGCCGAACCTGCTGGGGGTCGGGGCTGCCCTGCTCCCGGATCTGTCCGGTGAGCGCAACATCGTGCTGGGCGGCCTGGCGCTGGGCTTCAAGAAGAGCGAGATCACCGCGCTGCGCGACCAGATCGTCGAGTTCTCCGAGTTGCAGGACTTCATCGATCTGCCGATGCGGACGTACTCCTCGGGCATGCAGGCCCGGCTGAAGTTCGCCATCGCCGCGTCGCAGCAGCACGACATCCTGATCGTCGACGAGGCGCTGAGCGTCGGCGACAAGCGCTTCCAGGCCCGCAGCGAGGGCCGGATCCGAGAGATCCGGGACAACGCGGGCACGGTCTTCCTGGTGTCGCACTCGATGGCCTCGATTCGCGGCACCTGTGACCGGGTGATCTGGTTGAAGAAGGGCGAACTAGTGATGGACGGACCGACCGACGAGGTCGTGACCGCCTACGAGTTGGATCGGAGTACCTCTTGATGGTCAGTGGACATCCGGCTGAAGCGCCCGGCGGTGCTTTCGCCACCCCCGAGCGGCCTGAACCGGCACCTGCCAGGACCATTGCGGTGGTGCTCGCCGGAGGCACGGGCTCTCGGGTGGGGCTGTCCATTCCCAAGCAGCTGATCAAGGTCGCCGGCAAGGCGGTCATGGAGCACACCATCGGGATCTTCGAAGACAGCCCGGCGATCGACGACATCTACGTCCTGATGCACCCCGATCACCTGGAGTCGGCCCAGCGGATCGGCGCCCGGTTCGGCAAGGTGCGCCAGGTGCTGGCCGGTGGTCAGACCCGCAACGAGACCACCCGGGCTGCGCTGAGCGTGCTGACCAAGTCGCACCCCGGCGACACCAAGGTGCTCTTCCATGACGCCGTTCGTCCGCTGCTCGACCAGCGGATCATTGATGACCTGGTGGCCGCGCTGGACGCCGGCTACGACGCGGTCGACGTGGCGATCCCGTCCGCGGACACCATCATCGAGGTCAACGACGCCGACGAGATCGTCTCGATCCCGCCGCGGGCCAAGCTGCGTCGCGGCCAGACCCCGCAGGCCTTCCGCCTGGGCGTGATCGATCAGGCCTATCAGATCGCCTGGCAGGATCCGGCCTTCCAGGCCACCGATGACTGCACGGTGGTGCTGAACTACCTTCCGCAGACCGCGATCAAGGTGGTCGAGGGTGCCGGGCACAACATGAAGATCACCGAGCCGATCGACGTGTTCATCGCCGACAAGCTGTTCCAGCTGGCCTCAGCCGTGGTTTCCACCGACCGCAGCCACTATGCCGAGCGGTTGGCCGGCAAGGTTCTGGTCGTGCTCGGTGGCAGCTACGGCATCGGGGCCGACATCGCCGCGCTGGCCGAGAGCTACGGCGCCCGCGTGCATTGCTTCAGCCGCAGCCAGACCAGCACGCATGTCGAGGAGCCGGAGGAAGTCGCCGCTGCACTGGCTGAGGTCTACCAGGCCGAGGGCCGGATCGATTATGTGGTGGTCACGGCGGGCCTGCTCAGCATCGGCAAGCTCGACGAGCTCGCACTCGACGACGTGCTGGCCGCGATCCGGGTCAACTACGTGGCACCGGTGATCGCTGCCCGGGCCAGCTACCGCTACCTGAAGGAGACCCGCGGCCAGTTGCTGCTGTTCACCTCCAGCTCCTACACCCGCGGACGTGCCGACTACTCGCTGTACTCCTCGGCGAAGGCCGCGGTGGTGAACCTGACCCAGGCTTTGGCCGACGAGTGGTCACCGCTGGGCGTCCGGGTGAACTGCATCAACCCCGAGCGCACCGCGACTCCGATGCGGACCAAGGCCTTCGGAAAGGAACCCGCCGACAGCCTGCTGGAGTCCCAGGCCGTCGCGCTGAGCGCGCTGGACGTCCTGCTGGCCGGCATCACCGGCCAAGTGATCGATGTCCGCCGCGCCGAACCCGGTGCCGGCCCTGGCACTGAACGTAAGCCGGCCGCTCTGGAAGCCGCCCTCGAGGCAGCGAGCGAGAGCATCGACCTCCCATGACCTCACCCGCGGAGGCACCGGCTCTGCTCGCCGCCCGCGGCTCGGCGTGGATCAAGCGGGCCAACGCCGCCGGCTTGACGGGCTGGCAGCCGCTGACGGTCATGGCCCTGGTCGCGATCGGCATCGTCGGCTCGCTCGGCACCGCCGTGATGGGCTGGATCTGGCTGTTCTGCGCCAGCATCGTGATCGGCGTCCTGGCCGACCAGCTGGCCGAGCGCCTCACCTTGGTGCAGCGACTGCTGGACCGCGCCCAGCTGAACCTGGTTGCTCGCTCGATCTTGCGCGAGTTCGCGCTGCTGCTGGTCCTCACCCGGATCGGTTGGCCCGAGGATCTGGTGATCTGGGCCGCACTCCTGGTCTTCCTGGTGATTCTGGCCCGCTCGTTCCTGGTCGTCGCCGAACGCCAGGTGGTCGACCTCCAGACCTCCAAGATCCTCACCCGAAACCTGCTCTCCTCGGCCGATGAGGCCGCGGCTCAGCCGGTTCGGTCGTTGGAGCCGGCCAAGTTGGCCTTGATCGGCTCGGTGCCGATCGTGCTCGGTGGCCTGCCGACCGTCGTCCTGGCGCAACTGTGGCCGCTGTTGGTGGCATCGGTCCTGTATGTCCTCTTCGCTGGAGCCTGGTCGTTGTGGCGGGTGGCCGGCTGGCTGAGGTCTTCCCGCCGCGGCCAGCAAGACCGGCTGGCCCAGCGGGCCCGGGCCGCGGTCGATGCGCTGCGCCCGCAGGTGCTGGTCTACTTCAGCGGCGAGTCGGACGCTCTGTACCAGCTGGCGATGTGGCTCCCGGTGCTGCGTGAGCTCGACCCGAAGACCCTGGTGGTCCTGCGTGAGCGGGCCAACCTGGCGGCGCTGCCACAGACCGACCTTCCGGTGATCTGCATCCCCAATGCCAGCGAGCTGATGGACTTCCGGCTGCCCACGGTGCGGGTGGCGTTCTACGTGGCCCATGTCGGCAAGAACATCCACATGCTGCGCGAGCCCCGAATGAAGCACGTCTTCATCGGGCATGGCGAGTCGGACAAGACCGCCAGCGTGAACCCGGCCACGAAGGCCATGGACGAGGTGTGGGTTGCCGGCCGGGCCTCCCGTGAGCGTTGGGCTGCGGCCAAGGTTGGCGTCCGCGACGAAGCGATCGTCGAGGTCGGACGTCCGCAGCTGGGCGGGATCCGTCCGGCTGAGCCGCGCGACGGCCGGCCGCTGAGCGTCCTCTACGCCCCGACCTGGGAAGGCTGGTCCGACGACCCCGGGGCCACCTCGATCGTGACCATGGGCCCGTCCCTGGTCCGTTGGCTGACCGAACGTCCGCAGACCCGAGTGATCTACCGGCCGCATCCGCTGACCGGCCGGGTGAGCGCCGCGGCGCGTCGCGCGCATCTGGAGGTGCTCTCGATCATCGAGGCAGCGGGTGGACGGGCACTGTCCGCCGGACCGGCGTCCGCGGACGACTGGGCCGCGGCGACCGAGCTCAGCCTGGTGGTGGACGGTGATCAGGCACCGCTGTACGACTGCTTCAACAACTGCGACGTGCTGATCGGGGACATCTCCTCGGTGGTGCCGGACTTCCAGGCCAGTGGCAAGCCCTACTTCATCCCGAACACCAGGGGCTGGGCACACCAGACTCTGCGCGACTCCAGCGCCAGCGCCCGAGCCGCCTACCTCCTCGATCCCGATGCGGCCGGCTGGGAGCAGGCCATGCTCGATGCCAGTGGCGCTGATCCGCTCGCCGCGGATCGTGCGGCGCTGCGCCAGCATCTGCTCGGGCCGGTCGTCGCTGATCCGCTGGAGCCGTGGCGGGTGGCCGTCCGTAGCCTGATCTCGCGGGCCGAGGCCGAGTGGCCCGACGCCGAGAACGAAGCCCTGGCCACCCAGACCGACTGAGCTGATCAGCGGGCCTCGTGGTTCAGCGCTGCGTGGAATACTGACACGGTGGGTACTCAGGCGCAGACGACATCGGAGCGGCTCGTCGGAGTGCGGCGACTGATCGCCACCGTGATGGTTCCGGTGCGCGAGTCCGGCGATTCGGTGTGGCTGCGGCGCAGCCACTGGATCGGTGCGGGCCTGGTCACCGTGCTGGCGTTGGTGGTCGCCATCTTCCGGATCGATCGACCATCGCCCTGGGCCGACGAGGCTGTCACGACGCTGGTGGTCAGGGGAGAGTGGTCGGGTATCCCTCCGCTGTTGGGCGGGGCGGACGCTCCACTGGTGCCCTACTACGTGCTGGCGAAGGCCTGGGCGGCATTGTTCGCCTGGTTGCCCACTCTGACCGCGGTACGCCTGCTCTCGGCAGTGGCCGGCGCGCTCACTGTGTGGGTGCTCTATGAACTCGTTGCCCGCCGCGTGGGGGTGGGCCCGGCCGGAGTGATCTCGCTGATCCTGATCAGCTTCCCGGGCTGGTCACGCTATGCGCAGGAAGCTAGGCCCTACGCTCTGCTGGTCCTGATGGCCACGGTGCTCTGGCTGGCCTGGGACTCGCGTCCCCCGGCGGAGCCGACTCGATTCGGCTCGTCACTTCGCGGGCATGGCTGGCTGGGCTGGCTGCCATATGTCGCCGCGCTGGGCGGCTCGGTGGTCTTCCACCTCTTCGGGCTGTTCCAGTGGCCGGCTCAGCTGCTGGCCGACATCACGACCCCTGGCGTCACTCGCCGGCTCCGGGTGCGTCGGCTGACTCAGTCGGTGACGGCCATGGCCGTGGCTGCCGTGGCCTTCGGACTGCCGGTGGTGATCGGAGCCCTCCGTGGCACCGGAGCGCCTCGGCTGATCCCGCTCACGGTCAAGCAGCTGGTCTTCGACTTCGCCGTGGTGGTCCAGGCTCAGCCCACCCTCGGGGCGCTGATCGTCGTGCTCGTCTTCATCCTGATCGCGCTGCTCACCGTGGTCTTCCGGCTGCCGGCCGCGCGCCGCTACACGGACTTGGTGCGGCTGGCGGTGATCTGGGCGGCGGTTCCGCTCGTCCTCAGTGTGCTCGCCGCCGTGCTGCGTCCGTCGCTGCTGCGGGCCCGGTACTGGATGCCGGCGGTGGTGCCGCTGGCGGTTCTGGCCGGGGTGGGGACGCTCGTGCTCGCCGGCCTGGTCTGGCAGGCCCTGCGTGGGTGGGCCGACTCGCCGCGGGGAGTTCCCGCCCTGCGAGTCGTTGCCGCAATGCTCGCCATCCTGATCGGTTTCGGCGTGCAGGCCTATGTCGCGATCCCGCAACAACGCTTCGTCCGCTCCGAAGCAGGTCACGCCCAGCGCGCGAAGGGGGCGCTGGCCGCTATGAACGACCTGCTCGCGCGCAATCCCGGCATGCCGGTCGGGACGTCCCCTTACACCCGCAGCACGATCCTGTGGGCGATGGACGAGCAGCTGGAGCCTGTGGACGTGCTGCAGAAGCGGATTCCCAACACAGACTCGGTCTGGCCGGTGAACCGTCCGACCGCCGAAGTCAGCTCACTGCTGGCCGGTCACGATCAGCTCGTGTGGATGCGGGCCATCATCCAGTCGACGCCTCGTCCGACGCTTCCCCCCAAGCCGCTCCAGGAGCTGGGCTTCCGGGTGGTGTCCGCAGAGAAGCACGGCAGCTGGTGGGTCTGCATCGTCGAACGTGGGAAGTGAGTCGCGCGGCTACTTCCGGGGCAGTTTGGCCACGTAGCCAGTGACGTCTCCGGTCACGTTGAGGGTGTAGTTGACCGCCCGGTAGGTGGCCGACCCGACGTAGGACAGGCGAATCCGGTAGGTCCCGGCCGGGATCCCGGTGAAGCTGAACGTGCCTCCCGAGTAGGTACTGGACAGGGTCTCGGTGCGTCCGCCCGCAACACTGGAGATGGTGACGGTCGCCCCACTGACGGTCGAGCCGGTCTTGGCGTCGGTGACCTTTCCGGACACGCTGAAAGCCGGCCCGATGGTGACCTCGGGAACCGGGACCACGACCTCGTTGCCCACCTGGTACTGCGCGGCACCGGAGGAGTTGGCCACAGTGGCGCCGGACGCGCTCACCCAGCTGGAAGCGAAGTTGTCCGAACCCAGATACGTGATCCGGACCCGGATCGCCCCCGGGAGCACCCGCAGCTGGTAGCTGCCGTCCTCGGCGATGTCGGCCTGATCCTGGATGTTGAACGAGCTGTCGTAGGCCACCGCGACCAGGTCGTGCATCGGCGCGGACGAGTCCACCGTCCCGCTGAGCGTGCCGTAGCGGCTCAGTGTCTTCACCATCAGGTAGCCCGACAGGTCACTGCGCTGCTTCCCACCGGCTCCGAACACGGCGACCCGGGCGTAGTAGATCTTGTCCGACGACAGCCCGGTCACCTCGAGCGAGGTATCGGTGGTGGTGCCGGCGTACCAGGACGCACTCTTGGTCATGGCCGAGTTCGCGGCCAGCCGGACGCGGTAGTAGTCGCCCTCGGCCAGAGGGGTTCCGGGCGCCGTCCAGGTCAGCTTGGCGCGGTTGGTGCGCTGCGGGGTGACCAGGCTCAGCTCCTCCGGCGCGGCGAGCGCGTAGTTCGAGGTGGTCCTGCTCACCGAGGACGATGCCCCGGTGATGTCGATCGCCGGCCAGGAGATCCCGCTCCACGACTGGGCGGGAGCCACGGTGTACAGCTTGATCGTGTACTTGGTGCCGCGGGCCAGGCCGGTGATCGTGTAGGCCGTGGTGCACTGCACGCTCGGCTGACCGCCCGGAGGCGTCGGCGATACGGCGATGCGGAAGCAGGCGAACTGGCCCGAGGGCGTGCTCCAGGTCAGGTCGATGCTCGACCCACTGACGTTGTCGGTGCTGATCTTGTAGGCCTTCTGGACCTTGTTGCCGTCGTAGATGCTGGGATACGAGGTCTTCTTCGACACCTTGGGCGACCAGCTGGATCCGGCCGCCTTGACCCGGAAGTACCAGGTCTTTCCCGAAGTGAGCCGATTGATGGTGGTGCTGGTTGAACTCGTGGTCACCGACTTCGCCGAGCGGAAGGTGCTCGACGTGGAGTATTGGACCTGGTAAGTCTTGCCCGCCCCTTGTGACTTCCAGGACAGATGGACGGCCGTGAAGCGTGCGGTCACCTTCACGTTGTAGCTGGGGGCGGCGGCACTCGGGGTAGCCGCGGTGACCGCGGAGGCGGCGACCAGTGCGGCAGCGAACAGGGTGGCCAGGTACCTGCGGATCAACTTCGGCATCAGCAGCCCTTCGCCTTGCTCGCGATCTCGGTCCAGCCCGCCATGTAATCGCCGTACACGTGTCTGATTGCTTCCTTGTACTCCGGCAGGGTGGCCCGAGTGGAATCGAAGGTGGTGGTGTGCTCGTCACTCTGGGTGAGAGAAAGGACGCCCATTGCGGCCGTGCTCGTCATGACCTTGGCCTCATTGCCGGTGGTCGAGCCGATCAACACCAGCTTGGTGTGCAGCGACACCGGCGAGCACTTGAACCAGATCCCCGACTTCTTGAGCATCTTCTTCACCACGGACGTCACCGCATAGTTGCCGACCGGTGAGGTGAGCACGATCTTGATATCGCAGCCCTGCTTCTTCAGGCTCGACATGTTGGTCACCAGCTTCTTCGCGGCATCATCGGTCAGCCGGAACATCGCGATCCGAATGCGGTTCTGAACCCCGCAGTCGACCTTGTCCAGCGCTTGCTGGTAGTAGTCGCGAGTGGAGGTCGGTGCCGGCGCAAAGGCAACCCGCGTTCCGCGTCCGTTGGAGGTGGGGTGGCCCGACGAAATGGTGTCGACCCAGATCAGTCGCTTCTTCTTCAGCCAGTTCTTCTGCTCGGAGGTGAAGCCCTTGTTGGTCTTGCAGCCGGACTTCGCGCAGTACCTCATGGCATCGAAGCGGTCGGCCATCAGCTGGTGGTAACGCTGGTCTCCGTAGACCAGCACCGACTCCTGAATGAACAGGCGCGTCTGGCTCCGAGCCCAGTTGCCCGAGGAGGACAGCACCACGGAGTCGTCCGAACCGGGATTGGCGTCCGAGGGTCCCCACACCGTGTGATTGATGGCGATGATCTTCTCGTGGTTGATGTAGTCCATCGTCTCCTCAAGGCCATTCTTGAGGATCTTGGTCGGCTTGTTGCGGGTGTTGAAGCAGCCGTGGCTGCAGTATTCGATGGACGCGATCGAGCCCAGTCTCTTACTCACCTGGCTCCGCGACGCGGACGGCATCGCGCGCTTCTCGAGCACAATGTTGATCTTGACTCCGCGATTCTTGTGCACCCAGTCCAGAGCGTCATAGATGACCTCAGGGTCGGTCTCCGGGCGTGAACCCAATCCGGAACTGCTCATCGTGCCCAGAGCGCGAATGAAATACATCCCGATCCGGATCGTGGCCCCGGGTGCCGCCGCGCAAATGACCTGGGCGGACTTCACCATGAATGGCCACGGGTCGTGGTTTCCAGGATCGCTGTAACCGCGCTCGTCCAAGTCGCGAAGGTTGTACCAGACTTCCACCGGTCGGACATTTGACAGGGTCGGGCAGCTGCTGCCATTGGGCGTCGGCTCGACGATCTTCCCGTCCGAGTCCGTAGTGAAATCGACGGCCGTTGCGGGGGTGGCTCCCAGGCCGAAAATGAGCGACAAGCATAATGTGAGCGCGAACAATCGCGATGCGCGGTTTGCCCTTTTATTTCCCATACTGGATTTGCCACCGTATCTTTGCGGATCGTTACCGACAGTCATTGTCCGGGGTGGGTCGTTATCGCCAAGCCGGATGGAAATTGCTTGCGTCTGGTGTATACAGTATACGCAGGTGTCTGCCTGGGCAAATGTTGTGAGGCGGCCCGATACTCCTGGAGGTGTCATGAACAGCCGGTCAAGGTTCGGCGTGTGGGGCGGACTGATCGCGCTTGTGGCGAGTCTTCTGGTGGCCCTGGGAGGCGCTCCGGCGCATGCCCAGGAGGCGGTGCTGGAGGCCAGTGATCCGTATCCCCATCAGCAACTCGATGCTCCACCTTCGGGGGTTGTGCTCGCCTTCGTCCGCGAGGTCGATGCTGCTGCCGCGCAGATTGTGGTGACCAATAGCCGTGGCAATAGTGTCAACATCAACAGCCTGATTGTCGAGGGTACCAATGTCAGCGCACAGGTGAAGCCCAACCTTCCCAAGGGAACTTACACAGTTCATTATCAGGTGAATCGTAAGGATGGGCAGGTGGAGGGCGGCGCCTTCCAGTTCAGCTATGGGCCGGGCACGTGGACCACGCTGCCGGACGAACGCTGGTCGGGCAATGCCGCTCAGCCCACGGTGTTGGTCTCGCCGTCGGTCGACACCAGCACCGAGCTGCCGACCCCGGTCGCGACGGACTCCCCGAGCGGGAGCCCGACTCCTTCGATGGCCACTCCGGCGACCGCCTCGTCCGCGCCCGCGCCCCAGCCGCTGCTGGGCAGCTCGGCGGCGCTCTGGGCGGGAGTCGCTGCGATCGGCGTGGTCCTGCTGGTCGCTCTCGGAGTGGTGATCAGCGTGATCCGGCGCCGCTCGAAGTCCAAGCGCTAGTCGCGCACTCCGTGGGGTATGCCGCGGAACCAGATTCGATAGGGCGACTGCCGCTACGATGACGTGTCAGGCTATGAGGCGATCGTGGGAGGCTCGGTAGTGCGCGTCATCACCTACGGGACCTTTGACCTGTTCCACGAAGGCCACCGGCGCCTGCTGGAGCGCGCCAAGGCCCTCGGCGACTATCTCATCGTGGGTGTCACCACGGACAACTACGACAGCTCTCGCGGCAAGCTCAACGTGAGCCAATCGCTGATGGAGCGAGTCCGCAACGTCACCGACTGCGGTCTGGTCGACGAGGTGGTCATCGAGGAGTACGAAGGCCAGAAGATCCACGACATCCAGCGGCTGGGCGTCGACATCTTCGCCATCGGATCGGACTGGGCCGGGCGGTTCGACTATCTGCGCGACTACTGCCAGGTCGTCTACCTCGACCGCACCAAGGGCGTGTCCAGCACCCTGCTGCGGCAGGAGAACCAAGGCATCTTGTCGATCGGTGTCGCCGGCTCGGGACGCATCGCGGCCCGCTTCGTTGCCGAAGCCCGCTACGTCAGCGGCGTCAGCGTCGAAGCCGTGTGGAGCAGGACCCCTGAACACGCCGCCGAGTTCGCCTCCCGGTTCGAACTCGAGCGCAGCTGCGCGAGCTACGACGAACTGCTGACCCGGGTGCGGGCGGTCTACATCGCCGGCCCGCACGGCACCCACTACGACCTCGTTGCGCGGGCACTCGCGGCCGGCGTCCACGTGCTCTGCGAGAAGCCGCTGACGCTGTCGGCCGCCCAGGCTACGGAGCTGTACGCCCAGGCCGAGGAAGCCGGCCTGGTCCTGGTTGAGGCCGTGAAGACCGCCTTCAGCCCCGGCTTCCAGCACCTGATCGCGATCGCCCGGAGCGGTTCGATCGGGGACATCCGATCGGTCGACGCCACCTTCACCAAGCTCATCCGCGGCGGACGGGAGACCGAGGCCCCGGACGGCGGCAGCCTGTCCGAGCTGGCCAGCTACCCGCTGCTGGCCGCGGTGAAGATTCTGGGAACCGGCTTCACCCAGGTCCGGACCCGCAGCTATCGTCCGGCGGGCTCCGAGGTCGAGCTGTTCAGCCAGGTCGATCTCGACTACCCCAACGCGGTCGCGATCGCCCGGACCGGGATCGGCGTCAAGTCCGAGGGACACCTGGTGATCTCCGGCACGGAGGGCTACATCTACGTCCCGGCGCCGTGGTGGCTCACCGAGTACTTCGAGGCACGCTTCGAGGACCCGTCACGGAACCGGAAGTACTTCTACAAGTTCGAAGGGGATGGCTTGCGCTACGAACTCGCCGACTTCGCGGCCTTGATCAGAGACGGCCGGACGGCCAGCTTCAAGTACCCGCCGCAGGAGTCGATCGCGATCGCCGGGATTCTGGAAACCGCACGCGCGTCGGCCGAGATCTTCGGCGCTGCCGCTGGTCAGGGGAGCCTGGATGGCTAGCCGACTCGACCGCGTCCGGGGCCGGCTGGTCCGCACGCTGAGCCGGACGACTCGGCACTGGCGTGCCCGGACGCAGCTTCCCGAGGCGCTGTTCCCGGTGGCCGACGACTGGGTCGCCGAACTGCGCAGCTTCCGCTGGCTGGACGACGACCGGTTCGAGGTCACCGGCTGGGCGTACGACCGCGGCGTCGACTACACCGGTCAGCAGCCGCGCCTTCAGCTGTGGCTCGAGCTTCAGTCGGGCATCAAGCGGTTCGTCCCGCTGGCCACGAGCCCGAGCCCGTCCCCCGAGGTCAACCAGTCCTTCAACGGGGCCACGACCTCGCGGGACTACTCCGGCACCTGCTTCATCGCTGTCGGTTCGCTCACCGATCTCCGCAGGCTGCGAACCGGCCAGGTCTGGCAGCTGCGAGCAGGAGTCGCGGTGCCCGGGCACGAGGCCCAGGGACGGTTCCGCAAGCACTACGCGCTGGGCTCGGCCGGTTATCTGATGGCCGGCCGTCGTGGGGGCGCCATCGTCATTCCGACCTGGTCGGCCGGCGGGCTCACTCTCGAGGTTCGCGCCGACCGTCCGGTGGCAACCGATCTTGAACTGACTCCCGAGGGTGGCATCCGGATCGATGTCGAGTCGGCGGACGGCATCACCGAGGCGGCCCTGGTCGCCGAGGATGGCCGCGTTCCGCTGCAGATCGTCCGCGCCGATGGCCGCAGCTTCCTCGAGGGGCCGTTGCCGACCCTGCCCGATGGGGCATGGAGCCAGTACCGAGTGGTGGCCCGGGTCGACGGCGCCCAGCTCCCGGTGGTGGTCGCCTCCGCCGCGCTGATCGACGCCCATCCGCTTCTGGCCGAGGCCGGCGAGGGCAGCGGGCTGTACCTCAACGTCGGCGGGCCGTGGGCGCTGGTGACCGGCGTGGCATTGATCGGTGCCGATCAGCCGTGCCTGGAGGTTGTCGGCAAGAGCAGCGGGGACCTCAGCCAGGCGCGCTTCGAACTCGCCAATGAGCGGGACGTTCGGGCCGGCCAGCTCACCTGCGACGGCACCGACTTCCGGCTCGTGGTGCCCTTCCTGCAGTCGAAGTGGAACCTGCCGGCATTGCCGCCGCAGATCGGACGAATGACGTTGCGGGCGTTCGCCGCGGACGGCACCTCGTTGCAGGTGCGCTGCTCGACCGCCGTGGTCGAGTTGGCACCGTCCTCGGAGCTGAACTACTGGTTCCGGCTCTACTACGCCGTTGGCGCCGGACGCACGCTCGCCCCGCGCCTGGAGATCCCGCTGCGCGACGACGAGATCGGCACCCACAACCAGGCACGGATTCAGGCCGACTATCTCGGCGGGGTGTGGCCGATCATCGATCAGATGTACTTCGAGAGCTTCTACGGGCGACAGTGCGGCTGTAGCCCACTTGCGCTGCGCAATGAGCTCGCCGAGCGGCATCCGAAGGTGCCCCGCGTCTGGGCGGTGCGGGACCTGTCGGTGGCCGTCCCCGAGGGCGACCGGGCCGTGGTGGATGCCACCACCGACTGGTGGCGGGCCCGTGCGGAGTCGCGATGGCTGGTGGTCAACGACTGGCTGCGGGCTCGGTTCGCGCCGCGCGATGGCCAGACCGTGATGCAGACCTGGCACGGCACCATGTACAAGAAGGTCGGCCTGGACCGCGGCGAGCAGCTCGACGCCGAGGAGCGCGAGTTCATGCTCGGCGAGCGCAAGAAGTGGGATCTGCTGCTGTCCCAGAACCCGCACTCGACACGGGTGTTCCGGGAGTCGTACCTCTCGAACCCGCCGATCTACGAAGAGGGCTACCCGCGTAACGATCTGCTGGTGAACGGCGATCCGGCACCGATCCGCGAGGTGCTCGGCATTCGTCCGAGTCAGCGCGTGATCCTGTACGCGCCCACCTGGCGCGACGATCGCACCGAGCTGGTCGACTTCCTGGACGTGAACCGGCTGGCCGCCGATCTCGGCCCCGACTATGTGGTGCTGCTGCGTGCGCATTCGCGGGTGATCCGGGTGGGCAGTGCCGCCAAGGTCGCGGACGGTGTGATCGATGTGAGCACCTACCCGAACACCACCGATCTGTTGTTGATCTCCGACGTGATGATCACCGACTACTCATCGATCATGTTCGACTACGCGGTGACCGGCCGTCCGATGATCTTCTTCACCCCGGACATGGACGAGTATCGCGACCAGCTCCGAGGGGTCTACCTCGACCTGGAGAAGGTGGGCCCCGGCCCGGTGGTCTCCACCCAGGACGAAGTGCTGGACGCGCTGCGGCGAATCGACGAGGTGGCTGCGGCGTTCGCCGCGCGGTACGCCCAGTGGCAGGCCGACTACACGCCGTGGGACGACGGAGGCAGTTCCCGGCGGGTGCTCGACCGCTACCTGGTGGACGCCCCGCCGGCCGATCCGGCGATTCTTGACTGACCTCGCCGCCCTCGGATCAGGGCAGGTGCACCCACGCGGTGAGCAGGTTGTGATCTGAGGGCAGTACGCCGACCCACTTCCGGCTGGCGTCCACCTGGACCACCATCTGGGTCATCGCGATCCGGACCTTCGGGCTGTGCCAGATGTAGTCGATGTCGTGGGCGTTGGGGTACTTCGAGCGCTTCGCGTAGGGCAGGTAGTCGTTGTAGCTGTTGTAATCCAGGTCGATGCGGTGCTCGGTCGTCGCCGCGGAGCTGATCGCCCATGAGCCCGTCGGGTTGCCCAAGGGCTCGCGCAGTCCGGCACCGGACATGACGTCGTACACCGGGTTATCCGGCTTCGAGCTCTTTCCGGAGTTGAAGTCGCCGCCGAGGAGCACCGGCAGCTGATCGACGTTGGCCGTCTTGATCAGCCGGACCAGCTCCTCGCTCTGCGTGCGCCGCAGCGCCGAGTATCCGTCGCCGGCGATCAGGTGGGTACTGGCAGCGAAGAACCGCTTGCCGCTGAGTTGGTCTTCCAGCACCGCCCAGACCGCGTACTTCTGGGTCGAGGAGTTGCCGATCGGCAGCTTCTGGATGCCGTGTTCGGACGGCTTCATCGACAGGCGGTTGGCGTCGTACACCAGCCGAGTGGTGTTCGAGACGTTCCGGTTAGCCGGATCGGTGCTGACGTAGCGCCGGCCGGAGGCCGCATTCAGCGCGGTCAGGAAGTTCGGCAGCTTGCTGGTGGAGATCTCCTGCAGATAGAGCACGTCCAGCGACTGCGCGGCGATGTTGGCCACCGCTGCCGGTTCGCGAGTTCCGTTCCAGCCCGCGCAGGGGGAGCTGCACAGGTTGTAGGTGCCGACCTTGAGTACCGGTGAGCCGGCCTTCTTTGCGGTGGTGAAGGAGCCGGTCGTGGAGTAGTCGGAACGGTACCCGAGGCGGTCGGGGGTGAGCACCCGAACCTTGTAGTAGTACTTGGTGCCGGCGGCCAGCCCGCTCAGCACCATGCCGGGATACTCGCTGTGGGCCAGCTGGGACTTGCCGAGGGGGAGCTTCTTGCCGGTGCCGTAGCGGATCCGGTAGACGACTCCCGGTCCGCGGGACGACCACGACAGGTACATCGAAGAGGGGCTCTGGGTGGTGGCCTTGAGCGCGATCGGAGGCAGCTCAGCCATCCGGTCGGCCTTGGCGGTCTTGACCTTCAAGATCTTCGAGTAGGAGGTCAGGTTGGCCTTGGCGAGGGTAATCACCTTCACCCGGAAGTAGTAGGTCGTGTTCGGACTCAGCCGTGGAGCGTTCCGATTCGGATCCATGTCCAGGTTCGTCCACTCGACGTAGGGCTTGACCACGTCGAGGGTCGCGAAGGTGTTCATCTTCGGCTCGGTGGAGAACTGCACCCGGTAGCCGGGGGCGCCCTTGACTGCCTTCCAGGTCAAGGCCACGGTGTTGGCGCTGACGGTCGCGGTCAGCCCGGTTGGCTTGGCGTACTTCGCCGCCCAGGCCCGACCGGGCGCAACCAGGAGCAGGGAGGCGCTCAAGGCAAGGCTCAGCGCAACGATCAGCAAGGACCGTCGGCCGTCGCGTTGGCGGATGCGAAGGCTCGGCACGCTGTGGCCTCCTCGACGATGTCGAATTGCTGGGCGCGCGGGGCACGCGAACCAGCCGGACCTACTGACCGTACGACAGCTTCTCTTGGCTAGTCACGGGCTGGTTGGGAAATCAGTCCTTACTCTCGACGGCTCCTGAAGACTGGCCGGCGGCTAGTTGAGGTGCATCCACGCGGTGATCAGATTGTGGTCGGACGGGGCCCGTCCACCCGGTCCGGTGAACCTCCGGGAGGTATCCAGATCCACCACGGTCTGCACCATGTCGAGCGCCACCGAACTGTCCCGCCACAGGTAGTCCACGCAGTAGCCGTTGGCCCATTGAGCGCGCAACGCCAGGGACTGGTACTGGTTGGCGCTGGCGTAGTCCACGTCGATGCGATGAGCGGCCAGTGCGGCCTGGTCCGGGTAGCGGGAGTCGGACGGGTTGCCCAGCGAGTCGATGAAGCCGGCACCGGTCATCGTCGAGTAGACCTTGGGGTGGTCCGCCTTGCGCTTGCTGACGTTGAAGTCGCCGCCGATCACCACCGGGAGGTCGCCGGGGTTGTTCTCGGCAATGGTGTCCACGACTTCCTTGGCCTGGCCGATCCGGTTGGCCTGCGCGGACCCGGAGTCACTGTTGGTCATGTGCACCGACACGGCGAAGATCTGACGATCGGTGATCTGGTCGGTGAACACCGCCCAGACCAGGTTCTTGCTCTGATCGTTGGTGAAGGCGTGCACCCCCCAGCGATCCGGGTCGAGGGTGAACCGATCGGCGTTGTAGCCCAGTTCGGCATGGTCGCTGTAGGAGACGACTCGGTAGTCGCGTCCGCTGAGCTGGCTGAGTCTGTCCATCAGGTCCGGCGAACGGTTGGCCTCCTGCATGGCGATCAGATCGGGAGCGTGGGTGGCCAGGCTGCGCGCCATCAGCTCGCGGCGAGTGTCCCAACCCGCATTGGCGAAGCAGCCACCGGCCCAACTGCAGATGTTGTAGCTGGCCATCTTGAAGGCCGCCGACGGCGCCGCATCGGTGGTGGTCGTGGTGAAGCTCTGGGCGGCCGAGGTTGCACTGCTGGTCGCTCCGGCCGTGGTGATCACGCGTACCCGGAAGTAGTAGCGGGTCCCCGCTCGCAGCTGGTCCAGGACGCCACCGCTGTAGTCGAAGCGCTCCTGGCGGCTCCCGCTGAAGTCGGCTTGGGTGGCGTACTCGACCTGGTAGCTGACCCCCGGTCCACGCGAACTCCAGGACAGGTACTCCGAGGTGGGGCTCTGCGCCGTGGCCCGCAGCGCGACCGGTGCCAGGTAGGGCCATGAGCTGGACGGCTTGGTCTTGGCCGTCAGCCGACTGGAGTACTTCGTCAGCCCGGTGGCGGACTTGTTCAGGTCGCTCTTGGTGACCACGCGCACCTTGAAGTAGTACTTGGTGTTCGGCTTGAGCCGGCCCGGATTCTTGCTGGGGTCCGGATCCAGATAGTTCCACTCGATGTAGTTGGTGGCTACATCGGTGGTCCTCGCTCCGCTCATGTTCGACTTGGTCGAGAACTGGACGCGGTAGGCCGGAGCTCCCTTCACCGGGTTCCAGCTGAGGGCCACCGAGCGAGCCGAGGTCACCGCCTTGAGCCCGGACGGCGTGGAGTAGCTGGCGGCGGTGGCGCTCGGTGCGTTCAGCCCGGGCGGCAGAACCAGGGCCGCGGCGAAGGCAAGAACTGTGAGCGTCGAACGGAGCCGAGAGTGGGGGGACGGCATGAGGCCTCCTTGGGGGCGACGCTCACCGGCGTGTACACACGAGCGGGGGGCGCCGACCAGGTGGGTCTGGGGGTGTACTGCTCGCTGAAGTATAAGAGTCGGCCTCGGCGCGTCTAGTGGATCAAGAGGCAGAACTCTTGCTAGCTGCGTCCGCCCCTCCGAACGGCGGTGCCCGGCGCGGTCACGGAGACGTCAGTGGCGCGGCGCTCAGGGCGGGTGCCGACACTCCTGGGCCCGATGCCCGGCGGTGGGGAGGCTGGACTCGTCCGCTGGAGGTCGGGATCAGGCACCGATACCCTCGCGGGCCCGGCCGATGCCTGTGACTAGGACGGATCGGGCAGATAGACCGTCGCCCGGACCATGTTGTGGTCGGACGGGATGACTCCGACGAACCGGCCGGACGAGTCGGTCCGGACCACGGTCTCCCACTCGGCCACTCGCATCGGTGACACATAGATCTGGTCGAGCATCACGCCGGTGGAATAGCCGGTGGCGCGCTCGGCCTTCCGCTTGAAGCCGTTGATGGTGAAGAAGTTCTCATTGATGCGGCGTTCGGCCACCCCGCGGGCACCGTCGCCACGCCACCCGTCAATGTTGTCCAGCGGGTCGAGGTAGCCGGCCCGGGTGATGATCTTGTGCGGAGCGTTGTCGGGCTTGCGGAACTTGTGGGAGTTGAAGTCTCCGACGATGATCGTCGGCAGCTTCTCCGGGTTCTCCCGGGCCACGATCTTCACCAGCTGCTGGGCGCAGGACTTGCGGCTCTTGTAGCCCTTGGCGTTCTTCCACTGGAGGAAATGGGTGTCAACGAAGAAGAAGGTCTTGCCGGTGGACAGCTGCCGGAACTCCGCCCAGGTGACGTAGCGCCAGTTCTTGTTGGCGTGGGTGCCGGCCAGCTTCTGATAGCCCTGCCGGAGCAACGTGACCTGCGCCGAGTCATAGATGATCCGGGTGCCCTCCGGGCCGGCATTGCCCACGTAGGTGGTGGACTTCCAGCTCGAGCCGAGCAACTGGGCGATGTCGCCGTACTGGCTGACTCCGCGTCCGGGCACGTGCCGCCAGGTGGCCTCCTGGAGGCCGACCACAGAGACCTTCTGAGAGGCGATGGTGTTCGCCACTGCGGCTCGACGCTTCGACCAGGCGGGTGCGGACTTGTCGGTGCCATTGCGGACGTTGTAGCTGCCGACCCGCAGTGGGGCATCGGCGGGGGTGCTGACCAGCTGCGGGGACGACCAGTCGCTGGCGACCTCCCCGCTGAGCCACAGCGCCCTGATCGACAGGTAGTAGTCGGTTTCCGGCTTCAGCCCGGACACGGTGTGGGTGGTCTCGGCGGTCTGGGTGACGGTGAGGGCCATCGGGTCGGTCCCCACCCCCACCTCGTAGCGCAGATGTCTGGCCGGTGCGGTCCAGGTCAGTTCCAGCGAGGTCGTGGTGGCCAGGCCCACGGTGATCTTCGGTGCACCCAGCGGATAGATCTGGGCCGGCGTCGTGAAGGTGAACGGCGTGCTCCAGCCGAGGGGGGCGTTCTGATCCGCCGACACGGCAGCTACCCGGACGTAGTAGCTGGTGGCCGGGGACAGCCCGGTCAGCACGACGGCCGAACTCGCCGAGGTCAGGGTCTCGGCGGAGCCGAAATCGCTGGTCAGGCTTCGCTGCACCTGATAGCCGGACGCTCCGTCGACCGGACGCCAGGACACCACGGCCATGGTGGGTCGCTGGCTGGATGACACGCCGGTGACGGCGTCGAGGGCTGCGGCCTGAGTGGGTAGGCCCACCGGCATCAGGGCGACCGCAAGCAGCACACTGACGAACGCGTTCGCCAGTGCACGGCGCAGGTAAGCCCCCACGAAACCCCTCCTCGCCGAGGCTTGGCGATCTGGATCAGCTGAAATTACCATCCCGAGAGCCAGCTGACGAGGTGAATTGGATGTTGGATGGCCGCAAAGGCGGTGGCTGATGCGGCCACGGCGGGCGGGTTCGGTCGGACGTGCGAAAATGGCGCCCATGTTGTCCCTGCCTTCGTTGCTCAGCGAGCGCGTTGCGGCCGTGGCCGGAGTCGATCCGGAGTTGCGTCCCGCGACCCGTCCCCAGTTCGGCCACTACCAGACCAATGTGGCGCTGCGCCTGGCCAACGAACAGGGCCGTCCGCCGCGTGAGGTGGCCGCCGAGCTGGTGGCCAAGATCGACCTCGCCGACCTGTGCGAGCCGCTGGAGGTGGCCGGGCCGGGCTTCATCAATCTCCGGATCCGCGCGGACGTGCTGGCGTCGGTCGCCACCGCCGTGCTGACCGAGCCGGGGGCCGGGATCAGCCCGGCCGAGCACCCGCAGCGGGTGGTGGTCGACTACTCCTCGCCGAACGTGGCCAAGCAGATGCACGTCGGTCACCTGCGCTCGACCATCATCGGCGACTGCTTCACCCGGGTGCTGCGCGCCCAGGGGCACACCGTGATCCCGCAGAACCACATCGGTGACTGGGGCCGGCAGTTCGGAATGCTGGTCGAGCAGATCCTCGACGAGGGTCTGGACGCGTCCAGCCTGGACCTGCCCGGTGCCGAGGCGCTGTACCAGCGGGCCAACACCCACCTGAAGGAGTCCGAGGAGTTCGCCGACCGGGCCCGGGAGCGGGTGGTCAAGCTGCAGGCCGGCGACGCCGAGACCCGCCGGATCTGGCGGCAGCTGATCGAGGTCTCGCTGGCCGGCTTCAACGCCACCTACCGGCGGATGAACATCCTGCTCACCGACGCCGACCTGGCCGGAGAGTCGATCTACAACGCCGACCTGCCGGTGGTGGCCGCCGATCTCGAAGAGCGTGGCATCGCCCGGATCGACGACGGTGCGCTGGCGGTGTTCGTTGAGGGCGCCCAGGCGCCGGCCATCATCCGCAATGCGGCCGGCGGTTACGGCTACACCTGCACCGACCTGGCTGCCATCCGGCACCGGGTCGGCACGCTGGGCGTGAACCGACTGATCTACGTGGTCGGCTCGCCGCAGGAGTACCACTTCCAGCAGGTCTTCGCCGTGGCCCGGCTGGCCGGCTACCTGCCCGATGACGTGTCGGCGGAGTTCGTCGGCTTCGGCCAGGTGCTCGGCGCGGACGGCAAGAAGTTCTCCACTCGCGAGGGCACGGCGGTCACCTTGAACTCGCTGCTGGACGCGGCCGAGGAGCAGGCGGCCCCGCCGATCGCCCTGGCCGCCATCAAGTACGCCGACCTGTCGTCCGGCCTGCAGAAGGACTACACCTTCGACGCCGAGCGGATGGTGGCCACCACCGGCGACACCGGCCCCTACCTGCAGTACGCGCACGCCCGGGCCAACCAGATCCTGCGCAAGGCCGAGGCTGAGGGCTATGGCTTCGAGAACGTCACGGTGCTGGACGAGCCCGCCGAGCATCAGGTCGCACTGCTGCTCAGCCGCTTCGGCGAGGTGGTCGCCCAGGTCGGCGAGACCCTGCAGCCGCACCGGCTGTGCGGGTACCTCTACGAGCTGGCCGGCGCCCTGAGCGTGTTCTACGAGCAGTGCCCGGTGCTGAAGAGCGAGGGTGCGGTGCGCTCGTCCCGGCTGGCGCTGTGCGCGGCCACCAAGAAGGTGCTGGCCACCGGCTTGGATCTGCTCGGCATCGAGGCCCCCGACCGGATGTGAGCCGGCCGGCGGCACCTCACTCGAGGTACTGCTGGCGCAGTTCCAGGCCGATCTGGGCCGCATCGAGCTGGGCCAGGGCGTCGTCCATCATGGCGGACGGGTAGCTACCGACGCTGCGCAGATCCAGCAGCTTGGACCGCTGAGCCTCGATCACGGTCAGCCGGAGCTCAGACAGGGCCGCGATCCCGGCCCGCTGGTCTTCGGCATCGGCGTCGGACCGGTCGAGCCGGGCCTTCAACCGCTCCACGACGGCGGCAGCCTGCTCGTTGCCGCTGTTCACCAGCGCGGTGAGCGCGGCGGCGTCCAGCTCGGCTTGGAGGGCGTCCCACTGCGCCGGGTCGGTGGCGGGGCCGTTGTCGGCCAGCCCGAGGCGCTTGGTGAGCGGCGGCAGGGTGAGCCCCTGAAGCAGCAGAGTGCCGACCGCCACCATGGTGGCCACCAGGATCACCAGCGATCGGTAGGGCACGTCGGCCGGCAGGGTCTGGGCGGCGGCGATGGTCACTGCACCGCGCATCCCGGCCCAGACCAGGATGGTTCCTTCCGGCCAGCCCAGCCGCTCGGCGGCAAGGTAGTCCAGGTCGGCCCGGCGCCGGTCGAGCATCCGCTGCCATTGGCCGACCCGATCCCGGGCCGGCTTGGGGTGGGACTGTCCACGCCGGCGTCGGATCGGCCCGCCGGTCTTCGGGAAATCGGCTCCCAGGGTGTTCCCGGCATCGAGTTTTGCCTGGATCTGGCTGATCCGCTCGCGGCCGGACTCGGCCCGCTGATAGCGCCGGGCCAGCTCCCACACCGACCAGGCCACCATCCCTGTGCGGAGTGCCATCACCACGGTGCCCAGCAGCAGGGCCAACAGGGCCGGGAGCCGTAGACCGGTGTTGCCGGTGTCGGCGGCCAGGGTGGGCAGCTCCAGTCCGACCATGAGGAAGACCGCGCTCTCCAGGATCAGCTCGATGGTCTTCCACACCGACCGCTCGGCGATCCGCACCTGGGCGCCCATCCGAGCCGGCGTCCCGTATCCGGTGACCAGCCCGGCCACCACGGCCGCGACCAGGCCGGACGCGCCCACTGCCTCGGCGGGCAGGTACGCGGCGAACGGGATCACCAGGGAGAGCGCCACATTCGCCGACACCTGATGGATCCGTCCGCGGACGACGAGGTTCAGCCAGCCGAGGAACCCGCCGATCAGGAGTGCGCCGACCACGGCCCAGACGAACTGGCCGGCCACGTCCAGGAACGAGACGCCGATGCCGATCGACGCCACCGCGGCCCGCAGCAGGACCAGGGCGGACGCGTCGTTGAACATGCTCTCGCCCTGCAGAATCGTGACGATTCGCTTCGACACTCCGGCCCGGCGGACGATCGAGGTGGCCACCGCGTCGGTGGGACTGATCACCGCACCCAGCGCGATGCCGACGCCCAGCGGCATTCCGGGCACCAGGGCGACCCCGATCAGGCCGACGGCCACCGCGGTGATCGCCACCAGCACCACCGAGAAGACCGAGATGGTGGCCAGATCGCGACGGAACTCCATCACCGGGGTGTCCACGGCCGCGGCATACAGCAGCGGCGGCAGGATGCCGGCCAGGATCAGCTCTGGCGGGATCACGATCGGCTCGACCATGGGCAGCAGGCTGATCCCGAAGCCGAGCGCGACGAGCAGGAGGGGGCTGGCCACTCCGATCTTCGGGGCCAGGGTGGACGCGGCGACCACCAGCAGAACGCCGATGATGGCGACGAGTTCGAACTCCATGCCTGCACTGTAGGGGTGAGCCACGCCCCACCGAAAAGAGGACAGTCCGCTTTTCGGCAGGAGGTTCCCGCAGGTCCGGTTCGCCGGTGGGTCCGGGCCGAACGCCTAGCTGGGGTCGGCCAGCTGTCCGACGAACAGCGGCGTCCGGCTGGGCACGTGCATCAGCGCGTAGCTGAACGGACGATCCAGCTCCAGCTCCTTGGCATCGGTGACCCCGCTGGTGAGCTCCATTCCGACGGCCGTAGCCGCGGCGGCCTCGATGCCACCGGAGGTGACGTCGATGGTCGCTTGATGGACGACGAAGCTCACGAAGAGCTTCTCCTGGGTGGTCATGCCCGAGAGGTCGGCCAGGTCGGGGTTGAAGGCCAGCTCCACGCCGAGGGTCTCCAGCAGGGGACGCAGCTGGGTCCTGTAGTCGGTCTTCCAGGCCGGCATCCGCAGCTTCACCTGGGCCGGGGCGGCGGCCAGCACCTTCCCGAACAGCCCGGACGGCACGGCCACCGTGGAGTGCGCCTGCTTGGGCAACACCACGACCAGCGCGAAATCGGGGTTCTTGCAGGACTGGACGCTGCCCCGCCAGGTGTCATCCTCGAACCACGGACGCTGCCCGAGCTTGCCAAGGAACGGAACCTTGACCGTCTTGTCGCCGGTGTGGAACTCCCGGTCGCCAAGCTTGTCGAGGAGCACGGCCCAGGCAGCCTTGAAGTAGATCGCGTTGACCAGCACCAACCGGGTGTCGGCGGTGAGGCTGCCTTGGCTGAGCAGATCCTTGATCTTGTCCTTGGTCTGGTCGACCACCCACTTGTTGATGTCTACGCGGATGTCGTCGGGATGCGCCCCGAAGTCCACCTGGTTCAACGGGGCGCCGTAGCCCTTGGTCAGCCGATCCAGGAATGCCGGTTGCCAAGCCAGATCCTGCTGGCCCCACAGCGCGTTGGCGGTGTTTACCTGGACGTCCTTGGCCGTGGCGAAGGCGGCGGTCTGGCTGTGCAAGGCATCACCCAAGGCAGGGGCGGTGCCGCCCAGCAGAGCGTCCAGCTCGTCGGCGGTCTTGCCGACCGCGCCTTCGCGCACCATCGACAAGGCCATGGCGATCGACCACGGCGAGAGGATCAGGTTCGTCGGCTTGGGCGCCAACCCGGCCAGCAGGGACGCCGCGAAGTCGGCCAGAAGTGGGCCGCCGACGGCCGCGGCCGTGCCGCTGCCACTAGGCTTGACGCTCGGCTGGCTGGCCACCGGGGCCGCGCAGCCGGGCACCAGGGACACCGCACCCAAGGCCGCAGCCAGAGTCAAGAACTCGCGTCGATCCATTCCGACCTCCTCGCATTCAGACACGCTCCCGCCAGGCCGGATGTTGCATCAACCCGGCGAAAGCCCTGCTCAGCCGTGGTGCTTGGCCGCCTTCTCCGCTGCCAGCGCCGCGGCACCGATGATCCCGGCCTTGTTCATCAGGACGGCCGGCACGATCGGGGTCTTGAGCTTCAGCTTCGGCAGGAACTTCTCGGCATGCTTGGAGACGCCACCGCCGACCACGATCAGGTCCGGCCAGAACAGCGCTTCGAGGGTCTCGTAGTAGCGCTGCAGCCGGGGCACGTATTCGTCGTAGCTGAGGTTCTCGGCGGTGCGCACAGACGCGGCCGCCCGCTTCTCTGCGTCGAAGCCGTCGATCTCCAGGTGGCCGAGCTCGGTGTTGGGCACCAGTACCCCCTGGTAGATCAGCGCGCTACCAATCCCGGTACCCAAGGTGGTCACCATCACCAGGCCGTCATTGTCCTTGGCCGCGCCGTAGCGGACCTCGGCGACGCCGGCAGCGTCCGCGTCATTGACCAGGACGACATCGCGACCCAGCCGGTCCTCGAAGATCTGCTCGGCCGGGGCGTCGATCCACGACTTGTGGATGTTGGCCGCCGAGCGGGTGATCCCGTGAGTGACCACGGCCGGCACGGTGACACCGATCGGTCCGTCGCCCATTTGACCGGCAAACTCGGTGACGATCTGGGCCACCACGTCGGCCAGAGCCGACGGAGTCGAGTTCTCCGGGGTAGGGATCCGGACGCGGTCAGTGGCGAAATCGCCAGCGCTGAGATCGACCAGGGCGCCCTTGATTCCGGAGCCGCCGATATCGATCCCGAGGACGGGTTGGTTCTGCATGGCCCAACCCTAGCCAGCGCGACGGGTGAGTGTCGTTCGTGGCCATAGACTCGCGGTCGTGACTACCTGGCTAGTGACCGGCGGGGCCGGCTATATCGGTGCGCACGTGGTGCGCTCGCTTCAGCAGCAGGGGATGACTCCGGTCGTCCTGGACGACCTGTCGTCCGGGCTGGCGAAGTTCGTGCCGGACGGGGTGGCTTTCGTCCAGGCTGACATCAATGACACCGTCGCGGTGACTGCGGCGCTCACCGACCACGGTTGCGTCGGTGTGATCCACGTGGCTGGCTTCAAGTACGCCGGGGTCTCGGTGCAGCGTCCGTTGCACACCTACACCCAGAACGTCACCGGCACTGCCAGTGTTCTGGCCGCCATGGAGGCCGCTGGGGTCAAGCACATCGTCTTCTCCTCCTCGGCGGCCGTCTTCGGCACCCCCGACACAGAACTGGTCACCGAGGAGTCGGCCACCCGTCCGGAGTCGCCCTATGGCGAGTCGAAGCTGATCGGGGAGTGGCTGATCGCCGACGTGGCCCGGGCCCGTGAAGGCTTCACCGGGGTCTGCCTGCGCTACTTCAACGTGGTGGGCTCGGCCACGGACGAGGTCTACGACGCCAGCCCGCACAACCTGTTCCCGCTGGTCATCGAGGCCTTGCTGGCCGGACGGACGCCGCGGATCAATGGCGTGGACTACCCGACCCCGGACGGGACCTGTGTGCGCGACTACGTCCATGTCGGCGACCTGGCCGACACCCATGTGGCCGCGGCGCAGGCGCTGCTGGCCGGGACGCCGCTGAAGCCGGCCTACAACCTGGGCAGCGGCACCGGGCTGAGCGTCCGACAGATCATGGACACCATGGCCGAGGTCAGCGGAATCGACTTCACCCCGGAGATCGCCGACCGGCGTCCGGGTGATCCGGCCCGGATCGTGGCCGACGGCAGCGCCGCGGCCGCCGACCTGGGCTGGAAGATGAGCTACTCGCCCTCGGAGATGGTTTCCACGGCCTGGTCGGCCCGCAAGGCGTCCGGCCCGGCCTGATCCGGTTCGCCGAAGCTCACCGGGGCCGGTCCCACGGTCGGGTCCCGCTCGACTCGGACCCGCTGCAACTGACACAGCTGCGGGAGTTCGGCGGCGAGCTCCTCGGCGTCCAAGCCCTCGGCCACGACCATCAGCTGGTGGCCGCCGGTCTGGATCCGCAGGTCGGCCAGGCCGAGCCGGCGGGACACCGGCCCCTGGACAACGCTGAGTGACTGGGCTCGGGCCAGCGGCACCACCTGCCAGCGCCGGACCAGCCAGCCGCGCCGGGTGACCACGAAGCGTGCGTCGTGACCCCAGCGCAGGAAAGGCCCGGACAACGGGTGCAGCCAGCGGGCCCGGGACGGCACCTGCCGGTCGGTGAGCCGCTCCCAGTCGCTGCCCGGCCAGATGGCGTCCAGGCAGATCCGGACCTGCTCGATGCCGCCGGCCGGCAGCATGATGCTGGAGACCTTGTCGGAGTCCTGTTCGTCGCTGATGCTGAAGCCGATCACCTCGAGATCGACCCGGTACAGGCCGAGCTTGCGCCACAGCAGCGACTGGCTGACCTGGACGGCCTGGACCCGCCGCGGCGGCAGTGAGTGGCTGGACAGCGTGGTCAGGCCGCGAGTGATCCGCAGCCCGGAACTGCGCCGCGACAAGGTGTAGTTGAACTGCTTGAGGACCCGCGAGCTGACCAGCCCGAAGATGGCGCTGGCCGCGGGCACGGCGATGCCGAGCCCGACCCACGGATGGCCCACCCAGGCGGCCATCGCGGCCGCGATCGCCAAGCCGACGACCGCAGTGAGCAGTTCGTGGGTGGTCAGCGCCGCGACCACCAACGTCTTGGTGGGCACCGTGACCAGAACCTGGTCGTTGCCGGTCAGCCCGGTGAGTAGCGAGCCGGCTTCGGCGTGGGTGATCACCTCGGCCGGGCGGACGCCGTGTGCCCGGGCCAGCAGGTAGTCCCGCATCCCATGGGCGCGGGCCAGAGTGAGGAACCGGACTTTGGGCCGAGCCCCGCTGCCGATGTCGATGCTCACCTCGGCCAGGCCGAACAGGCGGGCCGCCAGCGGCTGCACGACGTCCACGCCCTGCACCTTGTCGTAGGCGATCCGCTGGGACTGCCGGAACAGCATCCCGGTGTCGATCCGCAGTTCGTGCTCGTCGGTGATGAAGTGGGTGAACCGCCACGACATGAAGCCGGCCAGCGCAGCGCCCACGGTGATCAGCGCGATGCCGCCGAACAGCCATTCCAGCGGCGGCAGCCGGAAGTCGTCGGAGCCGTTGGGCAGCAGCTCCTTGCCGACCCCGATCAGGATCGCCAGCAGCACCACCCAGCCACGGATCAGCGGGGTGAGCGGATGAGGACGTTCCGCGGGCCGCGCCGGCACCGGCTGGGACGTCGTGAGCTCCGGGTCGGGCAAGCTCATAGCGGCAGAGCCTGGGCCTCGCCGGCGGCGATCAGCCGGTCGCGAAGGCCGGCGGCCACCTCAGTGGGGACCGCGGGAATCGTGGCATTGGAGGCGATGCTGGCGGTCACGATGGCCACACTGGCCAGGCCCCACAGCCGGGCGATCGGTCCGGACTGGACCTCGACCGACAGCATCCGTCCGTAGGGGACGGCGCTGAACTGCTTGTTCCACAGTCCGGAGGTGATCAGCAGATCCTGCTCACGTTCGAGATAGGCGAAGCTGCGCGCCCAACGGCCGGCCCGGACCACCCGCCAGATCGTCCAGGCCACCCCGAGGCCGGCGACCAGCCAGACCGGCCAACCCCAGTTGGCCAGCAGTCCGGTGCCGACCACGGCGGCGATGGCCACCGGCAGGTTGATCGCCAGGGCGCCCACCTGCTTGGCCGTGGCCGCGTTCGCAGGGAGGCGTTGCCAGTCAGCGCCGACGGTAAACAGCTCGCTCATAGGGAGAATCTAGCCGCGCCGCTTCACTTTCGGGTTTTTGACCTCGACCCCGCCGAACCCGACGAAGCCCTTGACGATGATCTTGGGGGCGCCGGTCATCGGCGGAGCGACCTTGTGCACGTCCGCGCCACCGAAGACGGCGATCACCTGGTTGTCCACGTTGCTGCCGGCCGGGACGGTCAGCTCGACGCCGCCGAACAGGCAGAACACGTTCACCACGATCGTCTGGCTGGTGAAGATCGCCTGAGTCAGATCGAGTTCCACCCCACCGAACATGGTCAGCACCGAGGTGTTCGGACGCACCTCCCACTGGCCGGAGCGCTTGGTGCCGGAGAAGATCGCCACGATCTGCTCGGCGGGCTGCTCGGAGCCGGCCGGCTGGTAGTTCACCAGCGGGGCCGGCTTGGCCACCACCAGGTCGCGGGTCAGCGGAACCAGATCGTCGAAGGTCTGTGCGGCGAGGGCGGACTCGATCCGGCGATCGCGGTCGTAGGCACTCAGGTGGCCTTCGGAGTGGGCCGCGTTCAGCAGCGTGATGACGTGCTGGCGATCGCTCTCCGCCACGCCCAGATCGCCACCGACCGCAGGGCCGACATCGGTCGGTTCCAAAGGATTGCTCATGAGTCGAACCTAGAACAGGTGATGGTGCCGCCGAAAGCTCTGACGGCCGCTTCCGGGGACGGTTGGGGGACCTCCCTGAGCGCCGCTGGGCGTCGTCCCGGGCGGCCTAGACTGCCGCCATGACCATCCTGCCTGGGGACGACCGTCCGGAGCCGCCGCTGGCCGGCGACGAGGCGTCCACTCTGATCGGGTTCCTGGACTATCAGCGGGCCACTTTGGCCTGGAAGTGCTCGGGCCTGGATGCCGTCCAGTTGGCTCGGACGGCCGCGGCGTCGTCCATCACTTTGGGTGGGCTGCTGAACCATCTGGCCCTGGTCGAGGACACCTGGTTCGGCTACCGGCTGGCCGGGGTGGCACCGAGCGAGCCGTGGGCGAGCGTGGACTGGGACGCCGATCCCGACTGGGAGTGGCATGCGGCAGCGCGGACCGAGCCGGAGGTGCTCTTCGAGCGCTGGCGCGCGACCGTGGCCCGGTCGTCGGCTCAGGTGGACGAGGTGCTGGCCGCTGACGGCCTGGACCGGCTGGCCAAGCGTCCGCGCAGCAACGGGGAGGTGCCCAGCCTGCGCTGGATCCTGCTGCACATGATCGAGGAGTACGCCCGACACAACGGGCATGCCGACCTGATCCGGGAGAGCATCGACGGTCAAACCGGGGAGTGACCCCGGCGGCTCAGACCTGGCTGATCAGGCCGTTCTCGCGGGCGATGCCGACGGCCACCAGCCGGTCGTGGACCCCCAGCTTGGTGTAGACGTTGCTCAAGTGCTTGTGCACGGTGCGCGGGGAGAGGCCGAGCCGGGACGCGATCGTCCGGGCCAGCAGGCCTTCGGAGAGCAGCTGCAGCACCTCGACCTCACGCGGAGTCAGGTTCAGCGCCGCGGCAGCCTCGGCGGCATCGCGGGCGGCCTGAGAGGACACACAAGCCGCTGCGACCCGCGGCATCATGAAGGTGACCGGAGCCACCGCTTCGGCCAGTAGTGCCTGGGCGTCCGGGGCGAAGCCGTTGCGGCGGCTGACCGCCAGCACGCGGGCCCGGCGTTGGATGGTGTTCTCGTCGAACTCGGGACCGATCAGGACGACTTCGCCGAGAATCGGATGCTGGCCCCCGCGCAGCAGGCTGTTCGGGTTGCGCCCGCCACTGCGGGCGGCGACATCGGCAAGGGCGGCCGCACTGCGCGCATCGGGCACGGCGGCATGGACGCGTGGACGCCGGGACGGGTCCAGACCGATCAGCACGGCCACGTCGGCATTGCTCGCTTTGGCCAGTGCGCGACAGATCAGAACCTCAGGCTGCTCGCCCTGGTCGATGACCGCCAGCGTCTGCGCCATCAGGTCGACGAGGGTTATTGCCCGATCTTCCCTGGTCACCTTCACCGCCTCTGCGTTTTGGGGTCGCCTGTGTGCCGGCGAGAATGTCCGAGTGCCAGTCTGTCAGAGAACCTGCGTAGTCGGCATAGTTTCCACCTCCGACGCGGCGGGCGATCCTTGTCATCTCGGTGTGCGAGCCGCGCGCGCGAGCGGCTAGACTGCCTCACGCGCCGGGCACCGGCGCTTGCGGATGTAGTTCAATGGCAGAACATCAGCTTCCCAAGCTGACAGTGCGGGTTCGATTCCCGTCATCCGCTCCACGGCTCGTCGATGATGAGCATCCTCCCCCTGCCCTCGGCTCCTGATCGGAATCTGCCGAGAACTCACCTCTTCACAGCGACTTCGGGCGGTGCTAGCGTGTGCCGCGCGGATACCGAAGGTGTCCCAGAGCCAGGGGTTGTGACTCCGAAGGCAAGACCCGAGCTCAAGCATCAGCACAGCAGCGTGCGATGTCTGGGGCTCGTTTTTTTGTGCCCCGAATCGCCCGCTCAGACATTCCACAGCCAAAGGAGGCAGTGTGAGCAACGAGCGAGTAATGAGCCGGGAGTCCTTCGCGCAAGCGATCCTGGATCGAGTAGGCGGTCCGTCCAATGTGGCGGCACTGACGTCATGTTTCACCCGGCTGAGGTTCGTCGTGAAGGACCAGTCGAAGGTTCGTCGCGGTGAGCTCGAGCAGTTGGACGGCGTGATCTCCGTCGTGGTCGCGGCAGGCCAGTTGCAGGTCGTGGTCGGCAACGATGTCCCGCAGGTTCGCGAACTGGTGGAGGCGCGCCTCCCACAGTTGGTGGTCGAAGATCCGGCCCCGGCCGAACCGCAGGGCAACGTGTTCGATCGGTTCATCAATGTGATTTCGGCGATCTTCCAGCCGATCCTGTGGGCTCTGGCCGGAACCGGTCTGCTCAAGGCGTTCCTGATGGTCTTCTCCACCGTCGGGTGGCTGGACTCGACGACCACGACGTACCAGATTCTCAATGCGGGCGCGGACGCCTTGTTCTACTTCCTGCCGATGTACCTGGCCATCACCGCTGCAAAGCGCTTCGGTGCCAACCAGTTCGTCTCGCTGACCCTGGCCGGCGGTCTGCTCTATCCGTCGATCATCGCCCTGGTCAGTTCGCCGACCCCGGTCACCTTCTTGGGCATTCCCGTCGTGATGGCGACCTACACCTCCTCGGTGATCCCGATCGTCGTGATCGTGTGGGTGCAGAGCCACGCAGAGAGGCTGCTCAAGCGGATCCTGCCCGGCATCATCGTCAACTTCGCCTCGCCGGCCTTGATCATGCTGGTGCTGTTCCCGCTCAGCCTGCTGACGATCGGCCCGGCGACCACCTACCTGAGCCAAGGCATCACGGCTGCGGTCAGCTGGGTCTACGCGGTCAGCCCGATCGCCGCCGGCTCCATCATCGGCGGCCTGGCCCAGGCACTTGTGGTGTTCGGCCTGCACTGGGCGCTGATCGCCGTGATCATCAACGAGTTCGGCACCTCAGGCCAGTCGTTCACGATCCTGCCCTTCTTCGCCGGCGTGACCGCCCAGACCGGCGCGGTCCTGGCCGTCTTCTTCCGGACCCGCAACGCCAAGCTCAAGCAGGTGGCTGGGCCGGCCGCACTGAGTGGCCTGCTCGCCGGCATTTCCGAGCCGGCGGTGTACGGCGTGAACCTGCCCCTGCGGCGGCCCTTCTTCATCGGTCTGGCCAGCGCCGCGGTGGGTGGTGCCGTGATCGCCGCCAGTGGAGTGACCTCGCACGCCTTCGCGGTCCCGTCCCTGATCAGCATGCCGGCCGCCCTCGGCCAAGGGAGCTTCCCGGTTTTCGTGGCCGGAGTCGTCGGCGCCATGGTGCTGGCTTTCGTCCTGACCTACTTGTTCGGCGTGAAGGAGCCGGACGCGGGCTTGCCGACGCCGGCCCCCGCCGCCCAGCCGGTGGCATCGGTGGCGACCACTGCAGTTCTCTCCCCGCTGTCGGGGGCGAGCCGTGCGCTGTCGGCTGTCGGCGATCACGTGTTCGCGAGTGGCTCGATGGGTGCCGGAGTGGCGCTGGTCCCGTCCGACGGTCAGCTCTACGCCCCGGTGGACGGCGTCGTCATGGCCTGTCTGCCGCACGCGTACGGGATCCGTACCGACGACGGTGTGGAGGTGCTGGTCCATGTCGGGATCGACACGGTCAAGCTGCAAGGTGAGGTCTTCCAGCCGGCGGTCAGCGCGGGTGATCGAGTAGTCGCCGGCGAGCCGATCGGCACTGTGGATCTCGCCGCGGTGGTCGCCGCGGGCTTTGATCCCACAACGGTGATCATCGTGACGAACTCCGCAATGCTCAGCCGGGTGACCCCGGTGGCCGCCGCCGAGGTGCACCCCGGCGACACCCTGCTGGAGGTCGTCCGATGACGGCGCGGCTTGAGTTCCCGGAGACCTTCCTCTGGGGTGGCGCAACCGCCGCCAACCAGATTGAAGGTGCCTACGACGAGGGCGGGAAGGGGCTGTCCACGTCCGACCTGGCCCGCTACCGTCCCGACGTGGTCAACGGCGCCGACAACTTCACCTTCGAGGTCACCGGTGCCGAGCTGGACGCCGCTGACGCCGGTGAACTGGAGGGCATCTTCGCCAAGCGGTGGGGGATCGACTTCTACCACCGCTACCGCGAGGACATCGCCCTGTTCGCAGAGATGGGGTTCACCACCTTCCGGATGTCCATCGCCTGGCCCAGGATCTACCCCACTGGGCTGGAGGATGAGCCGAACGAAGAGGGCCTCGCGTTCTACGACCGGGTCTTCGACGAACTGCTGGCCCACGGCATCCAGCCAGTGGTGACCATGTCGCACTACGAGATGCCGCTGGAACTGACCCGACGCTTCAACGGTTGGCTGTCGCGGGAGTGCATTGCGCCGTTCGAGAAGTTCGCCCGGACGGTCCTGACCCGCTATCGGGACAAGGTGCGCTACTGGCTCACGTTCAATGAGTTGAATATGAACCTGACCAGCGTCTACACCGGCGCTGGCGTCCTGATGGACCGCACCGACCGCCCTGTTCGGGAGGTCGCCTACCAGGCCACCCATCACCAGTTCCTGGCCAGTGCATTGGCGGTCAAAGCGGCCCGGGAGATCCTCCCGGCCGGGGCCGTGATCGGGGCCATGATCAACCGGATCGAGGTGTATCCAGCCACGCCCAAGCCCGCGGACGTCTTGCAGGCCATGCGCGAGGATCAGACGAACTTCTTCTATCCCGATGTGGCCGTGCGTGGCCGCTACCCGGGCTATGCCCTGCGGTACTTCCACGACGCCGGCCTGAACATCGAGTTCGCCGAGACCGACCAGCAGATCCTCGCCGACGGCACCGTCGACTACATCGGGATCAGCTACTACATGTCGCACCTCACCGAGGACCGCCCGGGTGCACAGGACGAGACCGGTCTGCTGGTCGGAGCGCTGAAGAACCCACACCTCACACTCACTCAGTGGGGGTGGCCGGTTGATCCGGTCGGTCTACGGATTTCGTTGAACCGCCTGTGGGATCGTTATCAGGTGCCGATCTTCGTCGTCGAGAACGGCTTGGGGGCCGAGGAGGCCCCTGGCCCGGACGGGATCATCCACGACCAGTATCGGATCGACTACCTCCGCGAGCATCTGATCCAGATCGGCGAAGCGATCCGCGACGGGGTCGATGTCATGGGGTATACCGCTTGGGGTCCGATCGACCTGATCTCTTGCGGCACCTCCCAGATGTCCAAGCGGTACGGCTTCATCCATGTCGACCAGGACAACTACGGTCAGGGCACCCTGCGTCGGAGTCGCAAGGACTCCTTCGGCTGGTACCGGGACGTGATCGCCAGCCGCGGCGCGTCGCTGGCCGGCGACTAGGCGCGGGCTGATTCGGGGAATGGACAACGATGTACATCGAGCGGATCCTCAGCAATAACGCCGTCATCGCTTCGGTCGACGGACGTGAAGTGGTGGCGCTGGGTCCTGGTATCGGGTATCGCCACAAGAAGGGCACCGAGCTCCCGGACCAGGAGGTGGAGCGGATCTTCCGTCCCACCCCGGCCCAGCCGATGGAGCAGCTCAGCGCCTTCCTGGCCGAACTCCCGCCCGCCTACCTGGACGCCGCGCTGGAGATCTGCGATGCCGCCAGCGCAGAGTTGTCCATTCCTCCGAGTCAGGCGACGGTGATCGCCATTGCCGATCACCTGAACTTCGCGGTTCAGCGGCTGCGCGACTCGATTGCCATTGAGTATCCGCTGGCGTGGGAGATCGCCCAGCTCTACCCGGCCTATGCCGCGGTAGGGCGGGGCGCCCTCAGTGTGGTGAGGAACCGGCTGGGCGTCGAACTGCCCGAGGGCGAGTCGATCAGTTTCGCCATGCATTTCATCAACGCGCAGGCCGGAAGTGCTCCGGATGGCTTGCCGTGGACGCGTCAGCTCACCTTGGTCACCCAGATCTTCGACGTCATCGATTCGTCGTTCAATGTCCGGGTGGACCGGGACTCGATGAGTGCGTCCCGTTTCGTGACCCATCTGCGTTATGTGTTCGCCCGGATCGAGCGGCACGCGCAACTGGGCGATACTCCCGATGAGCTCCTGCGGTCCATCGCCGACAACTTCTCCGCGGAGATGGCCTGCGCGCACCGGGTCGCCTATCTGATCCGCCTGGGACTGGGCGCAGCTATCACTGGCGACGAGATCGCCTTTGTGGCGATTCATGTCGCCCGGCTGGTCGGAGATCTCCAGGCCGAGCCGAACAGCGGCAACTAGGTCGTCCGGTCGCTGCCTGCGCGGCCGGCCCACAGAGAGGCAGTGCCCATGGATCGCATCCGGATCGCCATGGTCGGGGCTGGCTTGGCGGCCCGACTGTTCAGCGCGGCCGCCGAAGAGGTGGACGAGGTCGAGGTGGCCGGCATCTTCTCGGCCAACCCCGAGCACGCGGCAGCGTTCGCGGCCGAGCATCGGCTCGAAGCCTTCGCCAGCCTGGAGGCCATCGCCGCTGACCCCACCATCCAAGCGGTCTATGTCGGGACGCCGAACTCGACCCACTACGAGTTGGCGCTGGCCATGATGGCCGCAGGCAAGCACGTCCTGATCGAGAAGCCGCTGGCCACCTCTGCGGCCGAGGCCCGCGAGCTCGTCCAGGTCGCCACCAGCCGCAAGGTGTTGCTCATGGAGGCCTATCGGGCAGCTTTCGAACCCAACATCGCCGTCCTCCGACGCGCCTGTGCACAGCTTGGCCCGGTGCGCCGTGCGGTTCTCATCATGGATCAGTACTCCTCCCGCTTTGACGCGTACAAGGCCGGCCAGGTTCACGCCGCGTTCGATCCGGGACGGGGTGGCGGTTCCACCATGGACCTGGGCTTCTACCCGGTCTCGCTGGCCGTCCATCTCTTCGGTGAGTCGCGCACTGTGACAGCGACCGGGGTCCTGCTGCCCAACGGCGCTGATGCCCAGGGAACGATCCTGCTGGGCTACGACGGGTTCGAGGTGGCCTGCCTGCATTCGAAGGTGGCCACCATGGGCATTGAGTCGCAGATCGCGGGGGAGCGCTCGGTGCTGACCTTCGACGACTGCGCCAGCCCGGACAGCGTGCGGCTGCACACCGCTGGCTCGGCCTCCAGCCTGTCTGGTCGCCCGCCGCGGGAGATCGTGGAACTGGGCCGGCCGCGCAGTGGGCCGCTACTGGTCGGTGAACTGCGCGAGTTCTCCCGGCTGGTCATCGCCGGTGAGCTGCAGTCGGCCGTCCATCCTTTGGCGAACTCGGTTGCGGTAGCGGTGATCCTCGATGAAGCTCGTCGGCAACTCGCCGCGAACTCCATCCCGATCCGGATCCGGTAGGCCGCCGCTCCTGCCAGACGCTGTCCGAGGCCGTGCCCTGCCCAACGACACAGCCGCTGGGATCTGGATGCCATGCTGAGCCAACTGTTGAGTAGCCCACCCCGGCGCCTGGTCGAGCGCCGCCTGTTCAGAGAGGAGCAGACGGCTGAGCGCCGTCATGAGAACTGGCGACGAGTGCTTGCCATGGCAACCGTGGCACTGGTGGGTTTGGTGATGACGAGGGACCTTGTGTCAGTTCGTCGCCGTGCCCTCGCTCCCTGTCGAGTGGTTCGCGCTACCGATCGGAACCCTCGCTGCCGAAATCTCGGTAGCAGGAGTTGCGATCGGTAGCGGGAACAGGGTTCGGTGCCGATGGTTGGACGCGACGAGACGCGACGAGACGCGGGCCGGCATCGGCGAAGCCGCAGTAGCGGCGGACACTGGATGCCATGATGGCCGAGTTGGGACAATCGGCTCAGACGAGGCGGAGGCGCACCGAGATGGCGGATCAGGACCACAGTGAGCACCGGGCCGAGGCGCAGCAGGTAGTGGTGAAGCTGAGCCGGGCCACCAAGATCGGGCTGCTGTCCGGGGCCGACTACTGGCACACCAAGGGGCTGCCCGAGCACGGCATCTCGCCGATCATGGTCACCGACGGTCCGCACGGGTTGCGCAAGCAGCTCGGCAAGGCCGATCACGCCGGGCTGTCCGACTCGGTACCGGCCACCTGCTTCCCGACCGCCTCCGCGCTCGGCTCGACCTGGGACGTCGCGCTGCTCGAAGAGGTCGGTGTCGCACTCGGCCGGGAGTGCCGGATCGCCGACGTCGCCGTCCTGCTCGGCCCGGGCCTGAACATCAAGCGGCATCCGGCCGGCGGACGCAACTTCGAGTACTTCTCCGAGGACCCGCTGCTGTCCGGGAAGGCGGCCGCCGCCATGGTGCGCGGCATCCAGTCGGCGGGGGTTGGCGCGTGCGTGAAGCACTTCGCCGCCAACAACCAAGAAGACTTCCGGATGCGACTGGACACCATCATCGACGAGCGGACCCTGCGCGAGCTGTACCTGACCGGCTTCGAGATCGCCGTCACCGAGGGCCGTCCGTGGACGGTGATGTCGTCCTACAACCAGGTCAACGGCGAGCACACCGGCGAGTCCCGGCGGCTGCTCACCGACATTCTGCGCGAGGAGTGGGGCTTCGACGGCCTGGTGATGAGCGACTGGCTGGCGGTCGCCGACCGTCCGGCCGGAGTCGCCGCCGGAATGGAGCTGGAGATGCCCAGCAGCCACGGCGCCTGGGACGCCCGGGTGTCCGCCGCCCTGGACTCCGGCGCACTCAGTGAGGCTGCGCTGGACCGGGCCTGCGTCCGGGTGATCGAGCTGCTGCTCAGAGCGGCGGCCGGCCGCGGCGCTGGTGAGCTGTTCGAGCGCCTGGACAAGGACGCCCATCACCAGCTGGCCCGCCGGGCCGCGGCCGCGGGCACCGTGCTGCTCACCAACGACGGGCTGCTGCCGCTGGCTCCGTCGGGACGGGTGGCGCTGATCGGTGCCTTCGCCGAGCACCCCCGCTACCAGGGCGCCGGCAGCTCGCTGGTGCAACCTACCCAGCTGGACACCGTTCTGGACGCGCTGCGCGAGCGCCTGGGCGAGGCCGCCGAGCTCGACTACGTCCCCGGCTACGACCCCGAGACCGGCCAGACCAGCGCCGCCCAGTTGGCTCGGGCCGCGGCGTCCGCCGCGGCTGCCGACCAGGTGATTCTGCTGGTCGGGCTGCCGGCCGCCTATGAGTCCGAGGGCTTCGACCGGGACGACCTGCGGCTGCCGCAGGGCCAGGACGCGATCGTCCGGACGGTGCTGGCCGCCAACCCCCGCACGGCGGTGGTGGTGATCGCCGGCGCTCCGGTCGAGCTGGACTGGGCCGATCAGCCAGCCGCCCTCGTGTTCGGCTACCTGGGCGGTCAGGCCGCCGGCTCGGCGCTGGTGGACGTCCTGCTCGGCGATGTCGAACCCGGCGGACGGCTGGCCGAGAGCTTTCCGGTGGCGGTGGCTCAGCTGCCTGCCCAGGACAACTTCCGCTCCCACCCGACCCAGGTGCAGTACCGCGAGTGCCTGAACGTCGGCTATCGGTTCCACGACTCCTTCGGCATCGCGCCGCGGTTCTGCTTCGGCCACGGGCTGGGCTACACCAGCTTCGCGTACTCCGATCTGGAGGTCAGTGGGGTCGGCACCGAGTGGGAGGTGGCGTTCACGCTGACCAACACCGGGGAGCGGGCCGGAGCCGAGGTGGTCCAGCTGTACGTCCATGACGTCGAGGCCTGCGTGGCCCGTCCCGAGCAGGAGCTCAAGGCCTTCTCCAAGGTGTGGCTGGAGCCGGGGGAGAGCGTCCCGGTGCGGCTGAGCCTGGGCCGTCGTGCCTTCGCGGTCTACGACGTTCCGGCCGCCGACTGGCTGGTCGAGGCCGGCGAGTTCGAACTGCGGGTCGGTGCCTCCAGCCGGGACGTCCGGCTGCGTGCGACCATCCGGGTCGACTCACTGGATCGGGTCACTCCGGCGGTGATCCCGGCTGCAGCATTGGCCACCGGGAACGAGTTCACCGCGCTGTGCGGACGTCCGCTACCGGCCCCACGGCCGCTGCTGCCGCTGCACCTGGACTCGACCCTGGCCGAGCTGCAACTGCGTCCACTGGGCCGTCCGCTGTACCGACTGCTGCGAGTAGTGGCCGGTCAGGTGATTAGCCCCGAGGACGAAGGCAGCACCCCCGAGACCTTGGACCGCATGATCGGCCAGATGCCGCTGCGCGCACTGATCACCTACGCCGAGGGACGGCTGAGCCTGCCGGCTCTGCAGATGCTGATCCGGCTGCTGAACCTGGGCTGGCCCCAGCCGACTAGATGACCTGGCGAACCTGGGGGTAGTGGCAGGCCACCAGGTGGCCCGGCTCGAGCTCGACCGGCATCGGAACCTCGGCCGCGCACCGCTCGGTCGCGATCGGGCAGCGGGTCCGGAACACGCAACCCGACGGCGGGTTCTGCGGGCTGGGCAGGTCGCCGGTGAGCAGGATCCGCTCCCGGTCACGCCGCGGCTCGGGCACCGGCACCGCCGACATCAGAGCCTGCGTGTATGGGTGCATCGGACGCTCGTAGAGCCCGTCCCGGTCGGCGACCTCCATCACCTTGCCCAGGTACATCACCATCACCCGGTCGGAGATGTGCCGCACCACGGACAGGTCGTGCGCGATGAACACATAGGCCAGGTTCTGCTCCTGCTGAATGTCCTCCAACAGGTTGATCACCTGGGCCTGGATGGACACGTCCAGCGCGGAGACCGGCTCGTCGCAGACCACCAGCTTGGGCTTCAGGGCGATCGCTCGGGCCACCCCGATCCGCTGCCGCTGGCCGCCGGAGAACTCGTGCGGGTAGCGGTTGTAGTGCTCGGGGTTCAGACCGACCCGCTCCATCAGCTCCTGGACGGCGCGCTTGGTGCCACCCTCGGGCTTGATCCCCTGGATCAGGAACGGGGCCGCGATGATCGCACCGATCGGATGCCGCGGGTTCAGCGAACCGTAGGGATCCTGGAAGACCATCTGCATCTGACGGCGCAGGTGGGCCAGTTCGGATCCGGTGGCGCTGGTGACGTCCTTGCCCTCGAACTCGATGGTGCCCGAAGTCGGCTCCAGCAGACGCAGGATGGTGCGCCCGGCCGTGGACTTGCCGCAGCCGGACTCGCCGACCAGGCCGAGGGTCTCGCCGGGCTCCAGGCTCAGCGACAGGCCGTCCACGGCCTTGATCGGGGCGCCCTCGACGCGGACGAGCTTTTGTTGATAAGTCGGGAAGTGCTTGCGCAGGTCCCTCACGGACAGCAGGCTCACGGTCTCTCCTACAGCCTCGGGGCGATCTGCTCGGCGAACAGCTCAGCTCGCTTCGGCGCCGGAATGTGGCAGCGCGAATCGTGCTTCGGATAGGACTGGACGAGCTCCGGCACCACCTGGTTGCACGGTGCGGACGCGAAGTCGCGGAACGTGCAGCGCGGGTGGAAGGCACAGCCCGGCGGAATGTTGATCAGCGACGGCGGGTTGCCGGCCACCGGCACCAGTCGCTCCAACCGAGTCCGGTCCAGGCGCGGCATGGACGTCATCAGGCCCCAGGTGTAGGGGTGGTCGGGGGCGTGGAAGGCGTCGTCCACCTCGGCGTACTCGACACACTTGCCGCCGTACATCACCAGGACGTCGTCGGCGATCTCGGCCACCACACCCAGGTCGTGGGTGATCATGATGATCGCCGAGCCGAACTCCTTCTGCAGGTCGCGCATCAGGTCCAGGATCTGCGCCTGCACGGTGACGTCCAGGGCGGTCGTGGGCTCGTCGGCGATCAGCAACTCGGGGTTGTTGATCAGAGCCATGGCGATCATGGCGCGCTGCCGCATACCGCCGGAGAACTCGTGCGGGTACTGGTCGAAGCGCTTGTCCGGGCTGGGGATGCCGACCCGGGCCAGCATGTCGACCACGGTCACCCGAGCCGCCTTCTTGGACACGTTGTGGTGCACCCGGATCGCCTCGGTCAGCTGCTGGCCGATCGTGTAATACGGATGCATCGCCGACAGCGGATCCTGGAAGATCATCGCCATCTTCGAGCCGCGCAGGCCGCGGATCTCCTCGTCGGTGGTCTTGAGCAGGTCGACGTCGTCCAGCCAGATCTCGCCGCTCAACTTGGCCCGGGTGCCGCGGTGCAGCCCCATGATGGCCAGCGAGGTGACCGACTTGCCCGAGCCGGACTCGCCGACGATACCGAGAGTGGTGCCCTTCTCCAGGTCGAAGGTCAGGCCGTCGACGGCCCGGACCACGCCGTCGTCGGTGGGGAAGTAGACCTTCAGGTCGTTGACGCGCAGGAACTTGTTCATTTCGCCAGCTTCACTCTCGGGTCGATGAAGCCGTAGGCGATGTCGACCAGCATGTTCGCCACCACGATGAAGGTGGACACGATCATCACCATGGCCACGATCGTCGGTAGATCCATCGTGGTCACCGAGTGCACCGCCAGGTAGCCGAGGCCGTGCAGGGAGAAGACGCTCTCAGTGATGATCGCGCCGCCGAGCAAGCCGCCCAGGTCGAGTCCGGCCGCGGTCACGATCGGAGTCAGCACTGCGCGCAGGCCGTGCTTGAAGATCACTGCCCACTTGGCCACGCCCTTGGCGTTAGCGGTGCGGATGTAGTCCTCGCTGAGGGTCTCGATCATGTACGCCCGGGTGAGCCGGACGTAGCTGGCGGCGAAGAAGAAGGCCAGGGTGATCCAGGGAAGGATCAGGTTGGCCGCCCATGCCGCCGGGTTGTCGGTGAAGTTGACGTACTTGGGAATCGGCACCCAGCCCCACTTGATGGCCGGGAAAGTCAGGAGAACAAGGCCGACGAAGAAGGTGGGTAGCGAGAACCCGATCAACGCCGAGCCGACGATACTTCGGTCCTGCCATCTGCCTTTGTTCAGGGCGGCGACGATGCCGCCTCCGACGCCGACCAGCATCCACAAGGTGAATGCACCGATAGCGATCGAGAGGGAGATGGGCCAGGCTTCAGAGACCATCTCGTTGATGGTGCGGTGCTGCGAGGGGGAGTAGCCAAGGCACGGGGCCGGGCACTTGACGATCTGCTCGGGGTGGTCCTTCTTGAGCTGCTCGTTGTCGGGGAACTCACGACCGACAACCAGGCCGGCGAGGAACTTGCCGTACTGCACGGTGGCGGGCTGGTCGTAGCCGAGGGCCTTGCGGTTGCCCTCGAGGATGGTGGGGGTGCAGTTCTTACCGCAGGTATATCGAGCCGGGTCGATCGGCGAGGCGAAGAACAGAGCGAACGTAGTGGCTGTGATCAGAAAGACCATCACCACGACCGAGGCCAGTCGCCTGAGGATGTAATAGAACACGCAGTCTCCTAAGGGAGCCGGGGGTGCGCCCGTGGGCGCACCCCCAACCCTTAATCAATCAGTGCTTGACGCTGACGTCGGCCAGATCGTAGTAGCCGGTGAACGTGGTGTTCACGACCGCGCCCTCGACATTGCTGCCGTGGACGAACACGAACTGATCGTTGATCAGCGGGATCACGCCGAAGTACTTGGTGACAACCTCGGTGTCGAGCTGTCCCCAGGCCTTGTCGGCATCCGCGCCGGTGGCGGCGTATGCCTTGTCGATCCCAGCGTTGAACTCCTTGTTATCGAAGTAGCCGTAGTCCTGGCCCGGGCCGCCAGCAGAGATCTGGCTGCGGGAGTCGAGGAGCTGCGGGATGACCGTCGATGCAGACGGGAAGTCAGCACCCCAGCCGGCCCAGTAGGCGTCGTACTTCGTTGCGGAGTCCGGAGACTGCAGGGTGCCGTAGTACTGGTCGGCCGGGATGCCCACCAGTTCGGTGTCGAAGCCGGCTGCATCCCAGCCGGTCTTCAGGCCCGCGAACACCTTGTCGAGCGTGTCGTTCTTGCGGTAGGTCACCTTGATCTTGACCGGGAGGGTCAGACCGGAAGCCTGCAGGGCCTCCTTGGCCTTGGCCGGGTCACCCTTGTCGCCCGCCAGCAGCGGGGTGTTCGGGAACGCGGGCAGAGCCGGGTTGATCAGGGAGTTGGTGGCCTTCACGACCTGGTCGCCGCCGGCGGCGAGGACGTAGGCGCTGCGGTCCGTGGCCAGAGCCAGGGCCTCACGGGCCTTGTCGTTGCTCATGACCTTGGACTTGAAGTTCGGCACCAGGTAGCGGGTGTACGGCGAAGCCACGATCGAGAAGCGGCCAGCTGCGCCACTCTCCACGTTGGACAGCGCGGTGACCGGAGCCTGATCGAAGGTGATCGCGTTCTGGTCGTCGCCCTGGTTGGCGATCAGGCGCTCGTACAGGGTCTCCTGGGTGAGCGACTCGTCCCAGGTGATCTTGTCCGGGTACGCCTTGCGGATGGTGTCGGTCTTCGGGTCCCACTGATCGTTGCGAACGAAGGTGCCACCCTTGTTGGCCGTCCACTCGCCGTCCAGCTTGTACGGGCCGTCGGAGAAGATGGCGTAGTTGGACTTGTCGCCCTGGTCCTTGTCCTTGCGGAAGGCGCCGAAGGCGGTCATGGTCAGAGCCATGTTGAAGTCGCCCGCCGGGTTGGCCATTTTGAAGGTGATGTTGTTGCCATCACAGATCACGGCCTTGTCGAACAGGTCCTGACCGGTCTTCTTGTACGGGCCGGCGTAAGCGGACGAGCCGTCCTTGTTCTTCGGGATGTCGAGGTACTGGATGGCGTAGTTCGGGCCACCGGTGATCACGTCGACAGCGAAGGTACGGGAGATGCCGTACTTGTAGTCCTCACAGGTGACGGGCTTGCCGTCCTCCCACTTGATCCCATCCTTGAGGGTGAACTTCCACTCCTTGCCGTCCGCGGAGACGGTGCCGGTGTCGGTCGCGGCGTCGGCAGCCAGTTTGGCCGGCTCGCCGTCCTTGCTGACCGGAGCGAAAGTGGTCAGGGTACGGGTGAACAGACGGTTGCCCGCCTCGATGTTCACGCCGACGTAGACCCGCTGCGGATCCCAGTGCTCGGTCGCGGTGCCGGACAGGATGGACAGCGTGCCGCCAGCTGCTGCCGCCGGAGCGCTGCTCCCCCCTGCACTCGCGCTGGGCGCCGGGGTGGCCGAACCGCCGCCCGCGCAAGCGGTGGCAGTGAGACCAAGCGCCAGCACGGTCGCCACACCTGCGACGATCTTCGTGCGCTTCATTGGTTCTCCTTCTTGGTTTGTTGCGGAGATCTGGTCTTCCCGGTCACTGCCGATCGGCTTTGGGGTCCAGCGCATCGCGCAGGCCATCACCGAGCAGGTTGAAGGACAGCACCACCAAGAACAAAGTGATGCCCGGGAAGATGAAGTAGGCCGGATCCGAGTTCGCGTAGTGCACGGAATCATTCAGGATCGAGCCGAAGGACGGGGTGGGGGCTTGAATGCCCACCCCGAGGAAGCCCAGCGCGGCTTCAGTGGCGATGTTCTGCGGCATCACCAGGGTCGTGTAGACCAGGATCGGCGCCCACAGGTGGGGCAGCAGTTCCTTGAAGTAGATCCGCCGCCGGTTGGCGCCCAGCGAGCGGGCCGCCTCGATGAACTCCCGCTCCTTGAGCGACAGCACCTGGCCACGAATCACACGGGCGAACACCGGCCACCCGAAGAAGCCCATCACCAAGATCATGAAGACCATGGACGCCGGTGTCCGGTCCGAACCCATTGCAGCTTGGAGAATGTCGATCACGATGGTCGACAACGCGATCAGCATCAGCGTCTGCGGGAAGCTGAGCACGAAGTCAGTAAGGCGGGACAGCCACCAGTCGACGCGTCCACCGGCGGTACCGGCGACCAGGCCGATCACGGTGCCGAGAACGACCGAGACGATGACCGCGCACACGGCGACCACCAACGACACGGTCAGTCCGGCGATGACCCGGGAGAGGATGTCGCGGCCGGTGCCCGGCTCCACGCCCATCCAGTGCTGAGCGGACACCCCGCCGGCCGGCCCGATCGGCAGCGATCCGAGGCCACCGACCAGCTTCGAATTCCCGTCATAGGGGTTGATCACCCCGATGGCAGTGAGGGCGGGCGCGGCGACGGCCAACACAACGAAGAAGATTGCCGCGCCCAGCGCCACCATCGTGCCCCGGTCCTTGGCCAGCCTTGCCCGGGTGATCTGCCACGGCGTGCGACCGGTGATCGAGACGGCACCATCCACAGCCGTGGTGTCTGCCATCCGGTTCCCCTCTTTCGTCAATGCCCGAAAAGGTAGCTGCTCAACGGGTGGACGGTAATGTACCACGCCACGCTAAGCGGCGTAATGGCTAGTCCGAGCCGGGTTGCGCGTTATCAAAGCGTGATTATCGGGCTTTCGCCGCGCTGCCTTGGGCGCCTCTCGACCGGTTTAGCAGACGTTGCGCCGACCGCCGCCGTGCTCACATGCTGGACATCGCCGCTTGTCTGAACCGGGTTCGAGGTCTGCAGGCGGCTGCGGGCCGGCTGGGGGTTGCTCGCCTCGGCCGGGCCGACGGATTCGCACCGAGGGTGGAGGCGCGGGTGCTGTTCGGGCCGCAGCGGCCGTTCGCAGAGGGTCACCTGGTGATACTGCCTCCGGGCCGAGGCTGACCGCCGTGAGAGCCTCGGATCACCGGGTGGGCTGGGGTCCCACTGGGGCGGATGGTGGGTTAGCATTAGCCGCCGAGATAGCGCTAACATGTCCGAGTGACCAGCACCAATGTTGCGGCTGAGGTCTTCGCTGCAGCCTTTAGCGCCGAGCCCACCGGATTTGCCCTCGGGCCGGGACGAGCCAATCTGATCGGCGAACATACCGACTACAACCTGGGCTTCGTCCTGCCGTTCGCCATCGACCGCGCAGCGGTGGCGGCCTTCCGACCTCGGGCCGACCGTCAGATTCGGTTGGCCACAGACTTCGCCCCCGGCGTGATCACCTCTGACCTGGACCACCTGGAAGGTGCCGGCGGCTGGTCGGCCTATCCGCTCGGAGTGGCCTGGGCGCTGGGTGAGTTCGGTGCCGATCTCCATGCGGCGACCGGCTTCGACCTGGCCCTGCACTCCGACGTGCCGGTGGGCGCAGGACTGTCCTCGTCCGCCGCGATCGAGAGCGCCACCGTGCTGGCCCTGGACGCCATGTGGGGCCTCGGTCTGGATCGGCGCACTCTGGCTCGGGTCGGGCAGCGCGCGGAGAACGTGGTGGTCGGTGCCCCGACCGGAATCATGGATCAGTCCGCATCGCTGCTGGGCGAGGCCGACTCGGCAGTGTTCCTGGACTGCCGCAGTCTCCAGGCGTCCGCCATTCCACTCGGCCTGGACGCTGCCGGCCTGGAGATCTTGGTGATCGACACCCGGGTCAGTCACGCGCACGCCACCGGTGGCTATGCCACTCGCCGCGCTCAGTGCGAGGAGGGTGCCCGAGTGCTGGGGGCAACGTCGCTGCGCGAGGTCGGGGTGGACGACTTGGATCGGGCGAAGAGCATGCTCAACGACGTGGTCTATCGCCGGGTCAAGCACGTGGTCACCGAGAACCAGCGGGTGCTCGACACCGTGGCCACGCTGCGGACGTCCGGGCCCGGCCAGATCGGCGCCCTGCTCGATGCGTCGCACGTGTCGATGCGCGACGACTTCGAGATTTCGGTACCCGAACTGGACCTCGCCGTCGAGACTGCAGTGGCCGCCGGTGCGCTGGGGGCTCGGATGACCGGTGGCGGTTTCGGTGGCTCGGCGATCGCGCTGATGCCGGTGGAGCGGGCCAGGGATGCGCAGGCCGCGATCGCGGAGGCGTTCGGGCGAGCCGGCTTCGCGGAGCCGGTGCAGTTCGAGGTGCGCGCGGTGGCCGGCGCACGGCTGCTCTAGGCGGGGTTTTTCGGGCGTAGAAATGGCTACGCCCCGCCCGGGATGGGGCGGGGCCGGAGTCCCCTATCCCTAAAGGACCTGCCATGTGGCTTTCGCCGATCCTCAATATAGTCACCCCTTTGGGGGAATGCCGGGAAATCGTGCGGGCAACCGCATGTTCGCGTCGCCGGTCGCCGATCAATGGCGCTCGCCCCGGCTCGGGAGCGCGGTCTGGCTCGGTGGTATGGTCGTCGCGAAGACAGGGGAGCGCCGCAGGGGCGCTGAGAGTGCGGACGGCCGCAGACCCTCGAACCTGATCCGGCTAGCACCGGCGTAGGGAGTCGGGAATCTCCTCGGGACGACACCCGAGCCCTCCGAGCCTTATGGAGGAGATATGTCGAAGAAGTCATGGGCCCTGGCCTTGGCCGGGGCATTGCTGCTGGGGGGTTGTGCCGCCCCATCGGCGACACCGAGCCCGAGCGCGTCGGCCAGTTCGTCCGCGCCGACAGAGAGCAAGCAGCTGCGGGTGATCACCCACGACTCGTTCGCACTGTCCAAGGAGTCGATCGCTGCGTTCAAGGCCGAGACCGGGTACGACGTCGTCTTCAACGCTCCCGGCGATGCCGGCACCGTGGTCAACCAACTGGTTCTGACCAAGGCCGCCCCGATCGCCGACGTGGTCTTCGGCATCGACAACACCTTCGCCGGCCGGGCCTTCGCCGAAGGCGTGCTCAGCCCCTACACCTCGTCCGCGCTGCCGGCCGATGCCGCGAAGTTCGCTGCCGACGACTCGTCCCGGCTCACCCCGATCGACTACGGCGACGTCTGTCTGAACGCCGACACCGCCTGGTTCACCGGCAAGGGGCTGGCCGTCCCGGTCAGCCTGGACGATCTGCTCAAGCCGGAGTACCGGGATCTGCTGGTGGTGGCCAACCCGGCCACCTCGTCGCCGGGCCTGGGCTTCCTGCTGGCCACCATCGCGGCCAAGGGCGAGGACGGCTATCTGGGCTACTGGAAGGCGCTGCGCGACAACGGGATGAAGGTGGTGAAGGGCTGGACCGAGGCCTACAGCGTCGAGTTCTCCGGGTCGTCGGGCAAGGGCAAGCGTCCGCTCGTGGTCTCCTATGCCTCGTCCCCGGCTTTCGAACCGGCCACCCAGTCACTCAACCAGACCTGCTTCCGTCAGATCGAGTACGCCGGGGTGGTCGCCGGTTCGGCCAACCAGGTGGGCGCCGGCAAGTTCATCGACTTCCTGCTCAGCGCCAAGGTGCAGGCCGAGATCCCCGACCAGATGTACGTCTACCCGGTCGACTCCTCGGTGAAGCTGCCCAAGGAGTGGGTCGCTCATGCGGTCCTGCCCGAGCACCCCTACACCCTGTCGGCCGCGCAGATCAGCGCCGGGCGGGACGGCTGGATCAAGGCATGGACGGCGGCAGTCATCGGGTGAGCCGCCCGACCGGGCGGGTTCTGGGCTGGGCGGCACTGGCGCTGGTGCCGCTGGCCTTCCTCGCCATCTTCTTCGTCTGGCCGGTGGCGTCGCTGGTGGCCAGGGGCTTCACTGACGAGAACGGGTTCAGCCTCGCCGGAGTGAGCGAGGTGCTGGCCGCCCCGCGCACCTGGCGGATCATCGGACAGACCCTGGTCCAGGCCGTCCTCGGCACCGCGATCTCGGTGCTGCTCGGAGTGCCGGCCGCCTACCTGCTCTATCGAGTCCGGTTCCCCGGACGTCGCCTGTTGCGGGCGGTGGTCGCGGTGCCCTTCGTGCTGCCCACCGTGGTGGTCGGGGTGGCCTTCCGCAGCCTGCTGGCCGAGCAGGGTCCGCTGGGCGGCCTGGGCCTGGAGGAGTCGCTCACCGCGATCGTGGCCGCGCTGGTCTTCTTCAACTACTCGGTGGTGGTCCGGACGGTCGGGGCCCTGTGGGCCCACCTCGACCCGCGCACCGGGGAGGCGGCCCGCAGCTTGGGCGCCAGCCGCTGGCGGGTGTGGTGGACGGTGACCTGGCCGGCTCTGGCGCCGGCGGTGGCCTCGGCCGCGGCGCTGGTGTTCCTGTTCTGCGCGTCCGCCTTCGGCGTGGTGCTGGTGCTGGGCGGCAACGGCTGGGGCACCGTCGAGACCGAGATCTGGTACCAGACCACGCAGCTGCTCGATCTGCGGGCGGCCGCGGCCCTGTCGATCGTGCAACTGGTGATCGTGGTGGCCTCGCTGCTGGTCGCCAACCACACCCGGGCTCGCCAGGAGCGCGCGCTGAAGCTGTCCGGTCCGCCGGTCGATCACGACTTCGGGCCGGCCGACCTGCCGGCTGCGCTGGTCACCGGGATCGTGGTGCTCGGGCTGCTGGTCACTCCGCTGGTGACCCTGGTGATCCGATCCCTGCAGACCAGCTCGGGTTACGGGTTCGGCAACTATCTGGCCCTGGCCACCGAGGCCGAGGCGGGGTTCAGCACCGGGGTGTGGCCGGCCCTGGGCAACTCGCTGGCCACTGCGGCCGTGGCCTCGGCCATCTCGCTGAGTCTGGGCGCGATCGTCAGCTTCCTGCTCTCCCGGCGGCCCGCCTCTGCGGCCGGACGGACGGCGCTGGCTACGGCCGACGCCGCCTTCATGCTGCCGCTGGGGGTCTCAGCGGTGACCGTCGGCTTCGGCTTCCTGATCACCTTGACCGCGCCGCCGCTGAATCTGCTCGGCTCCTGGCTGCTGGTGCCGCTGGCCCAGGCCGTGGTGGCACTGCCGCTGGTGGTGCGCAGCCTGCTGCCGACCCTGCGCGCGATCGACCCGCGGTTGCAGCAGGCCGCGGCGACCCTGGGAGCGAGCCCGGCTCGGGTCGTGGCCACGATCGACGCTCCGTTGGCTTGGCGCGGCTTCGGGCTGGCCATCGGCTTCGCTTTCGCAACCAGCCTCGGCGAGTTTGGGGCGACCAGCTTCCTGGCCCGTCCGGATCGTCCGACGCTGCCGGTGATGATCTTCCGGCTGATCGGACGGCCGGGTGCGGAGAACCTGGGGACGGCGCTGGCCGCCTCGGTGGTGTTGGCCCTGCTCACCGGTGTGGTGATGGGTGTGGCGGAATGGATCGGACCCAGAAGGGGGCAGCCATGGTGAGTGGCCTGCAGGTGCGAGGGGCGGGCGTCCGCTACGGGTCGGTGGTTGCGGTGGCCGAGGTGTCTGTGGAGGTCGCCCCCGGCGAGATCGTCGCGCTGCTCGGCGCCTCCGGCTCGGGTAAGTCGTCGCTGCTACGCGGAGTTGCCGGGCTGGAGCCGTTGGCCACCGGCAGCGTGCACTGGGACGGCGTCGAACTCACGTCGACCCCGGTGCACCGGCGCGGTTTCGTGATGATGTTCCAGGACGGGCAGCTGTTCCCGCACCGCACTGTGGCCGGCAATGTCGGCTACGCCTTGACCGGGATGTCTCGTACCGACCGGGACGCTCGGGTGGCCGAGCTGCTGGAGTTGGTCGGGCTGGCCGGCTACCAGCGCCGTCCGGTCACCGAGCTGTCCGGTGGGCAGGCACAACGGGTGGCGCTGGCCCGCTCGCTGGCCGCCAAGCCGCGGCTGCTGCTGCTCGATGAGCCGCTGTCGGCGCTCGATCGGGGGCTACGCGAGCGGCTGGTCGAGGTGCTCGGCTCCAGTCTGCGCGCTACCGGAACCTCAGCGCTGTACGTGACTCACGACCAGGACGAGGCCTTCGCCATCGCCGACCGGGTCGGTGTGCTGGTCGACGGACGGCTGCGCCAAATCGATCCACCACGACACCTCTGGCATCACCCGGCCGACGCCACGGTGGCCAGTTTCCTTGGCTACGATCCGCTGCTCAGCCCGGCCGAGGCGCTCGCCCTCGGCTGGCCCGGTGGACCGCCGTCCGGCCAGGTCGCCGTCGGCCCGTCCGGCCTGGTGGAGCGCGCGGACGGCGTGGCCCTGCCGGTGCTGGAGGTGCGTCATCGCCGGGGCCCGAGTGAGGCCACCGTGCGGCTGCCCGGCGGCCAGAGCGGGCAGGTTCGGGTCAGCGACGACGTCGCCGCCGGAGTCGAGCTGAGGGTCGGACTGGAGCCGTCCGGCTGTGCCGTGGTTCCGCCCGGCGACTAGGAGTGGCCACTCCCGGATCCCGGATCCCGACGGCAGCGAGGTGGCATCGGCCAATGTGTGCGTGTGCGACCACGGGCCCCACTACGATTCCGGCATGGGCCTCCGCGGCCAGGATCCCACCTGGTGCTGAACGCTCATGTCGGGCGATAGCGGCGTCCTTCGGATCCGCGGCCGGGACGCGATCAGGCTTCACTGCGGGGTGTGGGCGATGCACGCCGGCCACGACGCCTGGTCCAGGGGGCTGCGATCTGCCTGCTCCGCGTCCGACCTCATCAGAAGTGTGGAGGACGGGGAACTGATGTTGCGTCGTTGGTGGGTGGTCGCCGGTTCTGCGTTGGCGGCCGTCGCTCTGCTCGGGTTCATGCTCAACGGCAACATCCGCTACCAGGTCGGTGTCGGACGGGTCTCCGGCTACTCGGTGGCCGAGACCTTCTCCCATCGTCCCATCCTCTTCCGGCTGCTCAGCGCGGCCCAGGCATGGCTCCCCGAACAGGTCAGCCGGCTCGCCGGCCCCACCACATCGTGGGAGGGCATTGTCGTGTTCGAGTCCGGGTTCCGGCTCATCGCGATGCTGGCGGCCGCAGGAGCAGCAGTGCTGTTGTGGCGAGGCCTGGCCCGGCGCTGGGGTACTGCGGCGTGGCCCTATGGCATGGCCGCCTTCGCAGCACTGGCCTTCAGCGCTCCGGCCACCGGAGAGCCCGACTGGATGGCCGCTGCGCTGACCGTCGCAGCGGTGGGCGCCGGTCTCTTGTGGCGACCTGCGGTGGGTGCTCCGGTGAGCGGGGTGTTGCTGGCGCTGGCCGCACTGGTGAAGATCAGCACGCTCCCGGTCGCCGTGGCCGGGCTGGTCGTGCTCTGGGTCCTCGACCGGCGGCGGGGGTGGCTCGCAGCAGCAGTGGCACTGGTGAGCGGCCTGGCGGCAGTCGGCCTGATCTGGTGGCTGGCGCCGTGGGAGATCAGTTGGCTGCTGGACATCAAGGCCCTGCAGCCCGACCCGTGGACCATGGCCCACGCCATCGAGGCCCGGGACTACCTGTTCAACCTGGCCGCCCGCTGGCCGACCGTGGCGCTGCTGCCGGCCTTCTTCATTCGGGCCCGCCGCACTGAAGTCTGGACGGCGCTCGTCGGTCTCGTCCTGACCGCGTTCGCCTTCCTGGTCCAGGGGCAGTACTTCGTCTATCACTCGCTCGGCTTCGTCACTCTGGCCACCCTGCTGGCCGTGGCCACGATCGTGCGCTCCCGCGGCGCGCTCCGGTGGCCACTCCTCGTCCTCATGGCCTGGACCTTCGTTCTGTTCCTCACCCCTGTCGAATGGCGTCTGGCTCACCCGCTGCGGCTCTACCTGATCACCGCAGCCTGGGTCGTGATCCTGACCGGGTGGCAGTGGTGGGCCCTGAGGCGTTCGGCGGTGCGGCTCTCGCGGGCCCGGACGTACTGGTGGTCCGGTCTGCTCGTCACCCTGGCCCTGCTGGCCACCCAAGCCCCGGCTTCGGCCGAGTCGCTCACCCTCAGCACCGCCGGACGAACCTCGGTCGGGGCCACCGCGGTTCTTCGGTCCGACCTCGCCGCCGCCGCGAAGGTGCACGCCCTGATCGGCGACGACACATCGGTCGCCTACCTCACCTTCGGTTCCGACACCTACACCCTCGGAAACCCCACCCAATGCCGCTACCCCTCACCGCTGCTCCTGCAGCGCGTGCATGCGGACAAGAAGGTGCCACCGGCCGACCGCGAGGAGAACCTCAACTGCCTGGCCAACCCGAACCTGCGTTGGCTGATCTGGGACCGGAGCTGGCTGCGCCTCAAGTCCGCTCCCGAGGACGTGGTCACGACCATCGACACCTACTGGGACTGCGACAGCGCCAAGACCATCGGCCGGTACACGGTCTGCCCACGACGGCCCTGACGTCGAGGTCGACTCGGCCCGACTGGGGGCTTTCCCGCGGCCCGGCCAGCGCGGACGCCCGCCCATCGGAGCCTTCGCAGAGGTTGCCGGTGGTATCGCTCAACACAGCCGTCCGGCGATGGAAGAATGCGCACATGGCAACTCCACTGGTGGCGCCGCCGCGGGAGCGGCGCGTGCTCGGCGCGGGGGAGTTGCTGTTCTCCACGACAGATGCCGCCGGGGTGATCGACCAAGTGAACTCGGTGTTTCTGCGGCTGTCCGGCTATCGACGCGAGCAGCTGGTCGGGGCCTCGCACAACCTGGTCCGGCACCCGCAGATGCCCGGCGCGACCTTCGCCAGCATGTGGCGTTCGCTGAAGGAGGCTCGGCCGGCCTTCCTGTACTTCCGGGACCTCGGTTCGGACGGCCGCCCGTATGACGTCTTCTCGACGGTGGTGCCGCTCGGCGAGCGGTTCCTGTCGGTGCGCGGTCGTCCGCTGGCCAAGAACTGGTGGCGGCTGGCCCACAACCTGAACTCGCGGGTCGGTGTCTTCGAGGAGCAATGCCGCACCCGCGGCTGGAGCGCGGAGGATGCCGCCCGGCTGGGCTTGGAGCAACTGGAGTCGGGGCTGGCCGCGTCCGGCTACCCGAGCCCTGAGCAGTTCGGACGTTCGGTGCTGCTGGCCGAGGTGCAGGCCCGGCTCGATCGGGGGATCCGAATCGGGGCCCGTCCGCTTGCCGACGGGCAGCCGGCCGAGCTGCTGGCCGCGACCCGGGGGTTGGAACGGGTCCTGGTCGACTGGCTGGATCGCTACGACCGGCTGCAGGATGCCGCCATCAACCTGGCCGACTACAGCCCGCGGCTGCTGGAGATCCTCGAGCAGAGCCAGGCGGCGGCTGAGGGCGTCCGGTTCGACAATGCCAGCGGACGGCTGGAGCCGGCCGCGGTGTACCTGCGCACCTGGGCCGAGACCTCACGCGAGGTCGCCGCAGTGCTGGCCGACCTGCTCGATCAGTTCAATGACCTGCGCCACAGTTGCGCGCTGGCCCGGGCCGAGTTGGCCCTCACCGTGCTGCACAACATGGCCGCCGGACAGTACGTGCTGGAAGTGATCGACGAGGTGCCGCAGGCCGGCGCGGTCGGCGCGGCGCTGGCCGACCTGGGTCAGGCCCTGGCCGATGATCTGGACGAGCTGGCACCGCAGGCCACACGCTGCTTCACGCTGGCCGCCGAGCTGGCCTACCAGCTGGACGGGGTGACCGGGCTGCTGGAGCTGCCGCAGTCGCTGATCCGGGAGTGGCTGGTCCGGGTGGCCGAGGGCGGGGCGCACTCGTCGGCGGAGTTCGTCGACTGGGTCAGCGACCATCTGGACCGCAGCGAGGCCGGTATCGCCACCCTGGGTGGGCTGGCCACGTCCGGCCGGGAGCTGGCCAAGGTGCCCGACCTGGGGCCGGTGCGAGAGTGGATCGCCCTGCTGACCCAGGCCCGCACGAGCCTGGGCTGAGCCGAGGAGGCGCGATGCGAGCGATCTGTCCCAACCCCACCATCGACCGACTGGTGCTGCTGGACGAGCTGGTGCCCGGCCGAGTCGATCGGGTTCGGCAGAACCAGGCCCATCCGGCCGGCAAGTCGGTCTCGGCCGCGCGCGGTGCGCGGGCCAACGGCGTCCAGGCGGACGTCCGGGTGCTGCTGCCCGAGCAGGGCAGCGGCTGGTACCTGGCCACTGCTGTCGAGGAGGGGCTGCGGATCGGCGCCACCCTGGTTCCGGGGACGGTGCGCGAGTCGATCATTCTCCTGGAGGACTCCGGACGGGTGAGCGTGCTGAACGGCACCGGAGCCGAGGTGAGCGCGGACGCCTGGACCGACTTCCTGACCGAGTCGTTGACCCGGCTGGAGCCCGAGGAGTGGGTGGTCTGCAGCGGCAGCTTCCCGCCCGGGGTGGGGCTGAGCGCGGTGACGTCCCTTGCTGCGCGAGTGGCCGAAGTCGGCGGCCGACTGGCTCTGGACACCGGCCCGGGCTGGCTGTCGGCGGCCCTGGCCGGGCTGGTGAAGCCGGAGCTGATCAGTCCGAACCTGGCCGAGGCCGAGTCGATCCTCAGCGGGCAGATCGCGCCCGAGCCGACCAGCGTCGACGCCGATGCCCTGGACCGTGCAGCTGCCGCCGCGGACGGCCTGCGAGCCCTCGGGGTGCGCTGGGTGGTGGTCACGGCCGGATCGGCGGGGCTGGCCTGGTCCGGCCCGGACGGCTCCGGCACGCTGACCGGGCTGGTCGTCGAGGTCCGCAACCCGATCGGGGCCGGCGATGCCTTCCTGGGTGGGCTGGTGGCCCGGCTCGAGCAGGGCGTCCGGTTCGCCGAGGCGGTCGGCTGGGGAATGGCCACCTCCTCGGCGGCCATCGAGCAGTTCCGGCCGGGAGCGGCCGACCCGGCCCGGGTGCAGCTTCATCACCAGGCCATCGAGACTGCCAGGGTGGGCGCTTGAACGCTGCGGCAAACTGGATCTGAGATCGCTCGGAACAGGGTTCGCCGATCCTTCCGATGCCTGGTCCTCGCTGGTGGGTCGGTCGGCTTCGCTTCCGGCCCACCAGCCATCTCCAGCCCCGAACGCTCGTCCGCCGGGTCCTCCCGTCAGGCCGGTGGTGGCGCCGTGCTGGCCCGCAACACCAGCTGGGGCACCCGCAGCAGCGGGTTGGGAGCCGCCTCGTCGGTCAGCACTGCCAGCATCACTTCCATGGCGTCGCGGCCGAGTTGGGCGAAGTCCTGATGCATGGTGGTCAGCGGCGGTGAGAAGTGGGCAGCCTCGGGGATGTTGTCGAAGCCGATCACGCTGACCGCGCCCGGCACGTCCCGGCCGGCTTCGGTGAGGGCGTGGATCAGGCCGAGTGCCATCTGGTCGTTGCCGCAGAAGACCGCGGTGAAGTCGTCCTCGAGCAGCCGTCGTCCGGCCGCGTACCCGCTGGCCGCCGACCAGTCACCGACGATCGGATCGTGGGCGACCAGATCGTTCTCGGCCAGCAGATCGCGCCAGCCGCGGGCCCGTTCCAGGGCGTCCATCGACTCGATGGGGCCGGACACGTGCCGGATCTTGGTGTGGCCGAGTTCGATCAGGTGCCGCACGGCCCGCTTGGCGCCGGCGTACTGATCCAGCGAGACCCGGTGCAGGTCGTTGCCCTGGGAGACCACGCCCAGGAAGGGGACGCCCAGGTCCATGCTCTGCAGCAGGCCCAGCGCGGCCCCATTCGAGGTGATCAGCACGATGGCTTCGACGTTCTGCCGGACCAGGGTTTCGGCGGCCTGCCGCAGGGCAGTGGCGTCGGACTGCAGCAGGCTGGCCATGATCACCGCGTAGCGCTCGTCCCGGGCGGCCTCATTGAAGTAGACCGCCGTGGTGGACGGGCCGTACTCGGGCAGTCCGGTGGTGATCAGCCCGATCGTCCGGGAACGACGGGTGACCAGAGCCCGGGCCGCGGGGGACGGGATGTAGCGCAGCTGTTGGATCGCGCGCTGGACCCGCTCCCTGGTGGCCGGACGGACGTTCGGTAGCTCGTTGAGCACGCGCGAGACCGTCTGGTGGGACACTCCAGCCAGGCGGGCCACGTCAAAGATCGTCGCCGCCTTGGTGCGTTCTTCCTCGGTCGTCACCGCCGTACCTGCTGTCCCGGGTTTGCGGACTCCAACGGTCCTCCCGGGGCCAGATGCTACCGACACCGGACCACTCAAGCCCGTCTAGAGGTGAGTACCTTCTGCAGCACAATGAACACCAGCAGCAGCGCGCCGATGAAGATCTTGGTCCACCAAGAGCTCAGCGTGCCTTCGAAGGTGATCATCGTCTGAATCAGGCCGAGTACCAGCACACCCAGTGCTGAGCCGAGGACGAAGCCGTAGCCGCCGGTCAGCAGGGTGCCACCGATGACGACTGCGGAGATCGCATCCAGCTCCCCGCCCACACCGGTCAGCGCATAGCCGGACAGCGTGTAGAAGGAGTAGAGCAAGCCGGCCAGGCCCGAGCAGAAGCCGCTGATCACGTAGACCAACACCTTGGTTCGGGCGATCGGCAGGCCCATCAGGGTGCCGGACTGCTCGCCGCCGCCGATGGCGTAGGTGGTGCGTCCGAACCGGGTGTACTGCAACACCCAGACCGCGATCACCAGCACTACCAGCGCGATGATCACGCTGGCCGTGATCGACAGCCGCGGGCCGAGGATGATCGGCTGAGCCATCGAGGTGAAGAACGGATCGGTGATGGCGATCGACTCCTTGGCGATGATGTAGCACAAGCCGCGAGCCAGGAACATAGCGGCCAGAGTCGCGATGAACGGCTGGATCTGGAACACGTTGATCATGAGCCCGACCAGCAGGCCGAGCACGGAGGTGCAGACCAGGATCAGCACGATCACCACGGCCGGGGGCATCCCGATCTGCAGCCCCTTGGCGGCGATGATCGTGGATAGCGCCAGCACGGCGCCGACCGACAAGTCGATGCCGCCGGAGATGATCACGAAGCTCATCCCGATGGCCAGCACCAGCAGGTAGGAGTAGCTGACCAGCAGGTTCAGGATCGTGGTGGCCGAGAAGAATCCGTTGTAGCGGACGCCACCGGCCACGAACATCACGATGAACAGCACGGCGGTGACCAGCACCGGCCCGGACTTCGGGCTGGTGAAGGCATCGCGGGCGCGCTCCAGCAGGCGGGCGACGCCGCTCTTGGGGGCTTCGAGAGTTGTCATCGGACCACCGCCGGCTCGCTCGGACGGGATGCGGGCTTCACAGACTTGGGTCTGGATCGCCAGCGTTCCAGCGCCGCATTCGTGGTCGGCGACTGGAGCAGGGTGACCACGACCACCACAGCCGCCTTGAACACCATGGTGGCGATCGGCGGGATGCCCACGGTGTACACGGTGGTGATCAGGGTCTGGATCACCAGGGCACCGACCAGGGTGCCGGTCAGCGAGTAGCGTCCGCCGTTGAGCGAGGTGCCGCCGATGACCACGGCCAAGATGGCGTCCAGCTCGATGAACAGGCCGGTGTTGTTGGCGTCCGCCGCGGTCTGGTTCGAGGTGAGGATGATGCCGGCCACGGCAGCCAGCAGGGCGCACAGCCCGTAGACCAGGAACAGCAGCCCGCGCGCCCGGACGCCGGCCTGCCGGCTGGCTTCGGGGTTGATGCCGACCGACTCGATCAGCATGCCCAGTGCCGTCCGCCTGGTCAGCAGAGCCACCAAGGCCAGCACCACGGCCGCCACCACGGTGGCCACCGGGACGCCGTAGATGAAGCCCGAGCCCAGGAACTTGAACGGGGTGCTCTGGACAGTCAGGATCTGGCCCTCGGTGATCAGCATGGCGATGCCGCGGCCGGCGGTCATCAGGATCAGCGTGGCGATGATGGGCTGGATGCCGAGCACCGAGACCAGCATGCCGTTCCACAGGCCGAGCACCAGGGCCAGGGCCAGGGCGACCAGGACGGCCACGGTGACCGTGCCCACACTGTGCGGGTCGGAGGAGGTCAGGATGATCGAGCAGGCCATGGCGCCGGAGATGGCGCACAGGCTGCCCACCGACAAGTCGATGCCGCGGGTGGCGATCACCAGGGTCATGCCGACCGCGATGATCAGCGTGGGAGCCCCGTTGCGCAGGATGTCGATCAGCGAGCCGAACAGGTTGCCGTCGGCGTTGATGGTGATCGAGAGGAAGCCGGGCACCCGGATCACATTCACCGCGACCAGTGCTACCAGCATCACCAGCGGCCAGAACAGCCGGTGGCCGATGACTTTGAAGAAGACGTCCTTCACGATGCTGCTCCAGTCTTGATCTCGGTTTCGGCCGCGCCTTCGGCGATGACGGCCAGCAGGTCGTCCACGCTCAGCCCGTCGTTGACCAGGTCGGCCACCTTGCGCCGGTCGCGGAGCACCACGATCCGGTTGCTCAGCCGGAGCACTTCTTCGAGCTCGGCCGAGATGAACAACACACTCAGGCCGTTCTCGGCCAGCGAGTAGACCAGCTTCTGGATCTCGGCCTTGGCCCCGACGTCGATGCCGCGGGTGGGCTCGTCCAGGATCAGCAGCCGGGGGGCGATGGCCAGCCACCGGGCCAGCAGTACCTTCTGCTGGTTTCCGCCGGAGAGGTTGCGGACCAGGGCGTCCGCATTCGGGGTCTTGATGTTCAATGCCTCGATGTAGCTGGCGGCCAGCTCGTCCTGCCGCTTGCGGGGGATCGGACGGAACCAGCCCCGGTCGGCCTGCAGGGCCAAGATGATGTTGTCGCGGACCGAGAGGTCGTCGACGATGCCTTCGGCGCGGCGGTTCTCCGAGGAGTAGGCGATCTGATGCTTGATGGCCTGCCGCGGGGTGCGCAGCTTCAGCACCTTGCCGTTCACCTTGAGCTGGCCGCCGTCGACGCGGTCGACGCCGCCGATCAGTCGGGCCAGCTCGGTGCGTCCGGACCCGAGCAGGCCGGCCAGGCCGACCACCTCGCCGGCATCGATCTGGATGTCGATGGGGGCGATCGAGCCCTTGCGGGTCACGCCCTTGGCGGACAGGAAGGTGACCGCCTTCGCGTCGGGCTCGTCGTCCTTCTCGGTGGAATGGACGCGGCTGCCCAGATCCTCCAGGGCGGTCAGTTCCTTGCCGATCATCGCCTGGACCAGGTCGATCCGCAGCAGTTCGGGAGTCAGGTACTCACCGACCAGTTGGCCATTGCGCAGCACGGTGAGCCGGTCGCTGATCTCGTAGACCTGATCCAGGAAGTGGCTGACGAACAGGATCGCCACACCGCGCTCCTTCAAGGAGCGTATCACCCGGAACAGCTCGGCGACTTCTTCGGTGTCCAGGCTCGAGGTGGGCTCGTCCAGGATCAGCACTTTCGCCTGAATGTCGATGGCTCGGGCGATGGCGACCAGTTGCTGGACGGCGAGGGAATGTGAGTTGAGTAGGGAGTTCGGGTCGATATGGAGGTGCAGGCCTTCCAGGACGTCCTTCGCGCGACGCCGCATGGCTCGCCAGTCGATGCCACCGAGTCGGCGCGGCTCGCGGCCGAGCATGACGTTCTCGGCGACCGTCAGGTTCCCCAGCAGGTTCACCTCCTGGTACACCGTGCTGATCCCGGCGGCCTGAGCCTGGGCCGGGTTGATGAAGACGACCGACTCGCCGCCGAGCCGAATCTCGCCGGAGTCGATGCTGTAGACGCCGGTCAGGGCCTTGATCAGGGTGGACTTTCCGGCCCCGTTCTCACCCATCAGCGAGTGGACTTCGCCGGGGAACATCCGGAAGTCGACCCCGTCCAGGGCCTTGACTCCGGGGAAGGTGATCGAAATGTCGGTCATCTCGACCACGGGCGCTGTCGTCACCGCTTCGGTTGGGGCTAGCGGGTTCGCGCTGTCAGGCATCGTTGCTCATCTCGTCGGCAGAACCATTGATGGGGTGCACCCGGGGTGGGTGCGTGGGGTTACCACACACCCACCCCGGGGCGGGTGAAACTACTGGGCTATCGCTCAGTACTTGCGGGTGGGCAGAGCCGTCTTGGCCTGGTCCTGGGTGAAGGTGGTCTCTTCGGTGACGATCCGCTTCTCGACCGGCTGGCCGGCGTTCAGCTTCTTGACGATGTCGATCAGCTGCTTGCCGAGGAGCGGGGAGCACTCGACGATGAAGTTGATCTTGCCGTCAGCCAGAGCCTGCATGCCGTCCTTGACCGCGTCAACGGTGACGATCTTGATGTCCTTGCCCGGAACCTTTCCGGCTGCCTCGATGGCCTCGATGGCACCCAGACCCATGTCGTCGTTCTGCGCGAAGACCAGATCGATCTTCGGCTGCGACTTCAGGAAGGCCTCCATGACCTGCTTGCCGCCGGCGCGAGTGAAGTCACCGGTCTGGCTGGCCACAACCTTGAGGTTGGTGTTCGAAGCGATGGCGTCGGCGAAGCCCTTGGCCCGGTCGATGGCCGGGGCGGAACCCGTGGTGCCTTCGAGCTGGACGATGTTCACCGGAGCCGAGGCGCTCTTGTACTCGTTGGCAACCCACTCGCCGGCCTTCTTGCCCTCAAGCACGAAGTCCGAGCCCAGGAAGGTGGCGTAGAGCGAGGTGTCCTTGGAGTCGACCGCGCGGTCGGTCAGGATGACCGGGATCTTCGCGGCCTTGGCCTCGTTCAGGACGGCGTCCCAACCGGTCTGGACGACCGGGGAGAACGCGATGTAGTCCACACCCTGCTGGATGTAGGAACGGATGGCGCTGATCTGGTTCTCCTGCTTCTGCTGAGCATCGGAGAACTTCAGGTCGATCCCGGCCGCCTTGAAGGATTCCTGGATGTCCTTGGTGTTGGCGGTGCGCCAGCCACTCTCGGCACCCACCTGTGCAAAGCCGACGACGATCTTGTCCAGCGGCTTGTTCGCGGCACCGCCGCCAGCGGCACCACCGGTAGCCGCGGGGGTAGCCCCGCCGCTGCAAGCCGAAAGCGCCATGACCAGCGCAGCGGCTGCGAAGAGACCAACGGTCTTCTTCATTTTTGAACCTCCTTGTTCGCAACTCGCGGTGATGCAGGAACCACCGCGAGGAACGGCCGCCCGTGGCCGTAGCGAAATGTTAGGGCTCACATGTGAGCCCTAACAATCAGCTGTGACAATCCGTTATGAACTCGTTACCGCGCCTAGTGGGCACGACTGAGAGCGGTCCCGCCATGGCTCACATGAGCGCTCACAATTGGATCGTCGGATCGGCGTCTACTAGGGACTTTGCGTCCCCGCCCGGGTGACGTCCACTTTTCGTCCGCTGGGTGCCTCGAATGGGGGCGACTCGATGCTCCTCGGTCCGGTTTGCGCAGACGCGGCGCAGCCCAGGCGTCGGCGCCCCACGAAGGTGACTCCGTGGGGCCCAGGACGGGAGGGCTAGCCGGCCAGTCCGTAGCTCAGGGACGGGCGCGCGGCCTCGATCTGGACCAGCCGGTTGTACTTGGCGATCCGCTCGCCGCGGGCCGGGGCGCCGGTCTTGATCTGGCCGCAGCCGGTGGCCACCGCCAGGTCGGCGATGAAGGTGTCCGGGGTCTCGCCGGAACGGTGCGAGACCATCTGGCCATAGCCGGCTTCATGGCAGATCCGCATGGCTTCCACGGTCTCGGTGACGGTGCCGATCTGGTTGACCTTGATCAGAGCTGCGTTGGCGATGCCGTCCGCGATGGCCGCGGTGATGATGGCCGGGTTGGTGCAGAAGTTGTCGTCGCCGACCAACTGGATCCGCTCGCCCAGGGTCGCGGTGAGCTGCTTCCAGCCGTCCGGATCCTGCTCACCCAGACCGTCCTCGATGCTCCAGATCGGGAAGCGGGTGACCATCTCGGCGTAGCGGGCGATCATGTCGGCGCTGCTCAGCAGCGTGCCGTTGACCTTGTAGCCGTCGGCGGTCCAGAACTCCGAAGCGGCCGGGTCGAGGGCGATCCCGATGCCGGCCGTGCCGCTGGGGTAGCCGGCATCGTTGATCGAGGCCACGATCAGCTCGAGCACCTCTTCGGGCTCGGCCAGGTTGGGGGCGAAGCCGCCTTCATCGCCCAGGCCGGTGGCGTGTCCGCCGGCCACCAGGCGCTTGCGCAGCGCCTGGTACACCTCGGCGCCAGCCCGGATGGCCTCCCGCATCGAGGTAGCCCCCAGCGGGCAGACCATGAACTCCTGGAAGTCGAGCGGGTTGGGCGCGTGGGCGCCGCCGTTGAGCACGTTGAAGCAGGGCACCGGCAGCCGGGCCTCGCTGATCCCGGGCAGCCATTCGTACATCGGACGGCCGGCGGACGCGGCCAGCGCCCGGGCCAGCGCCATCGAGGTGCCGATCAGGGCGTTCGCGCCGAGCCGGGCCTTGTTCGGGGTGCCGTCCAGGTCGCACATCGCTCGATCGACCTCGGCCAGGCTGGTCCAGCTGAGCCCGGACAGTGCGGTGTTCAGTTCGCCGTTCACGTTCCCGACGGCCTTGCTGACCCCGGACCCACCGAAGCGGGACGGGTCGCCGTCGCGAAGCTCGACGGCCTCTCGGGTTCCGGTGGACGCCCCGGACGGGACTCCGGCCTCGGCCACCGTGCCGTCGGCCAGGCTGACCGTCACGTTGAGGGTGGGACGTCCGCGGGAGTCGAGGATCTCGATCGCCTGCACACCATTGATTTCGAAAGCCACTGTCGGCCCCTTTCGTCCGCACGGTTCCCCTGTGGAACTCGGCTGCGTGCACGAGGGCTGAGGTGAGATGGACGGGCCTATCTCGCCGCAACTGCGCCGTGCACGAGATAGGGACTGTTGGCCGCCGAAGCGACAGTTTGGGTTAGGTGAGCCCCACCGCCTGGTTCGACTGTAGTCGCTGGCGGACGCCAGTGCGCGGCTCAGGCTGGACGCGGAGTCAGCAGGCGTCCGCTGATCAGGCTGAGCAGCATCCAGGTGGCTGCATAGCCGAAAGCCAGCTGCGGTGAGACCACCGACCACAAGATGCCGGCCACCACGGTCGCCCCCAAGTCGCCGACTGACTGGACCAGTCCGAGGAGGCCGAAGGCGTGACTGCGATTCTCGGCCGACACCGACAGCGCGACCACCGCCGACTCGGCGGTCTCAGCCAGCCCGATTCCGGCTCCGGCCAGCACGAAGCCGACAATCACTGCAGCGATCCCGGTGCCGAAGGCGAAGGTCAGGTAGGCGGCCACGAAACAGGCTGCACCAAGGGCGAATGCGGCTCGTGGGCTGCGTCGGTCGGTGAGTTGTCCGGCCAGCAAGGCGCTGCCCACGGCGACGGCGTTGTGGCCCGCGTAGGCCAGGATGGCTGCGCTGGCTGCGGCACCCGGATGCCAGCCTGAGCCGACCAACAGATCGGTGGCTCGCAGGATCAGCAGGGTGTTGGCCAGGTTGCCCAGCTCGAACAGCGAGACCGGCGTCAGTGTGCGCCAGATGCCTTCGCGGCTCAGTTCGCGCAGGTTCAGCGAAAGTCGAGCCTTGGCTGTGCCTGTGGTCAGGGTGGCCCGGGCCTCGCCGACGGCCACGGAGATGGCAATCGCGGCCAGGGCGCCGGGAATGAGCGCGAGCAGGATCGTCCACCGGACGCCGAACACGCCGACCAGGGCCGAGGCGAGCAGCGGCCCGAGGATCGCCCCCAGATTGTCGCCGGCCCGTTCCAGGCCGAAGGCTCGACCGACGCTGCGACGCGTGGTGAGGTCGGTCAGGACCATGTCCCGGGCCGGCGAACGCAGGCCACGGGAGACCCAGGCGATCGCACGCAGGATCGCCACCTGCCAGATGGCTGTGGTGAGGCCGATGCCAGCGGTGGCCAATGCCGTCCCGAGGTATCCGCTGCGGGCCAGCCATCCTCGGCGTTTGGGCTCGGCGGCCAGCGGGCCACCGGCCAGCTTGCTGAGCCCGGTCAGAGCGTCCGCCACCCCGTCGATCGCGGCCAAGGCGGACGCGCCGCCGCCGAGCACTCCGGTGACGAAGCCAGGCAGCAGCGAGGTAGCCATCTCATGGCCGGTGTCGGAGAAGAAGGACGCCGCCGCGACGCTGGACACACCCGGAGTCAGCCACCCGCTGGGTGTCTGGTCCTGTGTGGGTTGCTCGGTCACGTCCGGCCTCCTGGAGTCGTCCGATCCGAAGCGATCCTAGGCCTGTGCCGGCTCCGCCTCGGCGCGGCGAGCGCGGATGATCCAGGGCAGGTAGAGCAGCGTCCAGAGCAGGGAGACCAGCACCATCAGCACGGGGATGTACCAGGGGCCGGCGAGCTTCTGGATCGGCTCCAGTGGGGAGCCGGGGGCGCCGGCGTTGAGGAACCAGAAGTTGGTCCCGAAGGCCTGGTTTGCGCTGAAACCGATCAGGCAGCCGACGGCGGCGATCACTACCACCCGCCACAGGTTGCGGACGTCCGGAACCAGGTCGCCGCCGACCAGCCGCATCACCAGGTAGCCGAAGATCAGGCCGTGGATCGAGAAGCTCTGCCAGGTGAAGATGTTGAGGATCGGGCGAGTGGCCCAGTCCGGGAACAGGTTCGCGGCCAGGGCGCCCCACCAGCCCATCGCGTAGAGGAAGTCACCGGTCCAGCGGTTGGGCCGCAGGGCATCGATGAACACCGCGACCGTGGCGAAGGCACACAGGTGCAGCGGCAGGATCTCGGCGCTGTACCAGCCGTTGACCAGGTAGGACGTCTGACGCAGCACTTCGAGTGACAGGACCGTCCAGCCGATGGTTAGCCGCATCGTGCGGCGTCGCTCCTGGCCGGCCCGGCGGTAGCCGACGGCCAGCGCCACGATGCCCAATCCGATCAGGGCCAGCACGCCGAGGTGGATCGTGGAGAACATGCCGAAGCCGGCGTCGCCAGGGGTGGGTCGGTTCTGCGGGACGAAGAAGTAGTCCCAGGTCCAGGTGAGCCCACCCATGTCGTCCGGCCCTTCCGCAGAGCCGTCACGGCAGCGGCCCGCTCACATTCTGGGTCAACTCTCGAGAACTAGCGAGGTGCTAGCGCTGGCCGACCTCTGGACTCGGCGTCCGATCCAGCGAGCGTGTCGCGTCATATCTCGACGTCAACATCCCCCTCCGGTAGTTGCTCGCCCTCCCCCGTCTCCTTGGTCTTGCCCTCATGTCGTCGCGTCGGATAGCCGGACCACACGCGAGAGAACTCGCTCGGCTCTTCTCTCTTGCAGCGGACGAAGTCGCCCGAGCCGGAGAGGAGTGCGATAGTCGCGAGGTACTGCGGCATTGTCGGAGATGGCAGCGCCCCGAGGTCCAATGTGGAGGGCGTTGCGAGTGATATTTCGCGACCTCGCCGGTCCTGAAATCGGAAGAACCCGCGACCCCATGCGTCAAAAGAAAGCCCAGTGTGTGAGTACATTATCCGGCACAGGCCAGCGCCTTCGAGAGAGGAGATAACCGAGGCGACGCTCTGAAGGCAGGAGATCAGCGGCTCGATGGCGACAGTGGATCGGCGGTAGTGCTGCCAGCTATTGCGAATGTGGGGGACATCTGCGCTGAGGAGTCTGCGAGACACCTCGTGGAGAAGGTCGACTATCGCGGTCTGGGCGTCCTTGGTGAGGTCTAGATACACTTCGTAGTGGAAAAAAGGGTAGGTCTTGAGATCGGATCCGTGAACTCCAACTGGGAGCTCGCTCTCGGGTCGCCTGTGTGACCGCTCCTCGGCTACTAGGCTCTTGAGGTGGTCCGCAAGTACGGCAAAGCCACGGCACAGGGGGTGCAGCTGGTTCTGCTCGGAGAATGTGATGACTTCCTGTGTGGATGTATGGCTCAAAGATATCTGCGAAAGCAGTCTGAATGCCTCAAGTCGGTCACGTTCGATGTGATAGGTGAATGGCTCGGTGTCCGACATGTGCTCCATCAGGAGCAGCCAGGTGATGAAAGCGAGCGAGTCATCTAGCACACCTTCGAGCTCGACGAAGTAGTTGCTCGCGAGCGAGCGGACCGCGGACTCGTCTACCACTGCGCTTACGCCTGCTGTCTGAGATAGGCGAGACATCTCATCGTGAAGCCGCCAGAACCTCTGGTTGAAGTCCTCGGAACTTTGCGCCGGATATCCGAGCTTCCAGAGAACCCTTCGTACGAATGCATCGTCAGTGTCATAATCGTCGGTGTCAATCGCCAGTTCGACTCCCGTAGTGATTACGTTGGCCTTGGAGGCCAGAACCAGACGCTTGACCACCTGTTCTGGCGTGTTGCTGCGAATGAACTGCTCAAGCTTCCCTTCAGCTGTGATCGCATCGGTTCCTCGGAGCTGCCAGTCAAACTCGATGATGTCTCCGCTCTCCCTTGTTGGGTAGAGCCTGCGCACAAGCCGCTTAAGGCGGAGTGGTGCCAGATCCTCGAAGCGAGCGACAAACCGCACTCCATCGGCACTGAGTTCTGGGCGTAGGCCATAGTGCCCACTGCCAGCACCGGCGTTGATTATGGGCCGCCGGATCTCCTCGCCTGGCACACTCACTACCTGTCGCCCGACGAGCTTGTCTAGGGAGCGGACGATGGCCTCGTCCCGAGCGAGCAGTGTCAACTGCATCAACTCGGCCTGTGAGCGATCGAGGACGGCTGAGGAGGCGCCGTGGATGCCAGCATTTGCCAGCACCTGCCGGAGATCTGCCTTCTCGTGGTCTTCGTCCATTAGGTGCCTCAAGAGCAAGGCCAGCTCCTCTGACGACAGGCAGTCGCCCAGAAGCCAGTGCGTCGCAAGCTGGGAGCGGTCGTCATACGGCCGCTTGGCACCCTTGACTATCTCGGCCTCAAACTGTGCCCATTCAGACGACTGTTCGGAGATCGTTCTCAAAGATCTGTCGAACTGGTCAGTGTAGGGATTCACAGCTGCGCCATGATTGGTTGAGAGTTCGGCATAGTGAATGATGCTGCATCCCAGGTTGGAGCAGTGGTAGAAGGGTACCCGTCGCCGCGGCGGTATCCATCTTTGTTCCAGAGATTTGAGGAATCCCATTGGCCCTGTGGTCCAGTATCCAAGCTGAGTGAAGCCAATCGGGGTATCGGTGAGCAATTGTATCGTCTCATCGAAAGTTAGGCGTGGGGTCTCATAGGGAAATAGGTCCGCGCCCTTGTCGTACAGCAGTCTTCCATATGTGTGAGGCAGGAGGATCTTCCGCGCTAGCAGTTGATCGTTGATAGAGCTGCGCACCTGGTCAGGGTTAGTCTTTTCGATGTCAACTAGGAGATCCGTGTAGCCCAGCCTGAGAAAGCAAAGAACGGTCGCTTCTTTCGCAGGTATAGGGCCTGTCTTCCTGGTGGCTACCTGAGTCCGCAGTCTTGATCCGGAGTCGCTGAGGTGTATGGCCGAGTTTAGTGCATCGGATATTGTGTAGCCGGGGCTGAGGATGCATGCGCGCAGCAGGTCCCGAAGATCCGATAACTCGAGGTATCTAGATCTCCATTCCGGGTCGGGGTAGGCGGAAAGTAGCTCTGCCTTTGCTAGCGGCTGCTCGTGGTCGCGGCTGGCTGGCATGGGTTCTCGCATTCGGGGTGTAGCTACATGAGCATGTGCGCCAAACGTACACTTGTGAGGCTGCGCCCTGCTAGACCCAGGATTCATCACAAGCGGCTCGCGACACTAGGATTTAGGCGCCGCCCGAGTGCATTCGACATGGGGAGGAGCTACCGGCGACGAGGGACGGGCTGGCCGGCCAGCTGCCGGGCGACGTGGCTGCGGGCGTGGGCCACGGCGACGTCCAGGTCGTTGAACAGGTGCTGATCGGTGCGCAGCGCCTCCAGGACGCCGGCCCGGGCCGCCATCCGCTGGTGTCGGTTGCGCAGACCCTTGATCAGGACGGTGACCCCGCGGGCCTCGAGCAGCCGGACGATCTCGGCCAGCCGGTGCGCGCCGGTGGGATCGAGCAGCTCCACCTTGGACAGCCGCAGAATCACCACCCAGGCCTCGGCGTCGGCGATGTCGTCCATCACCCGATCGGCGGCCCCGAAGAAGAGCGATCCCTCCAGCCGCAGCAGAGCGATGTGCTCATCGCCTCGGGTCGGTGGGCCGGGCAGCGGCTGGGTGGCCACGTGGGTGGTGTCGGCCATGGCGCGCAGCGCGAAGAAGGCGGCCAGCACCAGTCCGACCTCGACCGCGGTGAGCAGGTCGAGCAGCACCGTGCAGGCGATGGTGACCACGAAGGTGGCCGCCGTGCTGCGTCCGACCTTCATCAGGCCGCGCACCTCGCGCGGGTTGACCATGTGCAAGGTGGTGGCGATCAGCACCCCGGCCAGGGCGGACAGCGGAATCCGGGAGGCCAGTCCGGAGCCGAAGGCGACCACCGCGGTGAGCAGGACGGCGTGAGTGACTGCTGAGAGCCGGGAGCGGGCGCCGGCGCGGACGTTCACCGCGGTCCGGGCGATGGCGCCGGTGGCCGGCATTCCGCCGAACAGTCCGGACGCGATCGAAGCCAATCCCTGGCCGAAGACCTCGCGGTCGGGCAGCACCCGTCCGGTCGGGGCCATGCCGGCCGCCACCCGGGCCGACAGCAGCGACTCGATGGCGGCCAGTGCGGCCACGGCCAGGGCCGGTCCGGCCAGCTCGCTGAGAATGCTGGGGTCGATCATGGGGATGCTGGGCATCGGCAGGTGAGAAGGCAGTTCGCCGATCCGAGTGACATTCAGTCCGGCCACCTCGGCCACGATGGTGGCCGCCACCACGGCGATCAGGGCACCGGGCAGCGAGCCGGGCAGCCGGCGCAGCGCCTCGACCAGCACCACCACGCCCAGGGCGATGGTCAGCGGCAGCCAGGCGTGGCTCCAGTCAGCCAGCCGGACGGCGTCGTAGGCGGCCAGCATCGTCCGCTCTCCGGTCGGGGTGGACGTGTCCAAGGCCAGTGGCACCTGCTGCAACGCGATGACCAGGGCGATTCCGGCGGTGAAACCTTCGATCACCGGCCACGGAATGTAGACCACCACTCGGCCCAGCCGCAGTGCGCCGGCCGCGACCAGGATCACTCCGGCGATCACCGAGACCACGATCACCGCGTGCGGGCCGTGGGCGGCCACGATCGGGGCCAGGACGACGGCCATCGCCCCGGTCGGCCCGGACACCTGGACGTGGGAACCGCCGAAGACCGCGGCCACCACGCCGGCCACGATCGCGGTGATCAGCCCGGCGGACGCGCCCAGGCCGGAGCTCACCCCGAAGGCCAGGGCCAGCGGCAGCGCGACCACGCCGACGGTGATGCCGGCGATCAGGTCGCGGCGCCAGCTCGTCCGCATGGGGGCGAGGTCGGCGGGACCGGGCAGGAGGCCGGTCAGGTGTCGTCGGATGTGGGCGGGGATCAGGGCGGGTCGCGGTGTGGTGGCGGTGGTCATCGGGCCGTTCGGGTCGAGATGGGCGGGTGGATCAGCGGCGCTCGCCCAGCGGCGGCAGGGCGGTGGCTGCAGAGAGGTGGTCGCCGCTGGCGGCCAGCGTGTCGATCAGGAAGCGGCGGGCGCTGGCCAGCAGGTCGACGACCGCGGGATGGGCGGTGCGGTAGAGCACCCGGGAGCCGACCCGTCGCGAGCTGACCACGCCGTACTGGCGCAGCACTCCGAGGTGGCCGGACAGGTGGGACGGCGAGCCGCCGAGATCGGTGAGGAGCTCGGTGACCGAGACTTCGCCGTCGCTGCCGGGCTGGTTGCCGGCGGCGACCAGCAACTCGAGCACGCGGATCCGGACCGGGTGGGCGAGAGCGCGAAACAGGTTCGCCTTGATCTCGTACAGCGGCGCCTCACTTGGTTTCACGGTTTCAGAATATCTTGAAATCGCGATACCAGCGACCGGGCGTCCGGTCGTGAGCGTGGACGCTGCGGAAATCTCCGTCCCGGGAATGTCGGAGGGGCCACCTACGGTTGGACCAAACGGACGCCATGACCCCGGGGCGCCCGCACAACCGGGAGGAACCGGCGCGTGATCAACCTGTTGTCCGTGACCAAGGTCTATCCCGGCGGCACCACGGCCGTCGGCGACCTGACTCTGGTGGTGCCCACGGGCCAGATCACCGTGCTGGTCGGGCCATCGGGCTGCGGCAAGACCACCACGCTGCGGATGATCAACCGAATGATCGAGCCGACCAGCGGACGGATCGAGATCGACGGGGTGAACACCGCCGACCTCGAGCCCGGCGAACTGCGTCGCGGCATCGGCTACGTGATTCAAGGCGGCGGCCTGTTCCCGCATCGGACGGTGCTGGACAACATCACCACCGTCCCGCTGCTCCTGGGCTGGGATCGGCGCCGAGCGAAATCGGTGGCCACCGAGCTGATGGAACGGGTCGGGCTGGCTCCGGACCTGGCCAAGCGCTACCCCAACGAGCTGTCCGGCGGCCAACAGCAGCGGGTCGGAGTGGCCCGTGCGCTGGCCGCAGACCCGCCGGTGATGCTGATGGACGAGCCGTTCAGTGCCGTCGATCCGGTGGTCCGTGAGCAGCTCCAGGACGAGTTCCTGCGGCTACAGGCCGAGCTCGGCAAGACCATCGTCTTCGTCACCCATGACATCGATGAGGCCATCAAGCTCGGCGATCAGGTGGCGGTGCTGCGGGTCGGTGGGGCGCTGGCCCAGTTGGCCGCCCCGGCCGACCTGCTGGCCGACCCGGCCGACGATTTCGTGGCCGACTTCCTGGGCCGCGATCGCGGCTACCGCGGGCTGGGTTTCGCGGCCGCCCCCGACCTGCAGGTCAGTCCCGAACCGGTGGCCGTGCTCGGCTCCTCCGCCGATGATGCCCGACGGCTGGCCGCAGGTGCGTCCTGGCTGCTGGTGGTCGACGATGCGCAGGCCCCGGTCGGCTGGGTCCGCCCGTCCGCGCTCACCACAGTGATCGGCCCGAATGACCTACACCGCGGCGGAACCGTGGCTCGACAAGGGGGGACGCTGCGCGCCGCACTCGACGCCGCACTGTCGGCACCTAGTCGGCGCGGAGTGCTGGTCGACGACGACGGACGGCTGGTCGGCACCGTCCGGGCCGCGGACGTCCTGGTCGAGATCGAGCGTGACGACGGTGGCCGGCCATGACCTGGTTCCTCGGCCATCTGTCTCAGGTGGGCGGCCTGTTGGCCACCCACACCGCGCTGGCCGTGATCCCGCTGCTGATCGGCCTGCTGCTGGCCGTGCCGCTGGGCTGGCTTGCCCACCGCTACCGCTGGCTCACGGCGCCGCTGGTGGCCGGCACCGGACTGCTCTACACGATCCCGTCGCTGGCGCTGTTCGTGCTGATGCCGCTGGTGTTGGGCACCGGGATCCTGGATCCGATCAATGTGGTGATTGCGCTGAGCGTCTACACCGTGGCGCTCCTGGTCCGCACGGTGGCCGACGGCCTGGCCTCGGTGCCGGACGAGGTCGTCCAGGCGGCCACCGCCATGGGCGTCGGTCCGCTGCGGCGGTTCTTCACCGTGGAGTTGCCGCTGGCCGTCCCGGTGATCGCGGCCGGGTTGCGGGTGGCCGCGGTGAGCAATGTCTCGGTGGTCTCGGTCGCGGCCCTGCTCGGCATCTCCCAGCTGGGCTCGTTGTTCACCGACGGCTTCGCCCGTGACTTCGTCGACCCGATCGTGGTCGGGATCGTGGCCTGCATGACGCTGGCACTCGTCCTCGATCTGGTGATTCTGGTCGCCAGCCGGGTACTGACTCCCTGGCAGCAGCGGGGGAGGACGGCATGAGCGCGATCTGGCGATGGCTGGTCGATCCGGCCCACTGGCTCGGCAGCGACGGCATCTTCGCGCGCCTGGGCGAGCATCTGGGCTACGCCTCGGTGACCCTGCTGCTGGCCGCGCTGATCGGCATCCCGCTCGGGTTGTGGATCGGCCACACCGGCCGCGGACGGCTGGTGGTGGTGAACTTGGCCAACGGGATGCGCTCGGTGCCGACCCTGGGGCTGCTGTTCGTGGCCGTCCTGGTGCTCGGCCCGCGGCTCGGCGGCGATCTGGCCTTCCTGGCGCCGGCGATCATCGTGCTGGTGATCTTGGCCATCCCGCCGATCCTGGCCGGTGCCTATGCCGGAGTGGAGAGTGTCGATCCGGCCGCCCGCGACGCGGCCCGCGGGATGGGCATGCGTCCGCTCGAGGTGCTGGCCAAGGTCGAGGTGCCCTGCGCGCTGCCGCTGATCTTCAGCGGGCTGCGTTCGGCCGCGCTCCAGGTGATCGCCACCGGCACCTTGGCCGCCTCGGTCAGCCTGGGCGGCCTGGGCCGGTTCCTGATCGACGGCCAGGCCTACCGCGACTATGGCCAGATGGCCGGCGGGGCGCTGCTGGTGGCTGTCCTGGCCGTCCTGGTCGACCTGATCTTCGCCGCGGTGCAACGCACCGTGGTCTCCCCGGGCTTGCAGCCCACCACGTCTCGCCGCGCCACTCGGACGCGGCTGGTCCCCGACCCGGCTTAGCCGAGGAAGAAGGAGTATCGATGATGAAGAAGCTGATCCTGGCGGCGGCACTGGCCTCGGCCATGCTGCTGTCGGCCTGCGCGACCGGAGACCCGCTGGCATCGCCCAGCGCGACTTCGGCCAGCGCGTCCAACACCGCGGCGCAGGTTGCGGTGACGGTTGGCTCGGCCAACTTCCCCGAAAGCGAGCTGCTCGCCGAGCTGTACGCCGGTGCGCTGGAGGCCAAGGGGGTGTCGGTCACCAAGAAGCTGAACATCGCCTCGCGGGAGACCTATGTGCCGGCGCTCACCAAGGGCGAGATCGACCTGATCCCGGAGTACGCCGGCGCCTTCGCCAAGTACCTCAACCCCGACGCGGACACCTCCAACGAGGCGACCGCATTGGCCTCGCTGCAGGCCGCGCTGCCCAAGACCCTGGCCGCCTTGCAGCCGGCTGCTGCCCAGGACAAGGACTCGATCACGGTCACCCGGGCCACCGCCGACAAGTACTCGCTGAAGACCATCGAGGATCTGGTCCCGGTGGCCGGGCAGCTGGTGCTCGGCGGGCCGCCGGAGTGGAAGGGCCGCAGCTATGGCGTCCCCGGCCTGAAGAAGACCTACGGCTTGGTGTTCAAGGAGTTCAAGGCGCTGGACGTGGCCGGTCCGCTGACCGTCCAGGCGTTGAAGAACGGGCAGGTACAGGCGGCCAACCTGTTCACCACCGACCCGGCCATCAAGGCCAATGACTTCGTCTCGCTGGAGGACACCAAGAGCTTCTTCGGTGCCCAGAACGTGATTCCGGTGCTCACCGCGAGCAAGGCCACCCCTGAGGTGACCGCCGCGCTGAACGGGGTCTCGGCCAAGCTCGACACCGACACGCTGGCCGGCCTGGTCACCAAGGTGGTCGTCGACAAGCAGGACGCGTCCGCCGTGGCTGCGGAGTGGCTGAAGGCCAACGGCCTGGCCTGAGCATGCAGCGGCCCCGCCGGAGTCATCCGGCGGGGCCGTCTTGCGTCCAGGTGCGGCTCAGCGCTGGGCTGCCCGCAGATCCCGGACGGCGTCCAAGATGCCGCGATGGAAGGTCGGATAGGCGTAGATCATCGTCTCCAGGGTGCTGATCGGCACTCTGGCATGGACGGCCACCGCCAGTGCCCCCAGAATCTCGCCGCCGTTGGGACCGGCCGTGGTGGCGCCCAGCAGGACGTCCGCATCGGTGTCGGCGACCAGCTTGATGAAGCCAGCGTTGCCGACCTTGTGAATCCACCCGCGAGAGGTGGACGGTAACTGCGCCGACCCGGTCTGCACGGCATAGCCGGCTTCGCGGGCCTGCTTCTCGGTCATTCCGACCGCACCGATCTCCGGGTCGGTGAACGCCACCCGCGGCACCGCACGGTAGTCGGCACCGGCGATCGGCTCGCCGAGGATCGAGGCAGCCACGATGTCGGCCTGGTAGGTCGCCATGTGGGTGAAGGCGCCGTGGCCGGTGATGTCGCCGGCCGCCCAGACTCCGTGGCCGACGCGCAGTTGCTCGTCGGTGGGCAGGGTGCCCGGTTTGCCGGTCAGGCCGAGGGCCTGCCAGGTGTCGGCGTCCAGGGTGGGCTTGCGTCCGGTGGCCACCAGCAGCTTCTCGCCGTGGACGGAGCTGCCATCGGCCAGCTCGACGGTGAAGCCGGAGTCATCGTGGCTGACCTTGGCTATACCGACCCCGAGCCTCAGCTCGATGCCTTCGGCGGCCAGCACCTCGGCCAGCAGGGCGCCGGACTCGGCTTCCTCCTGCGCCAGTGGGCGGTCGGCGGCGTCCAGCAGGGTGACCTTCACGCCGAACCGGGCCCAGGCCTGACCGATCTCGGTGCCGATGGCGCCGGCCCCGATGATCAGCAGTTCGCCGGGCAGAGTCTCGGCCTTCACGGCGTCCCGGTTCGTCCAGTAGGGGACGTCGGCCAGGCCGGGGATCGGCGGGATGGCCGAGGTGGTGCCGGTGGTGACCACCAGTGCCTGGCCGGCGGTGAGGGTGCCGACGCTGGGCACCTCAACCTGAGTTGTCGAGCGGATGGTGGCCCGTCCGCGGAGGAAGCGCATCCCCTTGTCGGTGAGCCGATCGACGGCCACCTGATCGTTCCAGTTGTCGGTGGCCTCGCTGCGGATCCGCTCGGCCACCAGGCTCCAGTCGGAGTGAACCTCGGCGCTGCCGGCCAGGTCGCCGACTCGGCGAGCCTCGGCTAGAGCGTCCGCTGCCCGGATCATCATCTTGGTCGGGATGCAGCCCCAGTAGGGGCACTCGCCACCGACTAGTTCGGCCTCGATTCCGATCACACTCAGCCCGGCTTCGGCCAGCTTCCCGGCGATCGCCTCGCCGGCGACCCCCAGGCCGACGACGATGACGTCGGCGTCCGGGCTCACTGCTGAGCCTCGTCCGCCGGACGGATCTCGACGCCGCGCCAGAACGCGACCCGGTTGGTGATCTCGACGGCGGCGTCCGAGGGCTTCGGGTAGTACCAAACGGCGTCGGACGAGCTCTGCCCGTCCACGTTGACCGTGTAGTAGGAGGCGATGCCCTTCCACGGGCAGACCGTGTGGGTCCCGGACGGCTCGAAGTACTCGGTGTGCGCGGACTCGATCGGGAAGTAGTGGTTACCTTCGACTACCACGGTCTGGTCGCTCTCGGCGATCACGGTTCCGTTGAAGACAGCCTGCATACGCATGTTCTGTCCGCCTCTCTGCTGTTGGGGTGGGGCCAAATGGCCCAGGTGCAGGTACCCAGCTTTGCCGTCGCTGACGCGAGGTGGCCCGTCCGGGGAGTGAACCTGCTTAGTGGAACAACCGCGGGCCGCTGATGCTTCCCCGCGGGGGTCAGGCTCAGTTGGCCCGGGCCGCGTCGCGGCGCAGGTGGCGGACGCTGCGTCCCAGCACGATCATTCGGACCGTGCCCACCCCTGCGGTGATCAGTGCGCCGGCAATGGCCGCGAACAGCGCGGCGATGCCGACCGGCAGGCTGAACGTCCAGGCCAGCAAGGTGATCTGAGTGGGGACGTTGTTCTGCAGCACGAAGATGAGGATGAACACCAAGGCCACGACTCCGACCACCAGTGCCGTCCAGGCGGTGCCGGACAGGTTGCGGGCGCGGGCCGGGGCGGGTCGCGGTGCCGGAGCCGGAATCGGGGTGAGCGGCGCGGCGAGAGTCGGGGACGGCGTCGGCTGCACGTCCTCGGGAACTGCGCGAACGGGTCGGTCTTCGGGATAGCTGGGCATGTGCCCTCCTGAGGTTGCGCCGGCAAGAGCCTGCACACTTCGTTACCCGGCACCGGCCCTTGTGAAACAGGGACAGCGGTACCGGCTCAGCGTCGTCGCGAGACGATCGAACAGACCGGGCCGTCCTCGTGGCTTCGGGCGATGCTCCACTTCGCGGCCCGGGCCAGGGAGTCGAAGCTGCCCAGATCGCCGCAGCGCTATGGGTGCGGGACGTCCATCACTCGCCGCACGGCCTCATGGGTGACCGTGTAGGTCTCGACCGTTCCGCCGGCCAGCTCGGCTACCCGGGCCGGGTTGGCCAGGACGGTTCCCACTGCGACCGCGAGCGGAACCAGCGAGGGAGGGTCAGCCAGGAGCGGAGTGAGCACCTCGGTGCTGCCCCGCAGCGACGATCGCTGACTCACCGAGCCAACAATGCTGGACAAGACGGCGCGACGGGTGTGGTGCTGCTCGGCGGCACCGAGCGCGATGGCCATCGTCGATCTGGTTCGGACGCCGGCGCGTGCGATCAGCGGCTTTGTCGGGAGTTCGCCGCCCGTGGCCAGCCTGATCGACAGTGCCGGCAAGTCGACCCCGGCTGCAGCCGCGTTTCCAGGCTCGACGGTGCGCGGGTTGCACTCGATGAAGGACGGCGCCCCGTCGACATGCAAGTAGTCAAGGGTGAGGCCGCCGTGCCAACCGAGCCTGGCGCCGAGTGTGGTGATCGCCGCGATCGCGTCCGGGTGGTCGACGCTGAGGCGTGCGGCGGCACTCCCGCCCGCGCCGATCGCCAGCTGTTCGCTGGCAGCAGCGGCGACGAGCCGTCCGTGGTCGAAGAGCCCTTGCACTTGGGCATAGCGCCCCGTTGCCGGACTCTGGATCATGACGGACGTGCCGGGAGTTCGGGTCATCATCGTCCACAGTGATGCGGCCTGCTCATGGTCGGCCGCAAGGCCGACGCCTCGTCCCGCGGTGGAGAAGGCGGACTTCACCCACACTGGGAAGCCGAGCGCGCTCAGATCGCTCTCGGCCTCGACCAACCGCCAGGCCGGCTGCGGCAGTCCAAGTGAGTCCAGGAGGGCTGCGAACGCAGGCTTCGACTGCACCTGATCGAACGCATCCAACCCCGCGACCGCCATTGTGGCGTGCGGCAGCAGATGCCGGCCGGCTGCGAACAGCCAGGCTTGCTCATGGGTGGGCAGGAGAGCTGCGAAGCGGCCGGAGGCCATCAGCTCGTCCACCCGGCGCAGATAGCCGATCGGGTCAGTCGATGGTGCCGGCGCCCGATGGACGCGTCGGCACCATCGGCTGAACTTCACCAGCGGCGCCATGGCAGGGCTGACGGCCTCGACCTTGACGCCTGATCGGCCCAGCACGGTCGTGAACTCACGAGCCGTCAGCGAGGACGCCTCCGACAACAACACTGTTTCGCGACCCACGCCTTCCGAGGCTAGCCGTCGATGCGCATGCCCGCTGTGCGGATCACGCCAGATCAAGGCTGGGCCGGATCGGGGTTGGTGTGGTGCACGTGCGGTCGGCGGTGCAGGCTTCGCCAGGCTCGGCCAGCGGCGGGGGCACGAAACGCTGAAAGCCGCTCCGAACCGGGATCAGATCCCAGGTCAGAGCGGCTCTCCGCTTGTGGTCGGGGTGACAGGATTTGAACTGCCACCTCGGGCTCTTTCGTCTACCTCTCCTGACTACTAGTTTCAGCGCGATGACTAGGTGTGATGGTCGCTGCCTCTCGAACGCGAAGTTGGCGCAAATAGGCAGAAATGGGCTGTCGTTAGGATGCGTTAGGATGCAGGTGAGATGCAAGGGCAGGGTGACAGGGTGACCAATCTCCGACTGGTGGACGGGGCTGCGGGTACGCCCGCGCGCACCGGTTCGGCTCCGCGGCCGTCCACTCGGACCAGGTCGACCCGACGCCGGCGGGCCTTCGGAAAGATCGCGAAGCAGCGGTCGGGCCGCTACCAGGCCAGCTATCTCGGCGAGAACGGGGAGCGCTATCTGGCCCCGGTGACGTTCGAGACCAAGGGCGACGCCGACGCGTGGCTGTCGATGCGCCGGGCCGAACTGGAGGAGCATCGCTGGCGTCCGCCCGACCCGCAGCCGGCCGAGACCCCGACACTGCGCGACTACTCCGAGATCTGGCTCGAGCGCCGACGCACCCGGGACGGCCAGCCGCTCAAGCCCCGGACGAAGGACCTCTACCGCATCCTGCTCGACAAGCAGATCCTGCCCACCCTGGGCGACAGGCACCTGGCCGACATCACCGCCGACGACATCGACGACTGGTACGCGATGCTGCTGCCCGCCGCTCCGACCCGGCGGGCACACGCCTACTCGCTGCTGTCGACCATCATGCGCAGCGCCAGCACGGGCCGCCGTCCGCTGATTCCGGACTCCCCATGCAAGGTGGAGCATCCGACGGTCCTTCACCGCACCTTCGAGCCGAAGCCGGCCACGCCTCAGCAGATCGCCATCATCGTGGAGAACATGCCCGACAAGTACCAGGCGCTGATCCTGCTGTCGGCTTGGTGCGGCCTCCGCTGGGGCGAGGTGAGCGAGCTGCGACGCAAGGACCTCGACCTGGCCTCGATGTCGGTTCGGGTCGAACGCGCCGTCGTGTGGCGCAAGGGCGAGGCGACGGTCGGCACACCCAAGTCCCGAGCGGGCGTCCGCACGATCGCACTCCCGCCGAACCTGCGTCCGGCCCTGAAGCGGCATCTCGCCGAGCACGCCATGCCCGGCCCGGACGGGCTGCTGTTCCCGAACGCGACCAAGACGGGCCACCTGCACGTGAACACGCTCAGCAAGACCTACCACAGGGCTCGTCAGGTGGCCGGACGGCCGGACCTGCGCTTCCACGACCTTCGGCACAGCGCGGCGACCATGGCCGCGCAGGCCGGCGCCACTCTCGCGGAGCTGATGGCGCGCATGGGGCACTCCACGGCGAAGGCTGCGCTGGTCTACCAGCACGTCGCCGAGGGCCGCGACCGGATCATCGCCGACCGCATGGCGCTGCTCGCAGAGCCCGGAGTCGTTCAGTCCACGGGTATCGACGGCCCGCGAGCCGAGACGTAGCCCCCGCCCGAAGCGCGCTGGAGGTTCTTGACGTGGCCTGCGATCAGTCGGGCTCTACTTGAAAGCTACTTGAAGCCCGGAGTTTCAAGTAGCGATGTCGCTGGGCGGCTGGGCGGCTGGGGGGCTCGGCGCGCGAGGCCGCGCGGCTACTTGCATGGAACATGAAGAAGTTTAAAGTAGAGCCATGACGGCGAACCAGGTGGATGCGGCGCTCGCGGCTGATCGGTCGGACGTTGGCCGGCGCCTCTTGGCGTTGCCGGAGGACCAGTGGTTCGATCGCAAGTCGATTCGCGTCCGGGCGCAGGACCTCGACAGGCCGCTCACCGCCTTCGCCAACGCAGAGGGCGGGGTCATCGTGATCGGACTGTCTGACGGGCGAGTGGAAGGGATTCGATCCCACGCGTCGAAACAGAACGCCATCCGGCAAGCGGCCCTGGACTTCACCGTCCCTCCTGTGCGAGCGCACGTGGAGCAGGTCGGCTGCATCAACGACGCAGGTGAAGTGGACGCACTCCTCGTGATCCGTGTTGATCCCGGTGAACTGGTCCACGAGACCCGCGCCGGCGATGTGTACCTGCGGGTTGGGGACGAGTCGCGCAAGCTCGGGTTCGCAGCCCGTCAAGAACTGGAGTTCGACAAGGGGCAGGGCCAGTACGACGGCAGACCCGTCCCCGGTGTGCGGATCGCGGATCTGGACAGGAAGCTCGTGCAGAACTACCGGTCGCGTGTCGGTGCTTCCAGTGATCTCAAGCTGTTCCGCGCCCGGAGTCTGCTCACGCCGAAGGACGAACTCACCAATGCGGGCTATCTGCTGTTCGCCCCGCGTCCGCAGGACCTGTTCCCTGAGGCGTACATTCGCGTGATTCGTTTCCTCACTCCGGAGCGCGGCACGGGCGCCCGGCTGGGGGTGGAGGAAGGCTCTGACATCCGGATTGAGGGGCCAATCCCGCGCGCTATCCAGGAGGCCGATCGGGTGATCAGTAGCCTGATCCCCAAGCGTCGAGCACTGGCCGAGAGCGGGCTTTTCGAGGCCCGTCCGATCGTCCCGCGTGAGGCTTGGCTCGAAGGAGTGGTCAACGCCGCAATCCATCGTTCATACAGCCTCTCCGGCGACCACATCCGGGTCGAGATCTACCCCGACCGGGTCGAAATCGAAAGCCCGGGACGCTTCCCGGGCCTGGCCAACCCGGCACTCCCGCTGGAGATCCCGCGGTTCGCCCGCAACCCACGAATCGCTCGGGTTTGTGCGGACCTTCGAATCGGCCAGGAACTGGGGGAGGGCATCAAGCGAATGTTCGACGAGATGCGAATTGTCGGCCTGCGGGATCCCGCCTACCGCCAAACAGCCGGCAGTGTCCGACTGACTCTCGCCGCGCTGCCCCGTCTGCCTGCTACCCAGGCCGCGCGCCTCCCCAAGGGATCGCAGCAGATCCTGGACGCACTCCGAACCGCTGGAGTCGCCGGACTGGGTTCAGGGGAAGTCGCCGAGGCTGCCGGGCTGAGCCGCCCTGCCGCAAATGCCCGCCTGAAGGCCTTGCGTGAGGAGGGCCTCATCGTCTGGCACGGCAAGTCCTCTAAGGACCCGCGAGCTCGCTGGACACTCGCCGAAGGGAGCTGATGCGCGGATGCGGTTCTTCGGGCAAGGCCGCGTGCCTATCAGCACGTCGCCGATGGTTGCTGCGCGACCATGACCTCGATGATGGCTCTCATCGCCGGTGTGCAGCTGAACATGACATTTGCGTTCGCTCGGGTATCACACTTGCGTTCGCCCCGGTATCACACTTGCGCGCACGACGCCTCCAGGGCCCGGGGCCGATAGGTCAAGCGACTTCGTTCCTGTAGCGCTGACGGGCCGCCTCACCCGAGGTGCCAACGAAGAGCCCGATGGCGGACCAGGGCATGCCAGCAACACGCGCTGCCCTGATTGCTTCCACGACGTGGCGCTCGGCGTCGGACCGCTCCTGGATCGCGGCGCGCAGCAGCGCTATGGCGCCGGGGTCGAGCTCATGTGCGGGGTCGGGCTCGTAGCCCTTGAACCGGGCCGCAAGGTCATCTGCGTGCTGGAGGATCTGGTCGAGTGTGCGAGGCATCGTCATCACCTGAGGTACTCGGCGGGGCGCTCCAAGATAACTTGCGAGGGGTCGCCTAGCAATCCCTCGGTACCTGACCGATCGTTGCGGCACACCTCGGGAAGTGCCCCGATGGCGAAGCTCCCATCACGCTCGACGCCGATGAATGGCTCGTTGAACGACCACGATCGGACGGCAGACCCTGTCGAGATCGACGGCCCGGACGCGGATGATGCGGGCACCGATTCGGGACGCCGGGAGCACCCCAGTTGCGATGCGGCGCCGCAGCGTGTCGACGCTGATCCCGTAGACGAGGGCGGCTTGTTGGAGGGAGAGCCATTCTGGGACTGATTGGCTCCATTCGGCAGGATCGCTGGCCATTCTGTTCCTCTCCATCGGGTATCAGATGCTGATGCCGCGGTCGGGGCTGTGGGATCGCGGGTGTTCGGGATAGGGCCGGGGAGCGGTGGGGGTGATGGTCTCCCAGACTCTGCTCTCGGCTTCGCGTTGGGTCTTGATGAGCCCGGTGATTCGGTAGTTGAGGGCGTCGGCGGGGTGGTCGTCAGGCAGTGTGCCCTGAACGGCGGCCCGTTGCAGGAGGTCGGTTGCGTCGTGTCCGCGGTTGCTGAGCCGGGCGAGGCGGGCGGCGAGGACGGACAGGCGCGGGTCGCCGGCGGTGGCTGGTGCGGCCTGGGCGATGCGGGGTGCCCATTCACGGATGCCTGCTTGCGCGTGTTCGAGCTGGTGGTCGAGGTCACGCTGGATGCGCCGCTCGGCGGGGCTGCTGCTGGTGGGCCCGGTGGGCCGCAGGTCGTGGTCGGGGATCTGGCGGGCTGCCCGCCATAGCTGGATGTCGGCGACGAGTTTGGGGTCGAGGCCGGGGAGCTGCTCGGCCCAGCGCGGCGTGTCCTCGGCGCTGCAAGCCGCCTCATGGACTTCTTCGCCGAGCTTGCGGGTGAGGGTGAAGCGGGCGCTGAGGTAGGTCTTCCATTCGGGGTCGTCGAGGAGCTGGGTGGGGATGCCTGGCAGCCAGGGCAGGGGTCCGCGGGTTCGGCCGTTCGAGGCTTGAGTGAGGTCGATTCGCCAGCACAGGACGGCGGCCCGGTCGTGGGCGTCGTCGAGCCCGCCGAGGGCTACCGCCTGGCTGAGCACGGCCACCGGCTTGTGGTCGTTGGCCGCGATGAGCATCAACTGGCCGCGTAAGGCCGGCCAGGCAGCAGCCTCGGTGAGGCCGTATCGTTCGCCGACCCAGTCGATGACCTGCTTCGTCTCGTCGGGCAGGTGGTGCTCGGCAGCGAAGGTGATCGCGTCGAGGTAGCAGGTGACGGCGGGGCGGAGGAGTCGGGAGGGGTCGTCGGCCTGGGCCAAGAGCGTGGTGGCCGAGGCGGGCGCCTGGTCGCATTCGATGATGGCCTCGAGGATCTCGACGGCGGTGTGCGGCTCGACGAGGGCCTGCGCGACCGGGGCCAGGTGGTGTTCGGCAGGGTTGACCATGAGCCAGGCGTGGTTGGCTGCCCGGCCGCGGCTGAGCATGGTGTAGGCGAGCTGTCGGGATTCCTGGCCGGTGAGGAGTCCGTGGCAGGTGTCGGCGGTGATGCCTTGGGCGGTGTGGATGGTGGTTGCGTAGCCGAGTTCGACGCTCTCGGCGACGTAGTCGGCGGGCAGGGTGAGCTGGTTGTGGTTGCGCAGGTGCTGGACGTCGATTGATCCGTCGCGGTGGATGGCGGTGACGGTCCACCGGTCGCCGTTGCGGACCCAGGCGGTCTCTCCGGTGTTGAGCGTCCGGTTGTTGCGTCGGGTCAAGATGATGTCCCCGACCGAGGCCTGGTTGCCGTCGGACAGGTCGGTTGTGCGCCCGGCGCGGTGGCCGGCGATTCGGGCGGCGCGAGCGGCGGCGTTGAGTTGGGCGACCAGTTCGCGGGTGGGGGCGAGCATGAGCGCGTCCAGCCCGGCGTCCTTGTCGGCTTGCCAGGCAGCGAGGATGTCGCTCGTTGCGGTGTCGGGGTCGACAGCGTGGACGCGGCCGTGTTCGAGGTAGTAGCCAATCGCTCCCACGTCCCCGCTCCGCAACGCGAGGCTGGCGTCTGCTTCGGCAGGGTCGCTGAACCGGAGGACTTCGTCGAGGCGGAGGGCGCCGTGGCTGGTGGCGATGTCGCGCAGCACCCCGCCGGCACCGATCGCGCCGAGCTGCTGGTCGTCACCGATGAGCCGGATTGAGGCCCCCCGGTCCAGGCACCAGGAGATGACGTGATCCAGCGTCAGGGTGTCGGCCATGCCGGCCTCGTCGATGATCACGAGCGTGTCGGGGCCGATGGCGTCGGCGAGGGGTTCGTGGTGGCCGATCGCCCAGACGAGTTTGGCGAGGTTGTCGGCGACGGTGTGCTGGCCGAGTTGACCGCGGAGTTGTTCAGCCGCAGCGGCCGAGGGGGCGAGACTGACCACGTTGCCACCGCTATTGGTCCACGCGGTCGCCAGCCCTCGCATGGCGGTGGTCTTCCCCGTGCCGGCCGGGGCGATCGCCAACTGGAGCCGCCGCCCGGAGGTCGCCATCTCCCGGACGAGAGTCTGTTGGGTGGAGTTGAGCGGTTCCCGGTTTGCCATCGACTGCAGAAGTGCGAGGGTGACGGAGTTGTGATCGGCGGTCCGTCCGCCGGTGCGTGCAGCGGTGTCGACCAGGCGGCGTTCGGCCCACAGGACGCGGTGGGACGTGTAGCGGGTGCCATCAGGCTCCGCGTAAACGGGGGTGCCGTCGGGGCGGAGCAGCAGGTCTGGTTCGACCGGCAGGGTGCGGGTGGTGGCGATCGGCACAGACACGGTCGGTGCGAGCACTCGGGAGGTGAGTTGGTCGACGACCCGTTCCGCCTGTGCGTAGCTGATAGCGGCGGCCCGGACCTGCCGGAACGCTTCGGAGCGCACGTTCCAGATGGTCCAGCTCGACCGCTCCGATTCGACGATCGTCACGATCCGCTGCGCGGTCCGGGCCAGCCACCCGTCATCGACCACCGGCGCGGGGGCTGGCAGTGCCGAGGTCAGGACGGCGGTGAGCATGCGGTGGAGGCCGCCGAGGCCGAGGGTGTGTTCGGCCTGGGCCTGCCAGGTCGCTCGCTGTTCGGCTTCGCTGCGAGGCTCGTGTTTGGCCTGCCGGGTTGCCAGGGTGGCCTGCTGGGCGAGATCGAGCTTCTCCGCCGCTGTGGGCAGCCGTTCGTGCTCGGCCTCGAACCGGGTGACCAACTCGCCGGTGTAGGCGGTGATCCGCCGGCGCCGCGACGACCACCGCGCCAACAGTCCAGGCTCGAGGCCGGCGATCTCCCACACCGGACGCTGCCCGTCCCGCCCGGTCGGCTCCATGGCCAGGCCGAGGTCGCGCAGGCCTGCGGTCAGGCTGGTGGTGTAGGCCTCGGAGATCGTCACCTTGGCCGCGTACAGGATGCTGGCGTCGATAGCGAGCCAGTCCCCGGGCAGGGTTTGGACCTTGTTCGAGATCGCCACATGGGTGTGCAGGTCCGGATCGCCGGCCCGAGAGTCGCGGTGCACGAACCGGGCCGCGATCATCCCCCGGACTGGCAATCGGCGGACGCCCTCGGTGCCCTGCCGGGTGAACAACGCCCGGCCCTCCAGATACGTCAGGGCGTCGGTGACGGCCTGATCGTGCACCGCCCGCAAGCGGGATGCCAGTTCCGGGTCTGCGACCGCCCACAGTGCCGAGACGGACTTGGGAGGGGAGAGGGTGAGGTCGAATCCGGCCACCGGCACTCGGGGATGGGAGATCGCTTTCGCGATGAACGCGTGCAGCTCCCTTGGCCCCTCCGGAAGGGTGCCGCGCTCCGCCAGGAACCACTCCCGGCCCAGCTCCGTCCGCAGTTGGGAGCGAACCTGCTGTGGGATCGGCGCAGCAGGTTCGAGGCCGTGGGTGTGCTGCCAAGCGGTCAGGCGGCTGCCGAGTTCGGTCTCGAACGGGGTCGGCTCACCAGCGAACACCGAGTAGGCCCTGCCGAGCTTCTCGCCGGTGGTCGGGTTCAGGCCGGCGCCGAACAGCAGCTTCATCTGCTCGGCGGTCACCTCCCCGCCGGCGGTGAGTCCGACCGCATCTAGGCCGGAGCCCCACCAGATGCCGGGAGCCTCACCCTTGACTGCGTAGTAGTCGGCCAGACTGACGTGGCCGCGGCCGGTCACGTCCAGCGCAGCGACCTGCCGGGTCAGGTACTCATAGCCCGAACCGGCCGACAACTTCTGCAGACCAATCGCCACCCGCAATACCTCCTTCCACCTTCCCAAAGCCCCGTCGGGCCCCGATCGGGACGCCGGCCGGGCCACTTCTTCTCTGGTTCTCAGTTCGGGACCCGTTCACTTTCCTTAAGCCTCGAATCCGGCCCGTTTCGGACAGCCCAGCCTTGAGAAGTTCGACTCCGCTCGGCAGGGCGAGCGCCGGGACCACTTGTGACGCGCCTGTGAAGTAGAGCGGACCGGCGTTACCACAAACGTTCCCCTGGCCTCCCCAGCGCCGGCTTCGGGCCTCGACGGCGAGGCGGTCAGTGCTTGTGGGAAGCGCGTTCCCCGACGTTCCCCCAGAGGCTGTAGACAACCGTTTGCAGGCACACGAGAAGGGCACCACAGCAACCTCCCCCCACCCCCGGGAAGGGCAGGCGCGGTGTCAGTGCCGATCAGGTGAACGTCCTTGTCAACGGCACGTCCCCCAACCTCCCCCCAAACCGCGCCCGACCAGCGTCCCGATCGTCCAGCAGGGTGGAACCCATAGTCAGAGGCACCTCCCCCAACCTCCCCCCAGAAGATCTAGGGATTCTTCGATGTGGCGGCCGGTGAGGCCACGACCAACCGGGGGGTCAAGAATGGCTGCCGCGATTCATTCCGGTTCGTCGGCCGCGGTTGCTAGCCTCGGCGGTACCAGATCCCCCTCGCCTCTCCACGATGCGCACTAGGGGGATTTTCTACGGCCGGGCCCCACGCTCAGAATGTCCGCGTCACCACGTCGATCCGCGCCTCGAGCGCGTGGCGGCGACGTGTACGTGAAGCCGGTCCTCACCCATGAGCAGCTCGTCGAGCGCATGCGGTTCCGCGGCCTGGTCGCTCCCGAACCATGACCGGGGCTGGGCTAGTCTCGACGGCCAGACCAACCAGCCGGCTCAAGCGAACGACCCCTTGTCGGTGCCGCTCGAAAACTGGTCAGTTTCGCCGCCGCAAAAGTGAACGGTTGCTGGCAGCTTAGCCCTGGGTGTCGTTGGTGGTGGTTCTGATGCTGGGGAGGGTGTCGATGCCTCGGTTGCGGAGCCGGTAGCTGGCTCCTTTCAGGGTGAGGACGTCGGCGTGGTGGACGATCCGGTCGATCATGGCGGCGGCGACGACCTGGTCTCCGAATACCCCACCCCAGCCGGAGAACGGCAGGTTGCTGGTGAGCACCAGGGAGGCGTGTTCGTACCTGCTGGAGACGAGCTGGAAGAACAGGTTGGCTGCGTCTTGCTCGAAGGGCAGGTACCCGACTTCGTCGATGATGATGAGCCCGTAGCGGCGCAACTTTGTCAGTTCCGCGGGGAGCCGGCCGGCTCGGTGGGCGTCGGAGAGCCGGGTGACCCAGTCGGTGGCGGTGGCGAACAGGACCCGGTGACCGTGGCGGCAGGCGGTGACGCCGAGGGCGATCGCGAGGTGGGTTTTGCCGGTGCCGGGAGGTCCGAGGAGGACGACGTTGCGGGCCTCGGTGAGGAACCCGCCCGAGGCCAACGACGCGACCTGGTTCCGGACGGTGGGTTGGGCGTCGAAGTCGAAGTCCTCCAGCGTCTTGCGGGCACCGAACCCGGCAGCCCTGATCCGCAGCTCGGCGCCGGAAGCGTTGCGGGCCGACACTTCCCGCTCGAGGACAGCGGCCAGGTAGTCCTCGAAGGTCCAGCCGGCATCTCGGGCCTGATCGGCGAGCCGGCCGGCCACGTCCAGGATCCGGGGGGCTTTGAGCGCACCCGCGAGGTAGGTCAGCTGCTTGACCGCATCCGTGGTCTTGGTGGACATCAGGACACCTCCCGGCCCTCGAGACCGAACGCGCGGTCGTAGTCGGCCAGGTCTCTGACCAGCCCGTCGCCACCAGCTTGGGTGCGGGGTTGCTGGAACTCCTGCCGGAGCCGGGCGGCGGTGGCGACATGGCTGGTGTCGGTGATCGTGACCCCGCGGGCCCACACCCGGGGATGCTCGGTGATCAGCCGTCCATCCAGCCTCACCTGGACTCGTTCGAGGTCGGCGTGGGCGTCGACCATCCGGCCGATCCAGGTCGGGTCGACGGAGTAGTCGTTGCGGGCGATCCGCACGTAGTAGTCCCGGCCCAACCGGACCTGGTTGCGCCACCCCACGATCGGCGGGACCGGGGGCAGTGCCAGCATCCTGGCGCGATCGGCCTCCAACAGATCGATCGGGCGGGCCTTGGTGGTGCGCACGATCTTCTGGTTCGCCCGATCCAGCCAGCCGCTCAGCTGACCATTGAAGTCGGCAGGTGAGGCGAAGCTGCGACCCGGCATGAACGACTTCTCGAACCAGCCGTTACGCCGTTCCACGATCCCCTTGCTCTCCGGATCCCGAGGCCGCAGCAACACCAGCCGGGTGGCAAGGGTGCCCATGAACGCCGGCACTCCTTCGGCCCGGTGCGGACCGCGGCCGATGCCGCGCTCGTTGTCCCACAACAGCCGCCTCGGCACCCTGCCGAGCTGTTGGAGCAGCTGCCACATGCCCAGCAGCAGGTCCTCCGTGGTCTTGGTCGGGATCATCGTGGCCAGCACGAACCGGGAGTAGGCCAGGGTCATCACCAGCACCGGCAACAGCATGCTCGCGCCGTTCTCCAACAGGATCCTCTTGGGTGGGAACCACAAGTCACACTGAGCCGCGTCTCCGGCCTCCCACGTGAGCCGATCAGCCGGATCGACCCTGCGATGCTCCGGCCGCAACCGGGCCACGTTGCCCCGGAACCACGAACTCGAACCCGTCCAGCCGACCCGCTCCGCGATCACCGTTGCCGGCATATCCGGGAACTCCTGCAGCAGAACACGCACCCGCGGCTCGAACACCGCAAACGACCCTTCCGCCGGCGTCCGGGCATACCTCGGCGGCGCATCCGAGTTGACCGCCTTCACCACCGTGGTCCGCGAGATCCCCAACCGCCGAGCGATCGCCGCATGCGGCTCACCCTCCGCAGCAAACCTCCTGATCAGTGCCCAGTCCTCCAAGGTGATCACTCTCCGATCGTCGTCGAGTGTTCACTTTTCACCGGGTGGTTTCCAGCGGTCATCGCAACGGCGGGTGATTCTGGGAGGTTAGCAGGGCGTTGAACAGATCTGCCGGGGTGCGGTCTCCGAGGATCATGCGCGGTCTCCGGTTGAGCTCCAGTTCGACCCTGGCCAGGTCGGCGGGGGTGTGGACGGACAGGTCGGTCGACTTCGGGAAGTACTGGCGGAGAAGGCCGTTGGTGTTCTCGTTCGTGCCGCGCTGCCATGGGCTGGCGGCGTCACAGAAGTACACCCTGATGCCGGTGTCGGCCGCGACCTCGAGGTGGCGGGCCATCTCGGTGCCCTGGTCCCAGGTGAGGGTGCGGCGCAACCCCGCGGGCAGCTGACCCAACGTCCGGACCAGGGCGGCGTGGACGGTGATCGAGTCCTGCGTCGGGAGGTGCAGCAGCTTGGTGTAGCGGGTCTGTCGCTCGACCAGGGTGCCGATCCCGGAACGGTGGTTCGGGCCCACGATCAAGTCGCCTTCCCAATGGCCGGCGACGCTGCGATCGGTGGGCTCGAAGCCACGGTCGTGGACGCTGAGCATGGGTTGAGCGAACCGGCGCCCGGCCCGGATCTGTCGGTTGTGAGCACGCCGGTGGTCGCGGCCGGTCCGCAGCGGCGATGGCTTGCTGACAAGGCCATTCGATGGCCGATACAGGGCCAGGTAGATGCTCTCGGTCGCCAGCCGCATCGCCGGCTCGTCGGGATGCGCCGCGCGCAGGGCACGGCTGATCTGTTGCGGGCTCCACTTCTCGGCCAGCCGGTCGACGACGAACGCGCGCAGCACCGGGTTGCCGGCGACCTTGGGCTGTTTGGGTCGCCGGCGTCGTTGCGCGGCGAGGACCTGGGCGTGGAACGGGCGGTACTGGCCAGTGGTGTGCAGGTTGCGGCGCAGCTCACGACTGATCGTCGACGCAGCCCTGCCCAGCGCCTGGCCGATCACGGTCGGACCGTCACCCCTGCTGGCCATGTCAGCGATCCGGACCCGTTCCTCCTCCGAGAGGAACCGCGGCGAGATCGGACGGACAGCGAGGGGTTCCAGCGGAAGCACGACCTTGACCGTGCCATCCTTGCGACGCACCGTGGTGCCGTTCTTCCAGATCTGAGCAGCAGACCGGCTGACTCCCACCTCGATGGCCGCCAGCCGCAACGGCACGCCCTGGGCGAGCAACTCCATGAACCGCTGCCGAGCCAACGACTTCGGCCGCCGGCCAGGGCCCTTCGGGATACGACGAGTGGACAACGAAGACCTCCAAACACAGGCTCACGTTGCAACGTTCGCTGGAAACCGCCCCGGCGAAACCGTTCAGTTTTCGACCGGCGCCGACACCCCTCATTACCATCCGTCGCACCTCGACCAGCTCCACTACCCCTCCCGACCCCCCAGACACCCATCGCCCACCGAAGCCGCTCACGTAGCCTTCCCGACGGAGGCTCAAGCAAACCACCCCGAAGTCCGACACACCCGGTGCAAATCGGAACGAGCGTGACGGGATCGGCGCCGCCGGACAGGACGTTCTGTGGCCAGCTGTGGTTGGGGCGCCGACCAACACTGGCCTACTGGCCAGGATGCTCACGACGAGTTGGCAGGACGTGGCGGCGGCGATAAGGAGAACGGTCCAGCCCTTCGGCGGCGTTGCGCAAGGCGGCCGCCGCTCCGGGCTACCGTAGCGACCGAGGACAGATCGAGGTCGGCCTGGACGTCCCACACGACCGGACCGACGGGGGTCAGTGCCGCTCGCAGGGTTGGCCGCCAGGATCAGAGGGCTGCGGTCAGCAGCAACCCTCCGCTCGCCGAGCCGTACAGCGCAGCGGGGGCACCGAGAAGAGCGTCCATCGCGTCAAACCTCTCGATGATTCCGAATGAGGTTCGTAGCCATGTGCAGCGATCTGGACGCCGCCCACGAGGCCGTGGTGCGAGCAGTCGAGGTCAGCGACGGTGACGCGGCCGCCAACGCCGACGCCGCGATTCCGCTCGGTCCTGCTCTCGGGGAGGGACTGCCGGACGTGGAGAACCCGGGCGGTGTCCGTGCGCTCGAACCTTGCCGGACGAGCGGGCGCGGTCGGAGTCAAAGCGCCCGAACCACTGGGACAATCCGAGTGCCATCTATCGTTGAGTCCATGTACACGCCACCTTTCAACCGTGCTGACGACGTCCAGGAACTTCGCAGGCTCGTGACACATGTTCGCGCGGGCTGGCTTGTGACGAATGGACCAGTCGACGCCGCGCCCTCGGCGACATACCTGCCGATTCTGTGGCAGGGCGACCGGGTGATCGCGCACCTCGCGAAGGCGAACCCGCACTGGCGCGAGATCTCGCCTGATGCGCCGGCGGTGATCATCGTCACCGGCCCGGACGCCTATGTCTCACCGGCGTGGTACCGAGCCAAGGCGGAACACGGCAAAGTCGTGCCAACCTGGAACTACAGCGCCGTCCATCTGGTAGGCACCGCTCGGGTGCACCATGATGCCGAGTGGCTCCGCAAGGCCGTGGACGAACTGACTAATGCGCATGAACGACCGCGCGAGGAGCCCTGGCATGTCAGCGACGCGCCGAGTTCCTACGTGGAAGGCCAACTGAGGGGGATTGTCGGGCTGGAATTGACCGTGACCCGCGTCGAGGGGAAAGCGAAGCTCAGCCAGAACCGCTCGCGGGCAGACCGCGAGGGTGTCGTTGTGGGCCTTCGCGAGTCGCAGCGCCCGGAGGAGCAGAGCGTCGCTGAGGAGATGGCTGCCGTCATCCGGGCTGAGCGACCGTCTTCACTTCTAGACGGCTGAAGGCCAACAAATGTGCAGCCGGCGCCTGATCGACTTGGGGTGAACCCGAGCCTCCCGGTGTCGCCCGACGGCTGCTCATGCCTGGAGCCTCAGTTGCCAACGGGGTTCGCCAGGCCAATGTCGTGGGGGGCTCGACGCAATAGAGCTTGCTTCAAGTCAGGGGCGTCCGTTGCTTTCCGCGTGGCGGAAGCACGGGTAGTTGCGGCCAGCGACGACCACGGGGACCATTTCGGGGGCGAGGAGTCGACCAAGGAAGGTGGGCGTGATGCCGGCTGGGGATCGCCGCGCGCGATTGATCTCGGTGTTGCGTGACAGCAGTGCGCCCGTTTCCGGCCTCAGGCTCGGGGACCTGTTGGGGGTGTCCTCCCGATCGATCCGCCAGTATGTCCGTGACCTGAACGCCGAGGCGAGGGCGGAGATTATCGTTGCTGATCGGGCTGGATACCGGCTCGACCCCCGACGCTACGAGGAGTTCCGGGCGCGTGGCGTGAACCGTGAGCGGGGGCACGAGAGCGGCCGGCAGCGAGTGTTCGGCATCGCCCGCCGGCTGCTGACCGACAGCGATGAGCTTGATGTATTCGAGTTGGCCGATGACCTATTCATCGCGCCAGCGACACTGGAAGCGGACCTGGGCAGGGTCCGCGAGATCTTTCGCGAGCACGGGCTGGTGTTGCGTCGGAGTCGCGACTTGGTCAAGGTGGAAGGAACCGAACGTAGGCAACGGCGGCTGTTGCGACAGTTGGTCCTCAGTTCCGCTGAGGGTCTGAGCGCGACGGCGGTGAACGCCTTCTCAGGGCAGTTCGCGGAATATGACCTTGCCGAGTTGCGGGCGACCCTCCTCGCCGCCGCGAGAGAGTCCGGGTTGGAGATCAACGAGTACTCGATGAACGACCTTCTGATCCACCTGGTCATCGCGGTGGATCGGCTCCGGACGGGACGCAGCTACGACGCCGAGGAGAACCACAGCCCAGCCAACGCGGCTAGTCGGGCCTCGCTGGCAGGGGTGGTGGTCGCTGTCGAGCGCTTCTTCGGGATCGCGTTCCCGATGGCCGAGCGGGAGGCCTTGCAGCTCCTTCTGTCGACCCGAGTGGCTCCGTCCCGGGAGCCCGGTTCGCCGCTGAACATCCTGGAGGACTCGGTTCTTTCGATCGTCACCGACTGCCTGGAGTCCCTGTGGAGTCGCTACGGCTTGACTTTCACCGACGACCGCGCTCGGCTCAGTCTGGCCCTCCACGTGCAGGGCGTACGGGCCCGGGCGGCTTCGGATCGGCAGTTCGACAATCCACTCGGCCAGGAGTTTCGCAACGCCCATCCGCTGGTGCACGAGATCGCATTGAGCTTCGCCCGGCAGCTGGAGCACGAGTTGTCGATTCGGCTCGACCCCGGCGAGGTCGATCTGCTGTCGCTGCACCTAGGGAGCCAGTTCCAGAAACAGCTCAACGAGGGGCCACCGGTCCTGGTCAGTTGCGTCTTTCCCCGCTACGGCGGGCTGGAGGTCGACGCGAGGGATCGTCTGGCGGTCGCGCTGGGGACGGACGCGGTGATCGAGCAGTTGATCACCACCCCCGGCCATGACTTCGACACCATCACCAGCGACCTGATCGTCACATCGATCGATCTCGCGGGGCGCACCAGGGTCCCGGTGGTCAAGGTCAGCCCGCTGCTGGGGACCGAAGACATCGAGGCCGTGCGGTCCGAGCTGCGCGAGCAGCGCCGGCGGGCCACCCGGCGCCGTCTACAGGCCGATCTGGTCACCCTTTCCGACCCACGCCTCTTCTTCCACCCCACTTCGGCGGGGCGGAAGGAGGACGTGCTGCGCGTGATGTCCACGGCGATGATCGAAGCCGGCGTCGTCCAGCCCACGTTCCTGGACGACGTCCTGGACCGGGAGTCGCGCTCGCCCACCGCTTTCGGGGGCCAGTTCGCCTTTCCCCACTCGATGTATCCGGATGCCGAGGAGTCCGCGATCGCAGTGCTGGTGAGCGACGAGCCGGTCGACTGGGGGAACTCAAGCGTCAGGCTGGTGGCCATGCTGGCGATGAGCCCTGACGCCGGGACAATGCTGCGCGACTTCCTGGACCACTTCACCGAGCTGTTGCTGGACGCCTCGAAGATCGCCTCGCTGATCGAGCGCTCAGTCGACTATCCGGGGTTCCTCGCGGCGGTCAACGAACTGCTCGCGGACTAGCCGGATTGTTGGCAACGGCCGACTTCCGCCTGGCGGAAGCAGGAGTATTGGCAGCTCCACCTGGGCCGCTCGTAGCGTGAAGATGCGGTACAGAAGTGCGATCGGCCCGCCCTCCGCGACGACACAGGCCGACACTGACCAGGGGCAGGCCCCCCGAGGAGGAGCAATGAAGATCCTGTTGATCTGTGGGAACGGGGTGTCCAGCGGCATGATCGCGCGCAAGATCGCGCAGGCCGGCGTCGCGAGCGGCGCGACCGACACCACGTCCGAGGCGTACAGCTACGCCCAGCTGGGCCAGGTCGTCGACCAGTTCGACGTCGTACTGGCCGCGCCGCAGATGCGTTCGTTCGAGTCCATGATTCAGAAGGCCTGCGCGACCGCAGGCAAGCCGTACGCGATCCTCGACGACATGACCTACGCGATGCTCGATGGCAATGCGGGTTTCAATGTCGCCCAGGCCGCAGTGAGCGGGGGCGTGCGATGAAGAGGTTCTACCAGAGCCTGATGACCTGGTTGAAGCAGTCGCTCAGCCCCATGGTGGCGAAGTTCACCCAGAACACGTACGTCATGGCCGTGCAGAGCGCGTTCCAGATGGTGCTGCCGATGATCCTCGTCGGTGCTGTCGCGAACCTCCTGGCCACGTTCAGGAACTTCTTGCCGTGGCTGCCGGATGTGTCGGCGATCAACCAGTACAGCTTCGGCCTGCTCGGCCTGTTCCTAGCGTTCGTCATCCCGTTCAACGTCCTCGAACTCAAGGGCCTTGGCCGGGCGCGCATGGTCGCCGGCCTGACCGGTATCAGCACAATGTTCGCCCTGATGGGCCCCAAGATCGACAAGAACGGCGTGATGTCCTTCGCGGCCGGCAACCTTGGCGCGGGTGGCATGACGGTCGGCCTGATCGCAGGCCTGCTGCTGGGCTGGCTGTTCAGCGCCTACTTCAAGCGCGGCCTGTTCCCGAAGGACACCACCCTGCCCACGATCGTGGTTACTTGGTTCGAGTCGATCCTCCCGGTGATCCTGGTGATCGCCGCGGCCGTCGTGACCACCTCGCTCGGAGTGGACGTCTTCGGCTCAATGACCCGGCTGTTCGAGCCGCTGCAGGCGATCGGGAACAGCTTCGTCGGCTTCGTCCTGCTGTACTTCCTGATGGCCTTGTTCTACTCGCTGGGCCTGTCGGCGTGGACGGCGTACCCGATCTTCCTTGCTCTCGCTCTGCCCAACATCGCCGCCAACGCCGACCTCGTCGCCGCGGGTCAGAAGCCGATCTACATCACCACTGTCGAGGTCGTCTTCGCCGGCTGGTGTACCTTCGGCGGCATGGGCGGCACCATGCCGCTCAACCTGCAGATGCTGCGCTCGAAGTCGGCCCGGATCCGCAGCGTCGGCCGCGTGGCGATCTTCCCGTCCATCTTCAACATCAACGAGCCGGTGATGTACGGCCTGCCGGTGGTGTGGAACCCGCTGATGATGATCCCCTACCTGATCGTCAGCCTCATCGTGCCGTCCCTCACCTACCTCACCTTGAGCGGCGGACTCGTGGCGATCCCGTCCCGGCCGTTCGCGATGAACTTCCTGCCCCAGCCGGTCTCGACCTTCCTCACCAACTACGACTGGCTGGGTGTGGTGTTCTGGGCGGTCCTCTTCGTGATCGCGTACTTTGTCTACCTGCCCTTCTTCAAGACCTACGAGGCTCAGGAAGCTGCCAAGGAGAAGGCGGCGGCCGAGGCCGAGGACGCCGCTGAGGCGGTGGCTGCCTGATGTCTGCGTTCCCTCCAGACTTCCTCTGGGGCGTCGCCACCAGTGCGCACCAGATGGAGGGCTCGTACGACAAGGACGGCAAGGGTTTGGCGATCGTCGATGTCCTTCCGGCCGGCCATCAGGGCGAGTACCCCGACGCCCTGGTGGTCGACCCGGATCGCCGCTACCCGTTTCACCACGGGATCGACTTCTACCGCACCTTCCGCGAAGACATCGCACTGCTCGCCGAGATGGGCATCAAGTGCTTCCGAATGTCGATCCTGTGGGCGCGGATCATGCCCAACGGCGACGACGAGACCCCGAACGAGGCCGGCCTGCGCCACTACGAGGAGGTGTTCGCCGAACTCGCCAAGTACGGCATCACTCCGCTGGTGACCCTGTGCCACTACGAGATGCCGCTGGAACTGTCCCGCCGGTACAACGGCTTCGCCAGCCGCGAGGTGATCGAGCTGTTCGTCCGCTACGCCGAGATCTGCTTCGAGCGGTTCGGCAAGTGGGTCAAGCACTGGATCACATTCAACGAGATCAACTTCGCCACCAGCACGCCGTTCCCGTGCAGCGGGGTGTTCTTCGGCAAGCAACCTCGATCCGAGCAAGTCATGTTCCAGACCGCCCATCACCAGATGGTTGCCAGCGCAAAGGCGGTGGCTGCTGGTCACCGACTGATTCCGGACGCCAAGATCGGCTGCATGGTCAACGCCATGACCGCGTACGCCAAGTCGTGCGACCCGCTCGACGCTCTGGAGGAACTCGACGCCGACCGGGAGGTGTTCTACTACACCGACACCATGGTCCGCGGCCACTACCCGGCCTACGCGAAGGGGTTCCTGGACCGGAAGGGCATCGCTATCGAGCAGGCGGATGGCGATGCCGAAGCTCTGGCCGACGGGACGATCGACTTCCTCGCCTGGAGCTACTACTTCAGCCGGGTAGCACCGCTCAACCCTGAGAAGGACCCACTCATCACCGACGCCCAGCGCATGCTCGGCATCTTGGAGAACCCCTACCTGGCCAGGACCGACTGGGGCTGGGCGATCGACCCGATCGGCCTCCGCGTCACGATGAACCGGTACTACGACCGGTACGAGATCCCGATGGCAATCGTCGAGAACGGCATCGGGGCCAAGGACGAGGTCGTCGACGGCCAGATCCACGACCCTTACCGGATCGAGTTCTTCAAGGCACACATCGAGCAGATCGCCCTGGGGATCGCCGAGGACGGGGTGGACCTGTTCGGCTACACCACCTGGAGCGGCATCGACCTCGTATCCGCGTCCAGCGGCCAGATGTCCAAGCGGTACGGTTTCATCCACGTCGACCTCGACGACAACGGCGACGGCACGGGCAAACGCACCCGCAAGGACAGCTTCTACTGGTACCAAAACGTGATCGCCACCAACGGTGCCGACCTCGAACCCCCCACCAGCAACTAGAGGGACAGGACAGATGGAAGACAACGACGAACTCGTCCAGGCCTCGATGCAGGTGATCCTTGCAGCCGGCGATGGGCGCACCCACGCCATGCGGGCGCTCGAACTCGCCGGTGAGGGCGACCACGAAGCGGCACAGGCCGAACTCGACCTGGCCGAAGCGGCGATCACTGAGGGCCACCGGATGCAGACTGAGGTGATCCAGGGCAGCGTCCGCGGCGAAGCCCGCTACAGCAGCTACAGCATGCTGTTCAGCCACGCTCAGGACAGCCTCATGGTGGTCGTCAGCGAAGTGCAGATCACCAAGCGGATGCTGCCCATCCTTAAGGCCCTGCACACCCGCATCGACACCCTCGAGTCCGAACACGCGCCCCGATAGGGGGAAGTCCGGACGCACCGATTGCACCAGGGGGAAGCGGGCGGCAAACGCCAAACGCTTCCCCCTTGGCGTCCTCTGAGGATGCGCAGGCGAAGCCGTAGGAACCGTTGTCGAAAGGTACCCACGCCGTGATCGGACCGCTCCCTGTGCCCCGGGTGAAAGACCCCCGGCTGGCCCGGCCACCGCGCTGGGGCATCATCGCGCCGGGCGCCATCGCCCACTCGTTCGCACACGCGTTGACCAGGCACGCCTCGACAGGTCCTGCTCGCTGTAGCGTCCAGGGACCCTTCCAGGGGAGAGGCATTCGGCCGCCGATTCGGAGTGCCACGGGTTCACGCGAGCTACGCCGAGCTGGTTGCGGATTTGGAGATCGAAGCCGTGTACGTCAGTTCGCCGCACAGTTGCCACCGCGAACGCGCGCTGTTGGCCATCTCCGCGGGCAAGAGCGTGCTCGTCGAGAAGCCGATGGCACTCAGCGTGGCAGAAGCCAACGAGATCCTCGCCGCACCTGGCCTCGCCGGCGTAACCGTCATGGAAGCAATGAAGACGCGCTTCCTGCCCCGCACCGACGTCGTGCGCCAACTGCTGCACTCGGACGTCCTCGGCGACATCGAAGTTCTTCTGGCCGATTTTGGCCGCCGCGTCATGCACATCCCGCAGCTGACCGACCCCGTCGCTCGGGGGAGGGGCACTCCTTGACCTTGGCTACTACGTCGTGGCGTTCGCCGTCATGGTGCTCGGCGAGCCAAGCGGAGTGCATACCGTGGACGAACTTACTCCCTCCGGCGTGGATCGCACCATGTCGCTCACGCTCGGCGGGTTCCCCGGCCACCCGAACGCCCAGGCCCAGCTTCACACAACCATGGCGGCGGACACCCCGCGCGCCGCGGCGATCTGCGGGCACCCGCGGTCGCATCGAGTTGCCCGACGGTTTCCACAGTCCCGGTCCGGTGACATTGGCTCTCACCAACGGGCAGGTCATCACCACCGAAGCCCGCGGTTTGGACGGCCACGACGCGATGGCGTACGAGATAGCGCACTTCGCCGAACTGGTCCACGCGCGCCAGCAGGAATCCCCACTCATGCCATGGGCCGACTCCATCGCCGCGCTTCGAGTCGTGGAACGGGTAAAGAGGGGATCGCGCAGAGATTCAGACTCGCCGGAGTCATCGGCTTCCTGATACGTCACATGCCTCGAACGGGGCGAACCTCCCAGACGAGCGCCGAGGGCAGCTAAGCGGGAAGGCTCGCAGCTGTTCGACCACCAATGGCGGCGTGACAGTGTGCGCAGAAGCCAGCAGGAGTTAGCCGTGCTTAGGATGCGGTTAGGATGCATGACGCCGCAAGCCGCTCTGGCTGGGACCATAGTCCCTAGTCAGAGCGGCTTTCCGCTGGTCGGGGTGACAGGATTTGAACCTGCGACCTCGTCGTCCCGAACGACGCGCGCTACCAAGCTGCGCCACACCCCGAACGACCCTGAGCTAGTCAGGGCCGGGTGAAAGTGTAGCTGAACTCGACCGGGTCAGCCATTCGAGCCCGGGACGAGGGTCAGCAGGGTGACCTCGGGCGGGCAGGCGAACCGGAAAGGTGTATAGGGGTTGGCGCCCAGGCCGGCCGAAACGTGCAGCCAGGAGCGCCTTCCGGCGGCGTGGTGGCGGCTGGCGCCCTTGGCCTGGCGCGGCGGGAGGTCGCAGTTGGTGGTCAGCGCCCCGAAGCCGGGGACACAGACCTGCCCGCCGTGGGTGTGCCCGGCCAGGATCAGCCGCAGCCCGTCGGCGGTCATGGCGTCCAGCACCCGGGAGTACGGGGCGTGGGTGACCCCGACGGCCAGGTCGACGCCTCGGGCCGGACGTCCGGAGACCAGGCGGTAGTCGTCCAGGTTCAGGTGGGCGTCGTCGGTGCCGCGGAACTCCACCCGCAGCCCGCGCAACTCCAGCTCGCCACGCTTGCCGTTCAGATCCAGCCAGCCGTGGCTAGTCAGGGCCTCCCGCAGTTCCTCGGTGGGCAGCTGCTGCCGGTCGGCATGGACGCCCTCGCGGCTGGTGTCACCGGCTAGGTAGCCCAGCGGGTTCTTCGGTCGCGGCGCGGTGTAGTCGTTGGAGCCGAACACGAACACCCCAGGGACGTCCAGCAGCCGGCCCAGATCCTCGATCAGCGGCGCCAGGGCGTCCGGAGAGGCCAGGTTGTCGCCGGTGTTGACCACCAGGTCGGGTTCCAGCCCGGCCAGCGCCCGGATGAACGCGCGCTTACGCCGCTGATTGGCCACCAGGTGGAAGTCCGAGATGTGCAGCACTCGGATCGGTGCCGCGCCAGCCGGAAGGACCTTCAGGCGCGCTCGGCGTACCCGAAAGTCGTAGGGCTCGATGAAGGTGCCGTACGCGAAACAGGCCGCAGCCAGAATCGCCAGCCGGCGAAAGCCTCGTCCCATCGGCTCAGCCGCCACCACGCGGACGGCCCGGACTGGTACCGCCGCCCGGCAACCCGGCCCCACCGGTCCCCGGACTCGCTGGCGGGGTTGGCGTCGGCGGCGGAGTCGGCGTCGGCTCGGGGCCCTTGCTCACGTAGAGGGTGATCGTGCTCGCCTTGGTGGCCTGGCCGCCGGACGCGCTGGTGCCGATCAGAGTGCCCACCGGGTACTCGGAGAACTGCTTCTCCTCGACCGGGGTGAAGCCGGCGTTGATGAGCCGCGACTTGCAGGCCGAGAGGCCCAGCCCCGAGCAGCTCGGGACACTGACCTTCTCGCCGATCAGGATGTCCCGCGGCGGGGCAACGAACTGATGCTTGTCCGGGATGTCGGCCAACGCTGCAGCGAAAGCCGGCTTCAGCAAGCGGCCACCGGCCTCCTGGCCCGAGGCCCCGTACAGCGTCCGCTTGGAGTACTTCAGATACACGCCGCGCAGGAACCGGTTACTCCGTGACTCCCAGAACTTCGGGAACCCCCACTTCGGCTGCGAGTCGTAGCTGATCATTGCGGCCGCGGCCAGATCCGGGGTGTAGCCCATCGTCCAGATCGCCTTGTTGCGCGGCACGGTACCGGTCTTGCCGGCCATCTTGACGCTCCAGACCCGAGCCGGAGTGGCGGTACCACCGTTGTACGGACCCTGGAAGATCGCGTTGACGGCGTCGGCCAGATCCTCGCTGATCACCCGCTTGCAGTTCGCGCTGGGCACAGGGACGTCCGCGCCGTCGCGGTTGGTGATCGACTTCAGGATGATCGGGTCGCAGTGAATGCCACGGGCCGCGAAGGTGGCGTAGGCCTCGGTCAGCGACAGCGGCGAGATGCCGGCCACGCCGAGGGTGAACGACGGGATGGACGAGTAGGTCTTCACCAGGTCGGCACCGTCGGCCGACTTCAGGCCGAGCTTGGCGGCCATCTTCACCACCGGGCAGATGCCTACCCGCTGGATCAGCCGGGCGAAGTAGTTGTTCATCGAGTGCTTGGCGCCGGCCCACATGTCGAAGCGGCCGACCTGGCCGCGCCCACCGGTGACCGCCCACTTGTCGATCTGGGTGAAGGGGCCGTCACAGTTGCGGAAGGTCTCGCCCTGATAGTTGTGCTCGTAGTCGAGTTTGATCTTGTCGTAGCTGCCCAGGCCCTCATCGAGGGCGGCGGCCGCGGTGAAGATCTTGAACGTCGAACCGGCCTGGAAGCCCTCGGCGCCGCCCATCTCCGCAGTGGCGGCGTAGTTGTAGTACGTCTCGCCCTTCCATTGGTTCTTGCCCTTGTCGTTCTTGTTGATGCCCATCACCGGACGGCTCTGCGCCATGGCCTTGATCAGGCCGGTGCCCGGCTGAAGCATGGTGATCACCGAGATCACCGGATCGCGGGCGTCGATGTAGTTGCTGATCACCGACTGCGCCTTGTCCTGAGCGGCCGGGTCGATCAGGGTCTGGATGGTCAGGCCGCCGCGCTTGATGTAGCTGTCCCGCTCCTCGGGAGTCGCGCCCAACGAGGGCATCTTCAGCAGCGTCCGGTAGGCGTAGTCGCAAACGAAGGGGTACTTGGAGTTCGCGCAGCCGCTGAGTGACTTCTTCACCTTCGTGGCGTCGAAGGGCTCGGCCTTGGCCTCGGCCAGCTGGGTGGCAGTGATCTCACCCAGGGTGTACATCCGGGTGAGGACGTCGTTGCGCCGCGAGATGCCCGGCTTGGGGAACTTCACCGGGTTGGTGCTCACCGGGTTGCGCACCAGGCCGGCCAGCATCGCCGACTGGGCCAGCGTGAGCTTGGCCGCGGAGGTGTTGAAGTAATGCTTGGCTGCGGCCTCGACGCCGTAGGCGCCGTCACCGTAGTAGCTCATGTTCAGGTAGCGCTCGAGAATCTCGTCCTTGCTGAACTTCTGCTCGATGGCGATCGCATAGCGCAACTCGCGGATCTTGCGGCCCAGCGTGTTCTCGGTGGCGGCGTCCTTGGCCGCCTTCTTCTGGGCCTCGTCGCTGATGTCCTCGGCGTTCTCCACCAGGACCAACCGGACGTACTGCTGGGTCAGCGTGGAGGCACCCTGGGTGTTGCCCTGGCTGGTGCTGACCAGCGCTCGCAGCGTCCCCTGCAGGTCGAGGGCGCCGTGCTCGTAGAAGCGGTGATCCTCGATGGCCACCTGCGCCTGGCGCATCAGCGGCGAGATCTTGTCCAGCGGGACGTAGATGCGGTTCTCGTCGTAGAAGGTGGCCAGCACCTTGTTGTCGGCGGTCATCAGCCGTGACCGCTCCGGCTGCGCCGGGGTCTCCAGATTGGCCGGCAGCTGATCCAGGCTCGACGCCGCTGACGTTCCGGCCGTCGACGCGATTCCGGCGATCGGGACGATCAAACCCGCCGAAAGCAGGCCGCCGAGAAACGCGACGAAGAGGAACATGATCAGCGAGTACAGCCGTTTCCCCATGCGCATGGGTTCAAGGTTACGTCACCCGAACGCCACCCCTGAGAAACAAGACTGTACGGAGTTCACCGGGAGGTGAATGACCCCTAGCGGCGGCTCAGCAGATGGCCTAGCCTGAGCCCTACCGCCAGCCCGGGAACCCCACCCGGTTTGGTGCACCCCATGTGTGAAAGGTAGAGCGATGTCGCTCCGAGTCGAAGACTGGACTCTTCAGGCGAAATGCCGGGGTCTACAGGATGAGTTGTTCCCCGACGGCGCGGATCAGAAGCGAGCTCGCTCGGTGTGTTTCAGCTGCCCCGTGCGCAATGAATGTCTTGCCGAGGCTCTGGACAACCGCATCGAATGGGGGGTCTGGGGTGGGCTCACTGAGCGAGAGCGTCGCCAGCTGCTGCGCCAGCGCACCGACATCACCAGCTGGACGTCGATTCTCTGCCCGAAGGCCCGCCGGGTCTGCTGAGCATCTCGCCGCCCCGGCCGGGGCTAGAGCATCGTCAGGGGCGCTGATTAGGGTGAGCTCATGACAAAGTGGGAGTACGTGACCGTCCCGATCCTGGTGCATGCCACCAAGCAGATCCTGGACAACTGGGGCTCGGACGGCTGGGAGCTGGTGCAGGTCGTGCCCGGCCCGAACGCGGAGAACCTGGTGGCCTACCTGAAGCGTCCGCTCCAGTGAGCGCCTCGGCGCGACTGGCCGAACTCGGCATCACCCTGCCGGATGTCCCGGCGCCAGTGGCCGCCTACGTGCCGTCGGTGCGGGTCGGCGATGTCGTCTACACCTCGGGTCAGCTGCCCTTTGTGGCCGGCCAGTTGGCCGGAGCCGGCAAGGTCGGGGCCGAGCTCGACACCGAGACCGCCGCCGGGCTGGCCCGGATCGCCGCCCTGAACGCGGTCGCGGCCGCCGCCTCGGTGGCAGGCGGGGTGGACGCCATCGAGCAGGTGGTCAAGCTGGTCGTGTTCGTGGCCTCGGATCCGTCCTTCACGGCCCAGCCAGCCGTGGCCAATGGCGCATCGCTGCTGGTCGGAGAGATCTTCGGCGAGGCCGGACGGCATGCCCGCAGCGCGGTCGGTGTGGCGGTTCTGCCGCTGGATTCGCCGGTGGAGGTGGAGCTGATCGTCCGGGTCCGCGGCTGATGGCCGTCGAGTCGAAACGGGCCATGCGAGCCCGAGCCGCGGAGATCTTCGCGCTCCTCGGCCAGACCTATCCGGACGCGCACTGCGAGCTCGACCACGCCGATGCCTGGCAGTTGCTGGTGGCCACCGTGCTCTCGGCGCAGTCCACCGATCGCCGGGTGAACACGGTGACGCCGGCGCTGTTTGCGCGTTGGCCCGACCCGTCCGCCCTGGCCGCGGCCGATCGCACCGAACTCGAAGAACTGATCAAGCCGACCGGCTTCTTCCGGGCCAAGACTGACTCGCTGCTGAAGCTGTCGGCTGCGGTCCAGTCGCAGTTCGGCGGCGTCGTCCCGGGCACCTTGGACGCGCTGGTCACCCTGCCCGGGGTGGGACGCAAGACCGCCAATGTGGTGCTCACCGACGCCTTCGGCGTGCCCGGCATCACCACCGACACCCACCTGATCCGGCTGTCCCGCCGGTTCGGCTGGACGGTGTCGGAGAACCCGGTGGTGATCGAGGCCGAAGTGGGCGCTCTGTTCGAGCCGTCCGACTGGCGCCTGGTCAACCATCGAGTGATCTGGCACGGACGGCGCTGCTGCCATGCCCGCCGTCCGGCCTGCGGCGCCTGCCCGGTGGCCGGCCTGTGCCCGGCGTTCGGCGAAGGTCCGACCGATCCGAAGGTCGCCGCGAAGCTGATCCGGGAGCCTCGTGGCTGAGCGCCGCGGGGCGACCGGTCCGGGTTTCGTCCCGGTTCCGGACGAACTGCTGGCGGCCCGGGCCCGGCTGGCCGAGCCCGGCGTGCTGGCGCTGGCCGCCGCCCGTCCACCGCAGGGCAAGCGGGCCGCCGCGGTGCTGATCCTGCTTTCCCAGGGGGAGCACGGCTACCAGCTGGTGCTGGTCGAGAAGCGCGCCGAGCTGCGTAATCACGCTGGTCAGGTGGCCTTTCCCGGTGGCGGGATCGAGCCGGACGACGCCAGTCCGATCGCCGCGGCGCTCCGCGAGGCGGCCGAGGAGGTCGGCGTCAGCGACGACGTGGAGGTGCTCGGCGTGCTGCCGGCCGCGCACATCCCGCGCAGCGGCTTCGACGTCACCTCGGTGGTGGCCTGGTGGACGAACCCGCAGCCGCTGGCCGTCGTCGACGCCGAGGAGCTGTCCGCGGTGCACGTGATCGCCGTGGACGAGCTGCTCGACCCGGCCAACCGCTGCACCTGGGTGCTCCCGGCCGGCTTCGAAGGCCCGGCCTTCATGATCGGCGAGCTGTACATCTGGGGCTTCACCGCCTACCTGCTCGACGAACTGTTCGAGCTGCTCGGCTGGACCAAGCCCTGGCCCCGCGATCGGCACACCGAGATTCCGGCGCGGTTCCTGGCCGGCTGAACCGGCGCGGTGTCGTCCGCACGGCGCACCGCCGGGGCGCACCCGATCGGCCATGATGGAGCCATGGCGTGGTGGCACAGCGCAGTCGCATACCAGATCTACCCGCGGTCCTTCGCTGACAGCAATGGCGACGGGGTCGGCGATCTCAAGGGCATCCTCACTCACCTGGACTACCTGGCCATGCTCGGCGTGGACGTGGTCTGGCTATCGCCGATCTATCGCTCGCCGATGGACGACAACGGCTACGACATCAGCGACTACGACGACATCGACCCGCTCTTCGGCACCCTGGCTGACTTCGATGCGCTGGTGGAGGGGCTGCACGCCCGCGGCATCCGGCTGGTGCTCGACATGGTGATCAACCACACCTCCGATGTGCACCCGTGGTTCCTCGAGTCCCGCAAGCCGGGCTCGCCGAAGCGGGACTGGTACTACTGGCGTCCGGCCCGCGACGGCTTCGAGCCGGGCAGCGAGGGCGCCGAGCCGACCAACTGGGGCTCGTTCTTCGCCGGTCGGGGCTGGAAGTTCGACCCGGCCTCCGGCGAGTACTACCTGCACCTGTTCAGCCCCCGTCAGCCCGACCTGAACTGGGAGAACCCCGAAGTCAGAGCCGAGTTGTACGCGATGATGCGGCGCTGGCTGGACCGCGGCGTGGACGGCTTCCGGTTCGACGTGATCAACCTGATCTCCAAGACCCTGCCGCTGGCCGACGGTCCGGCCGGTCCGGACGGGATCTGCTACGACCCGTCCGTGGTGGCCGAAGGGCCGCGGCTGCATGAGTTCCTGAAGGAGCTGAACCGCGAGGTCGGCATCGACGAGCGGCAGCTGTTCACGGTGGGCGAGATGGTGCTGGTGAACAGCGCGGACGCCCGCGCGCACACCGACCCCGAAGCCGGCGAGCTGGGCATGGTGTTCACCTTCGAGCACATGATGTTGGATGCCGGGCCGTCCGGACTGAAGTGGGACATCGTTCCGCTGCGGCTGCCCGCGCTCAAGGCGAACCTTGCGCACTGGCAGCAGGAACTGGCCGACGTTGGCTGGAACTCGCTGTACTGGGAGAACCACGATCAGCCGCGCTCGGTCTCCCGGTTCGGCGACGACTCGCCGGAGTTCCGGGTGGCGTCGGCCAAGACCCTGGCCACCACGCTGCATCTGCTGAAGGGGACCCCGTTCGTCTATCAGGGCGAGGAGCTCGGGATGACCAATGCCGGGCTGACCGGCATTGAGCAGTATGACGACATCGAGTCCCGCAACTTCTACGCCGGTGGACTCGCGCTCGGCATGGACCCGGCGCAGCTGCTCGGGGCGCTGGCCCAGCGCAGCCGGGACAATGCGCGCACTCCGGTGCCCTGGCATGGCGGCGCCGGCGCAGGCTTCAGCACGGGGACGCCGTGGCTACCGGTGAACGCCAACCACGACCAGATCAACGCTGCGGACGCCGTGGCCGACCCCGGCTCGGTGTTCCATCACTACCGCAAGCTGATCGCGTTGCGTCACGACTCCGCTCTGGTCCGGGAGGGACGATTCGAGCTGCTGCTCGGCGAGCATCCGTCCCTGTTCTGCTACCTGCGCAGCCTGGACGACCAGGCGCTGCTGGTGGTCGCCAACTGGTCCTCGGCTCCGGTTCCGCTGCCGCTGGATGACCTGCCTTCGCTGGTCGGCGCTCGGCTCATCCTCGGCACTCACGACGAGCTGTCCGACACCCTGGCCGGCTGGGAGTCCCGGGTCTACCGGCTCGGCTGGTAGTCCTGGGCCTACCGGCTCGGCTGAGCTCGCTCCGTCCCCGCGTCCCCTCCTCGCGTCCGCCTCCCGGTTCGCGCTACCGATGGCAACCTTTGCTACCGGAATTTCGGCAGCAAGAGTTGCGTTCGGTAGCGAACGCGGAGGAGGACGTGAGCGAACGCGGGCGGACGACCTGGGGCCGGCCGGACCGGTCAGGGGAGTTCGGGTACCTGGGGACGCTTTCCGCCGGTGATGGACAGCTCGGCCACTTCGTCCTTGCCGCGCTCGACGGCGTCCTTCACGGCAGCCACGGAGGCCTCGGCCTGGGCGACGGTTGCCTCCGGTCCGGAGAACTTCATCTGGGCCTTGCCGATCAGTGCGAGCACCGCGGCCACCAGCAGCATGGTGACGGTGTCGGTGAGGAAGCCCCAGAACAGGGCCGGCAGCAGGTCGAGATGGAACCATGCCTGGAAGCCGATGGCCCAGGCGAAGCCGATGGTCGAGAACAGCACAGCCATCGCCGACAAGCCCAGATAGCCGACGGCGCCGAACAGTCCGGCACCAATCCCGGCCCGCTTGGCCTGGGGGATCAGCTCGGCCTTGGCCAGCTCGAGTTCACCACGGACGATCGCAGTCACGTCCGCCTGAATGGACGCGATCAGGTCGGCGATGTCGGTCTTCTCAGCCATCTGGCAAACCTCCGTCGGTGGTGCTGGTACCGCCAGCCTAGTCGGGTGGGCCTCCGGCTACAGCGTGATCTGCAGCCCCGACTCCGGCGGAGCGAAGGTCGTGGTGAACTCCGAATGGTCGACCCGGGCCCGCCAGCAGCGCACCGAGTAGGGCAGCAGTAGTGGCTCGGGGGCCTTCGCTGAGGCGTCGTAGAGGGCACCCACCTTGGCCAGCAGCGTGGACGCGTCCGGCTCGGGCAGCTGGGCGAGCTTCGGGTTGCGGCTGACCAGCTCGATCAGCCCGTCCCGGTCGATCGGAACCCACTGCCGGAAGTCACGGCGATGAACCTTGGGGAAGTAGCCACTGTCCTCGAGAGCGTCCACCGACTCGGCCGCCGAGCCGCTCATCAGCTGCGGATCGTAGGTCTGCAAGAGGGTGGCGAACCGGCGCACCCAGGGCACCGTGTCGTCGCGGACGGTGTACAGCACGGACAGTGATCCGCCGGGGGCGAGTACCCGGGCGAACTCGGCCAGGGCCAGCCCGGGCGCCAGCAGATGCAGGCCCTGCGCGACCAGGACCTGGTCGAAGGAATGCGCGGTGAACGGCAGCGCCTCGGGCGCCGCAGCCACGCTGAGTAGTTCGGGGTGGCGCGCCGTGGCCCGGCCGAGTTCGTCGGCCGGCTTGTCGATCAGGGTGAGCCGGTGGCCGCGCCGGGCGTAGCGGACGGCGGTGGGCAGCGAACCGAGGCCGACCGCGAGGACGGCGCTGGGGTCGGCGGGGGCCAGCCACTCGATGGCGGCTGGCGGAAAGCTTCCGACCCCGGGGTTGGCCATGGACGCATCGTAAGGGCAGCCGGCAAGCCAGCGGCGGCGAACCTCCGCCCGACCGGTGAACCGCGAAGTTGTGGACAACTCGGCAGGATGGTCGAACTTGTCCACAGGTCTCGGTGAGCGCGAATGCGAGCACGGCTCACGCCCCACAGTGCCTGTTGTGACGCAGAGCAGACCAGGGCCGGACGTCCTGCTGGTGGCCCCGCCGGGCGAGGTGCGCGAGCTGGTCCTGGCTACGGCGGCCGCTCAGGAACTTGAAGTGGAGGTGCTGGCCGAGCCCGAGCGGATGGCCGGCATGTGGCGCAGCGCCGGCACGGTGGTGGTTGCCGGCGAGCTGGCCCGACGGGTGGCCAGTGCCGCGCCGACGGCCCGTCCGGGGGTGTTCCTGGTCGGATCGGACGCCGAGCAGCTGGCCGCCTGGTCGGCGCCGCTGGCGGCCGGCGTGATTCAGCTCCCCGAGGGAGGCGCCTGGCTCGGCGCCGTGCTGGCCGACGGACGCAGCCGGTTCAGCGGTCCGGTGGTGGCCGTCCTCGGCGGCTCCGGCGGGGTCGGCGCGTCCACTCTGGCCGCATCGCTGGCGCATCTGGGGGCCGAGCGGGCCGAGGCGTCCGCCCTTGTCGATGTGGATCCGCTGGGTGGCGGGCTGGATCTGCTGCTCGGTGCTGAGCGAGTGAGTGGGTGGCGCTGGCCGCGGCTGGAGGCTGCCGACGGACGGCTTGGCGACCTGCGTGGCTACCTGCCGGTGGTCGACGGGGTGACCGTGGTATCGATGGCTCGCGGCCCGGCCTTCGATCTGTCGCGGGAGCCGCTGGCCGCCATCGTGGGGGCGCTGCGGTCGTGGCATTCCCTGGTGGTGCTCGATGTCGGGCGATGTGGCGGGCCGGCCGCCCGCGAAGCGTTACGGCTGGCCGGGCGGCAGTTGCTGGTGGCCTCGGCCAGCGTGCGTGGGGTGGCAGCTGCGCGTCAGGTGGTGGCCGAGTACGAGCTGGAGCGGGCCGAGTTGGTGCTGCGTCGCGGTCGCGGCTCGCTGGACTCGGCCCTGGTCGCCGAGGCCGTCGGGCTGCCGATCCTCGGCGAGATCCCTACCGATCTGCGCTTGGTCGAGGCCGCCGACAGCGGTGAGCCGCCGGCGCGCGGGGTCCGGCGCGGCTACCGGCGAGCGGTGGACGCGCTGGTCCGGCGAGTGCTGGCCGACGCCGATGACTGAGCTGGAGGAGGTGCGCTCCTACCTGGTCCGGCACGGCCAGCAGGCCGGACCGGTGGAGGTCGCCGCCGCGCTGCGCGGTTTGGGCGAGCTGGTCAGCGATCAGCGGGTGCGCAGCACAGTGGCCGCGTTGCGCCGTGAGAGCGAGGGGGCCGGGCCGCTGGATCCGCTGTTGGCCGAACCGGGGGTGACCGATGTGCTGGTGAACGCCCCCGACCAAGTCTGGGTGGATCGCGGCTCCGGGCTGGAGCCGGCCGGCGTGCGGTTCGGGTCGGCCGAGGAACTGCGCCGGCTCGCGGTGCGGCTGGCCGCCTCGGTCGGGCGTCGCCTCGACGACGGCTCGCCCTTCGTGGACGCCCGCCTGCCTAGTGGCGTCCGGGTGCATGCGGTGCTGGGCTGTGTGGCCGAGACCGGCACCTGCTTGTCCTTTCGGGTCCCGAACCGACGCCGGCTCACCTTGGACGACTGGGTGGCGGCCGGCTCGCTGGCGCCCGGGGTGGCCGAGCTGCTGACCGGACTGGTGCATGGCAAGCGGGCCTTCCTGATCTCGGGCGGTACCGGCTCGGGGAAGACCACGCTGCTAGGCGCCCTGCTGAGCCTGGTTCCAGCCGGTGAGCGGATCGTGATCGCCGAGGACTCCCGCGAGCTGGCGCCGCAGCACCCGCATTGCCTGCGGCTCGAGGCGCGACCGCCGAACGCGGAGGGGATCGGCGCGATCACCCTCACCGACCTGGTCCGGCAGGCGCTGCGGATGCGTCCGGATCGGCTGGTGGTCGGCGAGGTGCGCGGTGCCGAACTGGTCGATCTGCTGCTGGCCATGAACACCGGCCATGAGGGCGGCTGCGGCACCGTCCATGCCAACTCGGCCGGGGCGGTGCCGGCTCGGCTGGAGGCGCTGGCCGCGCTCGGCGGGCTGTCCCGTGATGCCCTGCACGCCCAACTGGCGGCCGCTGTCGAGGTGCTGGTGCAGGTGCGACGGCTCCCGGACGGACGCCGCTGGGTGGAGGAGCTCCGGGTGCTGCGCGCCGATCGCCGAAGTGGACGCTGCCGTGCCGTTCCGGCGCTGAGCTGCGCTCCCGACGGCCGCCTGGAGCAGGGGGACGGTTGGTCTCGACTGAACCGGCTGGCCCAGTCATGATCGGCTTGGCCTGTCTCTGCGCGGCCGTGGCGGTGTTGCTCGCCTGGCCGGTCGGCCGGGGTCATCGTTGGGTCCGGCTGCTCGAACCGGCAGCCGCGCCGCGCACTAGGCCGAGACTGCTCGGGTTGTGGCCGGCGCTGGGGCCGCCCGCCGGGCTGGCCGTTGGGTCGCCCTTCGGCGGTGTCGGACCGGTGCTGGGTCTGTGTGTGGGACTGATCGCCGGCACCGCCGCGCACCTGGCGCGTACCCAGCTGCAGCGCCGCCGGGCAGCCAGGGACGAAGCCGAAGTGGTCTCTGCCTGTCGGCTGTTGGTCGGCCTGCTTCGGGTGGGGCAGGTGCCCGGCGGGGCGCTGCAGCTGGCCGCGGCGGAGAGCCCGGTGCTGGCTGAGGCTGCGGCCGCACAACGGGCGGGCGGATCGGTGGCCGAGGTTCTGCGGGCCGGTGCGGTCCGTCCGGGGCAGGCCGGTCTGTCTGAGTTGGCGGTGGCCTGGGAGCTGGCCGAGCGAACTGGGGCGTCCATGACGTCGGCGCTGGACTCGGTGGTCGAGCGGCAGGCGGCGGCGTCCGGGGTGGCCGAGGTGGTCGCGTCCGAGTTGGCCGCGCCGCGGGCCACCGGACGGCTGCTGGCAGTGTTGCCGCTGGCCGGGCTGGCGCTCGGGTTCGCGGTCGGCGGTGATCCGCTGAGCTTCCTGCTCGGCTCGATGGTCGGTCAGGTGAGCCTGACCGCCGGAGTGACCCTGGCCTGCGTCGGGGTGTTGTGGACCGACTGGCTGGCTCGCCCGGGGGTGAGGTGAGTGGGCTGGCCGCTGGTCACCGCCCTGGCCGTCGGGCTGGCCATCCTCTTGGCCTGGCGGCAGCCGGCGCTCCGGTTGCGCGAGGCCGATCCGTCGACCGGGATCGAGCCGGCCCGGCTGGCCCGGCTGCGGCTGGCCGGACTGAGTGCCGCGCTCGGCTTCGCTGCCGGCCTGGTCGTCGACTGGTGGGCGGTGCCGCTCGGGCTGGCTGCCGGTGCCGCCGGCTACCTCGCGTCCGGTCGGCTGAAGAGTGCGGCCGAGGCGGCGCGGAGTCGCGCGCTGGCGTCCGCAGTGCCCGGGTTGTGCGACCTGATCGCGGTCTGTCTGGACGCGGGCCTGCCACTGCGCAATGCCGTCGCCGAGCTGGGACGAGTGCTGCCCGGTCCGGCCGGTGAAGTGATGAACCGGCTCGGCGCGGCGGTCGCACTGGGGACGGACGAGGCCGCGGCCTGGCGGGAGTTGGCCGCTGCAGAGCCGGAGCTGGCCGAACTCGGACGAGAGCTGGCGCGCAGCCTGGACTACGGGTTGACCGCCACGGCGACGCTGCGGGTGATCGGTGAGCGGGCGCGCCGGGTTGAGCTGTCGCGAGTCCAGCAGCGGGCGCGTCGGGTGGGGGTGAGCAGCGTGCTGCCGCTGGTGCTGTGCCTGTTGCCGTCCTTCCTGCTGATCGGGGTGGTGCCGGTGGTCGGTGGGGTGGTTCAGCGCTTCTTCGGCTGAGTCACTCATCCACAAGTGGTCCGGTGCGCGGCGCCGTCGTCCACAGCCGCCCGGGCTCCGCGAACACGAAGCCGGTCTGCGGCCAACAGTGACGGGTGCGTCCGGATGGATGCCACGCAGAGAGGAGTACAGATGGGCAAGGCGGTTGCGAAGCTGCGCAAGCTGGGGCAGCGAGGCATGACCACGGCGGAGTACGCGGTCGGCACGGTGGCCGCGGTCACCGGGGTCGGTGCGTTGGTGGGGTTCTTCGGCAACGAGGACTTCCGGCGGTTCCTCGGCGAGATCGTCAAGGCGCTCGTTCGGTGGATCCTCGCCTCGGTCGGGATCAACATCTAGTGACCGGCGGGTCGGCCGGCCGGCTCCAGCCCGGCCGGCCTCCCCGCTATGGCGGCGCCCGGCCGGTGCGCCCGCAGCGGGGGATGGTGACGGCCGAATTCGCTTTCGCGAGCCTGGCCATGGTCGGCGCGGTGGTGCTGATCGCCTGGCTGCTGACGGCGCTGATGCTGCTCGCCCAGTGTCAGGGGCTGGCCGCTGAGGTGGCTCGGCAGGAGGCGCGTGGCGATCGTCGCGCGGCAGCCGATGCCATCGCGGATCGTCCCCCGGGTGCGGTCGTGCACGTCGGAACGGCGCGTGACCGGGTGCGGGTGGAAGTGAGTCTCGATGCTCGTCCCTGGGCGTCATGGCTGCCTGCGGTGCCGCTCCGGGCAGAAGCGGTCGTGCTCCGGGAGCCGAGTTGACCAGCCGGACAGCGCATGGACCCGGGGCCTCGGCGTCCGCCGGAGCCGGGACGGTGCTGGTCGCCACCGTGGTCTGCCTCAGCCTGTTGTTGGGGGTGGGGGTGGCGTTAGTGGTCGGCTACTCCGCGGCGGCCCAGAAGGCGAACGCGGCCGCCGATCTGGTGGCACTGTCGGGGGCATCGGCCCAGGCCACCGGCGAAGGTGCCTGCCGAGGGGCGGCCCGGGCAGCCCAGGCCAACGCAGTGCGGTTGTCCGGTTGCCGAGTCGTCGGCGATCTGCTCGAGTTCGCGGTGGCAGTCGAGGTCGAGGTGTCGGTTCCGCACGCGCTTCCGGGGCTCCCGGATCACTTAGTGGCCCGCGCCACCGCCGGGCGAACTGCTCCGGATCCGCCAGGGTGAGGGAGGCCGGATCGACCGGCGCGGAGCGTCGAGTGGTGCGGTCGGCCTCTGGGCTCAGCCGACCAGCAGAGCCAGCAGCTGGGCGGCGGCCGCCTTGTTCAATGGGTTGTTGCCGTTGCCGCACTTGGGGGATACCACGCAGGCGGGGCAGCCGTCCGCGCAGGCGCAACTGCGCAGCCGGTCCACGGTTGCGCCCAACCACTCCTCGACCACCTGATAGCCCCGCTCGGCGAACCCTGCGCCGCCGGGGTGGCCGTCGTGGACGAAGACGGTGAGTTCACCGGTGTCCGGGTGCCAGGTGGTGGACAGGCCGCCGATATCCCAGCGGTCGCACGGAGCGAAGGCCGGTAGCAGGCCGATCGCCGTGTGCTCGGCGCCGTGGGCCGCGCCCGGCAGGTCGGCGGCGGCGATCCCGGCCAATGCGGCCCCGGGCAGGGTGTACCAGACCGCCTGTGTGCGGAGCACTCGCTGGGGCAGGTCCAGGGGAAGTGAGTCCCAGACCTTCCCGGTTGCCTCGTCTCGACGCAGGTAGCCGGTGACCTGACTGGACAGCTCGACCGTTCCGAAGCTCACCTGTCCGGCACCGAGGTCGCGGCTGCGCAGCTGGCTGAGGATCGACACGGTGCTCTCGCCCTGCGGTTGGGTGAAGTAGCCCTCCCCGGTTCGGGAGACCAGGGCCACTCCATCGGCCGGTTGGTAGTCGGTGACCAGCCACTGCTCGCCCTGATGCAGGTAGATGGCTCCGACGTGGACCGTCCGGTCACCGGCGGCCGGATCGACCTGCCCGATCACCCGTCCGGTCGCCGACTCGACCACGGCCAGCGAGGTGCCCGACATCGAGCGCAGATCAATGGCATCCACCGGACGATCCGGACGAGTCCAGTACCAGCGCGCACCACGCTGGCGCAGATGCCCGGCTCGGGTCAGTGCGTCCAGCAGGTCGGACAGAGTCGTGCCGAAGTAGCGTTCGTCGGCCAAGCTGACCGGGAGCTCAGCCGCGGCCGCGGCGATGTGCAGGCCGAGCACTTGTGGGTTCTCCGGGTGCAGGATCGTCTGCTCAACCGGCTCGGCGAAGATGAGTTCGGGATGCTCGCACAGGTAGGCGTCCAGCGGGTCGGGTCGGGCGATCAGGATGCCGAGGGCGTCCCGGCCCGCACGTCCGGCGCGTCCGGCCTGCTGCCACAGCGCCGACCGGGTCCCGGGGAAGCCGCAGGTCAGCACCGCGTCCACCCCGGAGATGTCCACACCCAGTTCGAGCGCGTTGGTGCAGGCCACTCCGCGCAGCGACCCGGACTGCAGGCCGGCCTCGATCTCCCGGCGGTCGGCAGCCAGGTAGCCACCTCGATAGGACTCGATGGGTGAGATGTCACCGGCCTTGCGTTGAGCGCGGAGAGCCACCAGCTCCGCCTGCACCCGGGACGACGTGAAGGCCAAGGTCTGCTTGCCGTCGCGGACCAGTCGGGCGAGCAGGTCGGCCGCCTCGTGGTGCGGGTCCTCCTCGGGCTGCCACAGCAGGTAGTCCAGGCTGGGCCGGGCCGAGTCGTCGGTGGCGATCTCGACCACCGGCTCCACTCCGGCCAGCCGGGTGAGCAGTTCACCGGCGCCGGACACCGTCGCCGAGGCTGAGATGAAGACGGGGTCGGCGCCGTAGTGGTTGGCCAGTCGGCGGAGGCGACGCAGCACCGCCGACACCTGGGCGCCGAAGACTCCGCGATAGCGATGCGCCTCGTCGATCACCACATAACGCAGGCTGGCCAGCAGTCGCACCCACTGCTGATGGTTGGGCAGGACGGCTCGGTGCAGCATGTCCGGGTTGCTCAGGATCAGCCCGCCGAAGTCGCGGGCGAACCGGCGTTCGGCCGCCTCGGAGTCGCCGTCCAGAGTCACTGGCTGCCAGCCAGGCAGGCCCAGCGTGCGGCAGACCCGAAGCTGGTCGTGAGCCAGCGCCTTGGTCGGTGCGAGGTACAAGGCGCTGTGGCCGCGATCGATCCCCAGCGGCCCGGACGCCGTCGCGAAGCCGGTCCGTCCGGAGACCGTGGCAGCCAGGACCGGGAGGAGATAGGCCAGGGTCTTGCCGGAGGCCGTGCCGGTGGCCAGAGCGACGTGCCGTCCGCTGAAGGCCGCCTCGGCGGCGAGCGCCTGATGGCGCCACAGCCGAGTCACCCCGACTCGTGCCCACGCGTCTCGGATCTCCTGGTCCACCCATTCGGGGAAGTCGGACGTGACCCCGGCCGTGGCCGGCCGATGGTGGTGATGGCGAATCCGCGGGTCGGCTTCGAGCCATTCCGGGAGCGCCATGCGCACAGCCTGCCACGCGCGGCCCGCGATGCCACCGGGGGTCTGGCCGACGGCAGGTCCGGCAAGAGGCGCGGGTCTCCCGCGCGTCGGACGAGAGGCGGCCACTCGCGCGTCCGACGGGAGGCGGCCACCTGCGCGTCCGACCAGAGGCGGAGCCTACGCGTCCGACCAGAGGCGGCGGCCGACCCCGCCCCCGCCCCCGCAGAGGTTCCCGCTACCGAGTGCAACTCTTGCTGCCGAGATTTCGGTAGCGAACGTTGCGTTCGGTAGCGCGAACTGGAGGGTGGCGGGGAGGGGAAGCGGGCGTGGCGGGAGGGGGAGCGGGCGTGGCGGGAGGCGGGGGGCTTTCCTGGTCGGGGAGCGGACGATTCCGTGTCAGGCTAAATGCATGCTGGACGAAACCGCCATCGACGCCCTCCGTCGGGCCCTCGTGGCCGCCGATTACACCCTCGATGCCGTCTCCGAGCGGCTCGGCAATGTCGGGCTGGCCGGGCTGGCCCGCAATGCCAGCGTTCCTGCGCTGCGCACCCTGGCCGGAGCCACCGACTCTCAGGCCGAACTGATCCGTTTCTGGCTGCTTGGCCTGCCGATGCCGGCCGGCACCATCCGTCCCCTGCTGGGCTGTCCCGACATGCTGGTCGAGGCGGGCCTCATCGCCGTCAACGGGGACGAGTGGCGGGCGGCCATCGAGCTCAAGCCGCACGGCTCGCAGGCCCGATCGGGTTGGATCTGCTCCGATCAGACCCCGCTGGACGGACGGGTGGTCCCGCCGAGTGAGGACTTCGTGCTCGGCGCCAGCCCGGCGTCCACCACGCTGGCCCAACTGGTGCCGCCCGGGCACTACGGCAGGGTGCTGGATCTGGGCACCGGCTGCGGCATCCAGGGACTTCATCTGGACGCCGAGCAGCTGGTCGCCACCGACCTCAACCCGCGTGCGCTCGAGCTGGCCTGCATCAGTCTCCGGCTGTCCGGGCTCCATGCCGACCTGCGGCTCGGCTCGCTCTACGAGCCGGTGGCCGGCGAGCAGTTCGACCTGATCGTGACCAACCCGCCCTACGTGATCGGTCCGCCGCGCGCGGATCGGCTGATCTACCGCGACGGCGGCCTGGCCGGGGACGACCTGATGCGCGAGGTGGTCACCGGGGCGGCCGAGCACCTGAACCCGGGCGGCTATCTGGTGGTGCTGGGCAACTGGGCCATCACCGACCGGCCCTGGGACGAGCGGCTGACCGAGTGGATCACTCCGACCGGTTGTGACGCCCTGGTTCTTCAGCGGGAGGTGCTGGACGCTTTCGAGTACATCGAGCTGTGGCTGGCCGACGCCGGCCTGACCGGACGTGCGGAGTACCTGCCGCGCTACCGTCAGTGGCTGGACTACTTCGCCGACAACGGCATCACCTCTGTCGGCTTGGGCTGGCTGGTGCTGCGCCGGGCCGATCGTGACCAGCCCGAGGTGCGTTTCGAGGACTGGCCGCACGCCGTCCATCAGCCGGTGGGCACGGCCTTCGCCAACTTCTTCACCGCAGTGGACGCCGCCCGGCTGCCCGAGCCGGAGTTCTGGGCTCAGGCCTGGAAGCAGGCTCCCGGGCTGACCCAGGAGACCTTCGGACGTCCGGGCGCGGCCGATCCGGAACATCTGGTGCTCCGCCAGGGTTACGGCTTTGGACGGGCCATGGAACCGGGTACGGCGTTGGCTGCGGTGGTCGGTGCCTGCGACGGAGAGCTTCCGCTGGGAGCGCTGGTGGCGGCGGTTGCCGGGCTTCTCGACGAGGACGGCCAGACCCTGGCCAACGAGCTGCTGCCCACGCTGCGTGAGCTGGTCAGCCTCGGGTATCTGGTCGGTGAGGACTCACAGGTTCTCACAGGATTCGGACAGTCTGGGCATTGATTCGCCGCGAAAACTGGGGCTCGTTGAGAACGGAGGTCGAAGATGGTTGACGATCAGGCCGATCGGTCCTGGGACAACGTGCCAGTCAATGAGGAGACCGCGACCGGCGGTCAGGCGGACCGGGGGGCATCCGCCGCACACACCGAGTCAGCTGCGGAGCAAGGCTCGGCGCCGGGTGCGTCCGGTGGGTTCGGTGAAGGCGGTTCTTGGTCCGCCGATCCGCTTGCCGCGACATCGGTAGAGGCCGAGCGGACGGCTCGGCTGCCTCAGGAGACTGCCCCGGACTCGGGCTGGACGGCACCGCCTCCGCCATCACCGTGGGCTCGCCAGGAGTCCGGCAGTTCGGCATGGACGGCGCCGGACCCGGCGGCTCACGTATCACCGGCATCCTCGGACCAGGCCGGCTATGGCTACGGCTACCCGACCCAGGCCTACCCGCCCGGCTATCCGGGCCCCGGATACCCGTACCCCGGTCAGGCTCCGGCCTACCCGCCGGGCTACCCGGGCGCCGGCTACTCGCAGCCGGGCTATCCGGGCACCGCCGGCTACGTCCAGGGTGGCGCTCCGACGGGGCCGGGCGTCCCGCCGAACGGCGCCTACCCGCCGGCCGGCTACGGCGGCAACCCGCCCAACGGCGGCTACCCCTACTACTCGGGCGGCTACTACCCGCAGCCGCCCTACTACCAGCCGAATCAGCCGGCCACCCGATCGCGCGGACGTCGCTGGACGGCCATCGTGGCCGCTGTCGCGGCCTTCTTGATGATCGCCACTGGCGCCTTCTGGGCCAATGGTGCGCTGCAGGGTGCGGTGGACGCTCCCAAGGTCCAGCAGCCGGCCGGCCAGTCCGGCAACGGCCAGCAGGATCAGGGCAGCGGTCAGCCCGGGGGCCGGCAGGGCGAGAAGAACACCACGGCGTCCACCAAGGTGACTGCGGCCCAGGCCAAGGGGGTGGTGCTGATCCAGGGCGAGACCTCCAACGGCACCGCTGCCGGAACCGGGATGATCCTGACCTCCGACGGCAAGGTGCTCACCAACTACCACGTGGTTGCGGGCACCGACAAGGTCGCCGTCCGGGTTCCCACTACCGGGAACACGTATTTGGCTACGGTTCTTGGCTTCGACCAGAGCAAGGACGTGGCGCTGCTGCAGCTGAAGGACGCCAGCGGTCTGGACACCGTGACCGTCGACAACAACGGCGTCAGCACTGGTGAGCCGGTGACCGCGGTCGGCAATGCCGAAGGCGGCGGCGTACTGGTGGCGGCTCCGGGCCAGGTGACCGGCACCGATCGCAGCTTGCGGGTGTCGTCCGACTCGCCGTGGGGCAACTTCGAGGATCTGTCCGGACTGATCCAGACCAACGCCGGGGCCGTCCCGGGGCACTCCGGTGGCCCGATGTTCGACTCCCAGGCCGAGGTGGTGGGGATCACCACGGCCGGTTCCACCAAGGCGGGCACCAGCTATGCCGTCCCGATCGCCACCGCGCTGAGCGTGGTGTCTCAGATCGAGACCGGTGCCGATGCCGGTACCGTCCGGGTCGGTCCGGCCGGCTTCCTGGGCGTCCAACCGTCCACGCAGGAGGCGACCGGCAACGGGGTCGACGTGGTGAAGGTGGTCTCGGGCAGCCCGGCCGCGAAGGCCGGCGTGACCGCAGGCAGTCGGCTGATCAAGGTCGGCGACTCCTCGATCAAGGCCGGAACCAACCTGGCCAGCGTGATTCGCAGCCTCGAGCCGGGACAGCAGGTCACCATCACCTGGATCACCAGTAGTGGGAACACCAAAACTGCCACGGTGACATTGGGTAGTAGCCCGGTGAACTAGCCTGGGCAACAGACCTGGACGTGCCCCCGAACCCGTTGTTGGTCCGGGGGCACTACCATGCCGGAACTAGAGTGATGCCTCGATCCACCCGACTGTCAGGGAGTTCCTTAGTGCCCACAGATGCCAAGCGCAGGCTGGTGATCGTCGAGTCCCCGACCAAGGCGGTCAGTCTGGCCAAGTTCCTCGGTGCCGGTTACATCGTCGAGTCCAGCCGCGGCCACGTCCGCGATCTGCCGACCGGTGCCGCCGAGGTTCCGGCCAAGTACAAGGGCGAGAAGTGGGCTCGAACCGGGGTGAACGTCGAGGCCGACTTCGAACCGCTGTACGTGGTCGCCGCCGACAAGAAGGGCACCATCCGCGATCTGAAGGCCAAGCTCAAGGAAGCGGACGAACTCCTGCTGGCCACTGATGAGGACCGCGAGGGCGAGGCGATCGCCTGGCATCTGCTGGACGAGCTGAAGCCGAAGATCCCGGTGAAGCGGATGGTCTTCCACGAGATCACCCCCGAGGCCATTCAGGCCGCCGTCGAGAACACCCGCGAACTGGACACCGACCTGGTCGACGCCCAGGAGACCCGGCGGATTCTGGACCGGCTCTACGGCTACGAGGTTTCTCCGGTGCTGTGGAAGAAGGTCATGCCGAAGCTGTCGGCTGGACGCGTCCAGTCGGTGGCCACCCGGCTGGTGGTCGATCGGGAGCGGGAGCGGATCGCCTTCCGGGCTGCCGGTTTCGCCGGCATCGAGGCCGTCCTGGACGCCGGGGCGGACTCCGAGCCGCGCACCTTCACGGCCCGACTGTCCACCTTCGACGGCCGCCGGATCGCCCAGGGACGTGACTTCGACTCGGTCGGACGCCTGGTCGGCGAGGACGTCCTGCAGCTGTCCCTGGCTGGGGCCGAGAAGCTGGCCGGCCAGCTGTCGAAGGCCGGCTTCGCGGTGGCCTCGGTCGAGGCGAAGAGCTACACCCGCAAGCCCTACCCGCCGTTTAGGACCACCACCTTGCAGCAGGAGGCCGGACGCAAGCTCGGCTTCACCGCGCAGCGCACCATGAGCGTGGCCCAGGAGCTGTACGAGCGCGGCTTCATCACCTATATGCGTACCGACTCGGTCACCTTGTCGACCACGGCCATCGCCGCGGCCCGGGCGCAGGTCAAGGAGCTGTTCGGTGGGGCCTACATACCCGATCGGCCGCGCACCTACACGTCCAAGGTGAAGAACGCCCAGGAGGCGCACGAGGCGATCCGGCCGGCCGGTGAGAGCTTCCGTACCCCTGAGCACAGTGGGCTGTCCGGCGATCATCGTCGGCTCTACGAACTGATCTGGAAGCGCACCATCGCCTCCCAGATGACCGATGCGGTCGGCGAGACCGTCTCGGTGCGGATCGGCGCCACCCTGCCCGAGCGGGTATCGGTGACCAACGCCGCCACCGGCGAGGTGATCGAGTCCGGACGGGCCGCGTTCACCGCCTCGGGTCGGACGGTCACCTTCCTCGGCTTCCTCAAGGCCTACGTCGAGTCCCACGATGACGACGACACCAGCGAGGACGACGCGCAGGCCCGCCTGCCGCAGCTGGCCAACGGCCAGCAGCTGGAGCCGGAGAGCCTGACCGCCAGCGCCCACGAGACCAAGCCGCCGGCCCGCTACACCGAGCCCAGCCTGGTGGCCAAGCTCGAAGAGCTGGAGATCGGCCGTCCGTCCACCTACGCCGCGATCATCCGGACGATCACCAGCCGCGACTATGTGTTCAAGAAGGGCTCGGCGCTGGTGCCGACCTGGCTGGCCTTCGCGGTGACCCGACTGCTGGAGGAGCACTTCAGCAAGCTGGTCGACTACACCTTCACCGCCGGCATGGAAGAGATCCTCGACGAGGTGGCCAGCGGCAAGGCCGCCCGGATCCGAGTGTTGAAGGACTTCTACTACGGCGACGACGGCGGGGCCGGGCTGGAGAAGCTGGTCAGCGAGCTGGGCGAGATCGACGCCAAGAAGCTGTCCACGTTCAGCCTGGGCGACGGCATCGACGTCCGGGTGGGCCGCTACGGCACCTACCTAGAGGACACCGAGGGGCGTCGGGCCAATGTCGATCCTGAGCTGCCGCCGGACGGGCTGAGCCTGGAGTTCGCCCGCGAACTGCTCGACAAGCCGGCCGCCACCGAGCGGGAGATCGGGGTGAATCCGGAGACCGGGTACCCGATCGTGGCCAAGGACGGACGCTACGGCCCCTATGTCACCGAGGTGCTGCCCGAGGATGCGCCGAAGTCGGCCAAGGCCAAGACCGGCTCGCTGTTCGCCTCGATGAGCCTGGACACCGTGACCCTGGAGGAGGCGCTGAAGCTGATCAGCCTGCCCCGGGTGGTCGGTGTCGGCGCCGACGGCGAGCAGATCACCGCCCAGAACGGACGCTATGGCCCCTACCTGAAGAAGGGGACGGACTCGCGCTCGCTGACCAGCGAGGAGCAGATCTTCGACATCACCCTGGAGCAGGCTGAGGCCATCTACGCCGAGCCGAAGACCCGCGGACGGGGTGCCGCCCGGGCCGGAGCCGGACCGCTGGCCGAGCTGGGTGCCGACCCGGTCTCGGGCAAGCCCGTGGTGGTCAAAGACGGCCGGTTCGGTCCGTACGTGACCGACGGTGAGACCAATGCCACGCTGCGGCGTGACGACGCGGTCGAGACCATGACCCTGGAGCGGGCTGCCGAGCTGCTGGCCGAGAAGCGGGCCAAGGGGCCGGCTCCGAAGCGGACCACCCGCAAGCCGGCCGCCAAGACGTCCACCCGCAAGCCGGCCACGCGCAAGGCGAGCGGCAAGTAGCCATGGCCGGGGTCTTCGTCGTCTTCGAGGGCGGTGACGGGGTCGGCAAGTCCACGCAGACTGCACTGCTGGCCGACTGGGCTCGTGCCCTGGGACGAGAGGTGCTGGTCACCTTGGAGCCCGGCGGTTCGCCGATCGGTGAGGTGCTGCGCGATCTGGTGCTGAACCCGGCCTGGGGGGACGTGTCGCCCCGCGCCGAAGCGCTGATGTACGCCGCTGACAAGGCTCAACACGTCTACGAGGTGATTCGGCCCGCGCTGGATCGGGGAGCCTTGGTGATCTCGGATCGCTACGTCGACTCGCTCCTGGCCTACCAGGGCGCCGGCCGTGATCTGGATCCGGACCGGGTCGAGCAGATCGCGCGCTGGGCGACCGGCGACCTGTTGCCGGACCTGACGGTGGTGCTCGATCTGGATCCGGCCCAGGGGCTGGCCACCATCGAGGAGAAGGATCGTCTCGAGGACGCCGGCCACGACGTCCATCTGCGCGCCCGGCAGGCATTCCTGGCCCTCGCGGCACGCGATCCGGAGCACTATCTGGTGCTTCCGGCACGGCTTCCGGTGGCCGAGTTGGCCGATCGGATCCGGGCTCGGCTGGCCTCGCTTCTGTCCGGCCCGGCTGGCACAGTGGAGCCGTGAACGCAGCCACCAGCACCGGGGTCTGGACCGACCTGATCGGCCAGGAGCGGGTTGTCGACGTGCTGCGGCGGGCTGTCGGAGCGTCCGAGGTGGACGGCAACCGGCACGCCATGACCCACGCCTGGCTGTTCACCGGTCCGCCCGGCTCCGGCCGCTCGAATGCGGCTAGGGCTTTCGCCGCGGCGCTGCAATGCCCGCGCGGTGGCTGCGGCGACTGCAACACCTGCACCACCGTGCTTTCCGGTGCTCATCCCGACGTGACCCTGGTCCGCACCGAGCAGCTGTCGATCGGGGTGGACGAGGTGCGCGATCTCGTCCGACGGGCGGCGATGGCGCCCACCCTCGGGCCGCTGCAGGTGCTGGTGGTCGAGGACGCCGACCGGGTCACCGAGCGTGGTGCGGACGCCCTGCTGAAGAGCATCGAAGAGCCGGCACCGCGGACGATCTGGCTGCTGTGCGCGCCGACCGCCGACGACGTGGTGGTGACCATCCGGTCCCGCTGCCGGCGGGTCGAACTGAGCACGCCCAGTGAGGCGGCGATCGCCGAGTTGCTGGCGCGCCGCGACGGCGTCGAGCCGGCGCTGGCCGCCGAGGTGGCCCGGATCGCCCAGGGTCATATCGGACGCGCTCGCGCGCTTGCCAGGAACGAGTCGGCTCGGGAGCGGCGCCGCCAGGTGTTGGCGATCCCGTCGGCACTGACCTCGCTGGGGGCCTGCCTGCGGTCTGCGGCCGAACTGGTGGACGCTGCCGCTACGGAGGCGTCCGCGATCACTTCAGGGCTGGACGAGCAGGAGCGGGCCAAGCTGAACGAGGCGCTCGGCTTCGGGACGAAGGGGGCCCGTCCGCGCAATGCGCAGGCGGCGCTGCGCGAGCTGGAGGATCAGCAGAAGGCGCGGGCCAAGCGGCTCCAGCGCGATGCCCTGGATCGAGTGCTGACCGAGTTCACCTCGCTCTACCGCGACGTCCTTGCCGTCCAGACCGGCTCGGGAGCCGCCCTGGTGAACCTCGATCTGGCCGATCAAGTGGACGCCTTGGCCCGGTCCGGCGACCCGACCGCCACGATCCGCAGACTGGACGCCATCCTGGCTTGCCGGACGGCGCTGGAGACCAATGTGGCGCCCCTGCTGGCCTTCGAAGCGCTGCTGTTGAGCCTGGCTCGCCCGTCCTGACCGCTGTGACCGGCGGCCCGGTGGGCCGTGTCGCTGTGCAGTGATCCCCTGTACGGGTGACAGCATGGGGGAGACTAAGCCCGGAGGAAGGACTTCCCGTGACCGAGCCGCGCGAGCCGGAGAATTACCCGGCAACCAATGAAGGGGCGCCGGCCCAGCCGACACCAGCCGCTGAGCCGACCGCCGCCCGCTTTGCGGCCGAGGGGCCGAGCCAGGCTGCGCCGTGGACGGACCTGCCGCGGCTGGCTGCCCCGGCCGAGCCGGCCACCGGCCCTGAGCCGGCCGCCGACCTGCCCACGTGGGCGGCTCCGCCCGCCCCGCCGGCACCGACTCTGCCGGCCGCTCCGGCCTGGACGGCTCCGGCCGCTCCGCCGGCCCCGGTGCTGCCGCCGGCCCCGGCCTGGGGTGCGCCACCTATGGAGTCGGCCGCCAGTGGTTGGGTGGCTCCGCCCGCGCCTGAGCCGGTTCCCGAGCCGATCACCCCGGAGCCGGTGATGTCCGAGCCGGTCACCCCCGAGCCCGCCCTGCCGGAGCCGATCACTCCCGAAGAGGTCGCCGCCCAAGCCTGGGTCGCCCCGACGGGCTTCGTCGCACCGGTGGCCGAGCCTGCTCCGGTGGCTGAGCCTGTCGAAGCCGCGTGGGCGCAGCCGTCCCCGGTTAGTGAGCCTGTTGAAGCGATTGCCGAGCCTGCTCCGGTTGCTGAGCCTGCCGAAGCGCCCGCCTGGGCTCAGCCGACCCCGGTGGCTGAGCCGGTGGTTCCGGTTCCCGCGCCGCAGCCGACCTACTCCGAGCCCGACCCGGTCGCCCAGTGGGGTTCCGCCCCCACTCCGGCCGAGGAACCGTTGGCCGCCCCGGTCGCTGAGCCTGCTCCGGTTGCTGAGCCTGTCGAGGCGATCAGCGAGCCTGCTGCGACACCCGCCTGGACGCAGCAGCCCCCGGTGGCTGAGCCTGTCGAAGCGCCGTCCCCGGTTGCCGAGCCTGTCGAAGCACCGGCCCCCACGTGGTCGCCGGCCGCTGCGGCAGCGTCCGGTGGTCCGGTGCCGTTCGCGCAGGTGGTCGCGGAGTCGAGCCCGGTCTCGGTGGCCACTCCGAACCTGAGCCCGGCGCCCGAGGCGCCGGCCGCGGTGCCGTCCCCGACGGTGGTGGCACCGCCCACCGACGACATCTTCCGCACCGAGGAGAGCGTGGCTGCGGCGCAGGAGCCGTCGGAGGAGGAGCGCAAGCTCGCCGCCGAGCGCGCCGCCCGGCGTGAGGCCCGCGAGGCCGCTCTGGTGGCCTCGACCGCAGTGGCCCCGGCTGCCGTGGTTGCAGCCGAGCCGATCCGGATCGAGAAGCGGACCACCGACAAGTTCATCGGTTCGCTCGGACTGTTCCTGCTGCGGCTGATCGTGGCCGGGATCTTCGCGATCCGCGGCCTCGGCATTCTCACCGAGCTGCCGGTCGCCACCAAGACCTTCGCCGCGACGATCCTGCCGCGCCCGGAGCTGTGGGCGATCGTCACCGGAGCCAGCTCGCTGGCGATCGCGTTGGCCTTGGTCCTGGGTCTGCTCACTCGGGTGGCCGGTCTGGGCGTGGCTCTGATCGCCGGTGGCGCGCTGGCCCTGGTCTTCTGGGGTTCGAGCTTCAGCCCATTCGTGGCCGGTCAGCCCGGGTTCTACGGTGAGCTCGAGCTGCTGCTGGTCGGTGTCGGCATCCTGTTCCTGACCGTCGGAGCCGGCGGCTGGAGCCTGGATCGCAGCTTCCGCGATGCCCGCGGACGTGACGAGGCGGACGAAGAGGACTGAGCCGGTCGCACCGGCCCAGCGACTAGGCTGAGTCGGTGCGAGGGAAACGGATCCTGGGCCTGCTGGCGGCGGCATCGCTGCTGGTCAGCGGCTGCACGGCCGCACAGGTCGGGCCCAGCCCGTCCAGCCCGCCGAGCGATCCGACGCCGAGTTCGGCCAGCCCGAGTCCGACCAGCACCACGGTCGGCGATCTGGTGCTGGCCACCAGGCCGTCCCCGATGGTCGATCGACTCACCCTGCCGCCGGTCCATCCCACGGTCGCCGGGGTGGCCGCCTCGCTGGGCCCTGACTTGGACGGCTACCTGAGCCAGCGGCTGTCCTGGACCGACTGCGAACAAGGCACCCAGTGCGCCAGCGTCCGGGCGCCGCTGGACTATGCCGACCCGAGCCGGGCCGCGGTCACCTTGGCGCTGCGTCGCAAGCCGGCCACGGCGACTCCGAAGCTCGGCACCTTGTTCATCAACCCCGGCGGACCGGGGGCGTCCGGCACCGAGCTGGTCACCAGCTTCGCCAGCAAGGGGCTGGAGGGCTACGACATCATCGGCTGGGACCCGCGCGGGACGGGGTCGTCCACTCCGGTCCGCTGCCTCAGCGATGCCGACACCGACACGTTCATCCAGCTCGACCAGAGCCCGGACGATCCGTCCGAGCGGGCTGCGCTGTTGGCCGGAGTGGAGGCCTTCAACAAGGGCTGTTGGCAGCGCAACGGCGATCTGCTGGCCCACATCGGCACCGTCGACACGGTCCGTGACCTCGACCTGCTGCGACGGCTGCTCGGCCAGCCGAAGTTGAACTTCGTCGGCTACTCCTACGGCACCCAGATCGGCGCCTACTACGCCGAACTGTTCCCCGAGAACACCGGACGGCTGGTCCTGGACGCCGCGGTGAACATCACCGACGACGAGTCGATCCCGCAGGCCGAGGGCTTCGACCTGGCTCTGACGCACTACGCCACCTGGTGTGCGGCCCGGTCCTGCCCGCTGGGCGGAAGCGAGGCAGCCGTGAAGTCAGCGATCACCAGGTTGTGGGATCGGCTGGACTCCTCCCCGGTCAAGGCCGGCGACCGGATGCTCACCCAGAGCCTTGCGGTGACCGGGGTGGCCGCGATGCTCTACGGCGGAGCCGAGGCCTGGCCGTCCATCGCTCTTCTGGTGAAGTCGGCCGACGCCGGGGACGGACGCGGCTTACTGGCCGCCGCCGACCTGCTGAACGGCCGCAACGAGGACGGCAGCTACGACCCGATGGTCTACGCCTTCCCGGCCATCGGTTGCCGCGACTCCACCGACGACGGAGTGGTGGACGCCGACGCGGACTGGGTCACCGATCAGCGCAAGGCGCCGGTCTTCGGCAAGTACCTCGGGCCGTCCTACACCTGCCCGCTATGGCCGGTGCGCGCGGACGTCCAACTGCACCCGACCGGCGCCGGTGCGGCACCGCTGCTCGTGATCGGTGCGTTGGGCGACAACGCAACCCCTTACCGCTACGCCGAATGGATGGCCAAGCAGCTGAAGTCGGCCACGTTGATCACCTACACCGGAGAGGGCCACGGCACCTTCGGCGGCAAGTCGACGTGCGTGGACCAGGCCGTGATCGCCTACTTGACCCGAGGTGTCGTCCCTGCGGCTGGGCTTCGCTGCAGCTGAGCCGCGTCCGACTTCGCCCCGACGTGCGAGCGCCTCTATAGTTGTGCCTCGGCCCCTGGGCCGCGCCACCTTAGCTCAGTCGGTAGAGCGACGCTCTCGTAAAGCGTAGGTCGCGGGTTCGATTCCCGCAGGTGGCTCCGAACGGCGCGAGTCCACGCGACCTGATGCCCGCCTCACTCCGAGATCGACGCAAGCTGTGAGTTTGGCGTCGATGTCGCCGCCGAACTCACAGCCTGCGAATGGCGGCGCGTGGGCGGGGGTGGCCGCCTGGAACAGGTCTCTTTGGCGTTGCCGGCGGACGGTTCGTGGACGCTTCGAGCGAGGCTCGCGGCCCGGTGCGCTCGGGTGCCTGAGACTGGCGGGCATGGGGCAGATCACTCGTGTACTTGCAGCGGTTGCTTCGGCGTGTCTTCTGAGTGTGACGGGCGGTTGCTCAGAGCTGCTCCCGATGTTGGTGCCGACCCGTCCGCTGGAACCGATCGTTGTCGCGCACACCTCCAGTGGGTATGAACTGATCAGCGTCTGCGGTTCGGCGATCGTGTCGGCATCCGTGCAGCAACCTCCGGAGTATGGCCCGGCGGTCACCTTCTCGTGGCAGGCGGACGCGGACGGGACCCCGAGCCCGCAGCTCCTGCTATTTGCCGAGAGCATCGACGGTTATCGGATCGCTGTTGAGGGTGTGCGTGACTCGGCGACTGAAGTTCTTCTGGCCGCCGACACCGTCGACGACATCGAGGCCGGCCTAGCGGTGGATCTCGACAGCATCGCGATCGGGCAGGTCGCCTATCAGAAGGGCGTCGTCTCGAGCTCGGAGTTCGAGCAGCTTCCGAAGACGGGTTTCGGCTGTCGACCCTGAGTCCACCGATGCGTGACAGCCGAAGACGCCGGGGAGTTGTGCAGGAGAGGCACCCGCTGGCGTCCCTGCATCCGTTGGGGCGGTCAGTTGTCGGTCGACTTTGGGCGTGGTCACAGATCTCGCATGACAGACCCACAGGAAACTGATAAGCCTGGCTCTGGCGGCTTCAGGTCGCGCTGAGTAGCGGTTATGCGCCGACGCGTCCGCCATACCCGTGTCGATCCCAGAGGACCAAGCGACTGATGAACCGTACTCGGCAAGGCAGGGCGAGCGTGCTGGTACTGGCGGGCATCCTGTCCGCTACTGGGTGCACCGCAAACACTCCTGCACCGAGCCCATCACCGGCGGCTTCGGCCCCCTCGGTGTCGGCCAGCGTCTCACCGGTCAGTTCTGCCTCACCCACTGCAGCACCGACCACTGTGCCGACCGTGGTCGTGCGCGACTTGCCTCCGATGAAGCCGGCCAAAGCAAGAGAAGTGGTGAACGATCCGTCCCTGGTCGAGTACACCCCCGGCGGTGATGAACCCCGCGGTCCGAACACGTTCTGGGTTTCCGGGGATGAGGTCGTGATCAGCAACGAGAACCCCGAACAGCCCGTTCTGGTCACCTACCGCAACGGCCGCAAGGTTCGGACGGTGCGCACACCCGACGACGGCTGCCTCGATTTGCGGGTGGAAGGCGATCGGTACTGGATCCTCGGCTTCGAGTTCGCTGACGGAGCCGCCGACGGTGCAACCACGCCCGTCCAGGACACCCAGGAGTACGCCGCTGAATATGTCCTGCCGAAGGGCGCTGACCGGCTGACCGAGGTCAAGCGCATCACTTTGCCCCCCGACTCGGGGAACGCCCCCGTCACGGGAGACCTCCCCGACGACTATGTCCAGTGGGATGACGGTTCTCTGGAGCGCACTGACACCGGCTTGTTCGCCGTACCCGCTGGCGGCCCCACGATCCGAATCGATGGCACCGGTACCGTCCCCGACGCCCCGCCCACTCGCAGCGAGGACAAGACCGTTGTGATCAAGGATCCGGGCTTTACCGCCAAGATCCGCACCCGCATCGGGGGTGCGGAAGCGTGGCTGATGTCTCGCTACGGTGGCCGCGTCTTCTATGAGGTGGATGACGGCTCCGGACCGAACCGGGGCTACCTCTACGAGTTCACCGCGAGCGGCACCCTTGTCCATACCTACACGCTCCACGACGGGTACGCGATGAGCCCCGACCGGCCCATCGTGATCACCGAGGATGGCCAGGTCTACCAACTCCTCATCAGCACCAAGACCGCTCGAGTCCTCCACATCCCGCCGAACTGAGCCGAGGGCCCCTCGACTGACCGACGCGTGCGGCAGTCCTCGCCAACGCATACGCGGCGACGCGCGAGCAGCAACTGAGCGTGCGATCCGCGGTGTGCTCATTGTCAGAGACGCGCGGATGGGACGTCACAGCCACAGACCGGCGAGCCAGCCCATGGTGATGGCGGTGACTAGGAGCGTCCCGATCACCAGGGCGACGATCCGCCAGCGAGCGATCACGAGCATGCCGCTGATGGCGCCCACGCTGGTGCCGGCTCCGGTGATCAGGAAGGCCAGGCCGGCGCCGGGGGCCATCCCGCCGTGCAGCAGGCTGGCCACCAGCGGCAGCGAGGCATCGGTGTTCAGGTACACCGGAATGCCCAGGACGGCGGCCAGCGGCACCGACCAGATCGGGTTGCCGGTGCCCAGCCAGTCGGTCAGGACGCCGGTGGGCAGGATCCGGATCAGCAGGTAGCCGATTGCGGCGAAGCCGAAGAAGTAGGCGGCCAGCTTGCGGGTGTTGGCCAGCAGGGCAGTGCCGAACTGGCGCAGCTTGGTCGGCCGGGCTTCGACAAGCTCAGCCACCTGGGTCGGCCGCTCGACGATCGTCAGTTGCCGGACGCCACCAGCGGCGGGCTCGTCCGCAGTCGACGAGCCGCACTCGGGGCCGCAGCCGGAGGCCGGCGCAGCCGGTGCGGGAGCAGCCATTCGGGCTTGTCCGTCCAGCAGTCCGCGGCGCTCCAGCCACCAGGCCGCGCCGCCGCCGAGGAGCCCGACCACGATCGAGGCGGCGAAGAAGGTGGCCGCGAAGCCCGGTCCGAACAGGCCCACCGACAGCACGTACTCCTCAGGGCTGGCCAGCGGCGAGGACGCCATGAAGGCCACGATCGGCGCCCAGGGCACCGAGGACGCCATGGCGCCCAGCACGATGGCCGTGGTGCCGCAGGAGCAGAACGGAGTCAGTGCGCCCAGAGCGACCGCGCCCAGGATGGCCACCCAGGTACGTCGGCGCAGCCAGCTGCTGAGCCGGTCGGTGCTCACGAAGACCTGCACGGCCGAGGCGACCAGCACCGAGATGAGCAGGTAGGGCCAGTTGTGGACGAACGTCGTCCACACGTCCGTCGCGACGGTGGCGACCAGGTGGGTCAGGTAGTCGGGCATGGCAGCATCCATTCATAGACCGTCGTCGATTGTTCGACGACGGTCGATATGATAGACATACTTCTATGAGTTCACAAGAGCTGCCCTTGCGGGTGTTGTCAGTGAGCGAGCTGTGCTGCTCGCCGGTGCTCCAGGCCCCGCTTGAGCCGGACGACGCTCTGGCGCTGGCCACGGCGCTGAAGGTGCTGGCCGACCCGGCGCGGCTACGTCTGCTGAGCCTGATCAAGGCTGCCGACGGCGGACGGGCCACCACCGGAGTCCTGGCCGACCAGGTCGGACTGACCCAGCCGACCATCACCCATCACCTGGGGGCGCTCTACGAGGCCGGCTTCCTCGAGCGCGAACGGGACGGCCGGCAGACCTGGTACTGGGTCAAACCGGACGGACTTGAGGCCGTCCGGCAGTTGCTCGACCCGTCCCCGGCTCGGCAAACGATCTAGTGGGCCGCGAGCAGGTCCTTCACCTGGCCGGCGGTCGGGACCCGTCCGGAGAGGACGACCTCGTCGTCGACGACCAGACCGGGGGTGCGCATGATCCCGTAGGTGGCGATGTCGGCGTAGTCGGTGACCTTCTCGAAGGTCGCCTCCAGGCCGAGCTCGTCCACCGCCTGCCGGGTGGCCTTCTCGAGGTTGACGCAGTTGGCGCAGCCGGAGCCGAGGATCTTGATGTGCATGTTGTCCCTTTCTAGAGGATGGCGTTGAACAGGTAGCCGACGGCGACGATGCCGACGGCGGTGACACCGACGAAGGTGGTGATCAGTCGGGGCTTCAGCACCCGGCGGAGCAGGATCATCTCGGGCAGGCTGAGCGCCACGGTGGCCATCATGAAGGCCAGCAGGGTGCCCATCGGCAGCCCCTTGGCGTACAGCGCGTCCACCAGCGGCAGGACGCCCGCGGCATTGGAGTACAGCGGGACGCCGATGGCCACTGCGATCAGCACCCCGAACGGGTTGTCCGGCCCGGCGTAGCGGGCGAAGAAGTCGGCCGGCGCCCAGCCGTGAATCACCGCGCCCAGTCCGATCCCGACCAGCAGGTAGGGCCAGATCTTGCGCAGGATGGACGCCACTTCCTCGCGCCCCATAGCCAGCCGGTCGTCCCAGGTGAGGTCGGCGGTGGAGTCGACCACCTGGCCGCGCAGTCGGGTCTCGTAGACGAAGCCTTCGACCTGGCCTTCCAGGTGCAGCCGTCCGATCACCATGCCGGCCAGGATGGCGATCACCAGGCCCGCGCCCACGTAGAGCAGAGTGGGGCCGATCCCGAACAGGCCCAGCAGCAAGGCGATGGCCACCTCGTTCACCAGTGGGCTGGCGATCAGGAAGCTCATCGTCACCCCCAGCGGAATGCCGGACGCCACGAAGCCGATGAAAGCCGGAACCGCGCTGCATGAGCAGAACGGGGTGACCACGCCCAGCGAGGCAGCCAGCACGTTGCCGATGCCTTCGCGCTTGCCGCCGAGCAGGGCGCGGGTGCGCTCGATGCTCATGAAGCTGCGCAGCACGGTGACGATGAAGATAATCCCGGTCAGCAGCAGGGTGATCTTGATGGTGTCGTAGCAGAAGAAGTGCAGCATCGACGGCCAGCCGGCGGTGAGGTCCAGGCCGAACACCGTCCGATACAGCCACGTCCAGGCCACTTCGTTCAGCGCATAGGCGCCGACCCAGGCTGCCGCGGCCGCTCCGAGCAACCCCCAGCGCCGAGTGGCGGCTCGACGATCGGTGGTGGCAGTGGTCACTGGGTGACCCCGAGGAGTTCCGGTGCCGGGTCGACCGCGCACCCACAGGTTCGGGTGCCGGGGACGGGCAGAGCGGCGTGCAGCCGGTCCAGGGCGTCCGGGGTGAGCCGGTAGTCGATCCATCGGCCGCGCCGGTTGCCGACGACCAGCCCGGCCTCGCGAAGCACCTTGAGGTGATAGCTGAGCAGGTTGGCCGGGATCTGTGGCTCGGTGGTCAGCTGACAGACGCACCGCTCCTCCCGGTCGGAGAGTTGGGCGATCAGCTGCCAGCGGATCGGATCGGCCACTGCGGCCAGCAGGGGCACCGACACTTCAACCGCATTTGATTCAAGCACGGTTGAAGTGTACGTCACGGTGGGTGGTGCGCTCGCCTTCTGCGAGGGAGAGTGTCCGGTCCGGTCCGGGCTCGGCACTGGTCGTGAGGCGCCCACCCGGGCGACGGCGATGCCGTGCCTTCGGGATCACCGACATTCAGGTGACTCCTCCGCCGCAGTCGGCCTATGACTGAACGCGATAGAGGTACTCGGGCGCTCCGCCAAGATGGGTCAGCGTGCCCGCTTCACGCAGACATGAGTAGCCGTCCAGCCGTGTGCGGGACAGAGCCCAGCCGGGCCCCACGGCCTTCTGCAGCTCCGCAGAGCAGGGGTCGATGGTGAGGGTCATCAAGGACCCGCGCTGGTTGGTGATCTTCGCATCCGATCCGGCCGGGCCGGGCTGCCAGTCGTACTTCACGTAGTTGTTCCACAGCAGTTCATCCGCCGGCGCGAGCGCCGTCATCACGTCCGCGTCCGGAATGGGAGTCTGCCCGGAGACGCTCTGCAGCCCCGCGGCCCGGACCAGTGCGATGGTGCTGGCCCCGCCGAAGACCATGATGCGCTTGTTGGTCGAGGTCTGGGTGGCCGCCTGTAGGCCCCGCACGAGCGGGTCGGTCTTGAGCGGGCCGAGGCCCACCTGAACCGGGTTCACCAGGAACCAGCTGACGACGGCGTACCCCGCCAGCACGGCCGTGGCACCCGCTCGGCCGCGTGGAGCGGAGAGCAGGACGAAGCCGGCCGACAGGACGAAGCCGGACAGGAAGACCAGCGCTGGGGCCACAGTGGACCAGTCCCAGGGCACCGTGGTCATGGTCCATAGTGCGAGCAGCCCGTCGATGACCGCCGCAGCCCCTCCCCAGACCAGGAGCGCTCGCAGGCGGCGGGGTGGCGACGCGAGGGCCACTGCCCCGATCGCCACCGCAGCGAACCCGAGGGCCAGCGGCAGCCGTCCGGGCTGAACCCGGTCCAAGAGAGTGAGCGTCCCGACCAGCCCTGGCACGGGGAGGAAGAACCACGCCAGCAGCAACGCGGTTGCGGCGCTGACCAGGCCCAGGGTCCAGGCTGACGCGCTGTCGTCCGCCGAGGTCGGTTGCCCGACGGATCGCCGGAGTACGCGACGACTCAGCCGGCGGGCCCCGGGCGCGAGACCCCAGCAGACCAGAAGCAGCAAGGCAGCCAGCGGGAACCAACTCGACGCGTTCTCGGAGAGGTTGTCGCTCGAGCTCAGTCCGGCGATCTTGCCGACGGTGCTGCCGGCGGGCCCCGCCATCCAGAAGTTCAGTGGCGCGCTGAAGAACTGGTAGGGCCACCCCGAGCCGGGCACGGTGATCCGGTGCCCGGGGTAGTAGGTGTTGGTCATCGCCGCGATCGCGCGGCTGTTCTGGACGTACCAGACGGCCAGGATCGCGCCGCCGGTGGCGGCAATCGAGCCGATGACGATGGCGCAGCGCGTCCACGACAGACGCAGATCGACCACGCGTCCGATCCCGATGGCGGCCACGACGATGGCCACCGAGATCGCCCAGGGCGGGTACAGGACGAGGGTGAAGCACACGGCGAGGAAGGCTCCCAGGGCACTCAGCCCGGCAGTGGCGACGATCCGCCGGACCGCGGTGGCGCCCAGGATGCAGGCACCCAGCGCCGCGCCGTAGCCGAGGACGAGCGCAGGTGGGGCTGCGGACCACCATGCTGAGTACGGAGTGAAGGTGGCCACCATGGCCAGGGCGGCAGTCGTCGCCGGTCGACGCACGATGAACCCGATCAGCGCGTAGGTTCCCAGCAGGCAGATGGTGAACGGCCACCACCAGGAGAAGGCGAGTCCCCGCTCCGCGCCCAACAGGATGTAGCCCCAGTGATCGGGATGGAAGAGTGCGGTCCAGTCGGTCGAGATGCCCGAATGCACGGCGACGTCCAGGTTGGTCGGGGCGAGTCCCACCCACGGGTCAGCGGGGAAGCCCTGGACGACCGAGGAGACATTCGACGGGGTGGTCAGTTGGAACTCATCGCTGCGGACGCCGCGCGGGGTTCCCCACAGCAGTCCGGAGCGAAACGCCGGGAGGGCGAGAGCCCCGATCGACGAGCCGCTGATCCGCAGCCAGACGAGCGCCGCCGTCCCGACGAGCACCAGCAACGGGAAGCTCAGCCATCCGACGAGCCCCCGGCCGATGGCGCTGTGACGCACCTGCACTCTGCACCCAGCCTTCTGTCCGCGCGCGATGGCAGGTCAGCGGTCTTGCCACTGGCACTGTCACGACAGTGGCCGGAGCCGGCCTCCTCGGCGGACGTGTTACTCACCACCGTATTGCCTGAGGGTTGGTTGGCCGAGCCGGCAATGAGGCTGTCCTCGGCCGGGGGCTCGTCATGCTGAGGCAGGCCGCCGCCTCACCCGGTTCGGCACGGGCCGAAGTGTAAGCTCGGCCACAGTTTCCACGCGCTTCGCCCGGCTCCGCGCCTCAGCCTCCAGAGGGTGGCGTGCTTTCGCTGGGAGAGGTGATCGAACAGGGGCCCGCGATCTGCCGAGATCCGTTCGGCCCGGCCATCAAGGAGGGCCGACGCAATGCCCGTTGAGCATGGAGCACTTTCATGGTGGCGGCGTCTCTTGGCCGACCAGCGGGTTCGCTTCCTGATCGTGGGCGGTGCAAACACCGTGTTCAGCACTGCGCTGTTCATCGGCTTCGATCTGTGGTTCGGACGGATGGTGTACTCGTTCGTCCCGCTGGTGCTGGCCTGGGTGATCTCCCTGGTGTGCGTGTTCTTCCTGCACCGCGGCCTCGTGTTCCGGGTGCACGGCCATCTGCTCAGGGACCTGGGACGCTTCGCGGTGGTGAACTCAGGAACCCTGGCCATCAACATCGGCGCGCTCTTCGTCGTTTCCGACCTGCTCGGCTGGCCGCGGATCCCGTGGCAGTTGGGGATCACCGCGGCGATGGTGGTAGCCAGCTTCATCGGCCACAAGTACTTCTCGTTCAAGCGCACCAGTGCCGAACTCGATGTCGACCAGAGCGACATCCCCGCACAGTGAGGACCCTGAAGCCGTGTCCGATGTGATCCCGAAGGTCTCGGTGGTGATCCCGGCGTACAACAACGCCGCCTACCTCGCTGAGGCCATCGAGTCGGTTCTCGCCCAGACCTACCCCGACCTCGAGTTGATCATCGCCGACCACAGCTCTGCCGACCTCAGCGCCGAGATCGCCGCCGGCTACGCGGGCGATTCGCGGGTGCGCCTGCTGGAGCCCACCCCGGCCGGGGGTGGAGCGGCCCGTAACTGGAACCGGGTCAGCGAGGCGGCCCGCGGTACCTATCTCAAGCTGCTGTGCGGCGACGACATCCTCGAGCCGGAGGCGCTGAGTCGGCAGGTGGCTGCGCTCGACGCCAATCCGTCCGCGGTTATCGCCGCTGCGCGGCGGCGCCTCATCGACGCACACGGAGCGGTCTTCCTGGGTGGCCGTGGCCTGAACGGGCTGCGCGACCTGGTGCCGGGGGAGGATGCGATCCGGGCCACCGTCCGGGCGGGCACCAACCTGTTCGGCGAGCCGGGTTCGGTGCTCTTCCGACGGTCGGTCCTCGCCGAGACCGGGTGGTGGGACGCCACCAATCCCTACCTGATCGATCAGGCCACCTATGTGCGGGTCCTGCATCACGGTGATCTGTGGGCATCTGCGGACGTCCTGGCGTCCTTCCGCCTGACCGGGTCGCAGTGGAGTGCGCGGCTGATCGGCCAGCAGGCCGGGCAGGCGATCGCCTTCCACCACCGCGAGCGTGCCGCCAACCCCGGGCGGATCAGCGCTGCGGACGTCGCACTCGGCGATCTCAACGCCCGCAAGACGGCAGTGATGCGGCGGGCCAGCTACCTCGTCCTCGGCAGCAAGCGGCTCAGCCGCTGAGCTTGTGGCAAGCGAGTGGTGCGCTCCCGGCCAGGTTCTGCCGGGCCTGTTCGCCGGCCTCAGCCGACCGGCAGCAGCTCAGCCACGAGGGTTTCGATTCGGCGCCGGATCTCGTCGCGGATCGGACGCACGGCCTCGATGCCCTGGCCGGCCGGGTCGTCCAGGACCCAGTCCTCGTAGCGCTTGCCGGGGTAGAACGGGCAGGTGTCGCCGCAGCCCATGGTGATCACCACGTCGGAGGTCTGGACGGCCTCCGTGGTGAGGATCTTGGGCTGCTCGGCCGCGATGTCGATGCCTTCCTCGGCCATGGCCTGCACCGCCACCGGGTTCACCGAGGCTGCGGGAGTGGAGCCGGCCGAGAGCACCTCCACTCGGTCCCCGGCCAGGTGGCGCAGGTAGCCGGCCGCCATCTGGGAGCGTCCGGCGTTGTGAATGCAGACAAACAGGACGGTGGGCTTGCTCATCGATGCTGCTCCTGGCTGGTCGTTGCGTCTTGACGATCACAATAGCTCAGCTATCATTGACTCAACAAGTGTGGAGGTAATCGTGAAGGATGTGGCTGAGCGAGCCCGGGCCTACGCCGCCCTGGGTGATCCCTCCCGGTTGGCGATCGTGGACCTGCTGGCCGGCTCCGACCGTGCTCCCAGTGAGCTCGGTGCCGAGCTGGGGCTGCCCACGAACCTCATGGCCCACCACCTGCAGATCCTCGAACAGGCCGGACTGATCAGTCGCCGCCGCTCCGAAGGGGACGGGCGGCGCAGCTACGTCCGCCGCACTCCGGCCTGCAATCAGCTGGTCGGGGGCGTCCGGCACCTACCCCGACCGGCCCGGGTCGCCTTCGTCTGTTCGCAGAACTCGGCCCGCTCGCAGCTGGCTGAGAGCTACTGGCGCACCATCAGCGACATCCCGGTGGTGTCTGCCGGCACCGAGCCCGCAGCGCGCGTCCATCCGATCGCGATCCGGGTCGGACGCCACCACGGCCTCGACCTGGCCGCCGCCCAGCCCAAGCTCGTCGGGGATGTGCTCGCCGGCGACGAACTGGTGATCGCCGTGTGCGACCGCGCCTACGAGGAGCTGGACGCCCCGGTGCACTGGTCGATCCCCGACCCCGCCCGCAGCAGCGCCCCGGACGCCTTCGAGGCGGCCTACTCCGATCTCATTGGCCGAGTCGAACTCCTCGCGGCTCAACTCACGGAGGATCCATCATGACCATTCACCCTGTGTCAGAACGAACCTGGGAGAGTCTGCACCCCGATCAGCGACTGGCTCTGAAGCAGGCCGCAGCCCGGCTTGCCGACGAGTTCACCGGGCTCTACGGGCACGAGACCATCGAGCGCTTCCTGGCCAGCTCTTTCGATCAGTTCGCCGACCGGGCGCGCGTCACCAAGTTCCTGCCGCTGCTCGCCGAGCGCTTCGCCCGGCAGCGGCTGGACGCCCTGGCCCGGGTGGAAGGTCTGCACGCCGACGGCAAGCCGGTCGTCTTGTTCTTGTGCACCCACAACGCCGGACGCTCCCAGATGGCGCTCGGCTTCTTCCAGGCCATTGCCGGGGAGAACGCCATCGCGTGGTCCGGTGGGTCCGAGCCGGGCCTCGAAGTGAACCCGGTCGCGATCCGGGCCATGGCCGAGCGCGGCATCGACATCGCCCGCGAGTTCCCCAAGCCGTGGACCGACGAGACCGTCCGCGCCGCCGACGTGGTGATCACGATGGGCTGCGGCGATGCCTGCCCGATCTTTCCCGGCAAGCGCTACGAGAGCTGGGAGCTCGACGACCCCCATGGCCAGGACCTCGACACCGTCCGGCGCATTCGCGATGACCTGGAGCGGTGCGTCCGCGGCCTGATCGCGACCCTCGACCTGTAGCCCGACTCGCCTCGCGCCGAGTCAGCGAGCCCTCCGAGGGGACGTCCGCTCTGGCAGTCGGGTCGGCATCGTGCGGGGCGCCGTGCCCGGCTCGCCGCGGTGCGTGCGGGAATGGCGAACCGGTCTCTGCGCCGGGCTATGCTGCCCGCGGCCACGGCGTCGCGGCGGCTCGATTCAGGGCGCTGCGCGGCGAGGTCGCCGAGTCGAGTGGAGGTCGTCATGAGTCCTGAGGTCAGCTGGCTGGACGAGGAGCATCGCGCCTGGCTGCAGGCCCAGTTGGAGGCCCAGCTGCGGTTCGCTCGCGGCTTCGCGCACCCGTCCGGTGGCGCCTACTACCTGGCCGAGGGTGGACGCCCGGACCTCACTCGTCCGGTGCAGACCTGGATCACCTCCCGGATGCTGCACGTCTACTCATTGGGCCACCTGGCCGGCATCCCGGACTGCCTCGAGCCGGCCCAGGCCGCCCTGGCCGGGCTGACCGGCCAGCTGCACGATGCCGTCAACGGCGGCTGGTACGCCGGAGTCGGCCCGGAGCCCGGCCAGCGCAACGGCACCAAGGCCGGCTACGCGCACGCCTTCGTGGTCTTCGGCAGCTCGTCGGCCACGGTGGCCGGAGTGCCCGGCGCGCCCGAACTGCTGGACGACGCTCTGAAGGTCCTCGACCAGCACTTCTGGGAGGAGAGCCCGGGCCTGCACCTGGACTCCACCAGCGAGGACTGGTCGCAGATCTCCGACTACCGTGGCGTCAACGCGAACATGCACTCGGTCGAGGCGCTGCTCTCGGCGTCCGACACCACCGGCAACCCGCTGTGGCGGCAGCGCGCGACTCGGATCACTCAGACCGTGCTGGGCTGGGCCGAGGCCAACGACTGGCGGATCCCCGAGCACTTCACTCCGGACTGGGTGCCGCTGTTGGAGCACCATCGCGACCAGCCCGACCACCCCTTCGAACCGTACGGGGCCACCGTCGGTCACGGGCTGGAGTGGGCTCGGCTGGCCCTGCACGTCCGCGGCGCACTCGGGGCGGACGCCCCGGCGTCGCTGCTCACCGGCGCTCAGGCCCTGTTCGACCGGGCCGTGGCCGACGGCTGGCACGCCGACGGCGCGGACGGCTTCGTCTACACCACCGACTGGGCCGGACGTCCGGTGGTCACCCAGCGGATGCACTGGGTCTTGGCCGAGGCGATCTCGGCATCGGCGGCACTGGCTGCGGTGACCGGCGACGATCGCTACCAGCAGTGGTACCGCCGCTGTTGGGACTACGCCAAGGCCTACCTGATCACTCCGGACGGCAGCTGGATCCACGAGTTGGATTCGCAGAATCGTCCGGCCGGGACGGTGTGGCCAGGGCGCCCGGACCTCTATCACAGCGTCCACGCCGTGCTGCTGCAACGGCTTCCGCTGGCCCCGACCGCTCCGACGGCACTGGCTCGCGGGCTGCTGGTCTGATCCGCTCCGCACGCCGCGGCGATCCTCGGTCGCCCGCGTTCGCTGGACTCGACGCGACCTGCTGTGCCTGGGACATACTGGTCGGACAAGCCCGTCCCCGGGTGCATCGGGAGAGGTGCGTGTAATGGAGCGTTCCGCCAAGCCGGTCAGTGTGGCGGCGCAGTTGCTGCCGATGGTCGTCACCGCCGCAGGCTTCGCCGCCATCTGGGCCTGGAGCAGCGGGCCCGGCCTCACCGGCACCGCAGGCTGGGTGGGCCACAACCTGTGGCTGTTCGCGCCGATCGGGATCCTGGTCGCCTATCGCGGGGGCTGGAAGGCGATCGGCTGGCTGGCCGGCGGCCTGGTGGCCGGGGTTGTGCTGGGCGAGCTGATCGGAAACCTGATCTACCAGGCTGAGTTCGACCAGCTGACCAGGCAGAAGCTCGATCCCGGGTACCGCCAGGATTGGGAGCCGCAACACCTGGGGTGGGCCATCGCCTGCGTGGTGTTCCTGGTTTCGGCTCTGGTCGGCGCCGGTGCGTTCCGGCGCCGACCGCGGGCCGGCTCGATGCCGGGCTGAGCGAGCCCGTCCGCGCCGTGAGTTGCTGTGGCTGCGCACGCTTCGACAGGCTCGGCGAGCGCAGGCCGGCGCTAGACACCAACTCCGCAGGCGTTGGCGGCGTCCAGCTTCGACTGGCGCACGGCCGCCCGCTGCTCGGCGGTCAGTTTGCCGACCGGGCGAGTCAGCACGGTGTCGGCCAGGCAGTGCTGCTGTTCACTGGTCAGGCCGGCCCAGGCGAAGCCGAGCCGTTGCCGCTCGGCGGCCTTGCCGCGCACCGTGATCTTGCAGTCGGACAGCGCGGACTTCACCTGGCTGTTCAGCTGCCTGCGCTGTTCGGCCGTCAGCTTGCCCTCGGGGCGCTGCAGGTTCGCATCGGCCAAGCAATCGCGCTGCGCGGAGCTGATCGCCGTGTAGAACCAGATCACTCCGGCCTGGCCGAGCTGGCGGGCGGTGGCCGAGGTGGCCGAGGTGGTCACGGTCGGGCTGGGCAGCGGGGTGACCGGCGCGGCCATGGCCTGGCCGGCGAACAGGCCGCCCGTGGCCAGGACGGCCGTGCCGGCGACGAGCGAGGTGGTCAGGTTCATTGCAGTTCCTCCTGTGAGGTTGTCGTTGCCCCCAATCTGGACGGGCCGGCTGGAAGCCGGTTCAAGGAAACCTGGAGATCTGCTGGAAGCTGGACGCAGTGCTCGTCAGCGGAGTGAGTCGGCTGGCATCGTTGAGCCGTGGCAGCTGCGTCCCGAATCCTCGTGGTCGACGACGAGGAGAACATCGCCTTCCTGGTCGGGAGTGCATTGCGGCTCCAGGGCTACCTGGTCGAGACCGCCGCCACCGGGGCGGACGCCCTGGCCGTCGCAGCCAAGCTCGACCCCGAGGTCGTGGTCCTGGACATCCAGCTGCCCGATCTGGACGGTTACCAGGTGCTCCAGCGGCTGCGGACGTCCGGCAGTCGCGCCGCAGTGATCTTCCTGACCGCCCGCGGCACCACCGGCGACCGGGTGAAGGGCCTCACCGAGGGCGGCGACGACTACGTGGTCAAGCCGTTCGCGCTGGAGGAGTTGGTGGCTCGGGTGCAGGTGGCCCTGCGCCGGCGGGCCGAGCAGCCCGTCGCTCGGCGACGTTGGCAGGTGGCCGACCTGGTCCTGGATGCCGATGCCCACCAGGTCTGGCGTGGCGAGGTCGAGGTCTCGCTGTCGGCCACCGAGTTCCGGCTCCTCGAACTCCTGCTCACCAACACCGGACGAGTGGTCAGCCGCGCTCAGATTCTCGACCAGGTCTGGCAGTACGACTTCGGCGGGGAGTCGGCCATCGTCGAGTCGTTCATCTCCAGCCTCCGCAAGAAGGTGGACGCCGCCGAGCCCCGGCTGATTCACACCGTCCGCGGGGTCGGCTACGCCATCCGGGAGCCGCAATGAGCCTGCGACGGCGCCTGCTCTGGTCGGCCTCGGCACTGCTGGTGCTGATCGCGGTCGCTTTCGCCGGGGTGGTGCTGGCCCAGCGGGCCTACCTGATCGGCCAGCTCGACGACCGGCTCACCTCGTTCACCGGCAACCCCAAGGCACTGATCGGAATCGCGAACCGGGCCGAGCTCGGCACTGCGGTGGCCGGCGACCTGCTGTCGGACAGCTACGTCGGCGTCCAGCGCGCGGACGGACGGCTGCGCACGGTGCTGGCCCCGCAGTCACGTCCGCAGCTCGAGCCGGTGCTGCTCGGCAACGAGACCGGCGCCGGCCCGGTGACCCGGCTTGCCGCCGGCGACCCCGGCACCCGGATCCGGCTGGTCGAGGTGCCGCTGGCCACCCGGGCACTGGTGATCGGACTGCCGATGGACGGCATCGAGGCGGCCGTGCAGCGGCTGATCATCGCGTTGACCATCACCTGGCTCGCTGTGGCCGGGGTGGCCGCGCTGGTCGGCTTCTGGCTGAATCGGCTCGGCCTGGCCCCGATCGCTGAACTCACCCGGGCCGCCGACAAGGTCACCGCCAGCGGTGGACGCGAGCTCGTCCAGGTCACGCCCGGCGACCCGTCCACCGAGGCCGGACGGCTGGCTGCGGCCTTCAACCAGATGACCGCCACCACCGCGTCCGGCCAGGAACAACTGCGCCGCTTCGTGGCCGACGCCAGCCACGAGCTGCGTACCCCGCTGACCACGCTGCGCGGCTACTCCTCGCTCTACGCCCAGGGCGGGTTGGCCACCGACGATCAGGTGGCGGACGCCATGGCCCGGATCAACGCCGAAGCCACCCGGATGGGCGGGATCGTCGACGACTTGCTCGAACTGACCACCCTGGGCGACGGTGCCACGCTGGCGCTGCGGCCGGTCGACCTGGGCGCCCTGCTCGGCGGCCTGGCCGCCGACCTGCGAGTGCGCGAGCCCGACCGGGAGGTCGTGGCCGAGGGGGCGTCCGCGGTGCTCGTCCGCGCGGATCCGGATCGGCTCAGCCAGGCGCTGACCGCGCTGCTCGCCAACGCCGTGAAGTACTCCGCAGACGGCACGTCGATCACTCTGACCGTCCAGCCGACGGCCTCCGCGGTGCGGATCTGGGTGGTCGACCAGGGGGTGGGGATCGCGGCCGAGGAGCTGCCGCGGGTCTTCGATCGCTTCTACCGGGTGCGGCGGACGAGCGCAGCCCGCGGCTCCGGCCTCGGGCTGGCCATCGTGGCCGCCATCATCTCGGCTCATCAGGGCCGCTACGGCGTCGAGTCCGAGCCAGGGGTCGGCTCCCGCTTCTGGATCGAGCTGCCCAGGGCCTAGCCTTGGTGGTCGACCGGGGCTCGGCCCGGGTTGCCTGCCGTGATACCCTCGGGGGTATAAGAACGAGGAGTCGTGAATGAGCACCACTGAGCTGACCGCAGCCAACTTCGAGCAGACCGTCGCCGAGAACGACATCGTCCTGGTCGACTTCTGGGCCGCCTGGTGTGGCCCGTGCCGGATGTTCGCCCCGGTCTTCGAGGAGGCGTCCAACAACCACCCCGATCTCGTGTTTGGCAAGGTGGACACCGAGGCGCAGCGCGAGCTGGCTGCGGCTGCCCGAATCATGTCGATCCCGACCCTGATGGTGTTCCGTGAGGGCGTCCTGATCTATGCGCAGCCCGGCGCCATGCCGGCCCAGGCCCTCGAAGAGCTGATCGGTGCCGTCCGCTCCGCCAACATGGACGACGTGCGCGCGGAAATGGCCGAAATGGCCGCGCAGGATTCCGGTTCGGCTGAATGACCGAGCCGCAGCGCGATACCGTGCCGGGTAGTACCAAAGTCACTGGGTCCTTCAGCGGGGGAACTGCCATGGAAATCGACAAGGATGGCCTCGAGGCGGTCTTGAAGCGCCTCAAGCGCGCTCAGGGTCAGATCGGTGGCATCATCCGGATGATCGAGGACGGGCGGGACTGCCGCGAGGTGGTCACCCAGCTGGCTGCTGTCTCCAAGGCGCTGGATCGGGCCGGCTTCGCCGTGATCTCTGCCGGCCTGCGGCAGTGCTTCACCGAGGACCCCAGCGGCGAGAGCGTGGACACCGCCACGCTGGAGAAGCTCTTCCTCTCTTTGGCCTGAGGCAACCCAGACATCACTTCGGGGCTCGGCTGAGGTTTCACCCTCGGCCGAGCCCCGTTGTGTGTGCCGGAGCTACTTGTGCCCCTTCACCACCATTCGCATGATCCGGGTGTTGAAGGAGAGGAACCGCAGGAACTGCAGACCGATGTTGCGGCGGGCCCGGAGGGTCCGGGCGGTGGGCAGCGGGGCCTTGGAGAGGTCGGCGATCGGCTCGGCGCCCGGGTTGGGCGCGGTCATGGACAGGTGGGTCACGGTCACTCCGGAATCAGTTGCCAGCCCAGGCGGGCCTTGGCCTTGTAGATGAACAGGTAGTGGAGCATCAGCTTCACCCAGTGGCCGTGCAGACCGATCTCGCCGCGGGTCTCGCGGACGTCGCGTCCGGTGGGGTAGCGCTGGTAGTCCGGGACGACTGGCAGCATAGTCATGGCCGCGGCCGAGCCCTTGGTCAGGCCGGTGCCGGCCGAGGCCACACAGGCCGCGCCCATCCGGGCCATCGAGGCGGTGTGGGCCGTGGCTCGCGAGCCGGTCGTGATTCGGTCGGCGATGGTGAGCGCCACCGTCTTGCCCATCACGCCCGACGGCATCCCGGTCCGCGGCGGAGCCGGGGCGATCATGGTCCCGTTCGGGCTCTTGCGCGGACGCGAGATCTGATGTGGGGGAGCGAAGGCGATCCCGACCGCCCAGACGTTGTCGTAGCCGACCGCGGCGTAGGTCTGCGGCCAGTCCTCGGCCCGCCATTCCTCATAGGGCTTGGCGGTGTAGTCGGCGTCCACCTTCATGAACCCGGACGGCGCGAACAACTCCCCGGTGATGTCGTTGCCCTCGGCGTCGTAGGCCTTCAGCGGCTGCCCGCCGAACGGCGGGATGAGCATGGCGAAGTCGTGGTCGAGGGTGTGCAGCGAGCCGTCCAGCAACTCGTAGTGGATCTGGGTGGCGGTGACCTTGGTGACGTGGGCGCCGAGGATGGCCTCCACGCCGCGCTCCCGGAACAGGGAGCCGGTCCACAGCTCGCTGGTGGTCTGGAAGCCGGACTGGTCGAAGACCATCCCGTCCACTCCGAAGTCGCCCAGCGCAGCCTCATTGGTCAGGTAGACCAGGCGGGCCAGGTCGCGGACGCCTTCGGCCCGCAACAGGTGGTCGACGTTGAAGGTGTACTCGAAGGCCGCACCCTCGCAGGTGCAGGTGCCGTGTCCCATGCCGACCACCAGGGTCTGCGGCTGGCCGTCCTTGAGCTTGGCGATGGTCTCGCGCAGCTTCTCGTTGGCCTCGACGGCATGGTCGGCGGTGCACACCGAGGCGGTGAAGCCATCGGGGCCCATCCCCTCGGTGGCCTCGAAGCGCAGCTTCGGGCCGGTGGCGTTGATCAGGTAGTCGTAGCGCAGCCGCTCGCTCTGGCCGGCCCGGGACGCTTCGGTGTACTCGACGTCGACCGCGCCGCGGGCGTCCGCCTCATCGCCGGACGGACGGATGGCGACCGCCTTGGCCTGACGGAACTCAATGCCCTTGCGGGCGTAGATCGGGGCCAGCGGGAAGACCACATCCTTCTTGCCCATGTCGCCGACCCCCACCCAGATGTTGGACGGGATCCAGTTCCAGTTCGCGTTCGGTGAGACCACCGTCACACGGTGTTGGCGGCCCAGCAGTCGCCGTAGGTGGAGCGCCGCGGTATGTCCGGATACCCCAGCGCCGAGGACGAGTACCTCGGCCATCACTTCTCCTTCCGCCGGCGTCGGTGCCGGCGATGATCTGACCTGATGTGGATACCGTAGGGGGTATGTGAGTCGCGTGGAAGGAGTGCGTCGGGCGTGCGGGTCAGCGGATGGCCGCGACAGTGCCTGCGGCAGCGCAAAACGGGCTCACAAGCTGCGTCGAAGATGTCGCAAAACTGCGTAGCCGTAGCGCCGGATCAGAGGTGCAAAGCGGTGAACAACCGGGCTTCGGCCAGCGCCGACCAGCCGTTGTAGAACTCCAGGCCGACCACCGTGGCCGGCGGAAAGTTGTAGCGGATCCGGTCCATGGCCTCCGGGTTGGAGTGCTGGCGATCGGCCAGGTTCGAGGCCAGCGCCGGCACTCCGGGGGCGTGCCCGACCAGCAGGACGGTGAGCACCTGATCGTCCACCCCGGACAGCTCGGAGAGCAGCTGCCGGGAACCGGCGTTGTAGAGCCGATCCAGGTATCGGACCGGGCAGGACAGGCCGAGCAACTCGGTGGTCTGCCGGGCCCGGCTGGCCGAGGAACTGAGCACCAAGTCGACCCGCTGCTTGCCCAGCAGGACGCCGGCGTCGCGCGCCTGGCGGCGTCCCTTCGGGCTCAGCGCCCGCGCGAAATCACGAGGATCCGGGCCGGTGGACAGTGCGTCGGCATGGCGCATCAGGTACAGACGATGCGCCTTCGGTTCGCCGCGGACTGCCATGGTCAGGGGAGTGCTAGGTCAGTCGCGGGTGAATTCGTTCTCGTAGGACGTGCCGCGGGCACGCTCCCAACTTGCCCGAATTTCCATCTCGGCTTCGGCGTGACCGACCCAGATGGCGCCTTCGACCGACTTGCCCGGTTCAAGGTCCTTGTAGACGGTGAAGAAATGCTCGATCTCGAGCAGTGCCAGGTTCGGCAAGTCGGTGAGCTCGCGGATGTTCTGCTGGCGCTGGTCGGCGACCGGGATGCAGAGCACCTTGTCGTCACCGCCCATCTCGTCCTTCATTCGGAACATCCCGATGGCGCGGCACTCGATCAGCGCGCCCGGGAAGGTGGCCTCGGGGACCAGCACCATGGCGTCCAGCGGGTCGCCGTCCTGGCCCAGGGTGCCTTCGATGAAGCCGTAGTCATTGGGGTACTGCGTCGAGGTGAACAGCGTCCGATCCAGCCGGATCCGGCCGGTGTGGTGATCCATCTCGTACTTGTTCTTGGTGCCCTTGGGGATCTCGACGGTGACGTCGAAATGCAGGCTCGGACGGATCTTGGGGCGGGCGAAGCTCGGCCGATCGGTCGGGGTCATCGGAACCTCTCTGCCATGATGTTCTCTTGATGAATGAGCCGAGCCTATCGCGAGAATGCCGGCCGTCTTTCGGTGGATCGAGGCGTCTGAGCGCGGCTCTTGCCGCAGTTTTGCTGGTCAGTGGGTGTGCTTTCGGCCCTCCTGACACCCCCGGACGATCGCCGGCCCCGGCGCCGGCGCACGCCTCCTCGGCAAGCCCGCTCGCGACACCCACCATGGTCCCGATGCCGTCGCCGGATGCTCTGGCCGCGGCCTTGGCCAAGGTCTCAGCGACGTCGATCGGCACCCGCGGGATGGTCGTCCTGGCCGACGACGACCAGACACTGGTCCAGCGCAACGCCGATCAGCCGCTGACCCCGGCCTCGACCATGAAGGTGCTGTCCACCATGGCCACCGTGGACATCCTGGGTGCCGATCATCGCTTCACCACTTCGGTGGTCACCACCAAGCCGGGCGCACTGGTGCTGGTCGGCGGCGGCGATCCGCTGCTCACCGACAAGGCCGGCAAGTCCGACGCCAAGCCGGCCTCGCTGCAGAAGCTGGCCGATCAGACCGTGGCCAGCCTGCGCGCGTCCGGGATCACGAAGGTCTCGCTCGGCTACGACGCCCGATTGTTCTCCGGCCCGGACTTCAGCCCGAACTGGAAGTCGAGTTGGAAGAGCTACGAGTCCCGGGTCAGTGCGCTGATCGTCGACTCCGGGCGGATCACCTCCTGGCAGGCCCAGCCGAACCCTGCCCAGTTCGCTGCGAAGGCCTTCGCCAAGCGGCTGTCCGCGGCCAAGATCACCGTCACGTCGGTGAAGCCGGCCGCATTGGCCACCCCGGGGACGGTGGTGGCCTCGGTCGAGTCGGCCCCGCTGGCGACGGTGATCGCCCACACGCTGGCCGAGAGTGACAACCTGGCCGCCGAGATCATGCTGCGACAGGCTGCCGTGGCGAAGGGGCAGCCGGGCAGCTTCGTCGGGGCCGCCCAGACGCTGACCGGTTGGCTCAAGGCCAACGGCCTATGGTCCGGGGGCATGGTGATCGTCGACGGCAGCGGGTTGGCCACCAAGGACCGGGTCAGTGCGAACGTCCTGGCCAAGGCCATCAGCCTGTCGCTGAGGACCGAGCGGTTGATGGCGGTCGCTGCCGGACTTCCGGTGGCCGGGCAGAGTGGCACCCTCAAGCACCGCTTCGACGACAAGTCCGAGCGAGCCGGACGAGGCCGCGTCCACGCCAAGACCGGGACGCTACGGAGCGTGGCCAGCCTGGCCGGCTGGGTGACCACGGCCGACGGCGCCCGACTGATCTTCGCCTTCGTCGGCAACAACACCGCCGGGCAGAACAGCGCCTACAACTGGCTGGATCGTTCGGCCAGCGTGCTGGCCGGCTGCGGCTGCCGCTGATCATTGGGCGCAGCGCCGTAGGGTTGCCGCATGGAACAGGCATCGGTCGACTGGGCTGTGGCGATGCGGGCCGGGGCCACCCTGGTGCCACCCGGTCCGGAACTGGAATCCGGTGAGATCTCGGCAGTGGTGGACGACCTGCGCCGGGCCGCCGAGCGATCGGTCGAACTGGTCGCCGAAGTGACCGAACTGAGCGGGCCTGCCTCGTCGGTGACCTTGGTGGTGGATCGCCCCGGATGGCTGGCTGCGGCCGCGTCCTCGGCCAATGCCATGCTCCTTCGGGCCGGTGTCCTCGACGAGCCGCACGGCCTCGCCGACCGGCTCCGAGCCCGAGCCCTGGGCACCCAGGCCGGGGCCGTCCTCGCCGTTGTGGCCACCAGGATCCTGGGCCAGTTCGACCCGTTCGCCGACCCGTCCCGGCTGCTGTTGGTTGCGCCCAATGTGGTCGGCCTCGAGCGCAAGCTCGGTGCGCTGCCCCGCGACTTCCGGCTGTGGGTCTGCCTGCACGAGCAGACGCACAGCTTCCAGTTCGGTGCCGCGCCGTGGCTGCGTGAGCACCTCACCGGCCTGATCGCCGAAGTGGTCGCCGATGAGGATCCGGACCCCGGTCACAAGCCTCAGCTCGGCCTGGCCGGGCTGCTCGGCGGGCCGGAACAGCGAGCCGCCTTCGACCGGGCCACGGCGGTGATGTCACTGATGGAGGGCCACGCCGACGTGATGATGGACCGGGTGCCCGCCGGGGCCGTGCCCACCCTGCCCTCGATCCGGGCCGTCTTCGAGCAGCACCGCGACCAGGGCGGCTTCTCCGGGCTGGTGTCGCGGCTGTTCGGCCTGAACCTCAAGCGTGAGCAGTACCGCGACGGGGCCGGGTTCTGCCAGGCCGTGATCGCCGAGGCCGGCGTGCCCACCCTGAACCGGGCCTTCGCATCGGCCGAGGCGCTGCCCAGCCTGGCCGAGATCCACGATCCGCAGCTGTGGCTGCGTCGGATCTGATGGCCAAGAAGGCGCTGGGGCCGGCCACCTTGGCGGTGGTCCAGGCAGTCGAGGCCGTGGCGGACGCCCCGCTGCTGGTGGCCTGTTCGGGCGGTCCCGACTCGCTGGCCTTGGCTCTGGCCGCCCACATCGCCGCCGCCCGCCGCGGAGTGGACGTGCGGGCAGCCATCGTCGACCACGGGCTGCAGCCCGGCTCGGACACCGTGGCCGCCACCGTGGCCGAGCAACTGGCCGGACGCGGGGTCTCCGCGGTGGTGCTCACCGTCACCGTCCCGGACAGCCCGGACGGAACCGAGGCAGCTGCCCGGCAGGCCCGCTACGCCGCCCTGGAGGCCGAGGCCCGGCCCGATGAGCTGATCCTGCTCGGCCACACCCTGGACGACCAGGCCGAGACCGTCCTGCTCGGCCTGGCCCGCGGCTCGGGCACCCGATCGCTGGCCGGGATGCCCACTCGGCGCGGGGTCTTCGTGCGTCCGCTGCTGGGACTGCGGGCCGCGCAGACCGCTCAAGCCTGCGCCGAGCTCGGCGTCGAGCCGTGGCGCGATCCGCACAACGACGAGCCGAGGTTCACCCGAGTCCGAGTGCGTCGGCAGGTGTTGCCCCTTCTGGAGGCCGAGTTGGGGCCGGGCATCGCCGAGGCGCTGGCCCGCACGGCGGGGCTGGCCCGCCGTGATGCCGACCTGCTCGACCAGTTGGCCGCCGACCATCAGCTGCCTGCGGTTGGGGCTCCGTTCGCCGTAGCGGAACTGGCGGGTCTGCCGGCGGCCATTCGCGGCCGGGTGCTGCGCAGTTGGCTGCGTGCGGCCGGAGCCACCGACCTCAGCGCGACTCACCTGGACGCCGTGGACGCCCTGCTCGACGACTGGCGCGGCCAGCGCTGGGTGGAACTGCCCGGGGTGCGGGTGAGTCGCCGCGGTGGTGGGCTGTGGGCGGAGTCGTCCACACCCGGGACGTTCGGTCCGCAGGACTGAGTCGGCGCGCTCCGCCACGCCGCCAGGAAAGCCCGGACGGCGCTGACGCCTTCCGAGGGCAGGTAGGTTATCCCCCGTGGATGCAGCTGACGTCACCGCCGATTTGACCGAAATTCTCTTCACCCGAGCCCAGATTGATGAGCGGATCGCCGAGATCGCCGCTCGGATCGATGCCGACTACGCCGACAAGAACCCGCTGTTGATCGGGGTCCTGAACGGTGCCGTGATGGTGATGTCCGACCTGTCTCGCGCGCTGAGCATTCATTGCGCGATGGACTGGATGGCCGTCTCTTCCTACGGCATGGGCACCCAGTCGTCCGGGGTGGTGCGGATCCTGAAGGATCTGTCCACTGATCTGGAGGGCCGCCACGTCCTGGTCGTCGAGGACATCATCGACACCGGGCTCACCTTGACCTACCTGATGCAGAATCTGGCCTCCCGCAATCCGGCCAGCCTCGAGATCATGACCATGTTCCGCAAGCCGGACGCCATGAAGGCCGAGATCGATGTGAAGTACATCGGCTACGACCTGCCCAATCAGTTCGTTGTCGGGTACGGGCTGGACTTCGCGGGTCGCTACCGCAACCTCAACGACGTCGGAATCCTGGCCCCGCACGTCTACAGCTGAGGGCGTCGCGAGCAGCTGATGTTGTCTGCTTCGGTATCGTCCTAGTTGCGTCCGCGCCGGACGAATCGCACACGAAGGCAGCTCATGAAGTCGAACCGGGTACTCAGGTCGCCGATCCTTTGGATCGCCGTGGGCTTGGTGGCCATCGTCTTGCTCGTCGAAGGCCTCAGCAATGTCGGCGGCTACGCCGACAAGCCGACCTCTCAGGTCATACAGCTGATCAACTCCGATACGCCGCTGGCTCAGGTCATCCTGAACGACGGCGAGCAGACCATCAGCGTCGTCACCAAGGACAATCCGCCGCAGAAGCTGCGCGCCGGCTGGGTGGGCAACCAGAGCCAGGACGTGGTCAAGCGGCTGAACGAGCGGATCGCCGCCGGCACCCTCGAGTCGTGGAACGGCCTTCCGCCGCAGCCCAACCTGTGGGGCACGTTCCTGTTCAGCGTGCTGCCCTTCCTGGCGCTCGGCGTGGTCTTCATGCTGATGATGAACAACGCCCAGGGCGGCGGGAACCGGGTACTCGGCTTCGGCAAGTCCAAGGCCAAGCTGGCCAGCAAGGACACCCCGAAGACCACCTTCTCCGACGTCGCCGGTTGTGAGGAGGCCATCGAGGAGCTCCAGGAGATCCGTGAGTTCCTCTCCGAGCCGGCCAAGTTCACCGCGGTCGGCGCCAAGATCCCCAAGGGCGTCCTGCTTTACGGCCCGCCCGGAACCGGCAAGACCCTGCTGGCCCGCGCTGTGGCCGGCGAGGCCGGCGTCCCGTTCTTCTCAATCTCCGGCTCGGACTTCGTGGAGATGTTCGTCGGCGTCGGTGCTTCCCGGGTGCGCGACCTGTTCGAGCAGGCCAAGGAGGCCGCCCCGGCCATCGTCTTCATCGACGAGATCGACGCCGTCGGACGCCACCGCGGCGCCGGCATGGGTGGCGGTCACGACGAGCGTGAGCAGACCCTGAACCAGCTGCTGGTCGAGATGGACGGCTTCGACGTCCACGGCGGGGTGGTGCTGATCGCTGCCACCAACCGTCCCGATGTGCTGGATCCGGCGCTGCTGCGTCCGGGCCGGTTCGATCGGCAGATCCCGGTGGAAGCCCCCGACATGAAGGGACGCCTGCAGATCCTGCGCGTCCATGCCGCCAACAAGCCGATCGCTCCCGATGTGGATCTGTCCAGCGTGGCCAAGCGGACGCCCGGCTTCACCGGTGCCGACCTGGCCAATGTGCTGAACGAGGCCGCGCTGCTGACCGCTCGGATGAACCTGCGCTTCATCGGCAAGCCGCAGCTGGACGAGGCGATCGATCGAGTGATCGGTGGCCCGCAGAAGCGCAGCCGGGTGATGAACGAGCGCGAGTTGCTGATCACGGCCTACCACGAGGGCGGACACGCCCTGGTCGCGGCGGCCATGCCGGGCAACGACCCGGTGCAGAAGGTGACCATCCTTCCGCGCGGCCGGGCGCTGGGCTACACCATGGTGATGCCTGACGACGACAAGTACTCCCAGACCCGTGGCCAGCTGCTCGATCAGTTGGCCTACATGATGGGCGGCCGGGCTGCCGAAGAGATGGTCTTCCACGACCCGACCACCGGTGCTGGCAACGACATCGAGAAGGCCACCAAGCTGGCCCGAGCCATGGTCACCGAGTTCGGCATGAGCGAGCTGATCGGCGCGGTCCAGCTGGGATCGGGCGACCACGAGCCGTTCGTCGGAATGAGCTACGGGGGTAACGCTCCGCGGAGCTACTCCGAGGCCGTGGCTGCGCAGGTGGACTCCGAAGTCTCCAGGCTGCTGGCCGCTGCTCACCAGGAGGCCTTCGACGTCCTGGAGGCCAACCGCGAGGTGCTCGACGAGCTGGTCCGTCAGCTGTTCGAGAGGGAGACCCTCGACAAGGAGCAGGTCGCCAAGATTTTCGAGCCGCTCAAGCGCTGGCCCAAGCGTCCGGCCTGGACCGGTTCGGACTCCCGCAAGCCCAGCGACATCCCGCCGATCGATCCGCCGGAGCGGCTGATCCAGCAGCCGGTGGAACCGGCCGCCGTCACCGGTCCGGTGCCGTCCTACCCGGCCCCGGCGCCGTACCCGCAGCAGCTGCCCCCGGGCTACCCGCCCAACGCTTTCCCGCCGGCTGGTCAGTACCCGCCGGCCGGCTACCCGGGAGCTCCCGGTCCGTACCAGGGCTTCCCGCCGCCCGGAGGCTACCCGCCGCCCGGATATCCGCCGGTGCAGCCCAGCCCGGTGCAGCCGCCGGCCCAGCCCGGGGTGGCGCAGCCGCCGGCTCAGCCCTTCCCGCCGCAGCCCGGCCCCGGCCAGACCTTTGACCCGACCCGTCCTGACTCCGGGAGCCAGCCGAAGAAGGAGGACTGATGGCCGTCGATCAGCCGCGGGTCGCCGCGGCCATCCGCGAGTTGCTGATCGGAATCGGTGAGGACCCGGACCGCGACGGTCTGGTCGACACCCCGGCCCGCGTGGCCAAGGCCTACGCGTCCATCTTCGAGGGGATGGACGCCGACCCGGCCCAGATCCTGTCGACGACCTTCGAGCTCGGCCATGACGAGCTGGTGCTGGTCCGCGACATCGAGGTGTGGAGCACCTGCGAGCATCACCTACTGCCGTTCACCGGCAAAGCCCACGTCGGCTACATCCCGTCCAAGGGCCGGATCACCGGGCTGAGCAAGCTGGCCCGGCTGGTGGACGCCTACGCAAAGCGTCCGCAGGTGCAGGAGCGGCTCACCTCACAGGTGGCCGACGCCCTGGTCGAACACCTCAAGCCCCGCGGCGCCATCGTGGTGATCGAGTGCGAGCACCTGTGCATGACCATGCGCGGGGTCCGCAAGCCCGGCGCCAAGACTGTGACCAGCGCCGTCCGCGGCGTGATGGCCAACCCGGCTACTCGCGCCGAGGTGATGGGCCTGATCATCGGCTGAGTCCGGGGACGGGCTGGGCCGGGTCGAGCCCGGTGGGCCGGATTGGTTAGGCTCTGCGGGTGATCCGACTGCCACGACCTGGACGAACCCTGGTGATGGGCATCCTCAACGTCACCGCGGATTCCTTCTCCGACGGTGGTGAGTTCCTGAACGTGGAGGCGGCGGTCAGCCACGGCCTCGAACTCGCTGCGGCCGGTGCCGACCTGGTCGATGTCGGTGGCGAGTCCACTCGTCCGGGCGCCCAGCGAGTGCCGGCCGAGGTCGAGGCGGCTCGGGTGCTTCCGGTGATCGAGCGGCTCAGCGCGTCCGGAGTGTCGGTGTCGGTGGACACCATGCGGGCCGAGGTCGCCGCTGCCGCCGTGGCTGCCGGTGCCGTGCTGGTCAACGACGTCTCCGGTGGTCTGGCCGATCCGCAGATGCTGGACGCCGTGGCCGCGGTCGAGGTGCCCTACCTGGCCATGCATTGGCGCGGGCCGTCCGATCACATGCAGGACCTGGCCCATTACGACGACGTGGTCGCCGACGTCACGGCCGAGCTCGCCGACCGGGTGGACGCCGCCGTCGCCGCCGGAGTCCGGCGCGATCGGCTGGTGATCGACCCCGGTCTGGGCTTCGCCAAGACCGCCGACCACAACTGGGCCCTGCTCACTCACTTGGACGAACTCGGACGACTTGGCCTGCCGCTGCTGATCGGCGCCTCCCGCAAGCGCTTCCTCGGTGAGCTGCTCGCCGACGCGGACGGCCCCCGGCCGCCCAAGCAGCGCGATGACGCCACCGTGGCCATCACCACGCTGCTGGCTGCCGCCGGCGTCTGGGGAGTCCGGACCCATCAGGTCAGGGCCCAGCGTGACGCCATCGCGGTGGCCGGTCGGCTGGCATCACTGAGCAGCTCGGCAGGGCTTGCCGGACGGTAGTAGGGTCGCGCCGAAGGGGGACATCGCCCATGGAGAAGCTCGACCGGATCACCCTGCGGGGGATTGAGGCCGTCGCGCGCCATGGCGTGTACCCGCAGGAGAAGGTGAACCCGCAGGCCTTCCGCGTCGATCTGACGGTGTGGCTGGAGCCGCGCCCCGACAGTGACGAGCTGGCCACCACCGTCGACTACTCCGAGCTGGTCAGCCTGACCGCCGAGGTGCTCAACGGCGAGTCGGTGGACCTGATCGAGACCTTGGCAGAGCGGATTGCCGCCGCCTGCCTGGCCCGTCCGGGTCTGGCCGAGGTCGAGGTGACCGTGCACAAGCCGGACGCACCGCTCTCGGTCCCGGTCGCGGACGTTGCCGTGACGATCAACCGGAGGAAGCCATGACCATTGACTTCGATGTCGACACCCTCAGCGGAATGGTGCCGCTGCGCCAAGCGGTGTTCTCGCTCGGCTCGAACCTGGGCGACCGGATGGAGTACCTGCAAGGCGCGGTGGACGCGCTGCGGGCCACCCCAGGACTGACCATCAGCAGCATCTCGGGGGTCTATGAGACCAAGCCGGTCGGCCTGCTCGACCAGCCCGACTTCTTGAACGTCGTGGTGGTCGCCGACTCGACTCTGGCGTCCATGGTGATGCTGGAGCGGGCCCTGGCCATCGAAGAGGTGTTCAACCGGGTCCGCGAGGTTCCGGGCGGCCCGCGGACGGTCGACGTCGACGTGATCTGCGTGGGAGAACGCCGGATCAACACCGAGGCGCTCACCCTGCCGCACCCCCGGGCTCATCTGCGGGCCTTCGTACTGGTTCCCTGGCTGGAAGCCGATCCGGCGGCCAGCCTGGTCGGGCATGGACCCGTCGCCGAACTCGTCCGGAACACCGACACCAGCGGGGTGGTCCGGCGCACCGACCTGCGGATCGAGTGATGGGCGAGTCAGGTCCACAGCCCACGCTGCGTCCGACCGGCTGGCAGACCATCGGAGTCGCGGTCGTGGTCGGGGCCGGCCTGGGCTGGCTGCTGTTCAGCGTGCTCGACCTGTTCGACCTTCCGCTGCCCCAGCTGCCATTGGCAGTGGTGGCGACAACCGCGGTGCTTGCGGCATTCACCGCCATTCAAGCGTGGGCCACTCATCGGGCCGTCCAGGTGCGTCACGAGCTGCTCGAGCCGCAGCGCGCCATCCGGTTGGTCGTCCTCGGAAAAGCGAGCCTATTGGTCGGCGCCGCTCTGGCTGGTGGCTATGCCGCGATTGCCGGCTATTCGGTTTCGCGGTGGGACGCAGTATTGCCCAGAGAACGTGTGATCAGTTCGGCGGTGGCGGTCATCACCAGTGCGGGATTGGCCGTGGCTGGCGCCTTCTTGGAACGAGCGTGTCGGATACCGCCATCGAGCGACGATGACGCCACGCCGCCGCGTAATCCCGACCGCAGCGACGACGCTAGCTAGACTCAGCGGCGTGAAATCAGCCGCAGGGCGGAGAAAAGCGATTAGCTCCCCGCGTCGCCGGCAGGCTGAAGTAGTGCTCGTCTCGGCGGCGCTGGTTGCCATCGCAACCGCATTCTTGGGATTTTGGGGCGCGATCGCCAGTGCGGTGATCGCCATCGGCGCGGGTGTGTTCGCCACCGTCCGGGCCTGGGGTGAAGTCCGCGAGACCAGATTCTTGTTGCTGAGCGAGCAGGCAGCGGATGCATTTCGCTCAGCGGCCGAGGTTGCCAGCTTCCGGCTGCGTACCGATCGCACCATTGACGAGGTGATCGAGCGTAATCAGGGCCTGCAGCACAGCCTGGACGAGGCTCGGGCGGAGGCTGGGCGGCTTCAGCTTGAGGTTGCCCAGTTGCGCGGTGACAAGGCAGCCCTTCGGGCCGAGCTGGGTCGGCGGATGGGCCTTCAGGAGGCGCAGATCCTGGCTCTGCCCACCCGGGGACGCGATGCCACGCTGGCCGACCTGTGGGATGCGCAGGGGTTCCCAACGGTGGTCCTACTCCGGGCATTGGCCAATCCGCCGGGCGAGGGCCTGGACGAGCTGCGCCAAGCCTGACCGCAGCGGTCACTATCGCTGCCGGCTCGCCTTTGTGATGGCGCTTGTGGCATCGGCGTTTCGCTGGGCTCGGCTGCAGGCCTGATGTCTGATCGACCTAATTCGGACCGCTGCAACCGCTTTCAGATTTGACGGCAAGTGGTACCGTGCCCGGCCTGCTCCGATCTCCACGTCCGTTGGATTTCTGACCGAATTGCCACAACCCGCAATCAACTTGGCCAACTTGCAGTTTCTCGCACCGGGTATATGCTTCAACACGCAGATTAGGGGAGCCAATAGCACTTCCGTGCTAGGGCATATCGAAAGGAACCACATGGCCAAGCGAGTTCAGGTGATCCACACTGACGACCTCGACGGCTCCGCAGCCGCCGAGACGATCGCTTTCTCGCTCGACGGAGTGAGCTACTCCATCGATCTCTCTACCGCCAACGCCAAGAAGCTTCGCGATGCTTTCGCCCCCTACATCGCGGCCGGTCAGCGCGAGCGCACTGCTCGTCGGGCCGGTGGAAAGCGCAAGGCCGGCGGCACCGCCGCCACCGATATTCGGGCATGGGCGGTCTCGGAGGGAATGCAGGTTTCGGCCCGCGGCCGCGTGTCGGCCGAGGTGCGCGAGGCCTACGAGCGCGCTCACAGCTGAGCAAGATCCGGTTCGCCTCCGGCCTCAGATTGAGCCGGAGGCGAACACGGGACTTCGGAGCACCGTCGCAGCGTTGACTAAGCTGTTGGTGCCATCGGTGACGGGTTGGCCCCGTTGGGCCGTCGCCGGGAAAAGGAGTTCTCCGGAATGTTCGACCGCTTCACTGACCGTGCCCGTCGGGTGATCGTCCTGGCTCAGGACGAGGCCCGAATGCTCAATCACAACTACATCGGTACCGAGCACCTTCTGCTGGGCCTGATCCATGAGGGTGAGGGTGTCGCAGCCAAGGCGCTGGAGTCGATGGGGATTTCGCTGGAGGCCGTCCGCGAGCAGGTCGAGGAGATCATCGGCCAGGGCCAGCAGGCGCCGACCGGCCATATTCCGTTCACTCCGCGCGCCAAGAAGGTGCTGGAGTTCTCAATGCGCGAGGCGCTGCAGATCAACCACCCCTACATCGGTACCGAGCACATCCTGCTGGGCCTGATCCGTGAGGGTGAGGGCGTTGCCGCCCAGGTGCTGATCAAGCTCGGCGCCGACCTGAACCGGGTTCGCAACACTGTCTTGCAGCTGCTGTCCGGCTACCAGGGCAAGGAGGCGGCCACCGCCGGTGCTCCCGAGTCCGGTCCGGCCGCGTCGGCCCAGACCATCCTCGATCAGTTCGGACGCAACCTCACCCAGGCGGCTCGAGAGAACAAGCTCGACCCGGTGATCGGTCGCGCCAAAGAGATCGAGCGGGTGATGACGGTGCTGTCCCGGCGCACCAAGAACAACCCGGTGCTGATCGGCGAGCCCGGTGTCGGCAAGACCGCAGTCGTCGAGGGCCTGAGCCAGCAGATCGTCCGAGGCGACGTCCCCGAGACCCTGCGTGACAAGCAGATCTACACCCTTGACCTGGGTGCGCTGGTGGCCGGCTCCCGGTACCGCGGTGACTTCGAGGAGCGCCTGAAGAAGGTGCTCAAGGAGATCAAGACCCGCGGCGACGTGGTCCTGTTCATCGACGAGATCCACACCCTGGTCGGAGCCGGTGCGGCCGAGGGTGCCATCGATGCTGCGTCCATCCTGAAGCCGATGCTGGCCCGTGGCGAGCTGCAGACCATCGGGGCCACCACCCTCGACGAGTACCGCAAGTACATCGAGAAGGACGCCGCTCTGGAGCGCCGGTTCCAGCCGATCCAGGTGGCCGAGCCGTCCATCGCGCTGACCATCGACATCCTTCGCGGCCTGCGTGACCGCTACGAGGCGCACCACCGGATCACCATCACCGATGCTGCCCTGACCGCGGCCGCCCAGCTGGCCGACCGCTACATCTCCGACCGGTTCCTGCCGGACAAGGCCATCGACCTGATCGACGAGGCCGGCGCCCGGCTGCGGATCAAGCGGATGACCGCGCCGCCGGACCTGCGCGAGTTCGACGAGAAGATCGCTGCGGTGCGCCTGCAGAAGGAAGCCGCCATCGACGCCCAGGACTTCGAGCTGGCTGCCGGGCTGCGTGATGACGAGCGTAAGCTCAACATCGCCCGGGCTGAGCGCGAAGAGGCCTGGAAGACCGGCGACTCGGACGTCCCGGCCGAGGTCGGCGAGGAAGAGATCGCCGAGGTGTTGTCGGGTGCCACCGGCATCCCGGTCTTCAAGCTCACCGAAGAGGAGTCGGCTCGACTGCTCAAGATGGAGGAGGAGATCGGCCGGCGCTACATCGGCCAGCACGACGCGGTCAAGGCGCTGTCGCGTTCGATCCGGCGTACCCGGGCCGGACTGAAGGATCCCAAGCGGCCCAGCGGTTCGTTCATCTTCGCCGGCCCGTCCGGCGTCGGCAAGACCGAGCTGACCAAGGCGCTGACCGAGTTCCTGTTCGGTGACGAGGACGCCCTGATCACCCTCGACATGAGCGAGTACTCCGAGAAGCACACCGCCTCCCGGATGTTCGGTTCGCCTCCTGGCTACGTGGGTTACGAAGAGGGCGGCCAGCTCACCGAGAAGGTGCGCCGCAAGCCGTTCAGCGTGGTGCTCTTCGATGAGATCGAGAAGGCCCACCCGGACATCTTCAACTCGCTGCTGCAGATCCTGGACGAGGGTCGTCTGACCGATGCCCAGGGCCGGGTGGTCGACTTCAAGAACACCGTGATCGTGATGACCACCAACCTGGGTACTCGCGACATCTCGAAGTCGGTGAACCTGGGCTTCAGCCAGAACACCGACGAGGTCGGCAGCTACGAGAAGATGAAGGCCAAGGTCTCCGACGAGCTCAAGCAGCACTTCCGCCCTGAGTTCCTGAACCGGGTGGACGAGATCGTGGTCTTCCACCAGCTCACCGGCGCCGACATCGAGCGGATCGTGGACCTGATGGTCGCCCAGATCGAGCTGCGGCTCAAGGATCGCGACATGGGCATCGAGCTGACGTCTGCGGCCAAGGCGCTGATCGCCAAGCGTGGTTTCGATCCGATGCTGGGAGCGCGTCCGTTGCGGCGGGCCATCCAGCGCGACATCGAGGATCAGCTTGCCGAGAAGATCCTGTTCGCCGAAGTGCTGCCCGGCGAGATCGTCGTGGTCGATGTGGCCCCGGAGGGATCGGAGTTCCCGTTCACCTTCACCGGTCAGCGCAAGCAGCCGGTTCCGGACTCACCGACGGCGGACGTCGTCCAGCCCTGACGTAATAGAAAAGCGGCCCGGTTCTTCGGAACCGGGCCGCTTTCGCTTGTCCAGGAACTCAGCGGTAGAACGCGGCCATGCCGACAACTCCCAGCACTATGACGCCGATCATCAGCAGCCAGATCACCGAGGTGATGAGGCCCAGCACCCAGCCGACGGTCAGGGTGCCGCTGGAGCCCCACCGGCCGGGGTAGGCCTTCATCTCGGCGCGGGCCTTCGAACCCATCACCCACGCGACCGGCGCGGTGAGCGGGAACAGGAACATGCCGATCAGGCCGAGGACCAGCACCACCGTCGAACTGGGGTGGTCGGGCGCCATCGGATAGCCGTAGCCGTAGGGCTGCTGCTGCTGGGTGGCCATCTCTTGCCCGTAACCGGCATAACCGGACGGCTCGGGGTAGCCGGCCTGAGCCGGCTGCGAGTAGCCCG